>CADAZN010000028.1 GCA_902792435.1 uncultured Bacteroidales bacterium
CGACCGCATGTGGATTGCTTCTGCCAATGGTTCAATTGGTGGCCGTTACGACGACTTTGAGTTCGTTTCGGGTGCTGCTTATGAGTTCGTAGTATCTCTTGGTGGCCAGAACGACCAGGTTGACCTCATTATCGACGACCCAACAGCTCCAGCTATTCCTACCGACGTAACTGTTAACGCAGTTTCGGCTGACGGAACTACTGCTACTGTAGCTTGGGTTCCTGGCGAGAACAACGCTACTTGGAACCTCCGCTGGCGTCCTTGGGTAGATCCCGCTTTGATGAACAAGCTTTGGGATCTCCCAATGGATGGCTATGAGGCACAGCTCGATGAGGGCTTCATGATTTATGACGCTGATGGCGACGGCAACGGCTGGGGTCTTGCTTACTCTGATGATGCTCAGACCGACCTCTGCTTCACCTCTGCAAGCTATAGTGGTGGCGCACTCAGCCCCGACAACTGGCTGTTCACTCCCGCTGTAGGTTTGGGTGGCACTCTGAAGTTCGACACTTGGAACTACTCTTCTAGCTATCCCGACAAGATTATGGTTTACGTTTGCGACAACCCAGATTGGGAGAGCGTAGACGAGTTCGTAGCTGTTTCTGAGTTCATCCAGCCAGGCACTACTGCTCAATCAGTTGAGATTGACCTGAGCGACTATGAGGGCATGGGCGTTATCGCCTTCCGTCACTATGACTGCACCGACCAGTGGAGAATCTATGTTGACAACATCGCAGTTGAGATTCCTGGCGCTCAAGAGCCAGCTGAGTGGACACTTTGCGAGAACGTAGAGAATCCTTACACTATCGAAGGCCTGATGGAAGGAACCGTATATGAAGCACAAGTTCAGGGTGTTGGCGCTGACGCTCGCACTACTGACTGGACCGAGAGCGTACTCTTCACTCCCGAGATTGGCGAAGCTCCTGTTGAGCCAGCTTACTACCTCGTTGGTACATTCAACGGCTGGAGCCAGGTTGACGGCATGTTAGAGTTCGTTAACAACAAGGTTGAGGATGTTGAGCTCGAGGCTGACGCTGAGTTCAAGGTTATCACTCCTGCTGAGGATGGTGGCTGGATCTGGTACGGTGGCGAAGATGCTAACCAAGTTGGCTACTTCCTGATCAACGAGGCTCTCTATGGTGTAAACATCACTCTCATGGACGGTGCAAACTTCCGCATTGCTGAGGCTGGCACTTACACCTTCGAGTTGATTAATGAGGCTAAGGCTCCAATGCTGAAGGTTACTAAGGCTGAGGAAACTGGCATCAACACCGTTGGCGTTGACGCTAAGGCCGACAATGCTTACTACAACCTCCTCGGTGTTAAGTTCAACAGCATGCCAACTACTCCTGGCATCTACATTCACAACGGCAAGAAGGTTGTTATCAAATAATCTATCTATCCGTTAAACATTTAAAAGATGCGTCCCAATGCGGGGCGCATCTTTTTTTTGACCACACACTATCCTATAGTAAATATAGAACCACTAGATAATCTAGAAAATATTGAACTTAAGAACTTGACAGTAGGTAGATGTGCTTTCTTTTCAAAAAAAGTTGTATCTTTGCACTTTAAAATAGGTAAATAATTAAAATCTACTATATGAACATCTTAGAACTTAGCGAACAAGAGATTGTTAGGCGCAACAGTTTGAACCAGTTGCGTGAGTTGGGAATCGACCCTTATCCCGCTGCCGAATATGTGGTTAACGCATGGAGCGACGATATTAAGGCCAACTTTAAAGATGACGCCGAGCCCCGCCAGGTGAGCATTGCCGGCCGCATCATGAGCCGTCGCATCATGGGTAAGGCCTCGTTTATGGAGTTGAAGGACTCCCGCGGTCGCATTCAAGTTTACATCAGCCGCGATGACCTGTGCCCCGATGAGAACAAGGACCTCTATAACACTGTTTTCAAGAAGTTGCTCGACATTGGCGACTTTGTGGGTATCGAGGGTTATGTGTTCCGCACTCAAACTGGCGAGATTAGTGTCCACGCTCAGTCGCTCAAGGTGCTGAGCAAGAGTCTCAAGCCACTGCCCATCGTGAAGGTTAAGGATGGTGTGACCTACGACGCTTTCGACGATCCCGAGCTTCGCTATCGCCAGCGCTATGTTGACCTCGTTGTTAACGAGGGCGTGAAGGATACATTCTTGAAGCGCGCCACAGTGGTTCGCACCATGCGTCAGGTGCTCGACGATGCTGGTTACACCGAGGTTGAGACTCCCACCCTGCAGGCTATTGCCGGCGGTGCCAGCGCTCGTCCCTTCATCACCCACTTCAATGCGTTGAACATCGACATGTACATGCGCATCGCCACCGAGCTTTACCTGAAGCGACTGATAGTTGGCGGTTTCGAGGGTGTTTATGAGATTGGCAAGAACTTCCGCAACGAGGGTATGGACCGCAACCACAACCCCGAGTTCACTTGCATGGAACTCTATGTTCAGTATAAGGACTACAACTGGATGATGTCGTTCACCGAGCAGTTGCTCGAGAAGATTTGTATCGCCGTGAATGGCTGCACCGACAGCGTGATTGATGGCAAGACCATCAGCTTCAAGGCTCCTTACCGCCGCCTTCCCATCCTCGACGCCATCAAGGAGAAGACCGGTTATGACCTGAACGGCATGGACGAGGCACAGATTCGCGAGGTGGCTCAGAAGCTCAATATCGAGGTAGACGAAACCATGGGTAAGGGCAAGCTCATCGACGAGATTTTCGGAGAGACTTGCGAAGGAACCTTTATCCAACCTACATTCATCATCGACTATCCAGTTGAAATGTCGCCGCTAACCAAGATGCACCGCAGTAAGCCCGGCCTCACCGAGCGCTTCGAGCTTATGGTCAACGGCAAGGAGGTTGCCAACGCCTATAGCGAGCTCAACGACCCAATCGACCAGGAGGAACGCTTCAAGGAGCAGATGCGCCTTGCCGACAAGGGCGACGACGAGGCAATGGTTATCGACCAAGATTTCTTGCGTGCATTGCAATATGGTATGCCTCCAACCAGCGGTATTGGCATTGGCATCGACCGCCTCACCATGCTCATGACAGGCAACAGCTACATCCAGGACGTGATGCTCTTCCCACAAATGCGTCCCGAGAAGGTTCAGCACCGCGACAAGGAAGAGGCGTTTACCGCCATTGGCGTACCTGCCGAGTGGGTGGCTCCCATCCAAAAGGCGGGCATCCTCACCGTTGAGGCCCTCGGAGCTCTTGAGAAACCAGGCAAACTCTTCCAAGACTTGCTTGAAATCAACAAGAAGTACAAGCTTGGCTACAAGAACCCCATGCCCGACGATGTGAAGCAATGGGTAGAAGCCGCCAAAGGCTGATTGTAGTTAAACAATAAAAACGCTCGCCGCTGGGATGATAACCTCCAGCGGCGAGTGTTTTTTGTGTGATATGTTTAGTGGGTGGCTAAGGGGATTAGTTCTCTCCCTTGTGGCAGCAGCCGCCGTCACCATGGTGGTGACCTTCGCCCTTGCCACAGCATTCGCCATCGTGATGGCCTTCTTCGCAGCAACCGCCCTCGTGACAACCACCCTCGTGACAACCGCCCTCTTTGTGGCAACCGCCACAGCCATGCTGTGGATGTTTCTCCTCTTCGGTAGCCTCGCGCACGCTAACTACCGAGCCCACAAATCTCACATTCTTTCCAGCAAGCTTGTGATTGAAGTCCATAATCACGCTGTTGTCGGTGATTTCTTTTACCAAGCCGTCGATGCGGTATCCATCGGTAGTGTTCATGGGAACAATAGCTCCCACATGCACTAATTCCTCGTCGAACTCACCATTGACAAAGAAAATTGACTTTTCGAGTTCCAGGATGTGGTCGGCTGAATATTCTCCGTAGGCATCCTCAGGAGCTAGGGTGAAGTCAAACTCGTCGCCAGCCTTAAGACCCTCGAGGTTCTTGAGAAATGCGTCAAGCATGAAATGGTCGTAACCAAAAATGAAGCGGTCGGGACGCTCTTTAGTAAATTCATAAATTGTGGTGTCGGTGTCTCCGTCAACTGCAAAAAACTTGTAGGCAACTTCCACCATTTTGCCATTGCTGATAATTTCCATATAATTACTAGGTGTTTTGTTTTCAATGGCGCAAAAGTAGTGCAATAATGACCAATCTACAAGAAAAAGCCTAACAATTAATTTCAAAAAAAGATTATTTAACCAAATGTTATGTTGCAGGATGTGAAATTAGTGTGTAAATTTGCAGTTGATATTCATGGTGTTGAAACCCTGTGATGGGATTAGTAAAGTATATTCCACGCTGGCAATCTCAAAAATATTAGTTCGTATGAGCGAAACAGGAATAAAACAGATAAATTTGACCGATGTGCCTCATCTATCAAGAAGCCTCAAGTATTTTGATGGAGAGATAGGTTTTGCCGACGATATCCGCTCGGTGACCTCGCTGGTTGACGCATTCAAGGTCAACTTCGTGGCAATGATTTTTTGCACTCGTGGCAGTGTGTCGATGAAGGTCAACAATGTAAAATATGACATCAATGCCAACGATGGCTTGCTCATCGACATGCTGAGCGTGGTGAGCGACATTGTTTATGACAGCGCTATGAGCTGCAAGATTATTTGCCTGTCGCTCGAAGGTGGCCTCACCTTCATGACTAAGAGTATCTTTGAGGCGTTCCTCCGCATCAAGCAGAATCCAGTAGTTCACTTCTCTCAAGATGAGATGGAGCTTATGAGCAAGTATTATGAGCTTGCAATGTTCAAGATTGATCATCCTGGAGTGGGCTCTACCAACAAAGATGTGATGCACACGATTCTCAGAGCTTATATTATCGACATGATTGCCAATCTCACTATGCACTATGGCGAGTATGAGCATGAGATGTCGATTATGCGTCAGGGCGACAAGATATTCCACCGCTTTGTGATGTTGCTAGCCAAGAATAATGGCACACAGCGCAGTGTGAAGGAATATGCCAACGAGCTGTGTGTGTCGTCAAAGTATCTCACCAGCATCTGTCGCAAGCATGAGAACAAGACTGCCAGCGAGCTGATAGCTCTAAACACCATAGGGCACATAAAGCAGATGCTCCTCTATAGCTCATTGAGCATAAAGGAGATAGCCTTGCAGCTGGGCTTTGAGAACTTGTCGTTCTTTGGAAAATATGTAAAGAAACACCTTGGGCAGTCGCCAAATAATTTCCGCAAGCTCAACGGTTACGGCAAATAGCCTTTTTGCTTTCAAAAACTCTTTATCACCCTAAAAATGGTTAGTCGTTGTCGTTGCTCGCTGTGTCGTTGACAATGACAGTGATGAGCTCTAAGCGTGCTCCGTTTTTCTTGTTAATTTTTATGGTGAAGTTGTCGATGTTGTGCTCTTCGCCCTGGTTTGGAATCACTTCCAGGCGGTTGACGATGTAACCTGCTATCGTTTGATAATCATCATTTTCGGGCAAGTCAAGGTCGAATAACTCGTTGATGCGCTCAATTTCCATACGTCCCGAGAACTCGTAGGTGTTATCGCCAGTTTTGCGAGCCACCAGCTTGCGGCGGTCGTGCTCGTCCTCAATGTCGCCAAAGATTTCCTCTACAAGGTCCTCGAGCGTTACCATACCTGCCGTTCCACCAAACTCGTCGACCACAATCGCCATGCTCTTCTTCTCCTTTAGCAGGTTCTGCATCATTTTCTTGGCGAGCATAGTCTCGGGTGCGATGATGACAGGCTTTATCTGGTCTTTCCAGTTTACGTCGGCCGACTTGAACATCTCGCTCACCTGAATGAATCCTATTACATTGTCGATGTCGTCGTGGTAAACCACGAGCTTCGACAGGCCTGAGCGCGAGAAGATTTTTACCAGCTCTTGTCGGTCGGTCTCGGCAATGTCGACACCCACAATCTCGTTGCGAGGAATCATGCAGTCGCGCAGTCGCGTGTCGCTGAAGTCGAGTGCATTCTCAAAGAGCTTCACCTCTCGTTCCACCTCTCGGTTCTCATCCTCGCTCTTGTCGATGGTCTCCTGAAGATAGTCGTCGAGCTCACCCACCGAAATGAGGCGTATTTCATCTTTCTCGTTCTTGATGCCAAACAAGCGCATCAACACCATCGAGAGCCACGAAATGAACTTTGAGATGGGATAAAGAATAAGATAAAGCATCAACAACGGAACGGCAAAAATGCGCAGCGACGTGTTAGGATTGATTCGGAAAGTCGTTTTAGGAAGAAACTCTCCCATCACTAGCACAATGAGAGTGGAGATGATGGTTTGAACAAGAAGCACCAATGCCTCGTTGTCGCCAAGCCAACTCTCAAGAGGCTCTTTAAGCAACCATGCGATACCAATACCATAGATTACATGCACAATATTTTGTCCCACGAGCATTGTCGAGATAAATGTCTCGCGATGAGCGTAAAAGATGTTCAGAATTTGACTCACGAGACCACCTTTCTTGATGTCAATCTCGACTTTTACTTTGTTGGATGAAATAAAAGCAATCTCCATTCCCGAGAAGAAAGCCGAGAACACGAGTGCCGTGATTGTTAGAATGAGGTATGGAATAAGACCTTCCACTGTTGCTATAGTTTCTAGTTGTTATTAGTTACATCGATGGGAATTTAGTGTCGTTAACGGGCACTATTGCTTGCACCTTGCGAACGGTGTAGTTGGTCATGTCGTCATTAGACACATAGCCATGACCTTCAAGAATCTTGTCGGCCTGCTGCATCCTGATGAACGAGTCGCTGTAGTATTTGTTGGCCTTTCGGTCCCAGTACATCTGGTTGGTTTCGATTTTGCTGCCATCGCTCTTGGTGATGGTAACCATGCTGTTGAGGCTCCAGAGGCGTTTCTCCTCGTCATAGTAGGCCGAGTCGCAAGTAATCTCGCCGCCATCGTTATCGTGGATGGTGATGTTTCCCACGAGATTCAACATTCGCTCGTTGCGGCTATAGTGGGCCGAGTCGCATTTCATCGACATCTTAACATTGAAATTGGCGTCATTCTCCAGTTCTTCGGCAATTAACCCATCGGGGAAAATCCAGTGCGGATCTTCCCGATTCTCATAGGCTAGCCAAGTCTTGGTGGTGATGCGATAGCGTGTGGCCCCCGAGTCGCTTAGAAGGGTCTGGACATTGTGGGAGACCATGGTTGGCATCTTGGCTGGGTCTAAGTCGAGGTTGGTGGTGGAGCCAACTTCGTCCTTACAGCCCGATGCAATAAGAATCACAATAATTATCGCTATGATAAAGTAGTATCGACTTTCCTTCATTACTGCGATAGTGCAATCTATATAGTTGACGCTTTAGTCGTTAAGTGTTAAGTACAGTTTGTAAATAAATCTTTTCTATTTCTCTTGATTAGATTACCTAATCTTGTTCTTCCAGAACCACATCTCGTTGAAGTTCACGCTCAATGTGATGTTCAAGTAGTCCTCCTTGATAAGGTTATAGGGCACACTGTAGCGATGTTTCCACTCAATGCCCAGGTTAACAAGAGTCTTGTTGCCGGCCAGTGCTGGGAATGAGAAGCCAATTCCCACGCCATAGTCACGCACGTTGTTGCCGTTGACGTTCATGTAGTCGTTGTTGTAATAACCACCCATGCGATAAGTCATGCGGTTGAGATAACTGCCGCGAGGGTTGGGAGTGTAGCTAACACCGGCAGCAACTTTCCATCGGTCGTTCCATTTTGATTCAGGAACCTCGAAATAGTTGATGGGAGTGTATTTAGCCTTTGACCATGGCTGATAGGTGTAGTCAATCTCCATGTTGAGGCGGTTGTCGTAGGTGTAGCTCACACCGGCACCAATAGCCATTGGCAACTCATAGTTGCCTTTCATCGACATGTTTGCAATTGTGTCATACACTACCACCCTATTGCCATGGCTGTCAACTACGACATCTTGGCTAATATCGGCCTTTAGTCCTAAGGCAGTGCCATGCATCGACTTCTTGGGAGAGAAAGTGGCACCGAGGACGATTCGACTCTTGCGTGCAACATTGAAGCCATATTGAATACCGGCTCTCATGTTCCAGTCCTTGACCTCGAGTGTGCGAGTGAACTGTGTGGTGGTTACACCAGTTACCGTGGTGACATTGGTGGTATTACCAAACAGATAAGAGAAGTTGGCACCAATTGAGAATCCCTTGAAGGGCTGGTAGCCAAAACCGGCGAAGAGCTCGCTCAAGCCTCCAGAGCCTGTGCGTGAGTCAGAACCATTCTCAATGCTTCCGCCAAAGCTATAGCCCACGCTCGAGTAAGGTATCACACCAATGGCAGCACCCAAATTCTTGGCAAGTCTGAACTCCATGGTGATATAATCCAGACCTCCGCCCAGGTTGTAACCACTCTTGCCGTCTTCTTTTGACCAACTGTTGGTGACATCCATGCCCATGTCGAGCAAGAATGTGAGTGAGTCTACCCTTGAGTAGCTGGCAGGGTTCATGACGTTGATTTGACGACCATTCTGCATGGCGTAACCTACGCCTCCCATTGAGCGTTGAATTCCTGTTGCGTTGTCGTTGAGGATACCGAATCCCAGCTTAGAATAAGGAGTGTTAACTGTTTGCCCCATGGCAATAAAAGCCGTGCTGGCAATCAGCATTGTTGATGCTATAATGTGTTTGATACCTTTCATCTTGGTTGAAAATTTTACTACAAAGTGCAAAGGTAGTAAATAGTATTTACTTATAAATATTTAGTAAATAGTTTTTAGTTATTGGTTGGCAGTTTTTTATTTTTTTAGTAATTTATTTGCCTTGTAGCTTGGAAAGCATGAGTGTAGCATAGATTTGAAGCACCGCTCCTGCAAGCAGGAAGGCTACCCAACTCTTCTGCATCGAGGCGTCGTGAATGAACAAGCATGCTGCCGACACGCAATAGAGGATAGCCGACCACACGTTCATGCGTGCGAGTCTGCGCTCACGGAACCCTCCGTCGGGTGCTGGAGTGAGCACTTGTGCTACAAGAGTGAAGAACGCACCTGCTGCGAATGCATATCGTAGCCAATCCCATTTAATACCCAAAATTGGCAACAATGCAGTCACCAGCAGAGTTAACATTGCCACACAAAGTAACAAGTTGACTGCCTTTTTGTTAACGTTCAATTTCATTGCTATTTATGGTATGTCGGTGATAAACACCTCTTCGTTAGTTTTTTTCATGTTATATTGCTCACGAGCAATTTTCTCAAGAGTCTCCTTGTCGGTGTTGAGCTCTTGAGTCTTATGAATGTAGTACTGCGCCGAGTCCTCTTGAACCTTGATCTCGGCCTTAATCTTGTCGATTTCCTTCTGTTGCTTTGAGATTTCCCTGTAGTTGTTCTCTCCAAAGAAGAGCAGCATCACAATAAATGCGATGAAGATGATGAATGGCAAGCTTAGCCACAAGGGAATCCATTTAGGACGCTTAATTTTTTTCAATTTCATACACTTAAGAATGTCGTTTTACTCGTTTTATTGGGGTGCGAAGTTACTATTATTTTTTCTTTTCAGCAAGATGAATTCGCAACGTTTAACAATTTTTCTTTATCTTGTTCATCTTGCAATCGTGTGGTGACCATAAATGGTTGGTGGTTATTTCAGTAGGTCGGGGCGGAGGCGCTTGGTGCGCTCGAGGGCTTGCTGCATTTTCCACTCCTCAATTTTTGCGAAATTGCCACTGAGCAGTATCTCGGGAACTTGCCATCCGTTGAACTCGGCAGGACGGGTGTAGACGGGAGCCTCGAGCAGGTTGTCCTGGAAGGAATCGTTGAGGGCGCTCTGTTCATCGCCGATGGCGCCGGGAATGAGCCTTATCACCGCGTCGGCAATTATTGCAGCAGGCAATTCGCCGCCAGTGAGCACATAGTTGCCAATTGATATCTCCCTGGTTACGAGATGCTCGCGTATGCGATAGTCCACGCCCTTGTAATGCCCGCACAGGATAATGAGATTCTCCATGAGCGACAGTTGGTTGGCTATGGGTTGGTCGAGGATTTCGCCGTCGGGCGAGGTGAAAATCACCTCGTCATAGTTGCGCTCGCTCTTGAGCTGCTCGATGCATCGGTACACAGGCTCGATTTGCATCACCATGCCGGCCTCTCCGCCAAATGGGTAGTCGTCGACCTTGCGATGCTTGCGCAGCGACCAGTCGCGCAGGTTGTGTATGTGAATCTCGACAAGTCCTTTGTCCTGGGCGCGCTGAACGATGCTGCAGTGCAGAGGCGACTCCAGGGCTTCGGGCATCACAGTGAGTATATCTATTCGCATGATTTTCAGATTATTTTCGTTTCACTCGTTTACGGCTTGCAAAGTTAGCAATTTTTTTCCAACCCAACAAAATCAACATTGAGATAATGGTCAAGGCTTTCGGGCCATTACCTCATCGTAATTGTACTTGTCGCTCACGATGCGCTTCTTGGCCTTGTAGTTGGGGTTGGAAATGTCGAGAGAAGCTTGATAGTAAGGGCTGTTGATGCCTGCAAGCCTGAGCATCATGTGGGCCGCGTCAACCACCAAACCTGGGCGCGCCGTTGCTTGTTTCAGTTCCTTGTAGAGTTGAGGATGCTTCTTGATGTAGGTGTCGCTGCACCACACCATGAATGGCACGTCAAACTGGCAGTGCAGCAGCTGCGGATTGTCGGTGGTGACATTGCCGCGTCCGCAATGGTCACGATAGTCGTAGGCCTCATCGCCGTGGTCCGAGAAATAGAGCACCACGGTGTTCTTGTCTTTCCATATGTCGAAGATGTGCTGTACCACTGCGTCGTTGTAATAGGTGGCATTGTCATATTGCGCAATGTAGGTGCGCTTATCCTTGTCAAGGTATTTTTCCTTGCTCTTAATCGAGTCGGCGTTAAACACGTCAAATCCCTTCTTCTTTGGGTATCGGCCCACTGGGTGCACGTGTTGCCCCATTAGGTGGAAGATGTAGAGGTTGTTTTTGGCAGCGGGCACTTTTGACTTGTTTTGGAAATTGGTGATTAGGTTATAGTCAAAAGTCATGCTGATGTTGGATGTTTCGTCATAGCTCAACGCAGCGATGGTGTCGTTGTAGATGAACGCGTTCACAGTGATGGTAAACATCTCGGTCTTAGCATAGTTGCGCTGGTTGTCCCAGAAGTAGACGTTGAAGCCGGCATGCTTGAACACCGCTGGGAAGATGGGCTTGTCATACCACATCTCGCCGCCAGAGTAGTCGTTAAGGGAGAAGAAGTTCTTCTCAACCTGCGATGTGGCATTATAGGGTGTTACCATGTCGGTAAAGACTATGAGGTTTCCCTTGTCACGCTCCTTGATTAAATTGGGCGTGGTGTTGAGTTCATAGCCATAGAGCGAGGCGTGCTGTTTAATATAGCTTTCGCCCATCACGACAATGACATTTAATGAGTCGGAATCGGCTAGGGTGATGGGTGATTTTTCCACCGCTTTAGCTACGCTGACTGCGTATTTCAGGTCGGCTTCACTCACTTTCAGGCAGCACAACGAGTAGTAAGATGTGCTAAGGTGGTCGATGGCGTCGACGCCAAAGTCGCGCACCCACTGGTTCAGCTCTTTGGAGTGCTTGCACATCGCCAACTTCACATAATTGTGCGACAGGTACACTCCCCACAGCATCAGTGGCAGCACAATACAGGTGATAATGGCCTTGGGAATGCGAAGATTTACCGCTTTCTTGATAATTTTTTTAATTAGCTCGCCCGTGACTACAAGGGCGATGATAGCTATAATAGCGGCATAGGCCCACAGACTCTTGGCACTGAGGAAATAGGTTGAGACAAACTCGCTCGCCTCTTTGCTGTTGGTCTCGGCAAGTAGCACGAGCACTCGTGGGCCGAGCATCATCTCGAAATTGAAGAAAAGGAAGATGTAGACCGCCTCGAGCGTGATGAGAATAGTGTAGCACACCGCCTTGAAGGTGATGCGTGCCCAGCGTGGCTTGAGTGCATGCAGCACAACGGTGAGCACATAGGCAATGGCAATGCCCAGTGCCAGGCATTGAACAGCATGATAAGGAGAATTGTCGGGGTACATGAAGCACCCGACAATGTATCCAAACGTGAGGCTATTGTTGATAAGCAGCACCGCTAAAAAGAAGTTGAACTCTTCGAGGACAGGCTTTAAGAGTTTCGCAACCAATGAGCGTGCTTTGTCCAAATATTTATTAGCCATATAAACGACTATCAGTCACTCAAGCAACGATGGTTTGAGTTATTGACTACCTTTACATAAACTTGTCGCCAAAGTGGGTCTTGGCCTCGTTCACGTAGTTCTTAACCTTCTGCTCGTCTTTCTTGGGCATTATGAGAAGTGCGTCGGGCGTGTCGGCAACGATAAATCCGTTAAGGCCAGAGACTACCACGAGTTTGTCGCTTTGAGCTGCAATCACGTTGTTGTTGCTCTCAAAGGCGAGGACGCGGGTGTTGGGGGTCACGTTTCCGTCGCGGTTCTTGGGCGAGTTGTCATAAATCGAGCCCCATGTTCCCAAATCGCTCCATCCAAAGTCCACCTTCTCGACTGTCACGTCGGTCGACTTTTCTAGGAAAGCATAGTCGATGGAGATGTTGGGACATGCCGAATAGTGCTCATTGATGAATTCCTGCTCCTGAGGGGTGCCATAGAACATGTTGGCATGGTCAAAGACATCGGCAATCTCGGGAGCGTGTTCCCTAATGCCCGAAATGATGGTGTCGACATCCCAGAAAAACATGCCTGAGTTCCAGTAGAAATCACCGCTCTCAAGGAACAGATTGGCAAGCTCCTTCGAGGGTTTCTCGGTAAAGGTCTTTACTTTAGAGAAATATTCATCGATTTTCTCGCCTTCCTGGATGTAGCCATATCCCGTCTCGGGTCTATTGGGCTTGACGCCAAATGTCACAATAGATTGGTGCTTGTCGATATAGTCAAAAGCTCGAAGCACGCTATCCTTGAATTCTTCGTGCTTGAGGATGAGATGATCGCTAGGAGCTACCATTATCTTGGCATTGGGATTGAGAGCCTTGATGTGCCATGCTGCCCATGCGTTACAAGGAGCGGTGTTGCGACGTGCTGGCTCTAATAGTATTTGCGACGGGTCGATGTCAGGCAGTTGCTCACGAATTATGTCGGCATATAGTTCGTTGGTAATAAGTATGATGTTTTCTTTGGGAACCACACCTTCAAGGCGGTCGGCAGTGAGCTGCAGCAAGCTGCGTCCAGTTCCCAAGAAATCAATGAATTGCTTTGGCATTGCTTTGCGGCTATAGGGCCAAAAACGGCTACCCACACCACCGCACATAATTACACAAAAACGATTGTTATCCATATGTGATATTAAAAGATTATTATTGATTAAAATACACTAATTTTAAAGAACAATTACTACAATGTATTATTGTGTAAAGATAGTTATAAAATCATAACTGAGCAAGAAAATGTGGCAAAATGTTGCTTGTTATTGTTGCTTTTGGGTTTTTATTATTAATTTTGCACGTTGAGTTTTACACACAAGATGAAATGAACGACGAATTCGACATAAGAGAGGAGCAAAGCTCGACCGATCGCGACTTTGAAAAAGCGTTGAGACCAGCGCGTTTTACCGACTTTGCAGGGCAAGAGCCTATAATCAATAACCTCAAGGTCTTTGTGGCTGCTGCCCGCAAACGTGGAGAGGCTCTGGACCACACGTTATTCTATGGCCCTCCGGGTTTGGGAAAGACCACACTCTCGAGCATCATAGCCAACGAGATGGGAGTGGGCTTCAAGGTCACTAGCGGCCCAGTTCTTGATAAGCCTGGCGACCTGGCGGGTCTATTGACGTCGCTCGAGGAGAACGATGTACTCTTTATCGACGAGATTCATCGCCTGAGCCCAATTGTGGAGGAATACCTCTACTCGGCTATGGAGGACTATCGCATCGACATCATGATTGACAAGGGACCTGGCGCACGTTCGGTTCAGCTCACGCTAGCACCTTTCACTTTGATTGGTGCAACCACGCGAAGCGGCCTTCTCACAGCTCCACTCAGAGCGCGATTCGGCATTAACTGTCACTTGGAGTACTACAACCACGATGTGCTTCAAGGAATCGTCAAGAGGTCGGCAAGATTGCTCAAAGTGCCCATCGACGATGATGCCGCTCGTGAGATAGCGCTCAGAAGTCGTGGCACTCCTCGTGTGGCCAATTCGTTGCTTCGTCGAGTGCGTGACTTTGCCCAGGTGATGGGCAGTGGTAACATCGACACCGAAATAGCTCAATATGCCCTCGGTGCACTTAACATCGACACTTGCGGACTCGATGAGGTGGACCACAAACTATTGCGCACCATTATCGACAAGTTTGGTGGCGGCCCTGTGGGTCTCACCACCCTGGCTGCTGCACTCAACGAGGACGCAGGCACCATTGAGGAGGTGTATGAGCCATTCCTCATCAAGGAGGGCTTCATCAAGCGCACTCCTCGAGGCCGTGTTGCTACCGACCACGCCTTCACCCACCTGAAAATCGACAGGCCACAACGGCCAGGTGAACAAGGCAGCCTGTTTTAAGGACAGGAAGAAAATAAACAAGTAAACGAGAAAAACGAGAGAATGAAATGGCAAATTTAAAATCGCTGGCAAAAGATACAGTTATCTATGGTTTCAGCAGCATCGTTGGGCGCTTCCTCAACTATCTGCTCGTTCCACTCTACACTCAGAGCCTTAGCGCCGCTTCGGGCGGATATGGTGTTATTACCAATGTGTATGGCTATGTGGCTCTGTTGCTTGTGATACTCACCTTTGGTATGGAGACAACGTTCTTCCGCTTTGCCAACAAGAGCGAGGAGAACCCAAATACCGTTTACTCCACCACTCTTATCGCCGTGGGCACTGTGGCATTGGCTTTTGTCGCTGCCGTGCTAGGTTTCTTGCCCTGGATAGCGCCAGCTATGGGCTATGCTGATCACCCGAGCTATATAGGTGTGATGGCGATTGTTGTGGCACTCGACGCCTTCCAGGCAATTCCATTTGCCTACTTGCGATATAAGCACAAACCAATCAAGTTTGCCGCCCTCAAGCTGCTGTTCATCGTTCTGAATATCATTCTGAACTTATTCTATTTCCTGTGGCTGCCAGCGCTTTACAAGAGCTATCCCGACGTTATAGGTAAGATTTACGACCCATCGGTGGGCGCAGGCTACGCTTTCTACCTCAACCTGGTGTGCACAGGCACCATCACTTTCTTCTTCTGGAAAGAGCTCACTGGCGTGAAATATGTGCTCGACCGCAAGCTCCTCAAGCGCATGTTGGGCTATAGCTGGCCTTTGCTGGTGCTAGGCATTGCAGGTATCCTTAACCAAACTGCCGACAAGATATTGTATCCCATGATCGACAAGACTCCAAATGGCCGTGTTCAGTTGGGTATTTATGGAGCCGCCTGCAAGATTGCGATGATCATGGCACTCATCACACAGGCGTTCCGCTACGCCTATGAGCCGTTTGTCTTTGGCAAGAGCAGCGACAAAGATAATAAGGAAACCTATGCCACGGCAATGAAGTATTTCATCATTTTCACATTGCTGGCGTTCCTTGTTGTGATAGCTTGGCTCGACGTGCTCAAGTATTTCATCGCCAGCGACTACTGGGAAGGCCTCAAGGTTGTGCCCATAGTCATGGCTGCCGAGATCATGATGGGCATCTACTTCAACCTGTCGTTCTGGTACAAACTCATCGACAAAACCATTTGGGGTGCCTATTTCTCGGGAATAGGCTGCACGGTACTGATATTGATAAACATTTTGCTGGTGCCCAAGATTGGATACATGGCTTGTGCATGGGGAGGTTTTGCAGGCTATGGAATATCGATGATTCTGAGCTATTTCTTTGGGCAAAAGTATTATCCCATTAACTATCCGCTAAAGGATATTGGCATTTACACGGCTGTGGCAGCTGCGATATTTGCCGCGTGCGTGCTGGTGAAGTTCGATGCCACTTGGCTCAACATCACTTATCGCACAGCCTTGATGCTTGTGTTTGTAGCTGTAATCTACAAGCGCGAGCACCTGGGCGAGATTCTCAAGAAAGCACCAGTTGTAGGACGATTCTTTAGATAGTCAATTGCAGGACATAGTCAAATTTTTCCGCTCCTGATGGAGTGGAAATCCTAAAAAAAATATTTGTTAGGGTAGTGGAAATGACGTGATTACGGTATTTCCTCAAACTCAGCGTCGCTGATGGCTTCTTGTTGGTAGCGGGTAGATTGCTCGGTGCCAGGATTGGTGTCGGGTGTGTCTTCCATGGGGCCGTCTAGCTCTTCAAAGTCGACGTTCTCGGCTGTTGAGTCGCTGTACTTGCGATATTTCTCGGCCATGGTTTCGTCTTTGCCTTCTTGTGATTGGTTGGGATTTTGTTGCTGAGTCTGGTTCATTGTGCGCGTATATTCATTCTGAAACTGACGCACCTTTCGCCACACCCTAATAATGGGCGAGGCAATCCAGATGACAATCAAAATGAATAATATGAGCAAAAAAGTTCCCATAAAAGTAATTACGATGTAATATCAGTAGCAAAAAATGTGCCAAGTTGCCGTGTTAGGCTTCCTTTTCCTTAAAGATAAGCGACAGCACGACATAGAAAACTATGATACAGGCAAGTCCTGAAACGCCAGCAATAACAAGGAAAACCACTGAGCCGGCGAGCAAAATGTACTGACGATAACTCTCTTTCAAGCTGAATCCGTGAACCTTGAGAGAGAAGATGCGCAGGTTGCACACCATCAACAGCGACATGACAACAATGAGTGCCAGCACAATCCAAACAGGAATGGTGTGGTGAGTTGCCAAGTAGTTGATGAAGCCAATCCAGAAGATGGCGTTGGCAGGTATGGGCAGTCCGGTGAATGTGGTGGTTTGGTTGGTGTCGACATTAAACCGGGCAAGCCTCAATGCGCCAAAGATAGGTATCAACAAAGTGCAGTAGCACATCCATTGTGGGTGCCCTGCTTCGGCCATGACGTTGTATAAGATTAGAGCAGGTGCCAAGCCAAAGCTCACGCAGTCGCTGAGCGAGTCGAGCTCAGCTCCAAGAGGGGAGACGGCATGAAGCAGGCGTGCCACAAGGCCGTCGCAAAAGTCGGCCACTGCAGCTGCGGCAATAAATATAAACGCCCACTGATAGCCAAGCAATCCGCAACCAAGGGTCTCGAATGGCTTGAACGCCACTATCACCGCCATCGATCCAAAAAGCAGGTTGAGGCATGTGATGGCGTTAGGGATGTTGTTCTTTATTTTAGTTAAGATGCTCATCAATTCTTGCGTGGTGTGAGTCGTGCTATTGGGGTTATGCCGCCAGTTGTGGTGTCGCCAAGTTTCACGAGAATCTCGCTGTCAAGTGGTAAAAAGATGTCAACACGTGAACCGAATTTTATGAAACCGATGAAGTCGCTGATGTCGACATCATCACCTGCGTCAACATAGGTGACTATGCGACGAGCTATGGCACCGGCAATTTGACGCACAAGTACGTCCTCACCGTTCTTTTCGCTCTCAATAACGATGGCCGAGCGCTCATTGTCGGTGCTGGACTTTGGAAGGTAGGCAGCAAGGAAGCGGCCGGCATGGTGCTTCACATATTTCACCTTGCCCTTCAAGGGCACCCAGTTGGCGTGAACATTGAAGACCGACATAAACACCGATAGCTGAATCACGTTCTTGTGCAGATATTCTCCCTCATACACCTCTTCGAGTGCAACAACCTTGCCGTCAACGCTCGACACCACAACGCCGTCGGCGTCGCCCTTGAAGTGGCGTTGTGGGAGCCTGAAGAAGTTGATCACCAAGGCAAAGGTAATCACGCTCAAGGCTATCAGCAAGATAGGAATCCACTTTAGCTCTATGAACAGATAGGCAGGAATGTTGATTGCCAGCAATATAAGCAATAACACAAAGATTATGTTCTGGCCTTCCCTATGTATTTTAACTTTCATTTATTTAAGATAAATCTATATTAATCGGCAAAGATAATAATTTTACTTTAATTTGCCACATTTACCGCAAAAAATCTTACAAATAAACTATTTATACATCGTTTTCAGGGGAGAGGTAAGAGGGGAGAAGGGAGAGAGTGGCTGCGACTTGATTTATGTGAAAAGGCTCTTGATGATGTTGGAGCAATTTTTGGGGTGCAATATTTTGTGAATCAAAAATTTTTACTACCTTTGCAGGCATTAAAATTGAAAGGAGGTTTGATTTAACCACCAGAAACATCTGAAAAACAGACATATAGACCACAGATTAAGGCAGCTCCGCACTGCCAAGTTGCGGGTGCAATCGCATGAGGATTGTGCCGCAATACAACCTATAAAGCGGAAATCAACAATATTTTTTTAAAAAAACTTTAGGTGAGTGGACATTTTAGGTCCGCAGCCATAGTGTCGCCCGCGCAATGTTGAAGTGGCACTAGAATAAACTGAAAACCAATTTAATAACAATTTAATAAAAAATTTTACATTATGATTATCGTTCCAGTAAAAGACGGCGAGAACATTGAGCGCGCCTTGAAGAAATTTAAGAGAAAATCAGAGCGTACTGGCATTATCAAACAATTGCGCCAGCGTCAGCAGTTTGAGAAACCTAGCGTAATCAACCGCAAGAAAATGATGAAGGCTGTTTACGTTCAGCACCTCCACACTGCCGAGGAGATCTAAGAATCACCCATAGAGTTTCTCTTAACTATCAAGCCGAGATCGACAAAACATCGACCTCGGCTTGTTTTATTATAATTATATTGATTATTCTGGGCATTATAAAAACACCGAGCCACGATATGCAATGGCGTCGTGGCTCGGTGTTTGTCTTGATAACGGGAACTAATGCATTAATCAGTTCTGCATTATTTGTTCCCGAGGAGGATGTCGTAGATGGCGGTGATGTCGGCTGCGGTGATGTTTCCGTCGCCGGTGATGTCGGCATTCTCCTCATAGTCGTGGCTGTTGCCGAGGAGGATGTTGTAAAGGGCAGTGATGTCGTAGGCAGTAACTACTCCATCGCCATTCACGTCGCCATGCACTGCTGGCTTGGCCTCGATGATTCCCAAGAGTCCGCCTTCGGTGTAGTATCCACCGTTTACAAATTCGAGGTCACTGGTCTGTGGCCATCCGAAGTTGCTGAAGATGATGCCTGTGGGCACATCTTGGCTGCTGGTGGTCCATCGGTAAATGTTCTTGCCGCTAGGCGCTACGCCAACCACGTCGATAAGTGCAGCTCCTGGCCATGCGCCACCAGTGAAGTTGGCACCGCCATTGTTCCAAATCCAGGTGTAGGGCTCGTAGTAGTTGTTGGCCTCGAAGTAAACGAACTGCTGTCCGTCGATCCATGTTGCACACGATGGAATGTCGGCATCGGTGAGGTCAACGTGCTGTGAAGTGACATTGGTGGCAGTGTTGGTGCCGTTATACTCAAAGTAGCTGTCGCTATTGAGCCCCACGATGTTACCTGTTTGGTTGCCATTGCCGTCGTTGAAGATGATGTTGATGGGCTTCACGTCGTAGGTGTAGGTCCACCACTTCACGCCGTCGATGGTAGTGCTACTTGTCATCTTAGTGCCGGGCCAGTCACCGTTGTGCTGTGTGCCACTGTCTTCCCACGAGTAGATGTAGGGAGCATTGGTAGCCTTGCAGTAGATTGTGATGCTGTTGCTTGAGCCAGTGCCACTGCCGCCACTTGTAGCCTCGGTAACCTTGTAGTCGCGAGTCACTATGTTCTTCACATTGTCGTTAATGAGCAGGCCAGCCTTCACGGTAACCTCTTGTCCAACTGTTGTGAACTGGAGCTCCTTCTTTCCTGTAGCTTGTGGGCTCGAAGCTGTGGGCTCGCTGCCGTCGGTTGTGTAAACAATCTTGGCGTCGCCATAGCTAGCGTTGATGTAAACCTTCTTGTTGGCTGGCAGATTGCCGCTGGGCTTGTCGATGCACACAAATGGGTTGTAGAGCTCGGCAAGGTAGATGTTGCTCAGGTCGCGTGCGTCGCCATCGCTGAAGGTGTAGAACACGTCGCCCGAAACGTCGGTCACGTCTTGAGTCTTGCTGTCGTCGCCATCGCCCTTGTTGAGCAGGAAGTTGATGCTGTACTCAGGGCTGCTCTTGGCGAAGGTCTTGTAGAAGAACTCTACACCGCCAATAGTGCGTTTCTGAGTCATCTTAGTGCCTGGCCACTCGCCGTTGAGAGCATTGCCACCGTCGTCCCAAGCATAGAGGAACGCAGTGTCGGCTTTCACATAAACTGTGATGCTGGTGGCATCGGCATCGCTAATGATGTAGTTGCGTGTCACGATGTCGCTCACCTTGCCGTCCATGAGCACACCCACCTTGAGAGTGGTGTTCTCGGTGAAGGTGAAGGTGGTTGCACTGGTGATTTGCTGGCTGTCGGGAGTAGGATTAGTGCCATCGGTGGTGTATACCAGAGTGGTGCTTGCCATCGAGGGTTTCACAGTTACGGTCACCGAGTTGGCATACACGCCACTAGGCTTGCTGATAACGGGATAACCCACAATCTTGCCAATCTTCTCGCTGTTCACCCAGTCGATGCCCTTGGTGATGTAGAAGGAGTAGTTGGTACCGTTTTGCACGAGCTGCCAGTCGGAGCCTGGATTGCCCGAAGCTGCAGCACCCAGACGTACCATCACGCTGCCCACCGAGCCAGTGGTAGTGAAGATGATACCTCCACTCACTTGAGAGCTGGTGCAGCTGCTCATGTTGGTCACACCGCAAGCGCGGCGACCCTTGATCATGTTGGTGATAGCGGTCTTGTACTCCTCGTAGTGCTTGCTGAAGACGCATGGAGTGCCAGGCATGGCGAGGATGAAGGCATTGGCTGCCTCGATGTTGCCGCCACACTTGTTGTGGTCCTCGTTGGTGTCGTGGTTGTCGACGAAGGTCACAGCATAGCGCTTGTAGTTGTCGTCGGCAATAAGTCCGGCGAGGTTCAAGGCTCCCCAGTTGCCACCACCGAAAGCGTCGTTGATGGCGAACTTAAGAGCGAAATCGAAGGTGCCGCTCTGGATTACACCGTTAACCGCTGTGCCGTTAATCCACTGCTTCAAGAGGTCGGTGTTGCCGTCGAAGTACTCACCCACCGAGAAGATGGGGTTGGTAGCAGCGTTGTATTTGCCAGTGTACTGAGGCGCATAACCCTTGGTCATGTCGAGGCGGAAGCCCACATAGCCCAGCGAGTCGAGCAGGAATCGCTGATAGGTGATGCAGTTTTGCTGCACGCGGGTGTTGGTGTGGTCAAGGTCGCGAGCGCCGGCAAATCCTTCGCCGGTGTCGTAGTTGCCACCACCGCCTTCCACGTCATCGTTGCACACGATGCCGGTGTAGTTCACGTTGTCCCAGGTCACGCTGTAGGTGCCAGCAGTTTCATCTTGGAACGCGAGATAGCCATCGCCTTCGGCAGCTTTGGCATCCTTGTGGTTGAGGACCACGTCCTCGATGATGCCGGTGCCCATAGCGCCGTAGGTCTGAATCATTCTCACGAGCTTGCTCTGACCGCCAAATACTGTGGTGTGCCTGAGCCACAAGTAGGGCATATAGCCCATGGTCTGATAGGTGTTACCACCACGTGTCATAGCTGAGTTGGGCACCCAAATCAGGTCGAAGATGGATCCCAGCTCCTCGCTGCGTGCTGTGAGGTTGTCCCACTTGGTGTAGTCGTAGCTGTCCCAGTAGAATCCTTGCAGCATTATGCCGCCATAGTTGGCAGGCCATCCTTGTGCCATTGCGCTTATGGCAATGACTAACGATGCTAATGATAGATAGAATTTTTTCATTGATTTATTGATTTTGTTTTGAATATGGTCTAAAAATGCAAGCAAATTTATTAATTATAGAGGTATTTATCACAATAGGTAAGGTGTAATGTTCTCAAAATAAGGTGCAAACGTTTGCGTTTTTTAGCACTGAATCAAGTTTTGTTTGCACTTCTTGCTAGAAAGAAAAAAAATAGATAATTTTGTGGCTTAAAATAACTAATTATGGCCTTATATCAACGACTATTTACACACATGTGGCGAGCTATGTTAGTCATGGCTCTGGTGTTTGGTGTTTTTACGAGCGCAGTAGCTTCCGACTATGTGGTGAAAATGAAGCGCAGGAGTGGCGTGTATGTTTTGCCGTGCGAGGTGAATGGCGTGAAGCGCGACTTCATCTTCGATACAGGAGCTGCCAACACCAGCCTGTCGCAGGAGTTTGTCAACGAACTGCTTGCGAAGAAACGTCTGCTCCAGACCGACTTCACTGGTGCCATCCAAACTCGTAACGCTAGTGGCACGGTCGACAACAATACCACTGTTAACATACGTTCGCTAAAGGTGGGTAACCGCATGATTTATAACTTGCGGGCGATAATAGCAGTGGGGCAGAAGGCACCCTTGCTGCTTGGCCTGAATGCTATTGACCTGCTTGGGGAATGGACCATGAAAAAGGACTTGCTGGTGCTTCACGACTACAACAACCCAGTGATTGAGCAGCCCGTCATCACTGAGCCAAGCAATGAGATACTCTTTGAGGACATGGAGCAAGAGGTGGGCAATAGCCAAGTGGCGGCTCCCTCGACCGACGAGGTGACAGGCAACGCCACCCATCCTGGCATAAGGCTTAAGGCCTACAAGGGCGACCCCGAGGCGCAGTTCTTGATGGGAATGTATTACATCAAGGGTGAAGGCGTTGACAGCAACCCCGAGATTGGAGTGCACTGGCTGCGTCTGTCGGCAATGCAGGATTTCCGCCCTGCACAGCGCCAGCTCGCCGAGTGCTACTCGCAGGGAATAGGTGTGGACGTCAACGAGAAAGCCGCCGAATACTGGTACCAAAAGGCCGAGGAAAACGCTGTGCAATCTGACTTCTAATTTCGCTGGGCTATATTTGCCCGAGAATAACAGGTGAGAGGGAAAAGCCGCCATTGTCCCCACGCAGAATTTTAGACATTAGAACATATTTTGTTTGTCTGTTTATTTAAACATATAGACAAACAGATATTCCATTATGTCTTGCTTATATAAATTATTTTTTTTCGGTAATTTTTTTTCGGTAATTGAAAAAGAATAATTATCTTTGCAAAAAATACAGAGCAATATGAACAAAATATTAAATCCGTTTATCGTCTCGGGAAAGATTCCACATGTCTATTTTTGCGATAGAGAGAAGGAAGCTGCCGCATTAGAAAAGGCCCTTACCAACGAATTGAATGTGGTGCTCACATCATCGCGCCGCATGGGAAAAACCTCGCTCGTTGATTATGTCTTTGACAAGTCATCGATAAAAAAAGAATATATAACCATTACAGTTGACATCCTGCACACCACTACTTTTCGCGAGTTTATCTTAGCTTTTGGAAATGCAGTTTTCGACTGTGTGGCTACTCGTAGCAAGAAACTGCGCAAGCAATTTGTCACTTTGCTTAAATCGCTGAGCGCTAGTTTTGGATATGACCCATTGCAAAACACTCCCACATTTGATGTCAAAATAGGTGACATTATTCGACCTGAATATACTCTTGGAGAAATCTTCGAATACCTTGAGAAAGTAGACAAGCGATGTCTTGTGGTTATCGACGAATTCCAGCAGATTACTCGTTATCCTGAGAAAAACGTAGAGGCTCTTCTAAGAACTCACATACAGAAACTCTCAAATGCCAATTTTGTCTTCTCAGGGAGTAGGCGCCGTTTGATGGAAGAGATGTTTTTCTCGTCTAAGCGACCTTTTTACCAGAGCGCCAAAGCCATCAGGCTTGAACCTATTGATCGGGATATATATCTTGAATTTGCCACTCGTCTTTTCAATGAGGCAGGGAAAAATATCGCTCCCGATGCTTTTCGCCACGCATACGACACGTTTTGGGGAGTCACATTCTATGTGCAACGCATCATGAAAGATGCTTTTGCCGAGACACCAGCTGGCGCAACTTGCGATGTCGACACCATTAAGCAATTAATCGAAGATTTCATCGACGAGACCGATTCGCACCAGCGCGAGCAGTTGTCGTTTATTACCGAGGCACAAAAGGAGCTGCTTTATGCTATTCACGCCGAAGGACAGGCGCAAGCCATCACATCAATGGCATTCAACAAGAAACATCGACTGCGCTCCCCAAGTTCAACACAGTCGGCAGCGCTCAAACTTCTGGAGTACGACCTGATCACCTGCAAAGAAAAAATCTATTCCCTCTCCGACCCTCTGCTTAGCCTCTGGCTCTCGAGGAAAAGGTGATTGAACAAATTTAATATAAATTGATGAATTATTATGAACTTTTTCCAATGGTTTTTATCAACCACCAATTGGGCTGCGTTATCAGCCGTTGCCACTGCAATAATGGCCTTTTTTACATATAAGGCATTGTTGCAGAGTAAAGAACAGGAGAAAAGGCGTTTAAGAATTGTTCTTTTTTAGAAAATCTTGTTGCTTTGAGAGAACGCCCCATAAATATTAATAGCAATGTATTTGAAGGTATTCTAAAAGCCAGTTGTGATTTACATGTTAGAAAAGGTTCCAAGATACGTTATGAAAATCAAGATGTCTGGAAAGATTTTTTGATAATCGTTGAAGATGCTGAGGAATGGGCCGATGTTAGCAGTGGAGGTTCTAGCGGCGTTTATGGCGACGTGAACGGTGATGGCGTAGTAACAGCAGCTGATGTCACTGCTGTATATGATGTTCTTTTAGGAAAACAATAACTTTTTACTTCTTATGTCCAAAAATGTCCTCAAAAGCCTTTGAGGGCATTAATTGTGCATTATGCATTATGAATTGTGCATTAGGAGAGGGCTTGGATGTGCTTGATGTCGTCTTCGAAGGAGTCCTTGCTGATAGCGCGTGCTTTGAGTCGTGAGCGATAGGTATAGATTGTGGCAATTGAAGCTCGCAGGATGCTTGCTATCTCCTTGTTGTCGGTGATGCCGAGGCGTATTAGCGCTAGGATGCGGAGTTCGCGTGTGAGCTGTTCGCCATCTTTCGGTTCGATGTGCTGATCTTGCTCCAGCAAGCTGTTTACCGCTTGGATGAAATTAGGATAGATGTTAAGGAATGCCGAGTCGAAGTTCTGGTAAAAGAGTGTGGCATTCTCATAGTCGAGATGCGGACTCTTGAGTTGAGCTTTCAGTTCCTTGAGTCGGTCTTCCATGGCGAGTCGGTTCAGCGCTTTGCGCTGTGTCTCATTCTTGTCGATGAGGTTGCTGCTGAAAGTGAGGAATCGGCCCAAGTACTGCTCCTTGATTTTGTCACGCTCCTGCAGCTGCTGGTTGGTGCTCTCGAGCTCATTGACGGTGTCGTTGAGCTGGTCATTGATAAGCTTTCTGCTCTCGCTCAGGCGGCGATATCGACGGTAGAGCAGGGTGGTGCCGATGATTCCCGCCACGAGCATCAATGCCAGGATGCTCAAGGCAATGAGGAAGTTGCGCATGTTGCGCTGGTTCTTCTCCTGCTTGTCTTGATAGGCCTTGATGATGCGCGGCACCAGCTGCGACGCTTGCACGTTGCGCAGTCGCGTGCCATAGAAATTGGCATCGGCAACGCTGATGTTGATGTAGCGGTAGGCTCGGTCGATGTCGCCCTCGTCGAAGAGCAGGTCGGCGAGCTGCCTGAGTGCCGAGTTCTCCATGATGCACCCCTCGATGTCGCTCGCTGCGCTCATTGCCAGCAGCTGTTTTTGCTTGTCGTGGTCGTTGAGCAGGCTATAGTAGAACGCCAGGGTGCTGGTGACCACTGAGAATGTGCGGTCGCCGCTGCGATAGTCTTTGAGCATCTCCTCGAGCAGCTCAATTGCCTCTTGTGTCTTTCCGGTGTCGTTCAGGTAGCTGGCTTGATAGAGCCTGTTGCGCTCAGAGCCTGGCTCCGAGAGCTTTGCAATCTTGAGACGGTAGTTGGTGAGTTGCTGCTGGTAAAGCTTCTCGTAGCTGCTTCCCGCGTTGAACTCAAGCCTGAACAGGCACATGTCGGACAAGTTCTTGTAGTAAACTTGACGTTGATCTTTGCTCAGCGTTGTGGTGTCGATGGTTTGTGACAACTGCTCGGCCTCATCAAGGAGGTAGGACTTGTTGAGCAGATGGATGAGGTTAAGCTTACTGTTGATTACTTTAGCGCTATCGCCCAAAGCTCTGGCGATGTCGATGTTACGCCGCATGTAATGTTGCGCCGAGTCGTTTTGAAACTCAGCGTACTCGTTGTAGAGCGCATTGTTGATGTCATATTCCTTGGCAAGCACAGCCGGGTCGCTGATGGGTGCAGGCAGTGTGTTTTTGATTTTGTCGATAGCCCTTTTCTTATTGGCAATGCGCGTGTCGTGCTCCTTGATTAGCTTGTCGAGGTGGTCAAAATAGTGTGTGGCTCCCGCCATCAAGCAAGTGCCCCAAAAAGCTGTTATCACAATAATTATGACCCTAAATCTCATCATAAACTAAAATGGGTGTTAAGCTCCCCCTCTAAGATAGAGGGGGATACAGGGGGAGTATGAACACTTGCAATAGACTTATCTCTTTCATTTTTGAAATTGATTATTGCGTTTATTATGGTTTGTGGCTGTTCAAACACTATCTTATTCTCAAAATGCAAAGTGTGAATACCAAATTTTTCACGAAGGAATTCATCCCTCTTGAAATCATTTAATGGTTGATTGACGTGAAAATGATAGTCCCCATCAAGTTCTATGCATAGCTTGAGTTTTGGACAATAAAAGTCTAAAATGAATTGGTCTATGCTGAATTGTCGGCGAAAACGCAGTCCCTCTACTTGGTTGCATCTTAACCAGTTCCAAAGGCTTTTTTCGGCCATTGTAGAGTTGTTTCGCAATTCTCGACGCAGGTATTTTAATTTAGGAGTATTTTTGAGATGGTCAAGACTCGGTGCGATCATACTCCCCCTGGCCCCCTCTATCTTAGAGGGGGAGCTAGCCGCGCTATATTTTGCACTTTGTGAGGCCATTAATTAGAATGAAGACTGAAGTTCTGAATAAAGGAATTTAGTCATAATGCAAAAATATACATAATGTGGGGAAATGGGCAAAATATTCACTTTTTTTATGATTTAAATGTTATGCCAAGTGACCATTTTTTTGTAATTTTGTATGTTTTTAGCGCAATGCCTCAAACGGGTAAGACTTTGTTTTAAATAAGCTATTGTAAGTGTTTGTTAGTCAGGTTGTTTTGATGGCATTGCAAATGTAAAAAAGAGAACGAAATAATTAAGACATATATGACAAACGAAGAAATTAGAGAACAACAAGAAGAGAAAAAGTATTCGGCGCATAATATTCAAGTGCTTGAGGGTCTTGAGGCAGTGCGCAAGCGCCCAGCGATGTACATTGGCGACACCAGTGTAAAGGGTTTGCATCATCTCGTGAGCGAGGTGGTCGACAACTCGATCGACGAGGCATTGGCTGGCTTTTGCGACACCATTCGTGTAACCATCACCGAGGATAATTCTATCATTGTTCAGGACAATGGTCGTGGTATCCCCGTTGACGAGCATGAGAAGCTCAAGAAATCGGCCCTCGAGGTGGTAATGACAGTGCTTCACGCTGGTGGTAAGTTTGACAAAGGCTCCTATAAGGTGTCGGGCGGCTTGCACGGTGTGGGCGTTAGCTGCGTTAACGCATTGAGTGACTATCTGCGTGCCGAGGTTCGCCGTGGCGGCAAGATTTATTGTCAGGAATATGCCTACGGCAAGCCCACATGCGACGTTCATGTGATAGGCGATTGTGGCGATGAGCACGGCACTACCGTGAAGTTCCATCCCGACGCAAAGATTTTCACCCAAACCACCGTCTATGAGTACCGCATACTTGCTACTCGCTTGCGTGACCTCGCCTACCTGAATGCCGGTGTGAAACTTATTCTCACCGACTTGCGCGAGAAAGACGAGGAGGGCAATCCTCACACCGAGGAGTTCTTCAGCAGCACCGGTTTGGATGAGTTTGTTCGTTACATCGACGCCAGCAAGGAGGCCCTTATTAATGATGTGATTCACATCAGCACCAATAAGAGCGACATCCCTGTAGAGGTTGCGATGACCTACAACACCTCGTTCAACGAGAACATTTATTCGTTTGTCAATAATATCAACACCATCGAAGGTGGTACCCACCTCACAGGTTTCCGTCGCGGACTCGGCTCAACATTGAAGAAATATGCCGAGGACAGCAAGATGCTTGAGAAAGTGAAAGTCGACATCAAGCCCGAGGACTTCCGTCAGGGTCTTACCGCCGTGATTTCGGTTAAGGTGCTGGAGCCACAGTTTGAAGGCCAGACCAAGACCAAGCTCGGCAACACCGAGGTAATTGGTGCAGTAGAGACCAGCTTGAGAGAGGCATTGAACATCTATCTCGAGGAGCATCCCAGTCAGGCAAAGGCTATCGTGGAGAAGATAATTCTTGCTGCCACAGCACGCCACGCCGCCGAGACAGCGCGCGCCAAGGTGCAACGCAAGTCACCATTGGCAGGAGGTGGCCTACCCGGCAAGCTTGCCGACTGCTCGAGCCGTGACCC
The DNA here is from genome assembly GCA_902792435.1 of uncultured Bacteroidales bacterium. Taxonomy (GTDB): domain Bacteria; phylum Bacteroidota; class Bacteroidia; order Bacteroidales; family Muribaculaceae; genus Sodaliphilus. The sequence goes on from CADAZN010000028.1 coordinate 28,434, forward strand.
AGCTAAGTGCGAGCTCTTCCTCGTCGAGGGAGACTCGGCAGGTGGTTCGGCAAAGCAGGGCCGTGACCGTGGCTTCCAGGCCATCCTTCCACTTCGTGGTAAAATCCTGAATGTGGAGAAAGCAATGGACCACAAGGTGTTTGAGAGTGAATCGGTAGTTAACATCTTCCGTGCTCTGGGTGTTACCATTGGCACTGAAGAAGATCCCAAGGAGGCTAACCTGTCGAAACTGCGTTACCATCGAATCATCATCATGACCGATGCCGATGTCGACGGAGCTCACATCGCCACCCTGTTGATGACCTTCTTCTATCGTCGCATGCGACCCATTATCGACAATGGCTACCTCTACATCGCCAACCCACCACTCTACCGTGCCATCAAGGGCAACAACATGGAGTATTGCTGGGATGACATGCAAGTGCGCCAGTTTATTGAGAAGTATGCCAATGGCGAGGAGAAGAATGTGCGCATCCAGCGATTCAAAGGTCTTGGTGAGATGAATCCCGAGCAATTGTGGGAAACCACAATGGATCCTGAGAACCGCCTGCTCAAGCGCGTGAACATTAGCGACGCAGCCGAGGCCGACCGCATCTTCTCGATGCTGATGGGCGAGGAGGTTGCTCCACGTCGCAAGTTCATCGAGGATAACGCCACCTACGCTACCATCGACACCTAAAAGGTTGTCGACACTATTCACAACGAAAAAGCCAGCTTCCACTTTGGGGAGCTGGCTTTATTATATTATGCGACCTAATGAACGGGATTAGACACCCGTTTGTGCTCTTTCCTGTGCGTTATCTGGTGCGTTGACAGGAGCTGCATTGTTCTGTGGCTTGCTCTTTGAGCCTTTCTTTGTGGTTTTAGTGCTGGCTTGAGGCTCAGTGGGAGCAGCTGCGGCACCAGGAGTTCCTGCAGTGGCGCCAGCGGGAGTGGCAGCCATTGCTCCAGTGCGGTTGAGCATGCCATTCTTGGGTGGACGTGGAGGAGTTGGCAACGAGTAGTCGTTATAGTTCTTGTTGAACGTGTGCTTAGCAACAACCACCTTGTTGTCGGCTGTTCCACCTATCGACAGTCCATGGAACGTGTGCTTTGGGTTGGAGATGGTGGCTCTTCGGCAGAAGTCGTAAGAAACATTCTGCTTGAACTGAGGAACGCTCAGGAGCACTTTGTAATTGGCGTCGGAATACCTGAACTTGGGTTTCTGATAGCTAACGATGTTGTCATTACTTCCTGTAGTTGAGAGGCAGAACTCGGCATCGTTAATTGAGTGAGTTACAAGACAGGCTGGGTGCTCTAGCAGGCTGGCAGTGGGTGGTGATGTTATTTCACCAAGACTCACGATAGTTGCATTAGGACCTATTTTGAATTCCTTTTGGTCGCAGTCGAAACCTCTACACAAGTGGGTTTGAGCAATAACAAATATCACTCCACCGTCGATATGCAGAGTTCCGTTAGAATCGATGGCGTCCATGCCTGAATAGGCAAAAACGTGAGAGTTGTTGATTTCAATATCGGCAGTCTCGGGGTCACCTGCGCTGATGGCATCGTCGCGTGTCTTCAATTCTACAAGGCTGTTGTTAATTAAGACCTTGCGATGAGTTGAGAGGCCCTCGTTCCATCCATTCTCGGTGCGGACGCGCACTCGCGAGCTGTCGATTCTTATCTCATCGGCACCTTTAATACCACGGTTCTTGCTACCTGTAATCTTGTCGTCCTCGCCAAATGTGAGAACGTCGATAATACAGTTTTTGGCAAGGAACTTGTTGGCACGAATGCCCTTGCCGCCAATTGATGATTCCTTGATGCGCACAATGCCGCCGGTGATAGCAACAATGCTGTCACTCTTTATGCCGCGTGAGTTCTTGCCATCCTTGCCAGCACCTGCATTGCTGATAATGGTGGTTCGTCCTCCCGCTATTTCTACCTTCTGCTTAGCGGCGATGCCGTGTCCGCCGTGTCCTGTTGAGTTGATGTTGATCAATCCACCCTCAACCATCACTTTGTTTTTGGCCTTGATGGCGCTACCTGCTCGGGAGTCGATGTCGAGGTTGCTGCCGCGTCGCACAAAGATAGCCTCGCTGGAATGTATGGCGTTGGCACCTTTGGCAATAACCTTTAATGGGGCTTTACCGCTTATTGCGAGATAACCATTGCTGCAAATGCACCCCTTTTGCTTCTCGTCATCGCTTGGTTCGGCATAAGTGCTGTCGTCGCACAAGGTAGATGCAGCATCGGTAACGATGAAGCAAATGTTGCTAGACTGGCTATTGATGGCTGGTCCGTTTGCGCTTTTAAGATTGACACCGTTGAGATTTACACGCACCTTGTTGTTGCCCAGGATTTTGAGCGAACCACTCTCGGACTTTCCAGTAAGTGTGCAAGCCACATCCTTGGTGGTTTTAATGGTAACGTTGGCGCCATCGGTTTTAACTGTGCATGCAGCATCCTTGTCGCAATTAACGATAGCCTTGTTACCATTATATTTGATGCTTACTGAATCCTTGAAATTAGAGTTCTCAACATACATTTGTTTAGATGGGTCGGTATACACGGTTTCATTCAAACTTGAGTAGTCGGGCTGGATGTCAAAGGTGAAGAAATCATCAGTTCCCAGCTCTACGTCATCGTCATTGAGAACCCACACAGGAGGATCGGGTTTGTTAAATACAGTTGTATTGCTCGCTACACTTTTGCTCTGCCTATTGCAGGAGGAAAAGCATACCGCTGTAACAGAAACTACTAAAAAGCATAAAACAAATTTCGTTTTCATAGGTCGCAATATCTTATATTTTTTTAGTTGTTTTATTCAAATAGGACTATATCTTACCTGTGAGCATCAAGTATTCTTGGATCGTCAGGTGGGAGATCGAGCATGATGCTGCGAATGGTGTCGAGGTTTTTCTCCGAGACGCCTATGCTGCGTGCGTAGTTATAGAAGCATTGCGCCAGGTCATCATCTTCTTCGCCATAGGACCGAATTTCGGGCAGCATGTCGCCATAGGTTTTTGAACGTGAGATGCTGCTATAGGCAAACGCCGATAGTTCGTAGTCGCGGCTTAGGTCGGCCTCACTAAGGCCGAGAATTCCTGAAATAACAAACGATAGCGTTCCGGCTCTGTTGGCGCCATGGTTGCAATGCAAGAACACGCTTCCTCCTTTGCGCAGCACGCTGGCGATGAAGTTGAGGTCCTTGGCCAGCGCCGTCTTGGAACTGATGAGGCCGTACTTATATCGCTGGTTGTTGGTGCAGAAGTATTCCACTTTATCAAGTGGTCCCAGAGGCGACCTGCCCAGGTCTTTGCCTCTCAGGTCGAGGTCGGCTGTGATGTGTTCGTTTTTCACAAAATCGTTCTTGCCAGTAGAGGTGATGCCCTCAGGTCGGTTTCCTCGGAATATTCTTCCGTAGACAACAGCTCGGTCAAAAGATGTGTCCCATCCGCCAAAGTCTCTCACGTTGGCCATACCGTCGACACGCAGCATCCTGATTTGTCCATCGGCATAGAACTTGCCTTTCAATAGAGTGTTTTTGTGCCCATTATATAGAACTTCTTCTACTTTATAATAGTAATACTTGTGCGGACACATGTTACACAGTAAATACTCGTGGCTACTTTTATCGGGATAATAGCGCTTTAAATTTTTTTCTTTATAGAAGCCTCTGTCAATAGCCGACCCCTTTAATTCTTTGTCAGACTCCAGAAGAGTGACTACTATCGACGATATGTCCTCGGTGGGCGTGATAGAATCCCATTGGAGCGTGATGCCCGCAGGCTTTGAAGGATATCCCTTGCTATATTTTTTTACGATGCTGTAGCTGTATTTACTGGTCAAATCAGGCTTGTCGTAGGAACGGTCGTCGAGGAAGTTCTTCACACCTTCATTTTCTACAATAACTACGTCGAATCCTTTCTTAAAGAGACTCTCGTAGAAATGATCCTGTGCAAAGGCCGCCATTGACGAAAACATGAGAATGGCGGTAAATATATATAGGAGTTGCTTCCTCATAAAAAAAATACCAGTGTGCTGAAAAAACGTGCAAAGTTACAAAAAATATTGGTTTTAAAGATGTTATTTAGGTGTTTTTGGCTTTTTTCAGTTTACTTTACAGACTATTTTCTGGCAGTTCATTGTCTAATAATCAACGGTTTAACTTGTGTCATTCTTGTACGTTTGACAAACACATTATTTCGTGCTCGAATCTCATTTTAACAAAGTTGATTGATTCATTTTGATTCAAGTTTTTTGTTCCCAACATTGGGGATTATGAAGCTTTTGTTGGTGTTTTTCTTAACAAAAACACAATTTCCTATCTTTTTAGGGGATGTTTTATATATAACAAATGGTAGTTAATCGGTGTAATTGTGGTGAAAGTCTATTACTGGTAGGGTGGTGTTGAACTTTTGTCTTTTTATGTTGTCTATATTACAAAGAGAATCGTTAACATGTTTCACTAGTCAAGGAAGCCAGATTATATGACTCCTGACACAAAACCCAAAAATTATGAAAACAAAATTACTTATCACAGCATTTGCGGCAGCTGCAATGCTAATGGGTGGCACAAGCACGGCCACCGCACAGGGAGTTCGTCATCGTGATATGGGTGGCATAAAGCACAAAATGGAGCGTCGCTTTGACAATCGTCACTTCGACCACCGTCATCCAGGTCCACGCCACTTTGACCAAAGATTTGCGATGGCTCATCGCCCAGCAATGGGGGCACGTTTCTTTAAGCGTCCGAGCTATGGTCGTTTCATATCCCACAACCGTGAGCGCTTGTTGCTTGCCGATGGAGTACTCTACCGCGAGGTTCGCACACCTAAAGGATTTGTTTACATCGTAGTTGGTTACATCTAAAATAATAAATCAAATATGGAAACTCCTAAAATATCAGGGTGTGTCATTGATGATACACCCTATTGTTTTTTTGTGCATTACAGTGATTATATTAAGTAAGTTAAGTAGTTCTCGGGCGTAATGATAGCACTTTCAGCTATAGGATAAGCGTTTATGAAACTTGATGGGAACTTCACATCCGATTTCTTTGGATTCCATTTCATCTCAAAAATGCTAAATTTACCATCTCTTTCTTCAATATAGTCTATTTCTTGTTGAGATTTTGTTCTCCAAAAGATGAAGAAATTTTCCCATAGCGCTCCAATGTCATTGCGCATATTTAGTGGCGCAAATTGCTGAATAACAGCATTTCTAACCCCATTATCATAGAAATAAATCTTCTTAGCTTTCTTTAGTTCATTTCGTAGGTTTCGACTCAAACCGTTGAGACGGAAGATAATGAAACACTTTTCCAACAACTCAATGTATCGTTCTACTGTTTTGGCATCACTTCCTATTGTTGTTGCCAATTCACTGTAAGAAACCTCTGAACCTACTTGAAAAGCTATGGCCTGTAATAGTTTGTTGAGTAATTCGGGTTTGCGAAGTTCACCCATAGCAAGAACATCTTTGTATAGATAACTGTCGGTAAGCGCATTCAGCAGTTCATGCACTTCTTGGCTTTGAGTAAGAATGTCGGGGTAAGATCCATAAATGAGTCTTGATTCCAACAGTCTCTCCACTTCAATAAATCCATTAGATTTGTAAATCTCATTGGTAGATATAGGAAAAAGCTGATACTCATATTTGCGGCCAGTTAAAGGTTCATTTAGCCTATTTCTTAATTCAAAGGCCGATGAACCCGTTGCTATTACTTGTACATCGGGAAAATTGTCCACAATAATTTTAATGGTAAGCCCTATATTGTCAACCTTTTGAGCTTCATCAATGACAACTAATTTGGCCTCACCAATTAATAACTTCAGTTGCTGGATGTTTCGGTTAGTGAGATTGGAAACAACTACCAAATCATCACAATTGAGATAAAGGACATCATCATTAGGCTGCTCTTTTATAAACTCCTTGAGAAGCGTTGTCTTGCCTACTTGTCGCGCCCCTAAAAGCAGAATCGCTTTATGCCGAAAACACTTATCGGCTATTATTGGCTTTAAATCTCTGTGGTACATATATTTTTTTGTTGCAAATATATGTTATTCATTTGAATTTTGCAACTTTTTTAGATTATAATCCCGAAAAGTCATGCTTTTTCGGGATTATAATCCTGAAAAGTCATAAATTTTCTGGATTACGCTACTGATGCAGCCATTGCAAACAGCAACATCACTGACAAAAAATTAAATATAAGTTTTATAATGGTTGGTATTATTAAATGTATTATTTTTTTATTTTGGGTGCGGCGAACTTTGATGCATCGATGCTGGTGCTAGAACATCTTGGCGACTCGGGCCACGGCCTGGGTGAAGGCTGTGACTTCCTCGAGGGTGTTGTAGAGTGCGAACGATGCACGCACGGTGCCAGTGACTCCCAGTCGCTTCATCAACGGTTGAGCGCAGTGGTGACCTGTGCGAACGGCAATGCCCAGCTTGTCGAGCAGCAGCCCCATGTCGTAGCTGTTGATGTCGTTGACAAGAAATGAGATTACACCTTCCTTAGTAGCGCTAGTGCCGAAGATGCGCATTCCCTCAATCTCCATGAGCTGGCTTGTGGCAGCGTCGAGCAGCAGTTGCTCGTGGCTGGCAATGTTCTCAATTCCCAGCGAGTTGATATAGTCGATAGCGGCTCCAAAGGCGGCAATTCCCACAAAGTCGGGCGTTCCAGCCTCAAACTTGAAGGGCAGTTCGGCAAACGTGGTCTTCTCAAACGTGACATTGCCAATCATCTCGCCTCCACCTTGATAAGGCACCATTCGGCTCAATTGTTTCTCCTTGCCGTAGAGCACGCCAATGCCAGCAGGACCATACATTTTGTGGCTCGAGAAGCAGTAAAAGTCGGCGTCGATGTCTTGCACGTCAATCTTCATGTGGGGTGCGGCTTGAGCTCCGTCGATGAGCACTGGCACACCATAGCGGTGAGCAATTTCCACCATCTTTTTCACAGGGTTGACGGTTCCGAGCACATTCGACACATGAGTGAGAGCTACAAAGCGAATGTTCTCGGTGAACAGGTCTTCATAGGCGTTGAGGTCGAGGTCGCCATTCTTGTCGATGGGAACCACATGGATTTTGAGGCGCTTGTTGCGCTGCAGCAGTTGCCAGGGCACGATGTTGCTGTGGTGCTCCATCACGGTGAGCACTATCTCGTCGCCGGTGTAGAGACTGTCGCCAAACGAAGATGCCACGAGGTTGATGGCCTCGGTAGTGCCGCGTGTGAAAACAATCTCGCTAGTCGACTTTGCATTGATGAACTGACGTACCTTCTCGCGCGTAGCCTCCATGATGTTGGTGGCCTCTTGTGAGATGGTGTGTACGCCACGATGCACGTTCGACTTGTGGTTATAATACATGTCATTAATAGTTTCCACCACGCAGCGCGGTGTCTGCGACGTGGCGGCATTGTCGAGGTAAATCAAAGGCTTGCCCTCGATTTTCCTGTTCAGGATTGGATATTGGTCACGTATTTCGTAAACGTTCATTGTTTGTATGGTAGGGTAGTAGTGTAGTGTTGAAGATCAAAAAATTATTTCTTGAGTTCACAGGTTTCGCAAATCATCGCGTCGCCGCTCAAACGCATCTCCACCAGGTGGCGCAGTCGGTCGCGAAGGCTGTCGAGACGCACCCCGTCGATCACGTCGCTCATGAAGGCCTGCATCAGCAGCTTTTGGGCTACGGGTAACGATATGCCGCGAGTTTGCATGTAGAACAAAGCCTCTTGATCGAGCTGTCCCACGGTAGAGCCATGCGAACATTTCACGTCGTCGGTGTAGATTTCGAGCTGTGGCTTGGTGTACATGCGTGCTGTGGGCGATGCCACGATATTGCGGTTTCCCTGATAGGCGTCAATCTTGGGGCAGTTGGGCTTAACGAGAATCTTTCCTGCAAATGCACCCACGGCATTGTCGTTGAGCACATATTTAAACATCTCGTTGCTCTGACAACGCGGAGCGTTGTGGTTGATGAGCGTGTGGTTATCGACGTGCTGGTCGCTAGTGGCGATTGCCATTCCTAGCAGCTGGGTGTCGCAGTGTGCGCCATCAACGTCAATCTGGTAGTCATTGCGAGTGTAACCGTTGGTGAGTGTTATGCCGTCGATTAGCACATTGCTACCTTCTTGCTGGCTTACCCACAACTGCGACAGGCGTGTAGTGTGCTCGTCGCTCTCCTCCATGTGGTAGTAGTCGAGGCGTGAGTTGCGACCTGCTATCACTTCCACCGTCTCAAGGCTCAAATATTGCTTGTCGCCCTTGGTGTGGTCGCACACGAGCACCTTGGCCTGGGCGTCGTCCTCAAGGACAATGAGCACGCGACGAACAGCCATCAAGCGCGCGTTGGCATCAAACACGTTGATGAGCTGGATGGGCTTAGTAGTTGCCGACCCTTTGGGCACGTAGATGAGCACGCCGTCCTGTGCAAGCATGGTGTTGAGTGCTGTGCAGGGATTGGTTAGATTGGCGACGCTGCCGTAGTGCTTGGCAAGAACCTCGGGGTGCTTGGTGTTCTGGAACGACTCCACGCTGGCTTTGTCTCCACTCTGCCCAGCTGTTGCGCTTGGGCGGAAAGTGTCGTTAAACACGTAGTAGAGGCAGGTGCTCAAGTTGGGCACTTCACAACGGAACTTGGTGGTTGACTCGCGTGAAAGATCCACATGGTTGATGTTCACGCCATAGTCGGGTGCGAGCGCAGCGTTGAGGTCGGTTGCCTCATAGTCGTCGCTACCCTTGCGTGGCAACACTGCTCCTTCAAGAACCTTGCGTGCCTCTTTCCTGAGTGCGTTGAGCTGTGGCGCCGAGTGGCTCTCAATCGCTTCTAGGTTGCTGTCGTGTAGGTCGATATATTGTTTCAGCGAGTTGTTCATAGCTGATTGTTGTCAACTTGTTCCTTAATCCAGTCGTAACCTTTCTCTTCGAGCTCCAGAGCGAGTTCTGGACCACCAGTCATCACTATGCGTCCCTTGTAGAGCACGTGCACCTGGTCGGGCTTGATGTAGTCGAGCAAACGCTGATAGTGGGTGATAACGATAGTGGCGTTATCGTCGCTCTTGAGGCGGTTCACACCGTTGGCAACGGTGCGCAACGCGTCGATGTCGAGGCCACTGTCGGTCTCATCAAGAATCGAGAGGCGTGGCTCGAGCATCGCCATCTGGAAAATCTCGTTGCGTTTCTTCTCACCGCCACTGAAACCCTCGTTCACGGCACGTGAGGCGAGCTTGTTGTCGAGGTCGACCACGGCGCGTTTCTCTCGCATGAGTTTGAGGAAGTCGGTGGCGCTCATAGGTTCCAAACCTTGATATTTGCGCTTCTCGTTGATGGCGGTGCGCATGAAGTTGCTCATGAGCACGCCTGGAATCTCAACGGGATACTGGAAACTCAGGAAGATGCCCTCGTGGGCGCGGTCTTCGGGGCTGAGCTCCAGCAGATTCTTGCCGTAGAATTCCACCTCGCCACCAGTGACGGTGTAGGCTGGGTTACCGGTGAGCACCGAGCTAAGAGTGCTTTTTCCGCTGCCGTTAGGTCCCATGATAGCGTGCACCTCGCCTGGCTTGACGGTGAGGTTTACCCCTTTTAATATCTCCTTGCCCTCGATAGAGGCATGTAAATCTTTGATAACTAACATTGTCGTTTTTTATATTTCTTTTCTAGATTTTCTAGAAGTTCTAGATAACTAGATTTTAATTGTGCATTATGAATTATGAATTATGCATTAACCATTATCCCACGCTGCCTTCAAGCGAGACGCTGAGCAGGCGCTGTGCCTCGACAGCAAACTCCATGGGCAACTTCTTCATTACATCGCGGGCGTAGCCGTTGACGATGAGCCCCACGGCGTCCTCGGTGCTTATTCCGCGCTGGTTGCAGTAGAAAATCTGGTCCTCGTTAATCTTACTTGTGGTAGCCTCATGCTCGACGATGCTTGAGTCATTGCCAACCTCAATCACGGGGAAGGTGTGGGCTCCGCTGGTGTCGCTCAGCAGCAAACTATCGCACTGGGTGTAGTTGCGGCAGTTGGTGGCATCGGGAGCCACCTTGACCATACCTCGGTAGCTGTTCTCGCTGTGTCCTGCACTGATACCTTTGCTCACGATGGTAGAACGGGAATTCTTGCCTAGGTGTATCATCTTAGTGCCGGTGTCGGCCATCTGGTAGTTGCGTGTGAGAGCCACACTGTAGAACTCGCCCACGGTGTTGTTGCCCTTGAGGATGGTGCTTGGGTATTTCCAGGTGATAGCACTGCCAGTCTCAACCTGTGTCCACGACAGTTTCGAGTGATCGCCACGGCAAATTCCGCGCTTGGTCACAAGGTTGTAGATGCCACCCTTGCCGTCTTTATCACCAGGGTACCAGTTCTGCACGGTGCTGTATTTCACCTCGGCACGCTCCTCGACGATAATCTCTACGATGGCGGCATGCAGCTGATTCTCGTCGCGCATTGGCGCCGTGCAGCCCTCAAGGTAGCTCACGTAGCTGTCGTCGTCGGCCACGATGAGAGTGCGCTCAAACTGACCCGTCTGCGCCGCGTTGATGCGGAAGTAGCTCGACAATTCCATTGGGCAACGCACGCCCTTGGGAATGTAGACAAATGATCCGTCGCTGAACACAGCCGAGTTGAGGGCAGCAAAGAAGTTGTCGGTGTAAGGTACCACGGTTCCCATGTATTTCTTAACTAGGTCGGGGTAGTCCTTCACAGCCTCACTTATCGAGCAGAAAATCACACCTAGTTCAGCCAGGCGCTCACGGTAGCTAGTGTGAACGCTCACACTGTCGACTACTGCGTCGACAGCCATGCCGCTCAGTCGCTTCTGCTCCTCGAGGGGAATGCCCAGCTTGTCGAAAGTCTTCTTCAACTCGGGGTCTATCTCTTTCTTGTCACCAGTCTTGGTTTGTGGTGCGGCATAGTAGCTTATGGCCTGGAAGTCGATGTCGGGCATGTTCACCTTGCCCCATTTTGGCAGCTTGAGGGTCTGCCAGTGGCGGAACGCCTTAAGCCTGAACTCCAGTAGCCATTCGGGCTCGTTCTTAAGCTGGCTGATGCGGCGCACCACGTCCTCGTTAAGTCCCTTGGGGATAACATCGGTCTCAAAGTCGCTCACAAAGCCGTAGCGGTATTCTTCGCTCGCCGCTTGCTCAATAATCGACTCGTCGTCTTGTTTCTTATTATTCTTGATATTTTCTTCGCTCATATTAGTTTTTTATAACATTACTTTGCCTTGGTTGTGGCAAGCTGTGGGTATGTCATGAGAATGTGATATAACATGAGGACTCTCACACTTCCCCGCCCACTCCATCTGATAGCGGGAGCATTGACACAACGTCGCCCGGCGAAATAATCTGCAAAGATACTGCTTTTCGGTTCAACGGCACTAATAATGGTGGCAAAAAATGTTATTTAATAAAAAATAATATTTTCAATATGATATATATTGATAGAGCAAGAACACCCACAACATCCCACCATTGCCATCTCACCTGAGAGTTCAAATCGACAAACTCTTTGAAAAGGACAAATGATAATTTGCGGGCGGATAGCGCTCACTATTAAGCGAATTGGTGATGCTTTGAGAAAAAAATTACAAAAACTATTGCCAGTTAAAAAAATATCACTACCTTTGCAACCGCAATTTAAAAAGCCCAAGTGGCGGAATTGGTAGACGCGCACGTTTCAGGTGCGTGTGCCGCAAGGCGTGAAGGTTCGAGTCCTTTCTTGGGCACTGCAAAGTCCGATAATCGGTTGAAAATCAACGGTTGTCGGGCTTTTGTATTATGGGTTTTTGACGTATATTTGACGATATGGCTAATAAACCTAAATCAGTCATTGGGCTTTAATGCTCTTTTGTGGTTAATGCTAAATCCAAATCCTTGTAACTGATGTGCCCGACGAAAGAATCATTTACGCTTATTGCCCCAGTGTTGATGACTTGGGTAATTTTAGTCTCTTTCTCAAATAATGACTTGAAATAATTGAGATTCTTATAGAAATCAGGATGAACAATTGGTGACAATTTGATCTCATAAGCTTTTAATTCTTGCAAGCCATCATCGATGATAACGTCAACTTCGTGCTGGCCTTTATCACGATAAAAGAACAAATTATTATCCATTCCATGATTGAACTGATGCTTTACTAATTCACCGATAACCATGTTCTCAAAGATTTGGCCTCGTAGCGGATGTGTTTTTAATTGATGAGCATTTTTAATTCCCAATAGATAACAAACTAAGCCTACATCATAAAAATAGAATTTAGGAGTTTTAACAAGACGTTTTCCAATGTTGCGGTAAAATGGATTGAGACGGAAAGCTACATAAGTTGCCTCAAGCAAATTTGTCCATTCCTGAATAGTAGGCAAAGAAACCCCCAATTCATTTGCAATGCTTTGTGCATTAAATTCACATCCAATGCGTGAGGCCGATATAACAAGAAACTTACGGAACTCATTTAACCGCCTTATGTTCATCACTTGAAAGACATCTCGCTGGATGTAAGTGTTATAATACTGACGATATACATCGGTAGCTGGTTTGTTTTGTGCCCACACTACAGGGTAAAAACCTTTGAACATCATCTCAAATTCATCAACCGTTTTGTCTTTATCGGAGAGTTCACTGATAGAAAAAGGTAACAACGTAATGACTGCTGTTCGACCTGCAAGCGATTGAGAAACCTTTTGTGATAAAAGCAAATTGTTGCTACCTGTAAGCACAATGCTTGATTGTGGATTATCATCAACCACCACCTGAACAGCACTCAAAATCTCAGGCATTCGTTGCACTTCATCAATAATTAGCCCATTGCTATATTTTTCAATAAAAGCCTTCTTGTTTAGCTCAAGTTCACTAATTGTTGTCTCATCTTCAAGGTTGATATAATGATAGTTAGGGAATGCCATTTTGCATAAAGTGGTCTTGCCTGATTGCCGAGGTCCAGTCACGGTGACAACATTAAAAATGCTTTTCAATCTTAAAAGTTCGCTTTCTAATATCCTTGTATACATAGTGTTAAATTGTTATTGGACAAATATAAGGTTGTATTTTAGATTTGGCAAAGATAGAGATTTTCTTTTACTCAAACAATATTTTATTGTATTTTTTTATTTTATTTCTTTTGAAAAACACCGAATGCTGCGTCGTTTATTCATGAAATCAGCACTGATTAGTTGTAGGTTTTAATAGTTTTTCTTAATTTTGCTATCTAATTATTATAACCCCTAAACCATTATAGACGATGAAAACTTGCATGAAACAATTATTGTTGCTGGCTATGATTTTTGCAACAATCACTGCCACAGGCTCCAACACTCCTCAACAGCAGTCAAAATCGGGAGCAACCCAGGAATTTAAAGCTGCGGTAAAAGCCTTGCTCGATGCCACGGAATATGAGAAGACAATGAAAGAGAGAATGGTCTCTGCCTATAAGCAATTAGGGCAAGAAGATAATCCATATATTGATGATTTTATGAATCAGTTAATAGAAAAGATGCCCGATAAGATGGTGGATATTTACTCCAAGTATTTCACCCTTGATGAGATAAAGCAATTGACAGAAATCAATAAGACCGAAATCCAAACAAACGAAATCAAGCAGGCCATAGCTTTGGCTAAGACGCCATGCTTAAAGAAATTCAACGAAAAAACCATTGCAATTACTCAGGACATCTTGGAAGTAACATAACAATTATCAATTGAACTTATGGAAAAAATACTGGCAGACGAAACTCAAAAAAATGACAAAACGCAAGCAGAAAAGTCTAAAGGATGGTTTTTGGAAAAAATGCGTTCACTTAATAAATAAGTGATTGCCCCTGCAATTATTAATGGACTATTTCAAAAATCCTTATTAAGCAGTTTTTTTAATTATAAATAAATTGCATGGCGAGTATCAATGATGATGCTCGCCATGTTTATGTGGTTGTTTTTTAGCTGTTTATAAACAAGATTAGAATTCTACTCCGACCTTTAGGAAGAAGTTGTGGAACATGGCACTCTTGTCAAGGTAGGAGCTGCCGCTCTTGTCGGGGATGGCGCCAGGAGTGTCGCCGGTGCACCACAGTTTGTAGTGCGCAGTGTGCAGAGCATATCCCATGCCCACGTTAAACGAGAAGTACTGGTTACTCTTGAAGTGGTAGCCTATGCTTGGCGAGGTGTAAAAACCCTTGTGGTTGATGAAAGTGGCGCCCACCTTGAGGCTCAACCATGGGGTGTTTTGGCTCTCGTTTTTGAAACTGTAACGTCCCTCGGCATAGATGGGGATGAACGGGTAGCGCCAGTTGGGGTCGTTCTCTTCGGGCTGGGCCTTTTCGGTGCGCAGAGGATAGGACTTGAGTATAGGTTTGAAACTGTGCAGACCAATACCTGCTCCAATGTAAGCTCTAGGTGTTATGGCATATCCAAAAGAGGTCTCGATGAGCCAAAAATCGTTGCGTGGCTCTCCCACGCCAAGTGAGTAGCCCACGTCAATGAATCCACGGAACTTGGCGGTGTCGTAGTTCTTCTTGCGTGTAGCGTGGTCGATATGGTCAATATCACTCATGGCAATGGTGTAGTCAATGCCATCGAGCGTGGATAGTAGTACTTGCTGCTCGGTCCGCGACATGATAACGCCTTCCAGCGTCTTACCGTTGCGCAGGTGAATGGTGGCCTTTGGCACTATGTCGTCGGCCATCAGTTGTGTTGTCATGGCAAAAGCCATCATTAAGATTAAAAATATTTTTTTCATGTCTGTATTCTATAGATAAAAGAGTTAAAGGAAATAAAGGAATTATATTGGAATTATATTGTTAAACCAATTATGCATTGTGCATTGAGCATTTTGCATTGATTAGAACGTCTGCATGTCGACCAGGTGCTTGTAGGTGCCGCCCAGGGCTATAAGCTCGTCGTGACAGCCTTGTTCCACAATCTTGCCCTCGTGCATGACCACGATGAGGTCGGCATTCTTGATGGTTGAGAGGCGGTGGGCGATTACCAGCGTGGTGCGGCCGTGCATGAGTTTGTCGAGGGCCTCCTGCACTAGGTGCTCGCTCTCGGTATCGAGCGCCGAGGTTGCCTCATCGAGGATGAGGATGGGTGGATTCTTGAGAATGGCGCGGGCAATGCTGATGCGTTGACGCTGACCGCCCGAAAGTTTGCAGCCACGGTCTCCGATGTTGGTGTCAAAGCCTTGCTCACTTGCCATGATGAAGTCGTAGGCATTGGCAATCTTGGCAGCTTTCTCCACCTCTTCTTGGGTGGCGTTCTCCACACCGAAGGCGATGTTGTTGAAGAACGAGTCGTTAAAGAGAATTGCCTCCTGGTTAACGTTACCCATCAGCCCACGCAGGTCGGCTACGCGATAGTTGCGGATATCTACACCATCGATGGTAATAGAACCCTCATTCACGTCGTAGAAACGTGGCAACAGGTCGGCAATGGTTGTTTTTCCCGAGCCGCTCTGTCCCACGAGTGCCACCGTCTTGCCGCATGGAATGTCGAGGCTCACACCGTTAATCACCCAAGCATCTTGATATTTGAATTTCACGTTCTCGTAACTGATGCCTTGCTTAAACGAGTCGAGTTTCACAGGTTCAGCGGGGTCGGTAATGGGATTGGTGGCGCTCAGAATCTTGTCGATGCGCTGCATCGAGGCAAGTCCGCGCTGAATGTTGTAGCTCGCTTTTGAAAAATCCTTAGCGGGGTTGATGATGCTATAGAAAATCACCATGTAGTAGATGAACTTGGGCGCTGTGATGGCATTGGTGCCACCAAGAATGAGCTTGCCTCCAAACCACAGCACGATGGCGATGGTGGCGGTGCCCAAGAACTCGCTCATGGGGTGTGCCAGCTCGTAGCGGCGGTTCATGCGTCGCGAGATGTTGCGGTATTTTTCGTTCTCGGCCCCAAAACGGTTCATCACCTTGTCCTCGGCGTTGAAGGCCTTGATGATGCGCAGTCCACTGATTGTCTCCTCAATATTCGACATAATGGTGCCTAGCTGATTTTGCTGCTCAAGCGAAGCGCGCTTGAGGTACTTGCCCACGCGGCCCATGATAAAGCCAGCGATGGGGAGCAGGATGAACACAAACAGCGTCAGCTGCCAGCTCACGAAGAGCATCATCGCCAAGCACACCACTATCATGATGGGATTCTTGAACATCATGTCGAGCGACATCATCACCGAGTTCTCCACCTCGGTCACATCGCCACTCATGCGTGCCATCACGTCGCCCTTGCGCTCGCTAGAGAAAAAGCCGATGGGCAACGACACCATCTTGTTGTAGATCATTGCACGCAGGTCACGCACCACGCCGGTGCGCAATGATATCATGAAGAAGGCAGCCATATAGGCGGCGCCAGTCTTCAGGCCAGTCATCACCACCAGTGCAGCAGCGATGCATGCCAGCGCCACACTCTTGCCGCTGCTGGCTATTATGCTTTGTACATAGTAGTAGAAGTTGTTGACAATCACCTTGTCTATGCTTGCCGAGCCCCAAGGGGTGTAGCTGTAGGTGGCGGTGTTAATCCCGAACAGCATCTCAAGAATGGGGATGATGAGTGCAAACGAGAACAACGTGAGCAACGCAGCTAGGATGTTGAACAAGATGTTCAGTGCCAGTTGCTTTTTATAGGGAGGCACAAAGCGCCTTAATATTTTGAAAAAACCTTTCATTAGCTGATATGTGAAGCAGTAAAATAGTGAAGTAGTTGAGCCGTAGAGAGATTTTTTATACTTCACGATGCAAAGATACAATTTTTTTCTAAACCGAAACTATTAAAAAGGTTGTTCATGTTACTATCAAGTTAATATGATTGTGTTGGCAGGCTTCTAACAAATAAGCGTCAGAGTATTCTTTTTTACTTCAAACAAAAATATTAGTATAAAAATTGTTCTTATTTAAATAAAAAGCATTACTTTTACAACAAAAATAAAATAATCATTAATTTAATACATCAAAATTATGAGTTTAAACACTAACAACACTCAAGAGCCACAAGTGAACAATGGTGGCGTTAACAACAATCAGAATCCCATGAACGCAGCTTTGGGCGGCAATGCTGGCAAGGGATGCTTTGGACTGGGCAAGTTGGGTTGCGCAGGTATCGCTATTCTTGCAGCCTTGGCAATGTGGGTTTACAGTGGCTACAATGACCTGGTAACCCAGGAAGAGGGAGTTAAGACTGCTTGGTCACAGGTTGAGAACCAATATCAGCGTCGCATCGACCTGATTAAGAACGTTGCAGCTAGTGCCAAGAAATATGCCAACACCGAGAAAGAGATTCAACTTGGAACTGCCAATGCTCGCGCTCACAACAACACAGCTGCTAATGCCGATCAGCAAATGCAAGCCGTAGCTGCTACTGCCGACTCACTAGCTAACGTTAAGATGGATCCCAACGATGCTAAGTCGATGCAGTCCTATGCTGCTGCACAGGACAAGATGCTCGAGCAGGCTCGCTTGGCCATCAATGTTGTGCATGAGGCTTATCCCGAACTGAAGAGTGACAAGCTCTTTGAGAACTTGCAAGTACAACTCGAGGGCACCGAGAACCGCATCGCTACCGAGCGCAAGAAATTCAACGAGACCGCTCAGGGTTACAACACCAACATCCGCAAGTTCCCAGGCAACATCCTTGCTAAGTTCTTCGGCTTCAACGAGCGTCCCTACTTCGCTGCTCAAGAAGGCGCTGACAAGGCTCCCGATGTTGACTCAATGCTCAACGACTAATTTAACTAATGCACAATGTGCTGTATTGTGCATAGAATATTTTTAACGAAAGCATAATTATTTCATTAGAGTGTGCAAGGGCGAGGTGACTTGTCCTGCCACTCTAATGTAAAAATAAAAAGGCTATGCGACTTGACGATTTTATTAGTATCCCCGATCAGGGGCGAGTAGTGGATGCCATTGGCGATGCCGAGAAGATGACCTCGGGCGAGATTCGCGTTCATGTGACGCCCAAGTGCGGCAAAGACGTGATGAAAGCAGCCGCCAAGACTTTCAACCACCTGAAAATGTTCAAAACTCGCCACCGCAATGGTGTGCTCATCTATGTGGCATTTGAGAGCCGCAAGTTTGCCATTTTGGGTGATGCTGGCATCAACGCCGTTGTCCCCGAGAACTACTGGGAAGATGAGAAAAACACTTTGTTGGAATATCTCAAAAAGGGAGACCCTGCAACTGGCATGTGCAAGGTGATTGCTAGCGTGGGTGAGAAACTGAAAACCTACTTCCCTTGTGAGGAAGACGATGAGAACGAACTTAGCAACGAGATATCTTATGAGGACTAAATCGCTATTGACATTTGCAATGGCAGCTGTGCTGCTGTTGACAATCTCGGCATGTCGCGATACTAGCAAGAGTGCTGAGCAAAGTGCACAAGTATCGCAGAGCGAGGCAGTAGCCAAGCAAATCAATGAGGATTTATTGCCCGATGCACCATCGTCGCCAATTCTTGACATGGCAAGTTTGCTGAGTGAGAAAGACGTGAAGGAGATAACCGAGAAGATAATAGAGCTTGACAGCCTTAAGCTGGCGCAGGTGGCAGTGGTTATCGTCGATGATCTGAAGGGCATGAAAGCTCTTGATTATGCTACAGCACTTGGCAACAAGTGGGGTGTGGGCCATAAGGAGACCAACGACGGCATCACTATCGTTGTAAAGCCCAAAACAGGTGATGCCAAAGGCGAAGCAGCCATAGCCACTGGCTTAGGAACAGAGAAAAAGTTCCCTGACCAAATGTGTACCGATGTTATTGATATGATAATGGTTCCTAAGTTCAAGGAGAACAAATATGGCGAAGGAATTGAGGATGCTCTCGACAAGATTAAAGATATCCTTTTAGTAGAAGATTAAGAACAATGATAACACGCCGCAATATACTACTCACTACAATGCTCATGCTCTTGATGACATTGAGCATGAGTGCCGCAATACCCGAAAAGCCCACGCAGAAGCTTCTTGTTTGGGACTATGCCGGGATTATTGAGCCTTATCAAGTTCAACTGCTTGAGGACTCCCTCGAAGCTTTCTCGCGCACCACCAGCAACCAAATTGTGGTGATGACTGTTACCAATGAAATTCTTGAAGGGTATGAACTTGCCGAGTTTGGCCAGGAGGTTGGTCAAAAATGGGGAGTGGGTCACAAGGGTTCTGACAATGGTGTTATAATCCTTATCAAGCCCAAGACAGGTGACGATGCCAAGGGTAAGGGACGAGCCTTCATCACTACAGGCTATGGTGCCGAGGGCCCGTTGCCCGACGTGCTGTGTAGCAATATAGTAGATGAGAAAATGATACCCCATTTCAGGGAGAATGACTATGCCGGTGGCATATGGGATGCTCTTGAGGTTATCAAGCCGGCCCTGCAAGGCGACTTCAACGAAGCTGAGGAGTTGATGGGTAATGATGCCTCGGATGCCGTGCTTTCGATTATTGTGCTGATAATGATAATATGTTTCATCTTTGTTGTAAAGAGCAGTAACAATAACGGCGGCAACGGCAACAATACCCGCACCTACACTGGCGGTCCCATTATCTTCCCGGGCGGCTTCGGCTCTGGCAGTTCTAGCAGCGGCAGCAGCTGGAGCGGCGGTGGCGGCGGCTGGGGCGGCTTTGGCGGCGGCTCGTTTGGCGGCGGCGGTGGCGGCGGAAGCTGGTGATAGAGTTTTCAGTAATCAGTTCTCAGTTCTCAGTAGAATAGTGGATGTACCTGTTTCGTCCATTCACAATCACGTTTAATTTTAATTTCTTTCTCTCAGTTTGTAGAAATAATAATGAAGTTATTAAATAGAATAGTATTGATTGCTCTCTTTGCATTGGTGTGCAAAGGGAGCTTGGCTCAAGTCCCAGAGCGTCCAGCCAACGCGTCGCCCGTGGTGGACTTGGCACACATTATTAACAACGATTCGCTGGTTAATGCACTCAATGCTGAGCTCGACACATTGTCGAAACAGACCCAGAACCAGATAGTGGTAGTCACCGTTGACGACTTGGGAGGAATGGATGCCAAGGAGTTTGCTACACAATTGGGCCAAAAGTGGGGTGTTGGTGGCAAAGCGCTCAACAATGGTTTTGTAATGCTCGTGAAGCCCAGGAACGATAAGGGCGACGGCGAGATAGGGTTTGCAACCGGTTACGGCCTTGAGGGTGTGTTGCCCGATGTGTTCTGCAAGCGCCTTCAAACCGAATATATGATTCCACACTTCAAAGATGGTGACTACGCAGCAGGCATAAAAGCTGCCATTGCCGAGATAGTTCCCGTGGTACTTGATGAATATAGCAAAAGCCAGGCGCAGGCACTGGCCAGCGAAGGCAGCAAGAAGAAAGGTGGCACAGGCAACGGATGGCTATATCTCGCGGGGATTTTGGGATTGGGCGCCCTATTTGTGGCACTACGCCGTCGCAGCAAGGGCGCTGTAGGAGTCCAATCGCCACAAGCGTCGCAACTGGCAAGCGATGATAAACCCAAAACCGAAGAGCCCGAAAAGAAAGAAGAACTTGAATCGGACGACACCGACAACACTGATGACGACACCACCGATGATGAGTCAAAACCCGACGAAGAGGAGAAACCTTACAAATATGAGTATGGTGGCGGTGAATTTGGCGGTGGTGGAGCCAGCACTAAATTTTAATTATTTCAAAGTCTGATCCTCAATCTCCAAACAACAAAAATCGAACAACGAAAAAACGATAAATATATATGAGTGATTTTTTAACTAAAATTGGTGATGCGATTATCGCTACAGCCGATGCCCTGTGTGAGTATCCAGAATTTCTTCTGCTCATTGGTGGTGGACTATTCTTATTTATCTATTCAGGAGCCATTTCCATTAGACGACTACCACAGGCAATAGGCGTTTTACGACAGAAACAGGCCAGCGACAGCGGAAAAGAGACAGGACAAATCAGCTCATTTCAAGCTTTGATGAGTGCTATTGCCGCTACTGTGGGAATGGGCAACATCGCCGGTGTGGCGGTGGCACTGACCGTGGGCAATGGTAATCCTGGCGTTATATTCTGGATGTGGGTTAGCGCCCTTGTGGGAATGACTACCAAATTCTTTGAGGGCACACTTGCCATCATGTATAAAGGAAAAGACAGTGCTGGAGAGGTGCAAGGTGGTCCTATGTACATTATCACCAAGGGCTTGGGCGAGAAATGGAAACCGCTGGCCAAGGCATTTGCCATCTTTGGCCTAGTGGGCACCTTGTGTGTGTGGCAAGCCAACCAGCTCGTGGAGTCGGTGACCACTGTATTCACCACCCCAATGGGCATTGAGAACACTTGGGTGTTGCGACTCATCATGGGAGTTATCATGGTGGTGATTGTTGCAGCGGTGATTTTGAGAGGTATCAAGAGCATTGCTGCCATCGCATCTAAGATGGTGCCCTTGATGGTGGCCCTCTATCTTATCATGGTGCTGGTGATTATGGCAATTAATTATGAGGCTATTCCTGGCGTTTTTGGCTCGATTTTTAAGGGAGCTTTCACGTTTGAGGCTGGATTAGGCGGGTTTGCCTATGTGGCACTTATAGGAGCCCGCAGGGCTGCCTATGTCAACGAGGCCGGTGTGGGTACCGCCTCGATGATGCACGGTGCAAGTAAGAACACCGAACCCGTGCGCGAGGGCCTTATCGCCATGCTTGGTCCTGCCATCGACTCGGGTTTGATATGCACACTCACAGCTATTCCTATCATCATTGCAGGTAACTATGTGGGAGTAAATGAGCCAAAAGGTTTGGCTATAGCACTTGGCGCATGGGGGCAGTTGCTGCCTAACATTGGCCACTATCTGCTCATGATCATCGTGTTCTTCTTTGCCTTCTCGACCATGTTCACCTATAGTTATTATGGCTTGAAGTGTACAAACTTCCTCTTTGGCGCTCACAACGCAAAATATTACAACTACTATTATCTGGCAATGATTGTGGTGGCTGCAGTAGTGCCATTGAAGGTTGTGGTGGGATTTATGGACATCGCTTTCTTCCTGATGGCATGCTGCACGATGACGGCATTGCTCCTTCTTTCTCCTAAAGTGAAAGCGGCAGCCAAGGAGTATTTTGGCAAAAATAAAAAGATAAAGTAAAAAAATGTATCAAAAAATGATATGTTTGTGAAAAAATGTCACTTTTTTCTTGTTTTTTTGAATTAAATCAGTTATATTTGCGACCAGAAAAAGAAAATTCGCACTAATTCTTGATTTAATATCAAAGAAAAGAAAACACAAAAGTAAATTTTCTCATACTCTAAAATCTTGCGGGAGCGACTTTGGGAAAAATCGCTCTCGCATTTTTTTTGAAATATTAATACATAAAATAGGGACTTTGTCGTTATTTTTTGTGAAAAGTTTCATAACTTTGTAGCTGTTTAAGATGGCTAAAGTTAATAGTGAGCTATTTTAGACTAATATAATTTACACATAGTCAACACCTAAAATATGAAACAGGACAACGATAATCAATTGTCAACATCCACACCCAAGCGAGGGCGCGGGGCTAAAAGGCTTGCTGCTGTATTGGCATTGCTGCTGATAGCGAGCCTCGCTGGTGCGTATTTTCTGTTTCAAGATTCCGATACAGTTAAGGCAGGATTAAAAGATGCCAACGATCAAATAAAGGAGCTCCAAAAACAGAATGCGCAGCTCAAGATAGAACTCGACACCACTAAGGTAAACCTGCGTCGTGAGAAGGAGATTAGAGAACGCATAGAGCTTGAGAATGATACCCTCAAGACCATGTTCCCGCTCTACGTTACCAAGATGGAGGTGGGCAATGCCGACGCTGGTGGCCACGTCATAGGAGGATATGGCAGTGACATATCGGCTGCCAACTCAATGTACCTCATGCCTCGCATCACCTACGTTGGTCTAAAGGGTGGTCTAAAGGCTGAGCTAATGGTTAGGCTCTATGACAACGAGGGAAAACTTGTAACAGGTAACACTTCGCCCAATGGATATTCCTACTCCTATCAACTAAACCCAATAGAACTCAATGAGAACACGGTTTCGCTGAGCGGTTGGGGCGGAGGAGACAAGGGGCACTTCCAGCCTGGTGTTTATCGCTATGAAGTGTGGCTAGGCGACAGGTGCTTAAGTCAGAAATTCTTCAGGTTGAAATAAATCACAACACACTCATCACTACAGTTATGTGAGATGAGTGTGTTCTTTTTATAAGAAATGATAAAGAAAATTGCATTACTATTGATATTGTCGCTGTCGATTCTTCCTGCTCACAGCACCGACTGGGGAAGGCTCCTGCAAGGGGCTTTGAAGGCAGGGGCGGCGATGAAAATCACCGACGAGGATCTTGCCGAGGCCGTGCGTAGTGAGGTCAAGCAAATGGATGCCAAAAACACTGTGTGCGGAGCCTCAAGTCCATATACTAAGCGCTTGAAACGCCTCACTCAAGGCATGACCAATGCCAATGGCATAAAGCTCAATTTCAAGGTGTATAAGACTACCGATGTCAATGCGTTTGCTTGCCCCGATGGAAGCGTGAGATTGTTTAGCGCTCTAATGGACATTCTCGATGATAACGAGCTCCTGGGTGTGATTGGGCATGAGATAGGGCATGTGGCACTCAGGCATTCCAAGAAGGCGTGGCGCAGTGCTCTGCTGCGCAGTGCTGCAAGCGATGTCATTGGCTCTAGGAGCGAAACATGGGCAGCATTGAGCGACTCCTATCTGGGAGCCTTGAGTAGTGTAGCACTTAGCGCGAAACATTCTAGGCAACATGAGACCGAGGCCGACGATTATGGATATGACTTCCTTAAAAAGTCGGGAAAGAACCCTTGGGCAATGGGATTGGCGTTTAAGAAAATGAAACAGCTGTCGGAAGGTAAGAACAAGTCGCGATATGACAAGTGGCTTCAAGCTTTCTCGTCGCATCCCGACTTTGACAAGCGCATCGAGCACATACGCCAGCGCGCTAAGAGAGATGGATATGGGGTCAAGTAGCAACTTGTCAGTTTTCAGTAATTAATAATAGATAATGAGTAATAAGATTATGAAGAGATATTTTACATTATTGGTTGTTGCAATAGCAATGATTATGGCGGCATGTAATGGCGATAGCAGTGAGAGCCGCCTGCGTGAGACAGTAGAGCAGAGCAACAAAGAGTGCCCGGCGATTATTGATCATGTTACAGTGCTCAAGGAGATAAAGCTTGACGACAAGTTGGTGACCTATGTTTGCGAGATAGATGAGACAAAACTCCCTATGGACTCCATGTTGTCGCAGCGAGCAGTGTACACACAAAACATCCAAACCTTGATAAAGACCCAGCTCACCAATTCGCAGAGCTCCAATGCTCCGTTCCTGCAATTGGTGATGGAAGCTGGCAGAGGTGTGCGTCATCATTATGTGGGAAATCGCAGTGGAAAATCAATGGATGTTGACATCACTAATGAGCAAATGCAGCAGCTATCAGTGCCATTTGAAAAACAACCCAAATAGGTAGGAATGGGGCTTAAAATGGAAGAAAAAGCTAATTTAGGGGCCTAAAGTGTAAAAAAAAGTTAAAGCATAGCAAAGATTAGGTCATAATAATTGCGGTATTACCCAAAATGACTATCTTTGCACCGTGTTTTTCATGGTATTAGATTTAAGGTTAATTAAGATTGGTTGTCGTGAGACAATCAATTTTTTTTGTGCCATATCAAAAACACACTAACGTGGTTATTTCATGCTCCACCCAAAATGATAAGTCATCAATGTTGACATAGTAGGCAAAAACGATAAAAAATAGACCAAGGTTTTGGTGGTTTCATTTTTTTGATGTAATTTTGCAGTCGCTTTTCGGCACAACACAGCCGTGAGCGGTCCCATAGCTCAGTTGGTTAGAGCACCTGACTCATAATCAGGGAGTCCTTGGTTCAAGCCCAAGTGGGACCACTAATAATTGATAATCAGGCACTTAATAAGTCAAAAAGTGCTTGATTTTTCTATTAAATATCCACTAAAAATAGTATCAACTGACCCCAAAACTGACCCCAAAATAATCCTAATGAAGAAAAGAATGATTATTTTTTGCTCTCTATCCACCGAATAATTTCGCTTCGATAATAATAGACTTTAGCACGAAATCCGGCCTGTTTGTAAGGAAAATGGTTGTCGTCACGCCATTTTTTGCTCTTGATATTGTTATATGCTACACCGGCTATCCGACTAGCCTCTTTTCCGTCAACAACCTCCTCTTCATTTTGGGTCTGAGTCTCTACTTCCCTGGGAACTGGCTCTACATCCACACTGTCAACAACATTATCCCAATCCTTCTCCTTTAAGAACCCATCCAAAAATAGGATAGCCTCCTTCTGGTATCCTCTCTGTTTTTGGTGCATATCACGTTCAAACTTCAGAATTTCAATATCATGTTTGATGCTTACATCGTGCATTGTATTGTGCCTTATAAGTACGTCAATATCCTTGACAGTAGGATAGAACCCTTTGTTGTCTGGTATTTCATTGAATGCCGCTATAAGATTCTCAATGAATTCTCGTTTATTGCCAGTGACCATGGTTGACACAGCAGTAATAACCTCCATCTTAAAGCCAAGGAAGAGGTCGTTCAGTTTTTTTTCGTAAGTTTCCACACCTTGTTCTAGTGTTATACCGGCATAGCAATGCTCCATCCAGTTGTCTAATCTAGTAAGAGGAGAAGTAGTATCACACCGTCCCAATTCTCGTATTAACTCAGTCGTCTTATCCATTTGAGAGAATTATATTTGACGCACAAAGTTACATATTCTACTCGATATGCTAAAAAATATGGCAACATTTTCTAAAAAATGGAAAATATCATTATTCGTTGCCTAAAAGCCCCATTGCTCAGCCCCTCATCGAAGCCATATTATAATGGAAATTTTTTTTAAAAAAATGATGTGAAAACTGTTGCCACCATGTCCCCTCCCCCCAACAGGGGGAAGGAGGCGGGGTTACCTAGATGACCCTCCCCCCCTAGGTTAAGGTGTGAGGAAGGGAGGGGGGGCAACTTGGGTCATGTTGTAGCCACGGTGAGTCCAAGAATAACATCCGCACCTGCGCCCCTTAGAGTTTCTACTGCATTCTTAAATGTTCGACCAGTATTTACAAGGTCGTCAATCAACACAACTCGCTTTCCATCAAAATAATCTTCATCCACATCCAACTCTCTTGGCACTCCTCTCCCACCAATATAGTGGCGGGGTACAGAATCTTGTTTAGGACGCATGTGCTCATAACCATTAATACAACCTATTTCGTCGGCCATTATAGAAGATAATATTCCCCATCGCCTATTTGTTGTTGCCAAATCGGAGGCCGGAATGAAGGCGAGAACAACGTTGTGCGTATCATTGCCAAGCATTTTACGAATAACCTTGGCGAATGAATCAACAACAGCCCACATAATATCATCATCTTCTCCATCCTTAAAATGCCAGAGTGCCTCTCGGTTGTGTTGTCGAACAGCGTCGTTGCTATCATCAAGGCTCTTGGGTACGTATTGGAATAAAGACACCACGGGAAGATTTTCAATAACACGATAAATAACAGTCTGTTCACTGTCTTCTATCATCTGATTAATGGCATCCTCAACAATATCTCTCACAATCATTTTTATAAAACATAATAGTTTCATCTCATATCCTTTTTATAATAAATAGTATAACAATGCTTTCCCACTGTCATGGCATGTTCACTTTTGTAGACTGAATGACATATAATAATAAGAAAGGGGAGGTTACTCTCCCCTTTTCCAACATTCACACTACAATCTCACTATTCTGGTTCTGATGCCATTCTCTCCGAGATTCTTAAAACAGATATAACTTATGCACAAAAGCGACCGACACCAGGTCTGTTACGTCACACCCGCAAGAATTATTCTTTCTCATTTTTTATTTTTTAATTTATCATGTAAAGTAACTCTCACTTCATAATAGCCTGCGTTGTTTTTAGTAAAATCAAGACGGACATCCCCACCGAACTCTTTTCTGAGGTCTGAAAGAATAGCCAAGACTTTTTCTCTGTTTATATCTGCGATAGATTTAAGAATGGTTTTCTGGTTTTCCCTAATCCAATCACAATCGTTGAATAATTGACATAGAATCTCAGTTGTGTATATGCTCTTATCTAATTCATCAACATTCTTCAGACGAGCCACAAACAAATCGGAGTGCCTAATTAATGTGTCTGTAAATTCATTCTTTTGAGGAACTATTTTTAATAAGACATTATCATCTTCAGTCTCTACTCTTGAAATTTTCAGTTCCCTTCCAAGAAACTCTCCTGCTTCCAACAATGCAATTTCGACATCGTCCTTAAACTTTTCAAGGTACATATCAAGAAGATATGAACTACCATCTATACGGCTATCATAAACCGTAGCACCAGTTGCCGCACAATTTTTAATGTTGTATATGATTTTTTTAATCATTTGATAATTGCACATTCACACCCTATTTTAATACATACAATGACGTTGCATCGGGCCGAATGTGCTGCAAGATTACATGCAATGCCATTGTTTTTGTCGGTGCAAAGTTGTGCGTTTATAATGGATTGGTAAAATTTTTAAGAATGGACTAAATACCACTAAATCCCTTCGTTGTTTTTCACTAAATCCCTTAATTTTTTGGTTGAAATTAGGGATTATTTTAAATAATGATTATCTTTGCAACTTCATTAATCCCTAATAATACTCAATATGGAGCATATCGAAATAAAAATAGTCACCGACACTGATGTCATTCCGCGTGGTTATATAGCATCAGAACCCAATGACGTATATCAATTGATATATGGAATAATGGTATATTCTAACGATACTGCCACTTACAATCTCCTCATTGAATTGTGTAATGATTACCCTCTAGATATAATAAAGAAGGCAAGATTAAAGGTATGGGAACGAGTTGTGAAGGAAACGATAGAACGCATTCACGACATATTAAAACCAATTGACCAGAATATGGCGTGCCAGTTAGTTGTTCCATTTATGGGCATTGATGATAACATCAACAACATTCTGTCCCATTATGAGGTCGCATTAAGCATGATACGTGATTTGCTGAGTCGAGTATTAATTCCACTTGACTATGTCAAGAAGGTGGAAAATCGAAGTGTTTTTTTGCGATTACCCGAATTAGATTATAAAACTAACACTATTTTGGCAAAAGATATGCAAAGTAGTGGACAGTATAAAATTGCGGGACTTAAATATTATTTTATAAATTATTTGTTTAAATCACTTTACCCAGTATCCTGGTCAGGAAACAGATTGGGACATTATAAGGAACTGCGTGCTCATGTAGGCAAAGATGCTATTGACTATGAATACAAGGATAAGGGGCAGTTTGTGTATTCGCTGTTTTTGAATACACAAAATCCTACCAGCATAACAGACAATGAGGATGAAAACACAGATACTATAGAGGAAGAAGCCAAAGAGAGCGAGGACACAGATGATATTAACATAGACGATAGTGCTGATAAGGAGCATCAACTCACAACTCAATTCAAGGATTCTCTTTCACGTGCGTTGGTAAATGAAATGAGCATAAGGGGCATCCTGCCCGATAAGGAAATTGAGCGGTATTTTAATACATTGAGAGTCGATTATTCCAACAAAGACGACCTAGACGACAACTATGATTTCTTTGTTAATCGCTCAACTAAGTTATACGCCAAGGACAAGCAACAATTTATTGAAGACTTCCAATCGTATCTCTCTCGAATTGAGGTCGAGAGAGAGAAACGAGAGGCTAAAGAATCAAAACTAAGGGAAGAAAAGATGACGACAGAATGGAATCCAGGTGGCATTAACATGAATAGATTGGTGGGCGCATTGTTTTTCTTGCTTGAAGGCGACACAAGAGATTTCAATGCGAAGTATGTTGAAAGAATTGTTAACTATTTCCTATACGGTGATAGTCCTAGAGATATGGGCAATAGCACTACTATAAACAAGTATGCAACCCGCCTTTGCACAGCACGAAGGCAGAAAAAAAACATTTCTTCTTTTCAAGGCTTTGAGAAGTTTGACACACAAGAGTATTTGAGGGAGATTCTCAAGTCATATGGCATGGAAATCCCCCCAATGCTTCAATGACGGAATTATCTCTTTGCTTTTGGGAAAAGGTACGAGAAATAGTATCTATTAATGCTATTCTTGCTATTTCTTATATTCCGTGTAGGGTTCTGCCGCTAGGTTTATCTCCTGCTGGGATAAATCGGCATCGATGATGTAGCCCTTTGGCTCGTCATCGTAGTCACCATCGTAATCAGCCCACTGCTCGCATTGTGCCATCACAATCTCCATTGCTTCTTGAGCCTTCTCAGGGGGATAGTGATATTTCTTGAGCAGTCGCTTCACCATCTTTCTCATTCCAGCACGAGCCGACTCTTTCTGTTGCCAATCTATTGTGCGGTTTTTGCGTAGTTGCTCTGTGAGTTCCTTGGTCATTGCTACCAGTTCATCATTCTCGTAGGCATCTTTCACTGCTTGCGGTTTGGTCAAGGCATCGTAGAACGCTTTCTCCTCGTTGTTGAGTCCTAACTCGTTGCCCTCTTCCTCTTGTGCCTTGATTTGCTTCGCCATTTCGATAAGTTCCTGAATGACCTCCTCGTTGGTGAGCATACCTTTTAAGTAATTTGAAAGGCTCTGGTTGAGCATTTCCGAGAATTTCTGACTTTGCACGACATTGGTGCGCTTGAATTGCTTCACTTTGCCTTCAAGCAGATTTTTCAAAATCTCGATAGCGACATTCTTCTCCTTCATCCTGGTAATTTCCTCTATGAAGGCTGGGTCACTCAACGAGAAATCCTTGTTTGTGTCTTGGAAAAGGTTGATGACCCCTTCGCTCTTAACGCTCTGCTTTAGCAATTCGGTGATTTGGGCATTGATTTGCTTGATGGTCATCTTACTTTTGAATGACAAGCGATTAATCAAGGTACGCACCGTGTCGAAATATGCCGATTCCCATTGCTGACTCTCATCGAGAATGCTGCGGCATAGTGATTTAGCGTCACGCAACAGCGAGGTTTCTTTCATAAAATTGTCTTTCTCCTTGGCCTTGCTGGGCTGCAATAGGAAGTTCACACCACCCTTGATAATCTGCGCCCTCATTCCGTCGCTTGCAGTGTGGAACTGTGAGTAATCGTAGCCGTGCATCATGTCTCGGCACGCCTCCAGATGCTTTTGGAATTCCACCAATGCTGTCTTCTTGATATCGGGGTCACCATACTTCTGCTGGTCACGCTTGGTATAGTCGTGCATCGCCTGCTTGAGTGCCGACGCAATGCCTATATAGTCAACCACCAGTCCACCTGCCTTGCCCTTATACACACGGTTCACACGGCTGATGGCCTGGATGAGGTTTGCTCCGTTCATCGGCTTGAAGACATACATCGTGGCAAGGCTCGGCACGTCGAATCCCGTGAGCCACATATCAACCACGATGGCAATTTTCATCTCGTCATTATCAGCCTTGAATCGCTTGCCCAGTTCTTTCTTGTAGAACTTATTTCCAATGATGTCACGCCATTCTTCGGGGTCGTTGTTGCCACTGGTCATTATCACTTTTACCTTCTCGTTCCAGTCGGGGTGAATCTCTAGTATCTTCTTGTATATTTTGATTGCAATGGGGCGGCTGTATGCGACTATCATCGCCTTGCCCGTGAGTTCGTATTGGTAGAGTCGGCAGCGAGTATTCCCTCCATGCGTGAGAACTTGTGCTTGCTCTTACTGATTTGCTCCTCGGTTGCACCTTGCTCAGCAAGGTAATCATATTGCTCGTCAATCTGTCTCAATATGTCCTCGTCGAGGTTTAGGTTTACCACTCGGCTCTCGTAATAAACTGGCACAGTAGCCTTGTCGAGCACACTCTGGGTCATGTCGTAGATGTTAATGTAGTCGCCAAACACCTCCATTGTGTTGCGGTCACGCTTGGCGATGGGAGTGCCTGTAAAACCAATGAACGACGCATGGGGAAGACTCTTATGGATGATACCAGCCGTACCAAGTCGTGCTTCGCCAGTCTCAACATTGATTTTCTCATCGAAGCCATAATGCCCACGGTGCGCCTCGTCGCACATCACGATGATGTTGCTGCGCTCGCTCAACGGCTCCTCGCTCTCCTCAAACTTTTGCATCGTAGTGAAGATGATGCCGTTTGCTACACGTTGCGACAGCCATTCTTTAAGATGCTGGCGGCTCTGAGCCTGCACTGGAGTCTGACGCAGGAAATCCTTGCAACGAGAGAACTGACCGTAGAGTTGGTCATCGAGGTCGTTACGGTCGGTGATGACAATGATGGTGGGTTGCTTCACCCTCGACTGTAGCAGATGGGCATAAAACACCATCGACAGCGACTTGCCACTGCCAGTAGTATGCCAGAACACACCTATCTTTCCGTCACCTTTCACAGCACGCTCGGTATTGCTGATTGCTGCGCTAACGGCAAAATACTGGTGATAGCCAGCAAGGATTTTACCTGTACGCCCCTCGTCCTTGTCAAAGCAGATAAAGTTGTGGATAAGGTCGAGCAAACGCTCTTTCTTGAACATACCCTCGAAGAAGGTGTCGTAATCCACCACCTCTGTAGCCTCGAACTGCCCGTCCTTTGACTTCCACTGCATGAAGCGGTCTTCATTGGCGGTTATGGTGCCTGCCTTGCTCTCGGCCATGTCGCTCATCACGCAGATGGCGTTATACACAAACATCTGGGGAATCTCCTTCATGTAGTTGCGGAGTTGACGGTAGGCCTCGCTCACGTCGGTCTCGTCTCTTGAAGGGGATTTCAACTCAATGAGCACCAATGGCAGACCATTGATGAAGAGTACCACATCGGCTCGTTTCTCGCTTTTCTCCACATAAGTCCACTGGTTCACCACCTGGAAGGTGTTGACGTGTGGGTTGTCATAGTCGATAAGGCTGATAATGTCGTGTTTTTCCTTCTTGTCAAAATAGGAGACTGGCAGCCCGTTCTGCAACCAATCCATAAACAGTTCATTGCTTTGGAGCATAGAGCCCGCATCGATGTCTCGCAGTTTCTTCATCGCCTCATCAAGGGCGGCTAAAGGTTTGCCGTGGTTGATGGTGGCAAGGCTGTCACGCAACTGTGCCTCGTGGTAAGGCACGTGGTAATCACGCTCGATGTCGGGACCGTGCAAATATTCATAGCCCAGACTATCTCGTAGCAACTCTATCAATGCTTGCTCGTAACTGTTTTCGGTGAAGGGTGCCATAACTGTTATAGAGTATTAATTGTTTAAAGATTTATTTGAAATGACCCATATGCA
This sequence comes from uncultured Bacteroidales bacterium, assembly GCA_902792435.1. Lineage (GTDB taxonomy): Bacteria > Bacteroidota > Bacteroidia > Bacteroidales > Muribaculaceae > Sodaliphilus. Next base: position 60,698 of record CADAZN010000028.1, read on the forward strand.
TGGCCATCCTTTTATCTCGTCATCTTCGGCCAGTACGATTTTGTGTCTGTTATTTGCCCACAATATAACGGGAGATGGTCTTTTCTCTTCTAGTAATGGACTAATGAAATTAGAAGATAAAAACTGCTGACATTCTTCATTCAATAGGGCATTAATGAAAACGAAAAAACGTTCTCTCTCAGTATAGTAAACAAAGGAATGGTTATCGTTATTACGCATTAATCTAAACATGTAGTTAATGTAACCTTTGTTTACATTATAAGCCATCATCCCACTGTGAAAGAAACCATATGCGGGGCATGAAAACTGGACATTGTTAACGTGTACTTGCCCATCATCGTAATGTTCTTTGAAATGCAGATTTGACGTTAATCTTCTGAAGTATGGAATTATCGCAAATTCTTTTTCTAATTCTTCATGAATGTAACTAGTCAAATCTGTTTTGGTAATAACTTTTGTACCAATGTCCAAATGATGATAAACGGCTTGAGCCTTACATTGCATTTTGAAATCATTGGTAACTAACACATCACAGCAAGTAGCATAATAACAGTGTTTAGCGTCTGCGACGAGATTGGATAGCGATTTATCCTTGTGATAGTTGTGATAATTTAAGGCTAAATAATTCCCAACAAAACGCAACATCTGACCGTTCATGTTCGGCATCTGATTAATGAATTTATTAAAATCAAAATCAGGATTTACAATCTTTAAATGGTTCTCCAATGTGTCAAATGCTTCATCTGGATTGGTTCCATGAAAGTTCCTGTAGAACTTTTTTTCATCATCCGATAGCAGTTCAAATTGATTCTTATAGTATTCTGAATTTAATAATCCAGATATTTGTTTGGAAAAAAGTCCTAAAGCGTCTTTTAACATTTCCATTGACAAATCAACCAATGGTGATTCTCCTTCAGTCAC
>CADAZN010000029.1 GCA_902792435.1 uncultured Bacteroidales bacterium
TACTTTATCGTTCATCGTTTCTACGGTTTTGTTTTTTAAAGATTGATTACTTGTTTACTTCTCTACAACACGATATACCTCAATGCAAGCGTCGGGGCACACGAGCGCGCAGCTCGAGCATCCAATGCACTTGTCGGGATTTGCCATATAGGCATAATGGTAACCTCGGTTGTTTACTTCATTTTTCTTTAGGTCAAGCACGTCTTGCGGGCAGGCCACAACGCACAGGTTGCATCCCTTGCAGCGCTCGGTGTTGACCGTAACTGCTCCATTAATTTTTGCCATAATATTTTAAAGTGTTTTAGTTAAGTCTCGCAAAGATACAAAACTTCCTTGAAACTCAAACAATTTTTACTAAAGAATTTATTCACAATCACGGCGTGAGCGTGTCATTCACATCACAGGTGAAAGAAAAAGCCGGCAAAGCACGCTCTTGCTCGCCTGGGGGGCAGGCTGCCCCCCAGCCTCGCTGCGCGCGTGCTTTGCCGGCTTAATGGGTGAAGCGCGTGGGAAGGGTGCTAAATTCTACGGCACACGCACCGCCCGCACGCTCTGACCGTTGCAGCGGTACCAGTAATAGCCCCAGCCCACGCCGCCCGAGTATAAGTCCAGGCAGTAAGCGCCGCTCGGGCCGCTGGAGCTGAGCGTGCGCGACCAACAGTGGCCCCTAGAACCGGCGTCGTAGAGCTCGGCGTCGTAGAGCTCGTCACTCCAACGGTAGCCCGCAGCGGGCAAAAACAACGACGCGCCATTCTTCTTGCTCTTGAAAAGCCTGCCATTGACTCCGTTTATCGTAGTCCACTCACTAGTACAGTTATCATACATCTCTCTCATTTGCTTCTCAGACGGCATGCGCCACCCTGAGCCCCAGTTGGCGGTGGCGGCATCGTCAGCGGGGTCAAGCTCGGTCTTGTTGTCGACAAAACCGTTGTAGCCGCAGCTGCTATTGGTGCAGTACTTGGTCAGCGAATCGAAGCTCCCCTTGCACCATTTGTAGGTGCTCCAGTCATACTCGCTCTTGGGTGCGGTTTCGCCCCAGGCGAAGTAGTCGCCATAGTCCTCGGGGCTGTTGGCGCCCACGTTCATCGTGGCCCACAGCGTGCCGCTGGGCAGGCCTAAGTCCACATAATCATGGCCCTGCGCACGGCCAGTGGTGGTGACTGTCGCAGTGGTTTTTGCCTTAGGCTTCGCCTTGCGGTGCACTCGCCTCTTGGCATCGGCAGTAGTGGCGCAAATACCCACCAGTGCCAATAACATCAGAATTGTAAAACACCTTTTCATGTCAAAACTGAGCAAAACGCTTATTTGTCAATAAAATTATTATCGTTCTTGGAAGTTGAACTGAGAGTTGTTGAGCAGAACGTTAAATGACGACTCAGTGCGAAGTGGAGCGAGATTCACATAAGGAGCATCATTTAGCTTGATGTCGTAAAGACCTCCGTATCCATTGGCAAGGCACGACTCAAGATACTTGATACCCTGAGCCTTGTTACCCATGGCTGCCTGCAAAGCAGCAGCATAATAGTAGGCCTCGCCTCCAATGGGGACATAGATTTTAATCATTTTCTCTCCCCATGCAGTTGCCTCAGTGTCACGTCCGAGTTCATGCAGCGCGAATCCAGTGAGCGAAGTGAGTTCACTGTCATCAAGAGTGAGCACTTTCTCAAAGTCGGCCTTGGCAGCAGCATTATTCTTAAGATGGTTCTTGTTGAGCCATCCACGCAGCATCAGCGCGTCGGCATTCTCAGGCTCAGCATTTACAGCTTTAGTCACAAGAGGAAGAGCCTCTTTGTACTTCTTTTGAGCAATCATCATTCTTGCCTTGGTGAGCAAAGCAGGCACATAGTCCTGATTGAGAGCCAAAGCCTGGTCAAGAGTTGCCAATGCAGTCTTGTAATTGCCACCCTTACCTTGGCGCAACTCAATCATGCTCTTAAGCACATAACCATCGGGGTTAGTCGCATCACTAGCGATGGCTTTATTGATATAGTTATAGGCCTGGTCATAGTCACCAAGCTGGAAAAGACACATTGCCTCGTCGTTGTAGATGGTGGAATATTCCATCAGGTTATTGTTAGTCATAACCTTGAGGTCGCGAAGTGCTTGTCCATAGTGCTTGTAGTTGAGAGCAAGGGCTGAGCTCAAGCGATAGAAAAGACCATTGCGTGGGTTCTCATCGATAACGGTGCGCAGCGATCCCATAACATCGTCATAATGATCCCTGGCGAGAGTGAAGAGTCGATTAATTGATTCGCCATTGTCATCGGTCACGCCCATCGAAATGAGATAAGTGTCGGAAGCATCACGATATTTTCCCAGCAATTCCTGAACATAGCCTCGATTTAAATAAACCTTAACCTCGGCAGGATAGAGCGAAATAGCATTGTTAACCCATTTCATTGCCTCCTCTTCCTTGCCTTGCTTGGCAGCGATGCATCCCAGGTTGAACATTGCCTCATAGTTGCGAGGTTGTTGCTGGAGGATAGTCTCAAATTGCTTTTTAGCAACTTCATAGTCACCACTTTTGTAGGCGCAATAGCCTTTCATGTCAACCCACGAAAGACTTTTAGGATCGATTTCAGCCGCTTTATCAAAATCGGCCATAGCTGCTTGATAATCTTTCTTCATTTCATAGAGTTTACCTCTGAGCAGATAGGCGTCAAACAGCAACTCGGTCTCCTTGCTTGGAGCCAATTGAATAACACGTTCAACATCGGCCATAGCAGCGTCGTAGTCGTTGTTGTAAAAGAGCTGGTTAGCTCTCATAAACAAGGTGCTGTAGTCATTAGGGTTCTTGATGAGGTGATCATTGTAAACCTTCATGACTGCCTGCGTGATTTTGTCGGAATTCTGTGCACTTGTGGCAAAGCAAGTAAAGATTGCCATCATCAGTGCCAGAACAAATAATTTTCTAAATTTCATATCTTAAATCGTTTATCGAATATGTTTTTTTCTGGAGATTAACTTAACTTTTATTTCTATCTTTCAAAGTGTGCATCGTGGCCACGGCCATCAGCGCGGCAGTCTCGGTGCGCAAGCGGCTATCGCCTAGCGTAACCGGAACGAATCCCGCCTTCAACGCAGCCTCCACTTCCATTGGGTCGAAGTCACCTTCGGGCCCTATCATCACCATAGCGTCACGATTTGGGTCATAGACCTGGGCCAGCGAACGGCGCTCGTTGCGTGGAAGCGACTCGTCGCAATAGGCAATGAAACGCTGTGCTTCGCTAGGCTCATCAATGACATTCTTGATGGGTGTTAGCTCATCGAGCTGTGGCAGCTGTGCCTTGAGCGACTGCTTCATGGCCGCTACGAGAATCTTGTGGAGGCGTTCGGTTTTGAGCACCTTGCGCTCACTGTGTCGGCACAGGAGCGGTGTGATGCGGTCGATACCCATCTCGGTGCACTTCTCGGCCATCCACTCGATGCGGTCGAGGTTCTTGGTGGGAGCTACGGCAATCATAATTTTGCTGCCCCAATGTGGAGGACATAGCTCTTGCGATAGAATCTCAATTGCGCAATGCTTGGCGTGAGCCAATGCAACGCGGCAGTGATAAAGAGTGCCATCGCCATCAATCACCTCGATTTCGTCGCCCTCGACCAGCCTGAGAACCCGCACGCAATGACGCGACTCCTCCTCAGGAAGAGCAAGCGTGGTAGCTATGTCGGGGGCGAAGAAACGATGCATTTTATTAATTCATAATTCACAATGCATAATGCACAATTGGGCTGCGCCTTTGGTTAATGCATTGTAATTAAATCACAGTTAAGCGGTTTTAAGTTTTTCAGCTTCTTCCTTGCGAGGATCCTTGAAGATGAAGAAGAATGAAACAGCAACTACAAGAGCGTAGGCTGCGAAGATGTACCACGATGTAGCCCAACCACCCATTACAGCACTTGGACCAGCAGCTACTACCGACTCGGCATTGACAAAGTGGTCAACGATAGCCTGAGCACTCAGTGTACCGATGGTGGCACCAATACCGTTGGTCATCACCATGAACAATCCTTGCGCGCTACTGCGTATCGACTCATCGGTCTGCTGGTCAACATAGAGGGCACCTGAAATGTTGAAGAAGTCGAATGCCACACCATAAACCACACAAGAGAGCACAAACAAGATTACACCTGGCATGCCGGGGTTACCCAAACCAAAGAATCCAAAGCGGAATACCCACGCAAACATTGCGATGAGCATCACGTTCTTGATACCAAAGCGCTTCATGCAGAATGGGATGAGCAGGATACACAATGTCTCGCTGATTTGCGATAACGAAATCAGAGCGTTGGCATGCTGAGCTGCAAATGTGTCGGCATATTCCTTAATGCCCTCAAAGGCAGTGAGGAAAGGATTGGCAAAACCATTAGTGATTTGCAGCGAAACACCGAGCAACATTGAGAAGATGAAGAAAATCGCCATCTTCTTCTGCTTGAACAGCGCGAAAGCACGAAGTCCGAACACATCGACAAGCGAGCTGCTCTCGGCATTCTTGTTGACGGGGCACTTGGGCATGAACAGCGCATAGATGGCGAGAAGGATGCTGAACCCACCCGACATAAAGAACTGTCCATAGTTATGCTGAAGTCCTGTAAAGTCAACTGTTAGCATAGCGCAGATGAAACCAATGGTACCGAACACACGGATGGGAGGGAATGCCTTGACGGTGTCCATACCAGCCTTAGTCAACGCATTGAAGGCTACCGAGTTGGCAAGACCGATAGTTGGCATGAAGAATGCCACACTAATGGTATAAGGCAAGAACAGAGGCCAGAACGAAGGGGTGTCGCCAGCCGACATTGCATAAGCACCTGCAATGAGCATAAACACACCAGCAATCACGTGTGCCAGACTAAGCACCTTCTGTGCCTGTATCCAGCGGTCGGCCACAATACCAAGAAGTGCTGGCATGAACAAGGACACGATGCCCTGCACTGCATAGAACCATCCTATGTCGCCTGCTAGTCCATGAGTAGCGAGATATCCACCCATGCAAGTGAGGTAAGACCCCCAAACAGCGAACTCCAGGAAGTTCATGATAATCAACTTAACTTTTAGATTCATAGTCTTTTGGTTTTTAGATTATTATTTAATTTATTTTTTTATTCGGGCAGTTCTTGAGAAGCAGGCTCGTTGCCAAGCTTCTCATTGATAGTCTTTTGGATGCTAGCGGCGAGCTCATATTTCTCAAGCTCGACAGCACGTGAGAGTTTTTGGCGCAATTCGTCGACACTAAGGTCGGCAAGAGTGCGCTTGGGCTTAACAGCCACTTTACCCTTCTCACCATCCTTGATAAGGAAACCGGTCTTGTCAAGCACCTCTTGAGTGGTGTAGATGGGCGCATTGGTTCGTAAAGCAAGTGCAATAGCATCGCTGGTGCGCGATTCGAGCTCCAAATCGTGCTCTTTAGTAGAGAGTTTTAGCCTCGACATGAACACACCTTCGCTAAACTTGTAGATGAGCACCTCGTCAAGGCTAATGCCAAAGGCATGAAACATGCTCACCATCAAGTCATGCGACAAGGGACGAGGTGGAATCACATGCTCCAAACGCATTGCAATGGCCTGCGCTTCGGGCGCTCCAACCACAATGGGCACACGCAAGTCGCCATCGTGCTGCTTGAGCAACAAAGCATAGGCACCCTGCTGAATTTGGCTATAGGTGATGCCCATCACGTCCATTTCTATTTTGTTTTCAGTCATTATGTCAGTTTATCGTTATTCGTTTATCGTTTATTGAAGACATTGGTGAGACTAATCAAGAGGCAACATTTAGGTTTATTCTTGTTTTCTTGTCCTCTTGTCTTCTAGTTTTCTTAAAGGGTTATCACGCCGCTACCGTAGCACAGGTGTTGGTCCTTATCGTAGATGACGGCAAACTGGCCCGGAGCGATGCCCTGAATGTCCTCGTCACTCTCGATGAGCCATTGAGAGCCATCGACTTGAGTGAGTCGGCCCTTGGCAAAATGCGGAGTGTGACGATTCTTGAAAGTTATCTCGTGTGAGCCATCCTGTCCTTGCCATGGGTTACCACTGATGAAATGCATCTCATCAAGATGAATCTCGCGACCATACTGCTTGCTGGTGCCATAACCATTGCTCACATAGATGGCGTTGTCCTGAATGTTCTTCTTCACCACATACCATGGTCCGCCACTCAAACCCAGGCCCTTGCGCTGCCCGATGGTGTGGAACCAATAGCCATTGTGCTCACCCAGCTTGCGGCCAGTTTCAATCTCGATGATAGGTCCGCGCTTCACGCCCAAGTGGCGTCGAATGAAATCGTTGTAGTCAATCTGGCCTAAGAAGCAAATGCCCTGGCTATCCTTGCGACCTGCATTGGGGAGTTTCACTTCTTGAGCTATCTCACGCACACGAGCCTTGGGCATGTTGCCGATAGGGAAAATGAGGTGACGCAACTGGTCGTAGGTTATCTGTGCCAAGAAATCGGTTTGATCCTTGACTGGGTCGACAGCCGTAGCCAGGTACTTAGTGCCATCAATCTCACAAGTAGTGGCATAATGTCCAGTTGCTGTGAGATCGAAATCCTTTCCCCAACGCTGCTCGAAATATCCGAACTTAATCATGCGGTTGCACATCATGTCGGGATTGGGAGTAAGGCCAGCCTTCACAGTGCGAAGGGCATATTCCATAACATTGTCCCAATATTCCTCGTGGAGCGACACAACCTCGAGAGGCAAACCATAGCGATGAGCGATGAGGTTGCACATCTCGATGTCTTCCTCGGCGCTGCAGTCGCCCTCATCGTTGTCCATTCCGATGCGAATGTAGAACAGTTGCAAGTCGTGCTGCGCCTGTTGCACAAGCTCGTGAACGACTACTGCGCTGTCAACTCCTCCTGATATGAGAACTGCTATTTTCATTCGTTATAAGTTGGTCGTTAATCGTTTTATGCTTTTTCGAGCACTTCGCTATCCTCATCGTCTTTTTCGTTTACAATGTGGATTGCGATAAGGTAGTCGAGGGAAATCTTGCCCGGTCCAGCCAGAAGCATGTAGGCAAAGATGCCGATGAACATGATGGGATAGCCGGGCTCGAAGATGAACATCTGCCCTGCACTCGAAACACTGGTTGCAGTGAGCATCACAGTCTCGGCATAAATCATCACTCCAATCGATGGAATGAGCGCCACACGAGTAAAGAGGCCAAGAATGATAAAGACTGCACACACAATTTCGAGCACTACAATAGCCACCAGAGCCGACTCGCCAGGGAGGCCCATAGAGCCTACTGCTGCATTGGCAAACTCCTCGAGGTGAGTCATTTGTCTCACTCCCATCTGCAGGAACATTAATCCTGTGAACAGCCTCAAGAAAAGACGCGAGAGGTTGCTATAGGTGTGCCCCGCGTTAAACATCATGAAGGTCTTAAGCCATTTGGGTATGTTTATCATCTTGATATATTTTGTTAGTTCGTTAGTTGTAAAATTAGCTAAATTTACCTCGACATTAGGTTCTTGACAAAATCAACAGTTTTGTTCTTGGCTATCACATTGAGGTTCTCATCGAGAATATAGACACACGGCATGATGCGTAGGTCGAGTTTCTCGGACGCATCCTTGCTGGCTCCCACGATCCAAGTAGATGAATAGGACTGCGAGTCGTCATCCCATTTCTTGGGAGTGTCGCCAATCATGATATTCACCACCTCAATTTGCCCACTCTCAACAGCTTTTCCAAAAGCGATATCGGTGTTGAGTCGCATACGCTCAATAGAACTACCAGTGTTGTTGTCGCTGAACAAGAGCACATAGAGCTTGGCACTAGACTTCACGTCGGTCAGGTGCTTGCGAACTCCAGTGATTGAATTGAATTCAAAATCATAGATAGGAGCGCCAAGCTTGCTTGACTCGATGCGCTTAACTTGCTCAGAATAATGATTGCGTGCGTCCTTCTTTAGCCACGATGCATCGGCAGCACTCTTGGCAAAAGCGAGATACAGGTCGTCGATAAAGTCGAAATCGTGATAATACAACAGATATTCGGAAATAGAGAGCAATTTAGTGTAATTGTCGTGGTTAGCTTGCGCCTTGAACATGAGGTCGCGCACCGAAGCAAGCGACACGTTGACATTGGCGCCAGCTTTCATAATCTCAAAATAAGTGAGCATCGCATCCATGAGCAAGCTGTCGTTCTTAGCCTCGAAAGGCTTGGTGAGGTTACAGTTTTCCCAGAAATGCTGAACACTGTAATTGCAACGGCTCTCGATGTTGGAACAAGTGTCGGGAGCTACGGGGAAGTCAAAAAGAGTGGATTGTGCTGAAGCATTAACCCCTGACAATAAACACGTTACAGCCGCCAATATATATAATATATTTTTCATTTCAACGATTAATAATATTTATATTTATATTTAACTTGCTAAATTACTGCAAAAAACACAACGAGCAAAACATATTGCCCTAAAAAAAACTTAATAGCCTCAAAAAGATATCCACAAGGCACCACTATGCAGCCAAGAGTGCCATCATATCACCATACTTGTTGTGTGCCAATTAACATAAAAGAAAATCCCGCAATGAGGTTAACCATTGCGGGAATTATAGGATAAAACTGGAGCCACGAACGGGACTCGAACCCGTGACCTACGCGTTACGAATGCGTTGCTCTACCGACTGAGCTATTGTGGCTAATGCAGTCGTCAAAAGCGACTGCCTAATTTCTTGACGGCCAAGCCTGTTGCTAATAAACCGCCTGCCTACTATAGGTTAGCGTTATCTTAGCCTTCTTTAAATCAAGCTTGGCTAATGACGGCCTTGACACCGCAGGCGCTATCTTAGTCACAACCTCGGTGGTTGAAGTATTGGCATAATAGTAGTAATAGGATGAGGAAGAGGTGTTGGAGTAGGTAGTGACATCAATAGGCATAATCACAAACTCCATATCGCTTGCTGGAGCCACCCCACCCTTTTTCTTGATGATGTCGAGCACATAGTTTCTCAGTCCACTGAAAATGTAGGAGTGTGTAAGCTCGTCATATTCGGCATAGAATGCATCCTTATTGTTGGTTAGGGAGTCTTTCTCAAAGAACTCATCGCGATAGCTCTTCTTCACCATAAGCAGGTACTTGGGCGGCGCAATATCATACTTGTTGGCCACCTTCTCGGCTGGTATTTTCAACGAGAGTCCATTTATCACACCCAAAGCATCTTGGGTTTCGAACTTAAACTTATCTATGATTTCCTGAATTGGGAAAGTTGCCTCAACCTCATATCCAGCAGGCCCCATTACAATGGCTTCGCCACTATTAACCATAGCTTGAACTTGTGGGTCAACATTGAGCGAGATGTTGTTGTTATAGACAACCTCGGGCGTCACAGCCATGTAACTTTGCTTCATGGCCGGGTAAATGGTGTCGGTGGTTTCGGTCGTTTTCTCGTATTTCTTGTAATAGGTAACAAACTCAATATCATAGACATTCATCACACGTCCCTGTCCATAGCTATTGGTAATGTAGATACCTGGGAAATAAGAGGCAAATGACTTAGGAGTGTTGAAAACCGACTGATCTTCCTTGTACTTGTTGAATAGGTCTCTTGCAAAGCTCACTGGCACAGGCACGCTTATCTCATAGTAAGAATAAGATGAACCAGTGCTTGTATAGGAACTCTTGCGGGTTAGCTCGTTAGTCGAGTAGGTAATTGAACCCATCAGCTCATCGGCGGTGTAATATCCCGATGGATCAAAGTCGGAGAAGATGGGCACAGGAAGCTGCTTATTAAGCTTGTACACATTCATTCGCATGGGCGCGAGAGAGTCGCCGATTACATCGGTAGTTGCCACTCTCATCGTAACAAAGCAAGAGTCAATCCATTGGGCACCTCCATGAACTCCGACAGTATCGATGGTGGTAGTGGGCATAAATTGTGCCACCACATCGCTAACCAGAGTGCCATAACCGTCGGCATTCACATTTCCAAGCAGCTGAATGCTACTGCGAGAACGAAGATGGGTGTTTCTCACTGAATTGCCAGTGAAAAAGAATCCAGAATCTTCGATAATAGCTGAATGTATATCTGAGATAGATGTTCCTATTGTCTCTTCGGTACACGACCCAAGGCTAATCCCCAGAGCAATAGTTGCAGCTATAAACACTAAAAGTGATTTTCTCATAATTTATTTATTGTAACTATACAACCAAATCAAATGCTAATCACACATTAAAGACTGCGATAGAACTCCATAGCGCGATTTACCATCTCGGTGTTCTCACACTCCTCGAATGGAAGGAAAGGTAGCTTAGACTCTTTCACCATTTCCAATACAGCCTCATCGACATTGGGACTGCACTGCATCACTGCGTCACAGTTTTCCAGAGCGAGCTTCATCAAATCGTGATAATCGGCCTGCTTCTCGAGGATAGGCGCCAAGTCATCGTCGGTAAAGCCGTCAAACTTGAGCTTCTGTGCCATGTTCTCGTTAAGAGGAGCCACCAGTTTTTCGTCAAAAAGTGACATCACAACCTTAGTGTCGCGATAGGAAGGATCGTCGCTGTAGAATTTCTTTATATACAATGGAGCAAGAGCAGTCACCCAACCACTACACTGGATAACGCTTGGAATCCAACGAAGCTTCTTCACGGTTTCCAACACACCACGCACATAGAAGATTGAGCGCTCATCGTTGTCGTGTGGATGAGTGTTAATCTCCAAGTCTTTGGCTATATTGGGAATAAAGTAGTCTTCATTATAGATGAAATAGACTTGCAACCTAGCTGGCTGCAAAGTGGCGACCTTGATGACAAGTGGATGGTCGGTGTCGTCGATGATAAGGTTCATGCCTGACAGCCTGATTACCTCATGCAACTGGTTACGACGCTCGTTGATGGAACCATACTTTGGCATAAAAGTGCGAACCTCAATGCCTTGTTCCTGTACTCCCTGAGCAAGCATTCGGCTAGCTGTTGACATCTCGCTATCGGGCAGATAGGGTGAAATCTCTTGCGAGATAAATAAAACTTTGTTTATATCCATTGTTAAGTGTATAGCATTCTTAAATTTAAATGCAAAGGTAGCAATTTTTATTTTAATAAAGAAATTAATCACTAAATGGTCAATGTTTTTAACTTAATTTTAAAGACCACACGCATTATAAAGACATTTTTTAAGCCACGCCGAGAAAACACAGCATCATCCATCAAAATACAAGAATCTCAACAAAATGTATTGTTTCTAGAAAATATTGTTGTAACTTTGCGAAAAGCAACAATGTCTAACCAATTAAAACTTTGAATTATGAGAAAAATAACCCTAGCCTTAATGTGCATCCTATTGTCGGCTGGCGCAGCAATGGCACAAAAAAAATTCACTTTCGGCCCTAAAATTGGTGTTGACTTCACCCACTTTTGGGGAAAGACCACCGATCATGTCAGAGGCACTTTCAACTATCAGGCAGGAGCATTCTTCGAGTACCGCTTCACCGACAAGTTCTCTATCGCTCCTGAGGTAGTGTTTGCAGCTCAAGGGGCAAAAGAAGACCTCTATACTTTATATATCGATGTCGAGACGGATGATGACGTTATCGAAGAAATAGCAGGACATCTTGAAAAAAACGGATATATCACCTACAACACCAACTACGTTAACGTGCCCGTGATGTTTAAGTACTACGTCATCCCTTCTTTGAGCATTGACCTAGGTCCTCAATTAGGCATAAACGTTTATAGTAAAAGAAGCTTCATAGATTGTGACTATCAGGAAGGGACCGAAGACTATAAAGACTACACCAAAACCGTTGATGTAGGAGTTGCACTTGGATTGACCTACAACATCACCGAGGACGTCTTTGTTCAGGGACGTTACACATTAGGCTTGACAAAAGCCTTTACCACTTTTGACGGCAAGAACGGCAATGCCCAAATCGCAATAGGCTACCGCTTCTAAACCTTCATCACAGCAAGAAACAAAGCGCCCGGGCTTTGAGCTCGGGCGCTTATAGTTTGGTTTTGCTAAAAGAGCAAGTATTTTGCTTTTAGAACTCGCAGTTGTTGGGAGTGCGTGGGAATGGGATGACGTCGCGAATATTGGCCATACCTGTCACGAAGAGGATTAGGCGCTCAAAGCCCAGTCCAAAACCACTGTGAGGCACGGTACCAAACTTGCGAGTGTCGAGATACCACCACATGTCCTTCATTGGGATGTGGAGTTCGTTGATGCGGTTCATGAGTTTGTCGTAGTTGGCTTCACGCTCAGAGCCACCAATGATCTCACCAATTTGTGGGAAGAGCACGTCCATTGCACGCACTGTCTTGCCATCGTCGTTCTGCTTCATGTAGAACGCCTTGATGTCCTTAGGATAATCGGTAAGGATAACAGGACGCTTGAAGTGCTTCTCAACGAGGTAGCGCTCATGCTCGCTCTGCAGGTCTACGCCCCATTTAACTGGGAATTCAAACTTCTCGCCGCTCTCCTCCAGAATCTTTATACCCTCAGTGTAGGTGAGGCGAACGAACTCATCCTTGAGCACGCTGTTGAGACGGTCGATGAGAGTGTTGTCGTACATCTTGTTGAGGAATGCGATATCATCCTGGCAATGGTCGAGAGCATATTGCACGCAATACTTGATGAACTCCTCGGCGAGGTCCATATTGTCGTTGATGTCATAGAATGCCATCTCAGGCTCTATCATCCAGAACTCGGCCAAGTGACGGGGAGTGTTGCTGTGCTCAGCACGGAAGGTGGGGCCAAATGTATAGATGGCACCAAGTGAGGTGGCGCCAAGCTCACCCTCTAGCTGACCGCTCACGGTGAGGCTTGTCATCTTGCCAAAGAAATCCTTGCTGTAGTCGATTTTGCCATCCTCGGTGCGAGGCATCTCGTTCACGTCGAGAGTTGTAACCTGGAACATCTCGCCAGCACCCTCAGCATCGCTTGATGTGATGAGCGGGGTGTTGAGATAGAAGAATCCCTTGTCGTTGAAGAACTTGTGGATAGCAAAAGCCAGATGGTGGCGAATGCGGAACACGGCGCCAAAGGTGTTGGTGCGCATACGCAGGTGACCAATCTCACGCAAGAATTCTAGCGTGTGGCCTTTCTTCTGCAAAGGATACTCCTCGGGGTCGGCAGTGCCGTAAACCTCGATTTCCTGGGCCTGAACCTCAAAACTCTGTCCCTTGCCTTGTGAGGCAACCAATGTGCCAATCACGCAAAGACTCGAGCCAGTGGTAACGGGCTTGAGTTGCTCCTCGGTGAACTGCTCCATGCTAACCACAACCTGCAAGTTGTTGATGGTTGAGCCATCGTTAAGAGCGATAAACTGGATGTGCTTGTTGCCACGACGGGTTCTAACCCATCCCTTGACGCACACTTGCTGTCCCTCGAGCTCACCGCTGAAGGCGTCAACAATTTTAGTTCGTTTTAATGCCATAATGTGTTATGTGCTAAAAAGTTTCGACTGCCCAAGCCCAAGCGTGTGGTATTGTGGGAGATGGGCAGTCGTGTTATTGGGTTTTTATTGATTTACTCAAACGAATTTTGCTTCAAGTAGTTAACCTCTTCCTGTGTGAGGTAGCGCCACTTGCCGCGGGCCAGGTTCTTTTTGGTCAAGCCAGCGAAGTAAACACGGTCGAGTTTCACCACGTGATAGCCCAGAGCCTCAAAAATGCGGCGAACCACACGGTTGCGGCCTGAGTGAATTTCGATACCGGCCTGCTTGCGGTCGGTTGGACTCACGTAGCTGACAGCATCGGCATGGATAGGTCCATCGTCAAGCTCTACGCCGTCGGCGATGTGCTGCATGTCGTCCTCACTGATGGGTTTGTCAACCCAAACCTGATATATTTTCTTTTTCACATACTGTGGATGAGTGAGCTTAGATGCGAGGTCACCATCGTTGGTGAGCAAGAGCACGCCCGTAGTGTTGCGGTCGAGACGTCCAACTGGATAGATGCGCTCCTCGCATGCACCCTTGACGTAGTCCATAACGGTCTTGCGGCCGTTGGGGTCGTCGCTAGTAGTAACGCAGTCTTTAGGCTTGTTAAGAAGCACATAGCACTTTTTCTCGGCCACTACAACCTGGTCGTTATATTCAACAATGTCCTGTGGAGTGATCTTGATACCGAGCTGGTCAACAACCTGACCGTTCACCTTGATAACGCCCTTCTGGATTAGTTCATCGGCCTCACGACGCGAGCAAATGCCTGCATTGGCCATGAACTTGTTGAGGCGCATGGTGGTGTTAGGATCAACTATTGGCTCCTCATACTCGATGCGTTGTGGACGTGGAGTGAAACGCATTTGTTGACGTGGGCCCTGCATCTTGTGGCCCCCACGCTGATTGCGTTGGTTGCCATAACCACCGCGTTGCTGATATCCACCACGCTGCTGGTAGCCGCCGCGTTGCTGATAACCACCACGCTGCTGGTAGCCACCACGCTGCTGGTAACCGCCTTGCTGAGGACGATTGTAGGTGCGTTGCTGGTAGTTGCCCTCCTGCTGCTCACCCTCGCCTTGCTGATAGCGTGGATTGTATCCACCCTGTGGTTGCTGGCGATTGTAGTTGCGTTGCTGGTAGTTGCCGCGCTGCTGGTAGCCGCCACGTTGCTGATAGCCACCACGCTGTTGATATCCACTGCGCTGCTGATAGCCACCACGTTGCTGGTAGCCACCCTGATAATTGCGCTGTTGATATCCACGTTGTTGATAACCTTCGTGCTGCTCATTGGCATCACCGGCTTGTGTTTCACGATTGTAATCGGCATTATCTCCCTGATGGGTGTTCACTTCATTCTCGTCCATCATAGGACGGCCCTCGCCAATGCGGGGTCTCTTCGGTTTTTTCTCGATGTTCTCATCCATAGCTTTGAGATTGATCAAAAATAATAATTAATAATATAAAGTTTAGTGTTTATATTAGCAACCTCTCGGTCGCTGTTTCTTAATAAAAAATACTTATTCTATATAGGTCACTTTTATTACCTGAAATGAAACTTTTTGCAAAGATAGTATATTTTAATGTTATCCAAGCAAAAAAGAGAAATATTTTTATTTTATTTTAATAATAATAGTTTATTTGGGGCGTGATTTTAGCTTATAGTAGAGTTATAAGCCATTGTCAAATCCCTCTTTTTCATGTGAATTGAATGGCCATATGCAACCAAACGAGCTCAAAAAAACACAATGAGCAAAAAAAATGTCAGAAAAAAGTCAGATTTTTTTTGCCAGAAAAAATAATTGTTGTACCTTTGCCCCGCAATTTTGCGCAATTTTAAAAATTTTACAAGATGTACTTAGATCAAGACAAGAAAAAAGAGATCTTTGGCACCTACGGCAAAAGCAATACTGATACTGGCTCACCTGAAGCTCAGATAGCATTATTCTCATACCGTATTGCCCACTTGACCGAGCATTTGAAGGTCAACAAGAAGGATCATAGGACTCAACGTGCACTTAAGATGCTTGTAGGTAAGCGTCGTCGTTTGTTGGATTATCTTATCCGCACCGACATCAACCGTTACCGTGCAATCATTGCCAAGAAGGAACTTGGCATCCGCAAGTAATCACTTATTTGCATTAAGAGTCTTAAGTGGAAAGCCCCTGCAAGAGAAGAAGTCTTGGAGGGGCTTTCGTTTAAAACAAGGCAGATGAAACTCCTTATATTAATATTACTGCTTGCATGCGCGCTGAGCGTCGACGCACAACAGCAAGTTCTTGAGGGCGACCTACTCTTTGCCTACAGCTCAACATCAGGCAAAGCCATAAGTGATGCGACTGTGCACGACAGCACTGCCCTACCAATCTATCATGTTGCAATAGCCACATGGGTAGATGGCAAACCCTATGCTCTCGAGGCGATTGACGAGGGTGTAGTTCTCACACCATATGATAAGTTTTGTGAGAGAACCATGAGCAAAGGTGGAATGCTGGTTGGAAGGCTTAAAGATCGCAGCGGTGTGGACCAGAGCGTGAGCAACGCCATGGAACACCTGGGCAAGCCCTATGATGACCTCTACATGATTGACACACAAGAAATTTATTGCAGCGAGCTCGTTCAGCTGAGCTATGTGAACGGCAAGGGACAGCGACTATTCCCACTCATCAACATGTCGTTCCACGACGCCAACGGTCACATTCTCGACTACTGGCGCGAGCATTATTCCAAGCACGGCATGGCTGTGCCCGAAGGCGCTCTTGGCACCAATCCAGCCCAAATCGCCAGCGACCCAGCAGTAGAGATAATCAAATATTAGTGATATAGTTTTCTATCTCACAGCGCGAGCGAGATGCCGTAGGCAAGGAGGACGTAGCGGAGGAACTTGCCCGCAGTCATGCAAGTGGTGGTTATTGGCAAGTTGGAGCGCATGAGCCCCAACGCAATTAACAGAACATTACCAAAGATGGGGATGAAGCCCCAAAAGGCGACCCATGCACCTCGACCCTGCAGCCACTGCTGCATTCGGTCGAGTTTTTCTTTTTTCACATGGAAATACTTTTCTATCCAGTCAATGCGGCCCAAACGGCCCATATAGTAGGTGAGCAAGGCTCCGAGCACGTTGCCCACCGTTGCCCATATTATAAGCGGCCATTTCTCAAGGCCAGCAGCGAGGAGGCCGAGCATGACCACCTCACTACTAAAGGGCACGACACTGCCGGCGAGAATCGCCGACAGAAACATGCCCCAATATCCATAATCAATTAATGCTTGCTCCATGATTTGAAGACAATCAAGGACAAAATGGATGTATTTTTGCTTATTAAGGACAATTGCCTCAGCTTCATCTGAGAGCTATTTGCCGCAAGCATATACATTCTTAATTGTCATTAATAAACTGAGACTAATGCAAAATTCTTTTGTCTTTAATTGTCTTAAAACTTTACAACGAAGCGAGGAATTTCTCAACATCGAGGGCTGCACGGCAACCAGTTCCCGCTGCAGCCACCGCTTGGCGATAACGAGGATCGGCAACGTCGCCAGCGGCAAACACGCCCTCAACACTTGTGGTAGTGGTAACCTTATTGGTCACGATGTAGCCTTGTTCGTCAAGTTCAAGCTGTCCATTCAAAAACGCAGTGTTAGGCTGGTGCCCGATGGCGAGGAAGAATCCGTCGATATCAATATCAAACTTCTCCTCCTTGTCGGTGCCTTTAAATTTAACAAGGTGTGCGCCCTCTACCCCATTCTCGCCAAAGAGTCCAAGGGTGTTGGTGTTGAATAGAATCTCAATGTTTTCTTTCTCTTTTACTCGCTGCTGCATTGCGGCACTGGCACGCAGATAGTCCTTGCGGACAATCATATAAACCTTGCTAGCCAGATTGCTCAGGTAGTGAGCCTCCTCACAGGCAGTATCGCCACCGCCCACTACAGCAACCACTTTCTTGCGGTAGAAGAATCCGTCGCAGGTAGCGCAAGCCGAAACACCCTGACCGGCATACTTCTTCTCGTCGTCAAGACCTAGGTACTTAGCCGAAGCACCAGTAGCAACAATCACAGTATCGGCCTCAATGGTCTCGCCTCCGTCAAGGGTTGCTACAAATGGACGCTTGCTCAGGTCGACACTCTGCACGAATCCCGAGCGCACATCGGCGCCCACATTCACAGCCTGCTCACGCATCTTTGCCATTAAGTCATACCCATCGATTCCTGCTGGAAATCCAGGGAAATTCTCGATTGTAGTTGTGGTTGTCAACTGTCCGCCAGGCTGCAAGCCTTCAAAAAGGAGGTTTTTCACGTTGGCACGGGCTGTGTAAATAGCAGCGGTATATCCCGCAGGCCCCGAGCCAATTATCAAGCATTGAACTTTTTCCATTATTTTTGTAAAGAAGTTAAGTTGTTGAGTATCGTTATCTCAAGTCGACGACTTCGGTGCCGGCAGGAACTTGGTTCTTGTCGAACTCGAAGGTGCTGGCGTTAACGCTAGCATTCTTGTTGTAGTTGCTAATGGTGATAGTGGCCTTGGTGCCGTTGGTTTGCACTATCTCGGCCTTGTTGATGAGCCAAGTTGATGTTGAAACAGTGACAAGCATATGCTTCACATTGCTCTTCTTCTTAGGGGTGAAACGGATGGTGTAGGTACCATTTCCCGTGCCACCCTTAGAGATAATGTAGCTGCTCTTGAAGTTCTGTGCTGCACTGTAGGGATTGGTCATCTGCAAATCGGCAGCTGTGGGCGTAGTGATGTTCACCTCATCGGTAGCGGGGGAATAGGACCACATGGTTGTGCCATTGTACCAGCATTTCACATCACTTGCCAGCACACGGAACTTTTTTCCGCTCATCACCAACGTACCTTTAGAAGAACCCTGCGATGACGAAACCGAGTAGCTAGCACTCACAGCCTTGCCACCCTTAATAGCCGCCAACACTTTGTCAACAACACTCGAAGGAGATTGTGCGCTTGCCGTGAATGCCACGGCAACTAGCGCAACTATAAATAATAATTTCTTTCTCATAATCCTTGTTATCGTTTTTTTGTTTTTTTAGACAACAAAAAGTTATTCGGGTTTAACCACCAAGCATTTGTTCCAATGTCATGGGATCCATGAGCACCTTGCGTGGCTTGCCACCACTGGCGGGCCCCACAATTCCGGCTGCCTCAAGCTGATCCATGATTCGACCGGCACGGTTGTAGCCAATGTTATAGCTACGCTGCAACGACGAAGTAGACGCCATATCCTTTTGCACCACCAGTCGGGCAATCTCCTCGAAAAGCGGGTCGCGGTCGTTAGAAACACCACCTGTTGAACCGCCAGCATCGTAGCTGCCACCAGCGTCACCCTCATAGTCAGGGAGGATGTAGGGCTGCTCATGACTAATCTCGGTATCAGCATCCTCTTGTTCCTTAATGTAATAGCAAATGTTCACAATTTCAGGTGTATCGATGAGCGGGCACTGCAGACGAGTTATCTCGCCATTGGCCGAGAACAGCATGTCGCCACGTCCAATGAGTTGCTGAGCTCCAGGACGATCGATGATGATGCGGCTGTCTACCATCTGCATCACACGGAAAGCAATGCGGCCAGGGAAGTTTGCCTTGATGAGACCGGTAATTACATTAGAAGATGGACGCTGAGTAGCAATAATCATGTGGATACCCACAGCACGCGCCTTCTGAGCGATGCGCACGATAGGAGTTTCAACTTCCTTGCCTGCAGTCATGATAAGGTCGCTGAACTCGTCAACAATCACCACGATGTAGGGCATAAACTTATAGAAGTTGCCGTTTTCATCCATCTTGTGTCGCAACTCCTTGCGCCAGCGGCGGTTGTAGTCCTCGAGCTTGCGCTCTCCCACCTCCTCGAGCACGAGGTAGCGGTTCTCCATCTCCTGAACGAGAGAGTTGAGAGTCTGCACAACTTTGGCTGTATCGGTAATAATGGCTTTTTCCTCACCATCCACCTTGGCAAAGAAGTATTTCTCGAGCGAAGCATAAAGGCTGAACTCCACCTTCTTTGGGTCGATGAGCACAAACTTGAGCTCGCTAGGCCCCTTCTTGTAGAGGAGAGATGCAATGATAGTGTTCAAACCCACCGACTTACCTTGACCAGTGGCACCAGCTACAAGGAGGTGAGGCATCTTGGTGAGGTCGGCGACAAACACGTCGTTGGTAACAGTGCATCCAAGCACCATGGGCAGCGCCATCTTGCTCTCCTGAAAAGCACGCGAAGCAATGGCCTCACGAATAGGCACAATCTGCGGATCATGGTTAGGAACCTCGATACCAATTGTGCCACGTCCGGGCATTGGCGCAATAATGCGAATGCCGAGAGCCGCCAAACTAAGTGCTATATCGTCCTCCAGTCCACGAATCTTGCTGATGCGCACGCCATCCTCGGGTACAATCTCAAACAATGTCACAGTGGGTCCCACATGAGCCGTGATGGTCTTGATTGGGATGCCATACTGACCAAGAGTCTCAACGATGCGACGCTTGTTATTCTCCTGTTCATTGATGTCGACATTGTCGATATTAGTCTTAATGTCGGCAAGCAAGTCAAGGGTTGGGAATCGATAGTGCATATATTCCCCTGTTGGGTCATGGGGATTGGTGATTCCCTTAGCTTGCTCTATATCTTTAGCGCGGTCGATTTTAAAGTCGGTGTCATCGTCATTTTTCTTGCGAGGGCGCTTAACGCTTTTTTTAACCGGTTTCTTCTCCTGTTGCCTGTCATCATCACCATAAAGGTCTTTGTCCTTGTCGCCTCGGTCAAACAAACGGCTCACTCTCTTCTCTTTTTTTTTCTTGCTTTGGTCGTCGCCCATGAACTCTGGAGCATCGTTACGGTTGCGATTTCTCATCAAGCTCTCATCGTCATCGTTGAGGTGCTTCCTGCGGTCACGCACATTCTTTACTTGCTTGTAAATCAACATGAGCGTGTTGTAGCACAGCAATATCCAGAATATCAGCAGGATGACATTGATAGCTATCATACCGTAAAGCCCCACAAGCCCCACAAGCCACTTATTGGCATAATATCCCAAGTTTCCTCCAAAGCGGAAGAAAGAGAAGTCGGCATAATAGGTAAACGCTCCCAATAGCATCGAGAAAGTAAGGATGCTATAGACCGAGATAAGGGTGTAGGTGTAGAACTGAGTTTTCTTTTTGCGAATCAGCCTCATGCCGAGCACAAAACACCACACTACAATAATGAAAGCCGCCAGACCAACGCCATCGCTGACAAAGAACTGAGCCGTAGCCGCACCTATCGAGCCACCCAAGTTGTCAACATTCTCGGTGACTTTAGCAGGGTCGGCATTCACCAAAATGGAGTTGTTGTTAACCTTTCCCTGGTCAGGCCCTCCTGCAAATAGGACAAAAGACAAGAACGTCACCAGGAAATAAACACCCAGAATCAAAAGTACCACGCCAAAAGCGAAGCGTGTTCGTCCATTCCTAAAAAAGTTTAAGAACCTTTTCCATGCAGAAAGCGTCTGCTGGTCCTCTTGTTTTTCACGAGAGAGATTTTTCTTCTTCACCCTCTCCTTGATTGCCGACGTGTCGACACCATACTCGTCATAAAAATCGTCTTTACTCATTTCGTTTCATTGTTTTCTATTTCAATATACTCGTGTTTTTTTCAAATCAATTAGGGGACTGATTTTAATCCCTTTTCCAGAAACCTGGAGTCAATATCGCCAGCACAGTGAAGACCTCAAGACGTCCCACTAGCATCTCAAATGCCAACAGCCACTTGCAAATTGGATTCAGATTGGCAAACTTGTCAAATCCTCCCGTCATCTCACCATAGCCGAAACCAATGTTGCTGATTGCAGACAGAGAATTGAACAGGGCATCAAAAGCTGGCATGCCAAACAATGTGAGAATCACAGCTACCACAACCATCACAACCATATAGACCGACAAGAAGGCAAGAATTTTTTCCACCATCATGTGAGGGATGGACTTGCCATCGAGACGCACAGCTTTGACTGCACTGCTATGAACAACCTTGTACATTTCGTTCTTCACATTCTTGAGCAGCACCACAAGTCGGTCGATTTTAGCACCACCGGCAGTAGAGCCCGCCATACCACCAAATATCATCAGCAGCATCAAGAAGAAGAAAATGAACTGTCCCTCATGCTCATAATCGTAGGTCGCAAAACCTGTTGACGTGATTGCCGATATTGTGTCGAAAGTAGCCAAAATTGCGCCATAGTGCCATGTGTCGACAAAGCTCATGTAGGCAATTCGTGCAAAAACGACAATAGAGCCCACCAGCACAATCGACAAATACCACTTTAGGGTGTCGCTATGCTTTATAGCGCTGAATCGACGCTGAACAGCCACTTTATAGATGATTCCAAAGTTGATACCGCACACTAGCATGAAAATCATGATGACAATGTCGGTATAGTAGTCGTGCCAATGGTGCAATCCGTTGTTCTTGGTAGAGAAGCCGCCAGTAGATACAGTGCTCATGGTGTGGCATATCGCATCATACCATCCCATAGGTCCGAATCCCAACAATAAAGCAAGCACTACCGTGAACACTATGTATATCATCCACAAGCTCTTGGCTGTTTGGCTCACGCGAGGACGCATTCTCTCGTGTGTGATACCCGTCACCTCGCTGTTGAAAAGCGACACTCCGCCCTTGTAGTTGAGCATTGGTAGTACTGCTAGGGTGAAGAGAATGATTCCCATGCCCCCTATCCACTGCATCATCGAGCGCCAGAAGAGGATACCGCGTGGCAGTTCTTCAACATCAATAATAACCGATGCTCCAGTTGTTGTAAATCCCGACATTGTCTCAAAAAAACCGTCGGTGAAGCCACTAACTGTTCCCGATAGCAGGAACGGAATCATGCCGAAGAGAGAGAAGAACACCCACACCGTTGCTGTGAGCAACAAGCCCTCACGCTTGCGCATGGCCTTGCTCTTGGGCTTGATGCGGTAGTTCATGAAAAGTCCCGCCAAGAATGTTACTACAACCGCAATGCCAAAATGAATTGCAATCCATTCCTCTCTATAGATGAGTGCGACTAAGAGTGGAGCCAGCATAAAGAAGGCCTCAATCATAAGGAGCCATCCCACCACTCTCAACACCATTGGGAAGTTGATGGTTTGTGAAAACGTCCTATGTTGCATCATCATGTGCATAGTAGTTGTCAGTTATCAGTTTTCAGTTGTGTTAGCCAAACATTTTTTCTATTTTGTGGATTGCGCCAGCAAGGCAGAACACAACCACACGGTCACCAGCCTGAAGCTGGGTGTCGCCAGTAACGAGTAGTCCCTCGCCGTTGCGCACCAGTCCAGCAATGGTCATGTCGGAACTCAATCGCAGGTCTTTTACCTTGGACTTAGTAACCTTGGCGCCCGCTCCCACCTCAAGCTCTGCCACCTCGGCATCGGCCAGGGCAAGGCTCTTGGAATTCTCGGTGTCGGCGTCAATCATCATCTGGAAGATGGTACTTGAGGCAATTAGCTTCTTATTGATGATGGTGCCAATATTAAGACTCTCGGCCTCATTGAAGAACTGCAGGTTCTCGACCTGGGCGATGGTCTTGCGCATGCCTATCTCCTTGGCCATCACACAGCTCAGGATGTTACTCTCGCTGCTGTCGCCCAAAGCCACAAACACGTCATAGTCCTCAACACCCTCATCTTCCAGCACATCGGTATCGCCAGTCTCGTAATAGACAACGTTGCAATCGGGCAATTCATCGGCCATCTCCTGACACTGCTCCATGTTGTTGTGCATGATTTTCACCTTGTACTTGTTGCAAATGAGCTTAGCCAACAGACGTGCAATCTCATTGCCGCCCATAATGAGCACACTCTCAACCACATGCTTCTCTTTGCCACAAATTGCTATCACATCGTCGATGTTGCGAGGCGTGGTAGCCACGTAGATAATATCGTTGTGCATTACCTCGTCGTTACCGCCAGGGATAATAATCTCACGATTGCGCTTGATGGCGTTGACATGCATGAAGCTAGAAATGCCCACAAGGTCCTTTAGCTTGTGCCCAACGATGCGTGCATTATCGCGCACTTTCACACCTGCTATCACCAACTTGCCGTCGAGCATCTCAAACCAGTTTCGTGCCCAAGTGTGCTGCATCGCTGTCTGCACCTCGAGAGCCGCCAAATACTCAGGATAAATGAGAGTGTTGATACCATAGGAAGCAAAGAACTTCTTGGAGGCAGGCTTCATAAACTCATAGTTGTCGACGCGCGCCACAGCCTTTTTGCACCCTAAGCTCTTGGCCATCGAGCAAGCTATCACGTTGATGGTCTCATGAGGCGTTACGGCGATGAAAATGTCGGCCTCGCCCACCTGTATGCTCTTTAATTGATCAAGCGAGAGCGCACTACCCTGCATCGTCATCAAGTTGTAGTTGTCGAGATTGTAAAGTTTCTTCTCGTCCTTATCGATGACAATGATGTCCTGTTCCTCATTTGAGAGCATCTTGGCAAGATGTGTACCCACCTCACCAGCTCCTGCAATCACGATTTTCATCTGGTACTATGGTTCATGAGTTGTTTAACTTGTTGCTCAATCGAAGCTGCATCGATGTGACACAGTTCATGGAGTTCCTTGACGGTGCCCTGATCGACAAAGGCATCGGGCACACCCATGCGCACCACCTGTGCAGCAATGCCTCGCTCGGTGAGCCATTCGGCTACTGCGCCACCCAATCCGCCACTTGTAGTTCCTTCCTCGACGGTTATAATCTTGGTGTAGTTCTTAGCCACTTCCTCGAGTATCTCCTCATCGATAGGCTTAAGGAATATCATGTCGTAGTGGGCTACATCAATGCCTTGCTCATGCAGCGACTCGCAGGCCTCACGCACGTTGGTGCCTATTGTTCCCAGGCTCAAGATAGCCACATCCTTGCCGTCGTGCAGTTTGCGGCCCTTGCCCAATGGGAGTTCCTGCATCTCGTTGTGCCATTCCACCATCTTTCCTGTGCCACGTGGATAGCGAATGGAGAATGGGCCCTCAACACGTCGCTGAGCGGTGTACATGAGGTTACGCAACGTGTGCTCATCCATTGGAGCAGTAACAATCATGCCAGGAATGGCTCGCATGAACGCCAGGTCGAAGAGGCCGTGATGAGTCACACCATCCTCTCCCACCAGACCAGCGCGGTCGAGGCAGAAGGTCACTGGCAGGCGCGCTATCGACACATCGTTGATAATTGAGTCGTAGGCACGCTGCAAGAAGGCACTATAGATTGCCACAAAGGGGCGAAGTCCCTCACGTGCCAGACCACCAGCAAAGGTCACTGCATGGCCCTCGCTGATGCCCACATCAAACGTGCGCTGCGGAAACTCGGCCTGCATCATCGACACCGAAGTGCCACTGGGCATGGCAGCAGTAATAGCCACAATGTTCTGGTCGTCCTTGGCGAGTTCCACAAGAGTCTTACCAAACACGTCCTGGAACTTGAGAGGCTTTCCTGTGCTAGAGCCCTTGATGCGCTCGCCTGTGTCCTCATCAAACTTTCCTGGAGCATGCCAGGTAGTAGGATCTTTCTCGGCAGGTTCATAACCCTTGCCCTTCACAGTGTGGAGGTGAATGAGCTTGGGACCTGTCATATCCTTGATATCCCTGAAGGTCTTAACAAGCTTCTTCACATCGTGACCGTCGAAGGGGCCAAAGTAACGTATGTTGAGTCCCTCGAATATATTTTGCTGACCAGTTAGCAACGACTTCATGGCGTTGTTGAAACGCAGCACCACGCCCTTGCCGCTATCGCCAATGATGTGATGCTTGCGCATGAACTGATAGGTCTTGTAGCGGAAGTCGTTGTAGCCCTTAGATGTGGAGAGCTTGGTCATGTATTCACCCAGTGCACCCACTGGTCGGTCAATAGACATGTCGTTGTCGTTGAGCACTATGAGCAAGTTGTTCTTGTGAATCGACGCATTATTGATGCCCTCAAATGCCAAGCCACCACTAATCGAGGCATCGCCAATCACCGCCACCACGCGGCGGTCGGGGTTGGCCTGCAGCTCGCTAGCGATAGACATTCCCAGCGCTGCCGATATGGAGTTGCTGGCATGACCAGCCTGGAAGGTGTCGTACTCGCTCTCGCTGGGATTGGGGAATCCACTCAAGCCACCTTTCTTGCGGTTGGTCGAGAAGCGGTCGCGACGTCCAGTCAAAATCTTGTGTGGATAAGCCTGATGTCCCACGTCCCACACCAAGCGGTCGTCGGGAGTGTTGAACACATAGTGCAACGCCACAGCAATCTCCACGGCACCCATACTCGAAGCGAAGTGCCCCGGGTTCTCGCTCAGCTCATGCACGATGAACTTGCGCAACTCGGCACACACAGCGGGCAACTGATCCACATCCAGCTTCTTCAAGTCGGCCGGAGAGTCAATCTGTGCCAGTAGTGGAAAATGTTCTTGTATATATTCTTTTGTCGACATCTATTTACCCTTTATGTATTTCTTGTAGAGGGGGACAAAGACGATGATGCCGCTTGCAACGATGGCAAATACCGTCATAAAATTGTGTACGGCACGAGTCCAAACCAAGTAGACCAAAAATAGCCACAAGCCTAAAATGCATGCAAACCGTATCCAACGTCCTGTCGTCATCTGCAATAATATCAATCTATTAATTATAAAACATAGTTATAACTTGCAAAGGTACTAAAACAATTCCAATAACTAACGTTATTGAGGCGAAGTTTTTAAAAAAAACTTTTTTTTGACCCGTTTTTGACCCAAAAAAAGAGGATGCGACCATTAGATGACGCATCCTCCAAAAGAAAAAAATAGTATATTATGAAGCTGGTAAAATTAGTTTTTCTCAATGTTTTCTACTTGCCTAGGCGGGCTTTCTCGTCGCTGCCGGCACCCGAGCCGCGATATTTGCTCTGAACAGCGTTAAACTTGTAGCGCACAGTTACTTGCAGCTCGCGTGAATCGCGATGACTGTCTTGATGCAGCTGGCGCAGACCATAATTCAAGTCGATGTGCTCTTGTGCGTCAAGGAGGTTGTGACCTGCCACTTTTATCGACAATCGGTCGTTGAAGAATGTCTTTGTTACACTCAGGTAAAGGTTGACACCAGCTTTGGTGAGCGACATGTTCTCTTTATCGCCCTTGGGCGTTAGGCTCAGGTTTGCCGATGCAGTGAGAGTGGGCAATATCTTGATGTTGTTGTTGAACTGGATAAGGAACAATGGGCGCTTGGGGCTGATGAAACCAATGGGTGTAGGAATTTTGACCCAATCCTTCATCATGGCAATCGAGAGTTGAGGTTGATAAATGCCAAACTGTGGTGTGAGGTTGAGCATCACCCTCAACGCGTCGGCATGGTCGACGTTGTCGCGTGTTATCAATGTTGTTGACTCGCTGCCTGGAACTTCACGTGCCACATTCACTATAATGTCGCTAGTGCGCTTGTAATCAACCATCAGGTTCACCCACTTCCACATTGCCATAAAACTCAGTTGGTTGTTGATCGACGGTTTCAAGGCGGGGTTACCACTCTCCCATGTGAAGCGGTTAGCGTAGGTCACGCTGCCGTTGAGTTGCCAGTAATAAGGTCGCTGAATCTTCATGGCATAATTGAGCATCAGCTGCACATTGCCGGCACGTGCCGAGATAGCCGCCGTTGGGAACAGATGGTGATAGGTGCGGCTTTGCTCGGGCACAAGCTCGCCCATGCTGTAATAGTGGCTGCACACGTTCTCATTGCGCAGTCCCAGTCGCATTTGTCCGAAAGGCAATGGTCGCGCATACTCCACGAAGAATGCGTAGTTGCGCTCTCGTTGCTCGGTGAACGATGAAGGCACCACTTGCTCTGGGTTGATGTAATCATCGTTGCGGTGGGTGTTGCTAAGCTCGGTTCCTGCCTGCAGGTTGCCGCCCCACACCGGCCACGAGAGCACGAGTTTGCCTGCCAACAATTGATTCCTTTCCACGCTCTGCGCAGTTACTATGCGGCTGTCATGCTCCTGACTAACTTCGTCATTATACTGATTAGTGCGGTTCTTGTAGAACATATAGTCGAGATTAACATCAATGCTTGTCTTCCCTATCTTGCCGTTATAGTAGGCATTTAGGGTGTGTGGCATATTTGACTTCTCATCTTGATCGACAGTGTTCACAAGATGGTCGTAGAACTCCCCGTTGGCCATCACGTCGGCAGTCATGCCGCCCCATGTTTTGTTACTGAAATACCATTTGGTATCGTAGCGCAGTCCCATCGAGTGGTTGTCGCCTAGCACATAGTTCACACCCACCGAGCTATAGAGCGAGCGGCTGCGACTGCGGCTGTCGATTAGTTGGTCAAGATGCCAAATGGTATCGGACTTCACATCAAGGAGGATGCCATCATTTTGATGCCAGTTGTCCTCGTTGTACCAATGAGCACCAAAGACATCTAGGCCACCCTTGCGATAGTTCCAGTTCAGGCCCAAGGCTAAGTCCATATTCTCGCCTTGGTAGTAATCAGCTTCGGTGTCGAACGAGAATCCCTCGCCCTGTGGACGCTTGGTCTTGATGAGGATGACCGATTCCACATCGGCCTTGTATTTCGCTCCTGGGTT
Source organism: uncultured Bacteroidales bacterium (assembly GCA_902792435.1). Taxonomy (GTDB): domain Bacteria; phylum Bacteroidota; class Bacteroidia; order Bacteroidales; family Muribaculaceae; genus Sodaliphilus. The sequence continues at coordinate 27,972 of CADAZN010000029.1, forward strand.
AGTGATAAGCTCCACGCTCGCGATGTCGTCGCTCTTGAGCTGGTTGAGTTCGCTCTTGTTACGCATCTCGCGGCCGTTAATGTAGACGAGTGGAGTTCCCTTGCCAAACACCTCGATGCCGTCGCTTTTCTTCTGCACTCCAGGCAGGTTTTGGAGCACATCGTTGGCGGTTCCCACCTTGCTCAGCAACGTGCCGTCGACATCGGTCTTGATGCCTTCGGTAGTGATTTTGAACGTTGGTCGAGTGCCTTTCACAACCACCTCTCCAAGCATAGTTGCCTCGGGTTGCAATTGGATTGTACCCATATCACCGCCGTTTGAGTTGATAAGTATGGTCTCATAGCCAATGTAGTTGATTTTCACCAACGCTTGCTTGCAAGAGCAGTCAATGGAAAATTTGCCGTCATCATCGGTGGTCGTTCCTGCTACAAACGTGCTATCATCGGGGGTTATTAGCACTACATTGGCAAAGGCAAAAGGTTGCTTGTTCTCGTCAATCACTGTGCCAGTGAAGTTTGTCGCCATCATTGCGACAGTGGTTAAAATCGCTGTAAAAAATAAAACTGTACGTCTCATATCATTTTGTTGTTTTATAGTTTCATGCTATTGCCGCATCAAGCGGTTTCATGCTATGGACGTAACAGACTAGGTGAAATGTTTCACTCCACCACCACTTTTTTCAAAAAACTTGATTTAAGTCAAGGTTTTCTTGAGTCACGGCACAAAAACAAGCGGCAGCCTCGTTGCGTTGAGACTGCCGCCTGATAGAATTGCGGCGATAAAGCCGTTACAAGTGATTACTTGATAATGGCCTTAGTAGTTACCCTAGAACCGTCGTTCATCTCCTTGACGATGATGTTCAAGCCATTGAAAGGAACATTGCTCTCAACACCGGCTGCGTTGTAATAGCGCACGCTCTTGACGCCTTCCTCAAGGAAGATGCCATTGATAGCAGTCGGGATAGGCTCCTCGATAACATCGGTAACTAGCAGCTTGTAGTTCTGGAATGCATAATCATAGTCCATCAAGCCCTTACCGCCTGTAGTAGCCCAAGGCTCCTTGATGTTGATGACACCAGTCACAGTGTACTTCTTGCCATCCTCGAAGTCATAGCTGTAGAGAGTGTTGTCGATAGTACAGCTCGGGCCTTGAACTCCACCTGGTGCATAAGCACGCAACGCATTGTCGCTGGCCTTGTAGTAAGCCTTGCTGATAATGATTACCTCATCAACCATTGGAGTGAAGTTGTGGGCAAGGCTATATTCATTAGGCTTGACTGAGTCGACATCAACGCCCTCAAATGGAGTTGACGACATATTGAGGTATGGGTTCAAGTTCTTGCCACCGAACACACCGCTGTAATGTCCGCCCTTGAGACTTCCCATGTTACCATAGTAGTCGCCTGCATTGATGGCAATCCAGTTGTTGTCGCCATCGCTCACAAAGAACTGCTTGGTCACTGCACTGCGCTCAACAATAAACACGTCGTTCAGCACGGTGTAATCCACACCCTCAACACCGCTGGCGAGGATGTAGCTCAGTTGAGTGCCACCAGCGATGGTGAGCTTCATGTTCTCCATGTCAACAGTGAGCGTGTACTCACCAGCAGGAATCTGCATCGAGTTGTCGCCGTTGTAACCCATTGGAAGCTCCACGTTCATGGTAGTGCCAGTCACGAGGAAGTTGCCATTGCTCTGTGCCAAGAAGCGATAAGCGTTGACAGTGAACCAATCATCGGCATCGGCACCAAGCTTGTGAGTGAAGGCAAAGAAGCCATAACCGTTCTCCACGTCGGGTATTGTGACGGCAGCAGTGTAAATCTTGCCGTCCTCGCTTGTCATCTTCAAGCCCTGGTTGGGAGCGAAGCTGTTGCCATTGACGTTACCAAGCACATAAACATCGGCCTGACCATTGAGTGTGGCAGTAACCTCACCAGTTGCTGGATTGAACGTCACGGTAAGTGTGTAAGTTCCAGGCTTGATGTTGTTGATGTTGTAATTGCCATCAGGATAAGCCACATCCCAGCTGTTGTCTCTAACAATGCGGAATGCCACATTTCCTTCAAGAGCAGTGGGCTCTGAAGTCCAGGTGTAAACACCGTCCTCAAGTTCCATCAGGCCATTCTCGTTGTTGATGTTCCAAGCACTCTCGCCACCAAAGAGACCGGCAGGCTCACCAGCCACAGTGTAGGTGTGACTGGTCGATTTGAAGGTGGCACTAACAACCACATCGCAGGCGGGCATGGTAAATGTATAACCATTTCCTGTAACATTGGTTTCTATTTCAACACCAACGACTGTAACATCAATAAGTTCAACAATGCCTTGATATGTGGTTTTAGGACCTTCAACAATTACATAATCACCCTCTTTTAAGCCTAAACTTTCAAAGTTGTTAGTGTTTCCTTCTTTGTCGAGAGTTCCATAAATGAAAATCTCACCTGTATTATCTGCCAAAAAGAGGTTTCCATATTCCATGCTACTAATATGTGTAATTTTACCGCTAACGCGATAAATCATATCATCAGCTCCAGCTATGACTTCAGCACATGTTACTGAGTTATAAGCGGGCATTACCACAAGTTCATCGAGCTCATAGCCCTCGTCGGG
>CADAZN010000030.1:0-51308 GCA_902792435.1 uncultured Bacteroidales bacterium
AAGCAATTTGCGACTGTAGAACTGTGGACGCGAAGTCTCGTCGCCACTGCGCAAGAGGTTGAGCCTTACTCCTTCAACCGCCGTGCCTGTATCGAATTGTACACGTCCGGCAATCACACCAGCCGCCTGGCTGAAGCCGCTCTCAACAATCGCATTGCTGATAACCCGGCCTGTGCCGTCACAGTCGGGGGAGTAGGCAGCTACGCGATATTCATAGAATCTTCCAGGCTCGGCTGTCTGGTCCACGTAGGTATAGTTAGTTGTCGTTCCCGAAGTGGTGCCGATTGTGAGCCAGTCGCTGGCACCTATGAAACGCCTGTGAACCTCATAGTAAGTTGGGCTGGTGCCCACCTGTTTTGCTGTCCAATTAACATGAACGCTTCCCTGGTAGTTACCCTTACTGATTGTTACACTAGTCACAATGCTGCCGTCAAGCAAGCTTGACTGAATAGTGTCGCTGGTGAAGTGCAATTTCCCGTCAAGCATATCGGTGTTGACAAAATACCTGTACACCTCGCAGCTTGACTCAGGCTTGTCGTCGGTGAACGATGCTTTTCCTGCATCACGTGGCACAGTAACTTCTCCATATTTTTTCCTTATTGTTCCATCGGGATCAATGCGGTTCACATAGAATGTTACCGATGTCTCATTCTTTGGCACATTGCCAAAACTCCAGTCTATCTTGATGTTGTCGGTGACATCCACATCCTGGCTGAGGTGCAATGGTATCACCGGCACGGTGTTGGCCATAACAATGGCTGCATTGATATTGGAGAGTGGCTGAGGGTCGCTGGGAATATCCAACGGAGCCCACGAATTCTTGAGCTGGAACACCTCGTAGCGATAATACTTGTTGTAGTCCAGTCCATACATTTCTTTGTCGATGAAATAATTATCGGACGTTGAGCCCACTTTCTCGCGGTTGCCCGTGTAGGAGCCATACTCGTTCATGGGCGTGCGGTAAATCTGGAAATCTCCTTCCTGGGCAACAGCGTTATCCACCTCCCATTGCAGGCGCATTTCTCCTTTCACTTGGTTGAACGTTGCTGCCACATCAGGAGGTGTGTTGTTGAAGCTCGTTACCGCCGTTGCTATCCAGGGAAGCTTCAACGACAACGAAACATTGTTGTAAACGTAGTAAAAACTACCCTTTTTAGTTACTTCAACATCGAAATCTTGATTGGGCACATCAAGTTCTATCGATTTTACTTGATGGTTTTCCACTACAAATGACTTGTTGCTTAAACTCGTGCCATCTTTGGTGACAACTTTAGCCCTGTAACTGCTTGTAAAAGACTGGTCGTCCCAAACACCACCCATGTCTTCGGGCAGCCAAGTGTTGTCGGCAGTCACTTTCACCTTGTTGGGGGCTATCCATTCAACTGTGGCATCCTCACACTCCTTGAAATCCATTTGTAAATCTTTCCGGTAACGTGAATGGATGGTGAATTTATGGTCCTCATCCCAGGCAAATGTGTGGTCTTGCTTGTAGTAGGTGTCATTCTCAATTTGGATGGCGACCACTTCTTCAAGGGCCACCTGAGTGGGGGCGTAACGGAACGACATCCAGGTGCCGTCCATGTTTCCGTCGCCTATCACGCCGTAGGTGTTGTCGGTCTGGGTGAAATTGCCACCTTTGGGCCACTCACCAATTTTGTGAAGCACCCCATCTTTTGTTATCACATGAAAGCTCTGCTTACTGCCATTTCGGCCAAAGCCATTGGGTTGACCGTAGTGATAGCGGAACTTAATATTGATAGTTGGATGTTCAATCGATAGTTTTCCACCGCGTTGACTCTCAAAGCCACGGAAATTGTTCATACCCGTGTCTTCGTCAATACCGGTGCACCATTGATAACTCTTGCCGCAGCACACTTCGGCAACATAGATGTTACACATGTAGGTGCCACCGCCAGGGTCGGAGAATTGACCCGAAATGGCATGTGCCGCAAGCGGTGACAACAACATCGTTGTTATCAGTGCTAGTAGGTAAAAAATTCTTTTTATTTTCATATATTAGATGATTAGTTTGACATCATATTTAATTAATACCACTATATAATTCAATCAATTCAAATTTTCATTTTTGTATATAAGGTGCAAATATACAACTAATTTTCAATTATTTCGCAAAAAAATCACCCCAAAAAGAAAAATCAACCACTTTCCCCCCCTTTTTACACAATCCCCCACCCCACAACAACACAACAACACAACAAATAAACACATATAATATAATATTCTAGTTTTTACCCCTTGCCTTCTTATTCTAATTTGATTAATATTTATTCTGACACAGGATTATTGAAACGCCCTTTTTGTTAATTATTGAGAATATAGTCCTACTAAAATTATGGCATGAAAAAAGAAAGGGAGTCACGTTGATGTGACTCCCCTTTTTGGTGGGTGTTGGGCTCGGTTATTTGAGCTTGGTGTAACCGTAGGCGGCGTTGTCGCCGAGTTGCTCCTCGATGCGGAGCAGCTGGTTGTACTTGGCCATGCGGTCGGTGCGGCTCAACGAACCGGTCTTGATTTGTCCGCTGTTGGTAGCAACTGCGATGTCGGCGATGGTGGTGTCCTCGGTCTCACCGCTGCGGTGTGAGGTCACTGTGGTGTAGCCGTGACGGTGTGCCATCTCAATAGCGTCGAGGGTCTCGGTGAGCGAGCCAATCTGGTTAACCTTGATGAGGATAGAGTTGGCAGCACCCATCTTGATACCCTTCTGCAAGAAGTTAACGTTGGTAACAAAGAGGTCGTCGCCCACGAGTTGGCAACGGTCGCCAATGCGCTCGGTGAGCTTCACCCAGCCTTCCCAGTCGTTCTCGTCGAGACCATCCTCGATAGAGTCGATAGGATACTTGGTGATGAGCTGCTCGAGGTAGTCGATTTGCTCGTCGTCGCTCAGCTTCTTGCCGTTAGGATCTTTTTGCTTGCCGTCCTTGAGCTGCTTGTAGTCGTAGAAGTACTTGCCGTCTTCAATTACTGCAAACTCGCTGGCAGCGCAGTCCATAGCAATCTTCACGTCCTTGCCTGGCTCATAGCCAGCCTTCTTGATAGCCTCAACGATGCTGTCGAGAGCGTCCTCAATGCCGTTGAGAGCAGGTGCGAAACCACCCTCATCGCCCACTGCAGTCACTGCAGTGCTCAAACCACGAGCCTTGAGCAGCTTGGCGAGGTTGTGGAATACCTCGGCACCCATGCGGATAGCCTCTTTCTCGGTAGTAGCGCCAACGGGACGAATCATGAACTCCTGGAAGGCGATTGGTGCGTCGCTGTGAGCACCACCGTTGATGATGTTCATCATTGGAACGGGGAGCACGTAAGCGTTAGTACCACCAATGTAGCGGTACAGAGGCATGTTAAGAGCTGTAGCAGCAGCATGAGCGGCGGCGAGTGAAACGCCAAGAACAGCGTTGGCGCCGAGTTTGCTCTTAGTCTTGGTGCCATCGAGCTCAATCATGCGGTTGTCAAGAGCGCGCTGGTTGAACACGCACATACCCTCAACATGAGGAGCGATGATTGTGTTAACGTTTTCCACGGCCTTCTGAACACCCTTGCCCAGATAGCGGCTCTTGTCGCCATCGCGAAGCTCGAGAGCCTCATTCTCGCCAGTAGAAGCGCCACTGGGAACCGAAGCACGTCCCATAACGCCATTTTCGAGTGTTACTTCAACCTCCACTGTGGGGTTGCCACGAGAATCGAGAATCTCTCTTGCATGAACTTTAGAATTTATTTGATATATTAATAATTATGTTATTTTGTTTGAATCGATTGCAAAATTAGTGAATTAGTTGGAAACATCAAAATCAAAGATGATTGTGTGTCAAAAAAAACTTGTGACAACGATTGACTAACTAGCCAAACTAGCAGTGCTTGTCACTATTATTTACTATCTATTTCGCTATTTGATTCATTCAAGGAATCACATCACAAGACTTGCAAAACAACCGTATTTGATAGGTGCTTTAAGATGCGTAACACTCTTATTCACACATAATGAAAGTTGCTAATTGTGTATTTTTTCACTGATAATAGGCGTTATTTAATTTTTTTCTTTATCTTTGCACGCTTTAATAATAATATCTTCTAAATATAAACGTGAGTTGTTAGTAAGCCTTTATTGGCATTATCTCACAAAAAAAGATTTGTAGCATTGAGTATTGTGACAATGAGAAAAAACAATCATTATCTTAAAATACTTCTTGTATTGACATTTGCAATAATTGGGGTCATCCAGGGAGACGCTGTTTTCAAAGAGCGTGACTTTGGTAAGACTATTGACGTGCTGTGTGCTGAGCTAGAGCTCAAATACAAGGAGCAAAAGGAGATAATGAACAGCTACAACAAACGAGCTGAGCAACAACACCAGATGCTCGTTGCCACAATGCAGCAAATCGACCAGCTTTCGCTCATTCTCTACTCTCAGAGCAGTGAGTTCACATTCGATATGGCCTATGCCTGCCAGCAGGCAACCGACCTCTATCACAACAGCACAATCGCTCACGTGCCTTTTGACAAGATTATGGCACGCTTCGATTCCGAGATAGAGCGTTATGACAGCCTCATCTATGTGCTCAAGCACATCTCACCAGCTATCAGCGATGAAGATATCGAGCAGTTAAAGCTACCTAGCTCGACTCCCAACAAGAAATCCAAGAATGCAAAGTCCAATCCTCAGCCCGTTGAGGCCAACAAAGACGACTCGTTGACATCAATCGAGGAGATGGCCGACAGCATCATGCTCAATCGACAGGCCACTCACAAGGTCAACGAGATCATCGATGGTGCAGGAGGCGATAAAGCCAAGATGGCATTACCCAACGACAAGGACAGGCAAGCGCTCTATGTCCTCAACGACAAGGAGAAGGAGATTAGAGAGCTGTGTATCATCTATGCTAAGGCTTTGCGCAACAACCTCGTGCGCATCAAGAACAAGATGAGCGTTGACAAGGAATACTATGACGAGGTAAAAAACAAGCTCAAGTCCCTCAACAACTATGCGCTCAAGAAGTATGAGGAGTTGCAGAACAGCATTTTCCGCAATGGCGGCAACAACTACTTCAGCGTATTGGCGTCGTTAGGACACTCGTCATCCCGCATTCACGAAGACATGAAGGATAAATACAGCGAGCTCCACAGGTCAACCGATCGACATCGCGTTAAGAGCCAGTGGCGCGGCCCCATTATCTACATGACGTCGGTGTTTATCCTTTTCTACATTTTCATCGCCTTCCTATTGAGCTTTGTGATATTGAGATGGTGCCTGCCCAAGCGATGGCGCAACAATCCCACCTATCGAAGCAAGCGAAGGGTTATTGCCTTGGCATGCGGCGTGTTCCTGTTCACAGTGTTCATCACTATCGCCAAGTCGATTGTTCAGCACAATTTCATCTCGATGGCGGTGGGCATTGCCCTCAACTACTCATGGCTGCTGCTAGTTATTCTTGTGTCGCTACTCATCAGGCTCAACGGTCAGCAGATAAAGACTGGTGTAATGTCCTATACACCTTTCATGCTCATGGCGTTTGTGGTGATTGTGTTCCGCATCATTTTCATTCCTAACAACCTGGTCAACCTCATATTCCCAGCCTTGCTATTTCTTTTCACAATTTGGCAATTCTTTGTTATCAAAAAGCGCAAGGTGAAGCTACCAATTAGCGACGTGCTATTCTCATTCATTTCGCTCATGGCAATGGTTGTGGGATGTGTTCTAGCATGGATTGGCTACACATTGCTGTCGGTTCAAATCATGGTGTGGTGGTCGTTCCAGCTCGCCTGCATCCAAACCATCATCTGCATCTATGACTTGGCACGCATGTATGAGGAGAAATATCTAGTTGGTCACATCAAGAAAGATTCGTTGCTACAGGAACGTAACAAGGGTCGCAACAAGAAAAAACAGCAGTCGGCCGAGAAAATCAAGACCAAACTGTTGGAGCAGGCCAAGAAAGGCGATTACATCAGCAACACTTGGTTCTTTGACTTGATTGTCAAGTTAGTGGTGCCTGTGCTTGCTGTGCTCTCGGTGCTGATGAGCATTAGTTTCGCTGCCAACATGTTTGACATGAACGAGCTCCTGAAGAAAGCCTTCTTCCACAATTTCATCGACCAGGAAGGCCTGCTTCAAGTGTCGCTCTACAAGATTGTGCTCGTGAGTGCGCTGTTCTTCGTCTTCTACTATCTCAACTACCTGATTCACTCAATCTACAGGAGATACAAGCTCAAGCAATATGCCAAGACCAACGCTTCGAGAAGGCCCAACATCACGCTGGCCAACAACATCATCACTATACTGGTGTGGGGAAGCTTCTTTATCTTTGCGTTGTTCCTCTTCAAGGTTCCCAAGAGCGGCATCTCGCTCATTTCGGCGGGCCTTGCCACCGGTTTGGGATTTGCCATGAAGGATATTCTCGAGAACTTCATCTATGGTCTCTCGCTCATGTCGGGACGCGTGAGAGTGGGCGACTGGATTGAGTGTGAGGGAATTTTTGGAAAGATTGAGAGCATTGGCTATCAGAGCACACAAATTGTGACTCTCGACGGCAGCATCATCGCATTCCTCAACACTCAGCTCTTTAACAAGAACTTCAAGAACATGACCAAGAACCACAACTACGAGTATGTGAAGCTACCTGTGGGCGTGGCCTATGGTGTGGATGTTGACAGGGTGAGAAACCTCCTGGTTCAAGAGCTTAGCAAGTTGTCCGACCTAACCACAGCCACCGGCAGGCCTGTTATCCAGAAGAAACAAGGCTTCAATGTGTTCTTCAACAACTTTGGCGACAACTCGGTTGACTTGTTGGTTGCCTTCTGGGTGCTTGTTGAGGAAAGAATAAGTTTTGTTTACAAGGTTAAGGAGGTTATCTACAACACCTTGCAGCAAAACAACATTGAGATACCTTTCCCACAGCGCGATGTTTACATCCGCAAGATTTCAACACCCACAAGAGGACAAGAGGACAAGAGAACGAGAGGACAAGAGGACAAGAAAACAAGAAAATAATCACAACACTCTATAACACACATAGATTTTAAAACAAAAAAGAAAAATTATGACAGTAGGATATGATGGAATAAGAACTGTGGATGGAGACTCACCACTCAGCTACTATGACCGACTGGTGATAGCATCTTTAGGAATGGAATATCCTCGCGACACTTTTATGGTTTATTCCCCTTATAGTACCGACGACCGCGGCATGTCGTGGCTGTTGTCGATTGCCAACGTTCACAACAAAACACCCTATAAAGCTATCAACAAATGGGCTTGGCGCAATTGCCGTGGCATCTACACCGATTTTCACCGTCATGGCGTGAAGGTGTATCACGGAATGGACGCCATTTTGCCCACCGGCAAGGGCAAGGACCATGTGACGATGGTAAACACCGTGCGCGACCTCACCTTCAAGCGTTTTATGGACGATTACTCATGGCTCGAGCGCATCAACCGCAACTCACGCATCAAGAAAGCTTGTCGCCGTGCCGACCGCGTGATAGCCACTAGCGAGTTTATCAAGCAGCAAATCGTTGATCGCTACAAAATAAGTCCCGACAAGATTGACGTTATCTACACTGCCTACCGCGACGAATATGTGGAGCGCCGCAACGATGAAGTGATGCTCACCAACGTCAGGGCCAAGTATCACATGCCTTCACGATTTGTGCTCGCCATCACCGACTTCAGCTCTCTAGGCAACATGGAGACGCTCTACCGCGCTTTTGCCAAGCTTGATGACAAGAAGATTGACTTGGTGCTCATAGGGGCTAAAAACGACTATTATCGCTCAATGAAGAAGCTCGCAGCAAGCCTTAACATCGATGAGAGAATCGTGCGCGTGGCTTCAATCAACAAGCACAACTTTAATGCGCTTTACATGCTCTCGCAAGCGTTTGTCGATCCATCGCTCAACGATGGCATGGGACAGACGATTATCGAGTCGATGATTTCGGGAACTCCCGTTATCGCCAGCGACAGCGGATGCCACCGCGAGGTGGGCGCCGACGCTGCTCTCTACTTCAAGCCCGACGATTGCAACGAGCTTGCCGAGCAGCTTAACACCGTGCTCACCAACGAGAACAAGCGCCAACACATGATTGAGGCTGGACTGACACACGCCGAACAGTTCACCCAGCAGGCAATGGCACAGAAGACGATGCTAACCTACAACAAAGCACGAGGACGCGAGTAGATTAACGCTTAATGACTAGAGGTTTGTCCTCATTCTAGGAATAAAGGTAAATCCCACATTTCTCTTATATTGAGAGATGTGGGATTTATGCCATCCTTGCATTCTTGTGGCTTAGTTATTCGCCAGGAACTCGGTGAGCCGTGCCACGGCGCGCCCCCGGTGGCTGATGCGGTTCTTTTGCTCGGCCGTCATCTCGCCAAAGGCGCAGTGTGCCTCATCGGGCTTGAAGATGGGGTCGTAACCGAATCCACCTGAACCATGGCGCTCGGTGAGAATGTGACCCTCAACCTTGCCTTCAAAGGTGTGGGTCTCACCATCCATAATAAGCACTATTGCGGTGCGGAACCGCGCCGTGCGCTGCTCCATGGGCACCCCATCGAGCAGTCGCAGAACCTTGTTCATGTTTCGCTCACTATCGTGAGCCACTCCTCCATAACGCGCCGAGTGTACACCAGGCTCGCCACCGAGCGCATCAATCTCCAGCCCGGTATCGTCGCTAAAGCAGTCATAGCCATAGTGCTCCTTCACCCATTGCGCCTTAATCATAGCATTTCCCTCGAGAGTGGAAGCCGTCTCGGGGATATCGTCATGACAGCCAATATCGGCAAGGCTCAACACATTGTACTTGCCAGCCATTATCTGGCGCAATTCACTGAGTTTGTGCTCGTTGTTGGTAGCGAAAACAATATCTTTCATATATTAATTTTTTAGAAGACTAGAAAACAAGAGGACGAGAAAACGAGAGGACGAGAGGACGACTTGTTACTTATTACTTATTACTTATTACTTGTTACTTCTTACTTCTTACTTGTTATTTCACTTTCAGGTTGCGCCACAGGCATCGCGGTATGCGACGCCACAAGGCTGTGACAATGCGCCATCGCCAGTCGATTACCCACACGTGTCGGCGATGCTCGATGGCCCTCACCATTTCCTCAGCCACTTTCTTGGGCTTGAGGAGCATGGGGTATTTGGGATCGTCGCCAAGTAATGCAGTGGCGACGAAGCCTGGACGCAGGTCGGTGAACGAGATGTTCAGCCCACGCATCCTTGCTTGCTGCTCAAGCGATTGAATGTAAGTGTTTTGGAAAGCCTTGGTGGCCGAGTAAGAAGGTGCTGCCCCCAACCCCTTGGTTCCGGCAATACTGCTGATGGCAGCTATGTGGCCGCCACCATGATTTGCCATGTAGCGATAGGCAGCCCCTATCATGCGTGTGAAGCCCATGCCGTTGGTCGCCACAGTGTTGAGCTCGATGCCAGGCTCAAGTTCCATGTTCTGGCTTCCCACTCCCGAGGCATAGAAAAACAGGTCGATGCCTCCTATCTTTTCTATCAGCTCTTCAAGTGCTTGTGGTGCATCGTCGCTTGTGACGTCGATGGCCTGTAGCTCTACCCTATCGGGAGCAAGAACTTTGATTTCTTCAAGTCTCTCGATGCGTCGGGCTGCGATGCCTAGCCGCCAAGCGTCGTCAATCAGCAACTTGGCCACTTCCTTGCCTAGTCCCGACGAAGCTCCTATTACAATAGCTTTTTTCATTGTTGTGGGTAATTATCAAGATTCTGTTTCAGTTGCATCTGCGACTCGTTGTTTGCCATCAGGTGCCATAAATTTGAACTCGTGAGTGACACTCACGAGTTGAATTCCTGCTGTAGCAAGCTTTTTTTTCAACCACCGCCAATAGTTACCTGCCTTAACATAATCGGGCTCATCGTTGATGGCACGAACTATGTCGGTTGCCGAGAACCACCATTTGCTATGGTCATCGTCCCAAACAGCACGAACCTTGTAGTCGTTGTAGAATCTTATTGATTTCTTGGCCATTATATAATTTGCAAAATATTTCAGTAAATCAGTGTTTCTTCCTTCTTTTTGCCTAGCATCCAGGGGGCATAATGGTGGATGAGCCATGCGAAGGGATAGATTGCGACCATCACCAGGAAAGGAATAACAAACTTGAGCCACATGTGGTCGTCCATCACGCCAGTGTAGAAGGCTCGCTCAAGCATGACTTTAATGAAGCCTATCATGTGGTTTTGAAAGGCCAGATAAACGGTGCCATTCATCACCACGAGCTGGATAACGCGGTTGCGGCCATAACGATTGGCAAACCACTTGGCGAGGGCAATGTAGGTGGGAATCGTCATCACGCCACAGGCAATCTTTATCACGTTCATGCTGTTCTTCTCCTCGATGTAGATGCTCAGCACCATGATAACGATGGAAATAATGCCAAGCGCCAACAACACAACGGTGCGTCGCGACGAGGAGAACTCCACGCCAGTAATGTAATTCTTGAAGCTGTTGCCAAAGGCATAGAATGGCATATAGACCATCGCGTTCCACACGTGCCAATAGTTCTCGAGCGGACAGTTGATGGCAGCTACCGAGAGCATGATGCTGGCAGGAAACAGCCACTGCTTGGGTAGCCACCGCTGCATGAAGTAGTAGAGGACCTGCATCACGAGCAGGCACGACAGATACCAAAAAGTGCCGAGCACAGTGTGTGGCTCACCCTTGACAAAGTCGACAAGAGGTTGCCACCACGTGACTTGGGCATCGCCCAGCCATCGGCCAATGAGCAGCCACAAGGCATAGAACACGACAAAGAAGGTGACATAAGGCACCAATATCTGCTTGCCGCGATGCTTGAAAAACTGACCGAAGGTGCTATACTTGGCGATGTTAAATAGGTAACCCGATATGCAAAAGAAGAGCGGGATGCGCAAGTTGATGATTACCTTGCCATCCATGATTGGCGTCTGTGGAGGCGTGTGAAACAGTATCACAAGGAAGATACTGAAAAACCTCACATAGTCGAGCCAAGGTATTCGCTCTTTCATTATCGTTTATGGTTTATTGTTTATCGTTTATCGAAGTATAGCAAGAGAATTGATGATTATCGTTATAGGCTATGCAGTGCGTAAAACTCATCACTGTCTTCCATAAACCATAAACGATAAACGACAAACGAGAATCAAACTACCACGTTGACGATTTTGTTGGGCACCACAATCACCTTCTTGGGAGCATTGCCATTAAGCCACTTAGCGGCTCCCTCGTGGGTGAGTGCTATGCGTTGAACCTCGTCGCCTGGAGTGCCGGCTGACACCTCGATGTTGAAGCGAGGCTTGCCATTGAAGAGCACAGTGTATTTCACTACACTTTCCTTGAGGTATTCTTCGTTCCATTCGGGCCACTTAGCATCGCAAACTGTACCCTGCTCACCCAGCTGGTGCCATAGTTCCTCGGCGATGTGAGGTGCAAACGGCGAGAGCAGCACCACCAGGTCGCGGTACACGCTCTTGGTTTTGCATTTCATATCTTTAAGCTCATTGGAGCAAATCATGAACGCTGCCACACTGGTGTTGTAGGAGAACTGCTCGATGTCTTGCGTTACCTTCTTGATGAGGGTGTGTATCGACTTCAGAGCTGCCGCGCTGGGTTTCTCGTCAACGAGATGCATAGTGTCGCCATCGAAGAAGAGTCCCCACAGGCGCTTGAGGAAACGGCTCACACCACCAATGTTGTTAGGATCCCAAGGCTTGCTGGCCTCCACCGGTCCCAGGAACATCTCATAGAGGCGGAGGGTGTCGGCACCATGTCGCTCCACTATGTCGTCGGGGTTCACCACGTTATACATTGACTTCGACATCTTCTCGATAGCCCATCCGCAGATGTACTTGCCATCTTCAAGAATAAACTCGGCGTTGGCATACTCAGGGCTCCAAGCCTTGAATGCCTCGATGTCGAGGACGTCATTCTCCACCAGATTGATGTCGACGTGAATCTGGGTGGTGTCGTAGTCATTCTTGAGGTTGTAGGACACAAAGGTGTTAGTGTCCTTGATGCGGTAAACGAAGTTTGAGCGACCCTGAATCATTCCTTGGTTCACAAGCTTGCGGAAAGGCTCGGCCTCGCACACATAACCGTAGTCATAGAGGAACTTATTCCAGAAGCGGCTGTAAATCAAGTGACCAGTAGCGTGCTCGGTACCACCCACATACAGGTCGACCTGACGCCAATACTCGTCGGCTTCCTTGCTCACGAGGGCATTGTCGTTATGTGGGTCCATATAGCGCAGATAGTAGGCGCTCGAGCCTGCAAAACCTGGCATGGTGTTCAGCTCCAATGGACGACCGTTGCTAGCCACCCAGTTCTTGGCGCGACCCAGAGGTGGCTCGCCAGTCTCGGTGGGAAGGAACTTGTCGACCTCGGGCAGCATCAATGGCAGCTCGCTCTCGTCGAGGGGTTGTGGCTGTCCATCCTCATCGTAGTAGATGGGGAATGGCTCGCCCCAATAGCGCTGGCGGCTGAAGATGGCATCGCGCAAGCGGTAGTTCACCTTTACCTTGCCTATTCCAGCCTCTTCGATATATTCCTTGGTCTTGGCGATGGCGTCTTTCACCTGCAGGCCGTTGAGCTGCAGACGCTCGTTGCTCGAGTTCATCATGATGCCGTCTTTGGCGTCGAAGCTCTCTTCGCTCACGTCGGCTCCCTCAATCAGTGGGATGATGGGGAGGTCGAAATGCTTGGCAAACGCATAGTCGCGGCTGTCATGGGCTGGTACCGCCATGATGGCACCAGTGCCGTAGCCTGCAAGCACATAGTCGCTGATGTAGATGGGTATCTCCTTACCGGTAACGGGGTTGAGGGCATAGCTGCCGCTGAACACGCCACTCACCTTCTTCTCTATCATGCGCTCGCGCTCGGTCTTGTGCTTAACTTCGTCGAGATAGGCATCCACGGCGGCGCGCTGCTCGGGTGTCACCACCTGCTCCACATACTCGCTCTCGGGAGCCAGCACCATGAAGGTAACGCCAAAGATTGTGTCGGCACGAGTGGTGAAGATGAGCAACTGCTCGTCGCTGCCCACGATGGGGAACAACATCTCGGCACCCTCGCTGTAGCCTATCCAGTTCTTCTGGGTTTCCTTAATCGAGTCGCTCCACTCGATGGTGTCGAGGTCACGCAGCAGTCGGCCGGCATAGGCGCTCACGCGCAGGCACCACTGGCGCATCACCTTCTGCTCCACGGGATATCCGCCACGCACCGACAGACCCTCGCTAACCTCATCATTGGCAAGCACTGTGCCCAGCTTGGGACACCAATTCACCATAGTGTTGCCCAGGTAGGCGATGCGGTAGTTCATCAGCATCTGGCTGCGCTCGGCGTTGGTCATAGCGTTCCACTCGTCGGCGGCAAACTCAACGTTGGCGCTAGTGTGGGCGTTACAGCCCTCACTACCGTTCTTCTCAAAATATGCTATAAGCTCATCGATGGGACGAGCCTTGTCGAGCTCGGTGTTATAGTAGCTCTTGAACATCTGCAGGAAAGCCCACTGTGTCCACTTGTAGTAGCCAGGCTCGCAGGTGCGCACCTCACGGCTCCAGTCGTAGCAGAAACCAATCTTCTCGAGCTGCTCACGGTAGCGGGCGATATTCTGGTTGGTAGTGATTTCGGGGTGTTGGCCAGTTTTGATGGCATACTGCTCGGCGGGCAGGCCATAGGCGTCGTAGCCCATGGGATGCAGCACGTTGAAGCCCTTGTTGCGCTTGTAGCGCGCATAGATGTCGCTTGCAATGTAGCCCAGAGGATGGCCCACATGCAGGCCGGCACCACTAGGATAAGGGAACATGTCAAGAACGTAGAACTTAGGACGGTTCTCGTCGATGTCAACCTTATAGGTGTTGTTGTCCTTCCAGTACTGTTGCCACTTTTTCTCAATCTCGTTAAAGTTATAATCCATATCTTTGATTTATATAATTATTATTCTTGATTTAATTCAAACTGCAAAGTTAGTTAAAATAATTCATAATGCACAATTCATAATGCATAAACAAGAATTTCTTGAACTTTTTCAGCGGGAATGCCATTCGGGTGTCAACGCTGAGCGTGAATGATTGCTGAGTGCTGCAATTTAGCAACTGAGAGCCTTGAGTTGAATAAAAGCACGTGGCCAAGAAGCTAAAAATAGTGGTAAATTTTATTGTCTCAACTTTTTTCATTAAGTTTGCACTCTGTTTCAAGAATAAAGAAAACACAAGATATGAAAAACGAAAAGAAAACTGCCGCCGAAGGCAAGTTAAACGAAGAAGAAAAAGTAAGACAAACTGGCTCGCTCAAGGAGCGCTTGGGACGCGTGAAGAAGAGCCGTTGGATAAGATTTGGCATTGTTAGCGTGATATTCTTTGCATGGGTTGCATGGCTAGGCAACTGGTGGGTTGCTCTGGCTTGGTTCCTGCTCGCCGACATCTACCTGACACAGTTTATCCCTTGGAACTGGTGGAAGTTCAGCAAGAACTCTATCGTTCGCAAGGTAATGAGCTGGGTCGATGCCATTGTCTATGCCCTTGTCCTAGTATATTTCCTGTTCATCTTTGTGGGCCAGAACTACCAGATTCCCTCGTCATCGCTCGAGAAGACATTGCTCACTGGCGACTTCCTGTGGGTAAACAAGATGGTGTATGGTCCTCGCGTGCCACAAACGCCACTTCACTTCCCCCTGGCTCAGAATGAGTTGTTTGGAATGAAGAGCTACATCGAAAAACCTCAACTTGACTATCACCGCCTCAAGGGCGTGCGCAACGTGGAGCGCGGTGACATTGTGGTGTTTAACTTCCCCGCTGGCGACACGGTGTGCGTCGACTTGCCCAATCCCGATTACTACACTCAGGTGTTTGAGGACGGCCGTGATGCTGTGTGGACCAACCACAAGGTAATTTACCGCCCCGTCGACCGCCGCGACAACTATGTGAAGCGCTGCCTTGGTCTTCCTGGTGAGATGCTCAAGATTGTTGATGGTCAAGTCTATATTAACGACCGCCCCATCAGCGATCCCAAAAATGTGCAATATGGCTACACAGTGAAGCTTAACGGCAATGGTTACGACGAGGATTACCTTACCGATGAACTCGGCATCAGCAAAGATGACATCACGAAATCGGTAGAAGTCGACCCAATGACAGGACAGCAGTTCATGTCTCCAAATCTGCTAATTCCGCTCACTGCCGACGCCAAGGCACAACTCGAAAAGTGCAACTGGGTGAGCAGCATTGAGAAAACTAATGATCATCCTGGTGATGCCCTCTACACCTATCCCGTGGGAGTAAATCTTGGGTGGACCCATAACAACTATGGCCCCATTTGGATTCCAAAGAAAGGCGCAAGCATCGACCTCAATGAGAAGAACTTGCAGCTCTATGCCCGTTGCATCAAAGACTATGAGCGCGCCAACCTGGAGATTAAGGGTGGCAAAGCCTACATCGACGGCAAGCCCGCCTCGAAGTACACCTTCAAGATGGACTACTACTGGATGATGGGCGATAACCGCGACCGCTCGTCCGACTCACGTTACTGGGGCTTTGTCCCCGAGGACCACATCGTGGGAACACCTATGTTTGTAATCATCTCGTTCAACAAGGACAGCAAGACGACTAAAGACAAGGTGCGCTGGAACCGCATCTTTATCGATGCCAATCCCGATAAGTAGGGAAGAGTGAGAGTGGAGAGTGAGAGTGAGGGCACTGAGGTTTACTAAGCCACTTGACACCTACCATTCAATTATGCATTGTGAATTATGAATTGTGCATTGATGGGGAGCATGTGTGCAGGCGATGTGCGGTGCTATGCCGCCATGGTCAAGGCCGGTGAGGTGGTGATTGATGCCACCGAGCGCCGCCTGCCGTTGCGCCACAGCCATCATCGATTTGTAATAGATGCCCCTAATGGCCCCGTGAAACTCACCGTCCCCCTTGTGGGCAGCACCAATGCCATGCCAGTGATGTTGAAAGACGTGCTCATGAGCGAGCATGGCAATTGGCGCCACTTGCATTGGGGAGCCTTGTTCTCGTCCTATGGCAAGAGTCCGTTCTTTGACTTCATCGCCGACGACCTTCACCGCATCATCGAGGGGGCACAGAATAGTCTTCTCGATTTCAACATGGAGCTGCATCGCGTTATTGTCGACTTCATGGACTTACCCATTGCCACTACCGTGGCCACTAGTGAGCAAGAAGTTGACGCGGCTTTGCAGGCTGGTGCTGTCGACCTGCGTGGCAAGATGGGAGGCAAACGCGGTGACCAACTGTCCATCGCCAATGTGCCCTACTACCAACTATGGTCGCAACGTCGCAGTGGATTCACCGCAGGCCTCAGCATTTTTGACCTAGCTATGAACGAGGGTCGCGAGGGCATATTCACACTCCTGAAAATGACCGAGAACTTCGACCTAAACAACATAATGTGATGAAAACTAAAAAGCATCATCCCGAGCTCATCGTCATGCTCACATGGCATGACTACACTGTGGAGAACGCCGCACAAGTGTGGGAGCAGTGCAAGAGTTCGAAGGCTCGCTACTGGGGTTTTAAGGAGCACCCGTTGCCTCTTGACCAAATGAAGGCGATATATGACAGCATGAAGCAGTGCGGAAAGACAACCTTCCTTGAGGTTGTGGCCTATAGCGAGAAAGAGGGCTTGGAAGGGGCGAAAATCTCTGCTGCTTGCGGCTGCGACATACTGATGGGCACCAAGTTCTTTGATTCTATCAACGATTACTGCCATGAGCACGGCATCAAGTATATGCCCTTTGTGGGCAAGGTCACGGGCCGCCCTTCGGTGCTTGAGGGCACTGTTGAGGGGATGATTGACGAGGCTCGCGATTACATTGAGCGTGGAGCCTATGGCATCGACTTGCTGGGCTACCGCTTCACTGGAGACGCGATTGCCCTGAACGAAGCCCTTGTTGCGGGAGTTGACGCTCCCGTGTGTCTTGCTGGCAGCATCGACAGCTATGAGCGCCTCGACGAGGTGCGCCGTGCAGCTCCATGGGCGTTCACGATAGGTAGCGCCTTCTTTGAGAACAAGTTTGACGGCTCATTTGCCGAGCAAGTCAACAAGGTGTGTGATTACATGTCAAAATAATACTGAAAAACATGGGTAAGAAGCGAAAACTTTTTTGTGAGATAAGCCCCACAACCTATGCCATAGCGTTGCAAAAACAAATTATCACCCGCCACATCAAGAACTGGATGGGTAAGGAGAAGTTTGCCACTCACCAGCAGCAAGACAAGCTGCCTGTGGTAATTTACAGCAACAGCAACAACATGATAAAGCGCGGTCCAGGCATCGACCCACAACTGCAACTCAACAAAGCCGACAACATCAGGCTTGCCTGCAGCCGCATGAATGGCGTGATTGTGAATCCAGGCGAAACTTTCTCGTTTTGGAAACTCGTGGGAAAGACATCCAAACGGAACGGCTTTGCCGAGGGCAGAGTGATTGTGAACGGCAAACTCGTGGCTGGCGTGGGTGGAGGACTGTGCAACCTTGCCAACACTATCAATCTGCTGGTGATGCACAGCCCCATGACCATTACCGAGCTACACCACCACAGCGACGCTCTTGCCCCCGATCCAGGCGGTGTGCGCGTGCCCTATAGCGCTGGCACATCGGTCAACTACAACTTTGTGGACTACCGTTTTCGCAACGACACCGAGCAACCAGTTCAGCTGTGCGCCTGGTGCGACGGCGACGACCTGTGCACCGAGCTGCGCACCACCATGGAATTCCCCACCACCTACCGCCTGGTGGAAGAAGGCCACCACTTCCACCAGGAAGCAAGCGGCAACTACTACCGCATATCAAAGATATACCTTGAAACCTTGGACCGCACCACTGGTGAAGTTCTGGAGCGCCGCCTGCAGTGGGACAATCGCTCTCGCGTGATGTTTGACCCCGCGCTCATCCCACCCGAGCAAATCAGGTGAATCCCGCTTTATAATGTAGCGATTATATTATCGCGGTTTTCCCTGAAATTAGAGAAAGTTCCGAAGATGTCGCTCAACGCGATTACGGCATTTGACGTCTCATTCTGATAAAGAGTAGCGCTGTTGCCATTGACTGTTGATTTTCCTTGCAAAGCGCCATTCACTCCTGAAATTTCCTCAAGCAACTGCATCTGTAGCTTCACCATCTCATAGGCCCCAATGTTGGTGTTGTTGACCGAAATTTGCTCAGGTTTATTGGTCCCATAGTTGGGGTTATAGGGCAGAATGCCGTTGCAATCGCGCCACACCCGCCTAATATCTTCCCATGTGAATCCATCGGGGAGTGCCGTCTCGGGAAACACGAGCACTCCTTTTGCGCTCGCCATCATGATGTTGTTGATTAGCGTGATGATTTGATTCACAGCCTTTTGTTGGTCGATAATATCCTCAACAAAAGAATGCACCTCGCCATCGGTCAAGGGATAGAACTTGATGGCAAACGGGTGCGAGCCGTGGGCCCATGGCGAGTCCCACTCGGCAAGCAAATCGCCCGTTGGGGCAAACCACCGGCAATGCCATGTCGTGACTACATCGTAGCGAGTGGTGACCGATGGCGACTTCTTCACTTGAGCATTAGCCGGCAAAATCGATACCTGCGCCTTGCTATGGTCGTGACACAGCAGCACCTCACGGTTTTCAAGCGTCCACACCTCGATGGCTCGACACTTAGAGGCATCGTCGGAGCGCCAAAAACTCATACCCCGATGCGCATCGGCCCCAATGGCGTGAGAGAAGTCGAGAATCCTCTCTTCGCAGTTGCTTGAGTAAACATTTCTTATCCATCGTGCCTTGCTTCGCGACCCACGAGCCACAATCTTGATGAGCTGAGGCAAACTCAAGTCATGCAGCTGCCCCACCATCTCACAGTCACGAGCCAATGGGTCCTCGATAGCGTTGATAAAAAAATTGTTGATATTCACATTGTTGACAACCACTTTCTTGTGCCACAAGTCGCTGCAGGTGTCAACACGCTGCACAGCCGTTCCCGAGATGAGAAATTCCTCGAGCGCACGGCTGTCGAGTTCATCGAGCTGATTGTCGCGGTGCACGCCGGCTACATTCTTATTGGCAGAAATTCGCTCGTTGATAAACTCCGTTCGGTATCGTCCCACGATGGTCTTTACCATCTGACGGATGAGGTTATTGGTTTGCGGTCTCGTCCCTCCCTTGAGATAGAGTTCATATTCGCTCAAAGTGGCGCCTGTTGTAGTGCTAACGATGTCGCTCCACTGGTCGCCGTAGGTAAACCGCTTGTTTCTAAGTCTTTTGCTTCTTAGCCTGCTGGCTTGACACCATGCTTTATAAGCATTGTGCAAAATCAATTGATGTGTGTTCATGATTTCAAAATTAAAAGAATAGGAATTACTAGGAATGGATAGGAATGGATAGGAGTATCTCTCTCCACTCTCACTCTCCACTCTCACTCTCCACTCTCACTCTCCACTCTCACTCTCCACTCTCACTCTCCACTCTCACTCTCCACTCTCTCACTCTCCACTCTCACTCTCACTCTCACCTAGCGAATAGCAAAATAGTGGCGGCGGTGACGTGGGCCGTAGGAGACGTGAATCCAGGTGAAATCATGCTCGTTGATGGCCTGGTCAACAGGCAGATTCAAGCGTCGCATCAGTGAGTAGAGTTCGCGGTTGGCTTCGGGAGAGCCTCCGGTGATGTCGGCAGCCTCACCTCGCATGTGCTGGCTAGCTGGAACGCCTCCCACTGCTTTGTTGAGAGCGCGGCATCGGTATCCGCTATTGACACGAATGGGCTTTCCCCAAGCCTCACGCAGCGGGTCGAGCACGTTGTCGACTAGTGCCGTGAGGTTGTCAATCACTTGCTGCGATGGTGTGTTGTCGATGCCTCGCAGCGTTGCTGTGGTGGAGCGTGTGAGCTCCTTGATTGTGAAATACTTCATAATGTTGTTTCGATTTAAGGGGTTATATTATTTACAAATGCTATCAATCATATAGCATTTGTATAATCACGTCACAAAGTAACACCCCTTCCCCACCCTCTTTCAAGATTAAAAAAACTCACCATTCCACATTCCAGATGTCGAAATTAGTTGATAATAATGTTATTCCATTCAAAAACAATAGAAAAAACAAAAAAAACTAACAATCTTTTGTGATTTATAAATAAATTGTTTAATTTTGTGCATAGAAAAAACTAATATTATATTCACATAAATCTCTAACTATTATGGCACAATACTATTTAGTTAAAGACGGCCAGAGGGTAGGACCTCTCGCTATCGATCAATTAACACAGTATGGATTGACTCCCGAAACCCTGGTATGGACCGACGGTATGACCGATTGGGTGCAAGCTTCTCAAATTCCTGAGGTAGCAGCTTTGCTGGCTCCAAAGCCCGCTCCTGCACCAGCACCAGCTCCACAGCCTGCTCCTGCTCCACAGCCTGCTCCTGCTGCACAGCCTGCTCCTGCTCCACAGCCTGTGCAGCAACCACAACCTCAGTATCAGGCTCCACAACCACAGTATCAGCAGCCACAACCACAGTACCAGCAGCCCTATCAGCAAGCAGCAATGGGCAACTATGTAGCAACCCCACAGCTGGGCTTCATGGATGCTGTGAAGATTTGCTTAAAGAAATATTTCGATTTCAAGGGCCGCGCTCGCCGCAGCGAGTACTGGTGGTTCATGCTTGCAATTTACATCGTTAATGCTATTATTAATGGTGGTCTCTACTCAGTAATGGGCGGTCTTATAGCAAAGAAACAAGCTATTCAGCAAGCAGCTATTAACGACATATTCAGTGGAAACGGTATTGATACTGCTGCAATCGAAGCTCAAGATCCCACAACCACAATTTGGATTTTAGGCCTCTTAATGTTTGTTATTTTTATTGCGTTGTTTATTCCACAGCTTTCGGCAACTGCCCGCCGCTTGCATGATGTTAACAAGAGTGGTCACCTGCAATGGCTCCATCTCTTGTGCGGCCTTGGTGGCCCTCTCTGCATGATTCTATGCATTCCCGATGGCAAGCCCGAGCCCAACAAGTATGGTGAATCACCAAAATATGTGCTACAGCAATAAGCAATAGCACCTTTTCAAGCATCAATTAATCATTAAATCGAGCAAGCAAGTTTCCATGACTTGCTTGCTTGATTAAAACAACAAACATAATTATGGCACAGTATTTTCTTGGCAAAAATAATCAACGTTTAGGTCCGTTTCCATTGGAACAGCTATTAGCCAATGGGTTGACACCCGACACATTGGTGTGGTGTGAAGGCATGCCCGGTTGGCAAAAGGCCAACGAGGTTCCCGAAGTTGCTGCCTTATTTGCTCCTCAGCAGCAGTATCAGCAACCACAATATCAACAACCTCAGTACCAGCAGCCTCAACCACAGTACCAACAACCTGCTTATCAGCAACCACAATATCAGCAGCCACAGTACCAACAGCCTGCTTACCAGCAACCCCAATATGGCTATCAACAACCAGCCTACAACAACGCTCCTCCCCGTCCCGATAACAACATGGTGTGGGCAATATTGAGCACAATACTTTGCTGCTTACCACTGGGTATCGTAGCAATAATTAAAGCCTCCAATGTAAATAGCCTCTATGACCGCGGCGATTATGCTGGAGCCGAGGAAGCTGCCAAGAGCGCCAAAACATGGGCTATGTGGGGTGCCATCTCAGCACTGATAATCTGGGTTCTCTACATACTTTTTATTGTTGTTTTGGGAGTAGGAGCCGGACTTTCGGCTAATTATTGATTACTTACGTTGAGAAAGTCGTTGATATGGGCTTTGGCCGCCATAGCAATCATTACAGTTGCTATAGTGGTTTATGCCTATATGCCCCCCACGTCACGCTGGTTTCCGCAATGTCCAGTAAAACTGTTGACTGGCCTTAGCTGTCCTAGTTGTGGCGTGCAACGTGCGTTCCATGCATTGCTGCATGGTCAGGTGATTGAGGCTTTAAAATTCAACTACTTTTTCATCTTGAGCATTCCCTATCTACTGCTTGTGTGCATTTCTTTAGCACTCAAGAAATTTAGCTTGTGGCCTGCTGCAACCAACTTCATAGAAGGCAAGACTCTTGCTTGGATTTATGTGGCATGCTTTTTGCTTTGGTTTGTTGTAAGAAACATATTAAACATCTAAAACATTCACAACAATGGCACAGTATTATATTGGTAAAAACAACCAGCGCTTGGGGCCGTTCCCACTGGAGCAGCTATTAGCCAATGGGTTGACTCCCGACACACTGGTGTGGTGCTCAGGAATGCCTGGCTGGCAAAAGGCCAACGAGGTTCCCGAGGTAGCTGTTTTGTTTGCTCCACAGCAACCCCAACAGCCTGCTTACCAGCAACCCCAGCCTGGCTACCAGCAGCAGGGTTACCAGCAACCCCAGCCTGGCTACCAGCAACAGGGCTACCAGCAACAAGGCTACCAACAGCCCGGTTATCAGCAATATGGCTATCAGCAGCCTGGCTATGGTGCTGACTATAAGCAGCAGATGAGTGACCAGCATTTTGCTGCCTACGGCTACCGCCCCCAAATCGAATTTGGTGAGTCAATAAAAATTTGCTTCAACAAGTTTGCCGACTTCACTGGTCGTGCCCGCCGCAGCGAGTACTGGTGGTTCTACCTGTTTGCTCAGCTAGTTGGATCTGTAACTTGTGGAATTGGAAGCCTTGTGTGCTTCATCCCAATGATGGCAGTGACGGTGCGCCGCTTGCATGACACTGGGCGCAGTGGATGGTGGTATTTTCTTCCCTTGATAGTCATGCTTGTGGGAATGTGCGTTTTCATTCCTCTTGTAATCGCTGGCGATGTAAACAAGAATGACGTGTTAACTGGAACTGGTGCAATAATCTATTTAGTAAGTTTGCTTGTTGTTTTGGCAATATCTATCGTGCTACTAGTGTTCTGCTGCCAAGACAGTCACCACAACGAGAACAAGTATGGTCCTTCACCCAAGTACGAGTAGGAAGTAGGAAGTTACAAGTAGGAAGTTACAAGTAGAAAATAATAAGTGCTAAGTAGTAAGCATGGAGGGAGCCCTCATTGACTTATTACTTAGCACTTAATAGTTATTAGTTATTTTAGAGTGTTCCTTGCTCGATGCGGACGCAGATGCGCTCGAGCATAGCGTCAAACTTGTTGCTATCGGGGTGGAAACCTTCTCGCATGTTAACGCCGAAGAATCGCCCGAAAGTTTGCCAGAATCCTGCCCTGAAAGCACCCATAAACGCCTTAATGATGAAATAGCTTCGCTGGTTAGTCTCGCGGTTGACGAGCTTAATTAGCGTCTTTCCTTGATTCTTGGTTAGCTTCTTCATCTCGGGCTTATACTGGTTGAATACCGCCTTCTCAAACTGTACGAGATAGTTTTCTTTCTCCTTTTGTGTAGAGAACGTCTGCAGGTACTCATAGGTTTCCTGCAATGTGCTGTTGATGAGCTTGGCATAGGGCAGCGTGCGCTTCACGTCGCGCACCGTTTTCCAATAGAATTCCTCGTCGGCCTTGCTCTTGAATCGCTCGGCGGGATAAACAGTGATGTTGTTGAGAATAACCTTATAGATGGTGTCGCCATCGGCGCTCACCGAGAATCCCCACTTTGCCACTGCCTTCTTGAGCACCGAAGGCAAAGGTATTGCTGCATCTTGCGCACTGGCAGCAGGAGCACAGGCGAAGACAGCAAACAAAAGCAGCAATATGGGAAGCTTTTTCTTCATCTCAATACCATCTCATTTTAATATCGGGTGCAAATGTAGAATAAAGTTTTAAAATTGAGCAAAAATCAATAATTAAAAAAATTAAATTCTGGGGAGAGTGAGAGGGGAGAGTGAGAGATGAGAGTGAGAGTGAGAGATGAGAGTGAGAGAATCATTCCTAGCTACTCTAATCCTAGCCTCTACCCTATCACAGCCTGAAGAGGCGTGCGAGGCCCAGGTAGCTCACGTTGATGCCCAGGTGCACACCACTCACCGATGGATCGCACTTGTTGAACTTGCTGTGCGCCACCCATGGTGTGATGCGCAACGACGATGTCCATCGCTCGCGATGAGTGGCACCAGTGAGCGAGGTGTTGGTGACGCGGCTACTAAAGTTGATATCAAAGTCAATCGACGCAATAACACTGAAATTGTGCAAGTTGCGCTTCTCAATGCCAGTGATGGTGCGCACGTCACGTCCCTCTTCATCTTTATCCCAGCTATAGTTGGCAATGTCCCATCCATAGCGGTTGTAGAATCCACCCACATTGGGCGTGATGCTCAAACGGCCGTGATTGAGAACGGTGTAACCCAGCTGCACGCTCGCCATGATGTGAGTGGCGTTGCTCGAGTTATTGCCCTGCAAGGGGCGACCCTCCTCATCGGGCGCTATATTGAAGATATTGTCGTTGCGATAGGAAGGCTGACCAAATGCCACATCGGCCTTGACTCTGAACCTCTTGTATCCTCCTGTGAGGCCCACGTGGAACATGATGCTGCCGCCAAAGTTGTCGTGAAGCTTGCCAGTGGGCATATCGTAGCCCACACCAGCATAGATGCCATAGCACCCCTGCATGGTGGTCACCTGCGGCACCTGTGGAGTTCCCAATGTGGCGAGCTGGCTCTCGATGTTCTCCTCCCAACTGCTAACAGCTGCTTCGAGCGCACCGTTCTTGGTCTCCTGAGCAATTTGGCGCACACGCTGGCGATACAGGTCCTGATAGTATTTCAAGCGTTTCTCAACAGTGGCACCGTCGATGCCATTGTTAATCTCCTGCTGCAAGTTGCGACGCATGAGCTCAAGCAAGTCGAACTGCAGCTGATGATAGCGCAACCGTTCGGGTGTGCTCTGCGCCTCACTCGTTGCCGAGGCATTGCGATGCATAATGGCTCGTGCCTCGAGGCGCGCCGTGGCACCGCTCTCCTGCGGTGTGGCGCTAAGCTCCACCTCGAGCCTTGACGCCTCGCTCGACGTGGGCGGCATCAGCTGATGGAAGTCGCTCCAAGTGAGCGGCCCATCGCTCCACAGCTTGATGTCGTCGTTACTTGCCGCCATTGCGGCGATAGAAACTAAGGCGCATATTATTAAGGTGTATTTTCTCATAATAGTTACAAATGATAGTTTTCTATAAAACGAAAGAATCTCTTGAATATTTTAGCGAGTTGCCACAAACTCGTGACAACTCGCTATTTATCGGAACTGTGAACTGTTTAGAATGGTGGGCGTCCACCGCCGAATCCGCCACCACCGCCGCCGGGGCGTCCGCCGCCTGGAGGAGGTCCACCAGGTCCACGGAACTCGTTGTTGCGGTTCTTTGGCTCCTGACCTTTAGCAAAGGTTGTGAAGCGATAGGTGAAGGTGAGCATTCCGTAGCGTCCCAGCGAGTTGTAGATGGCATCCTGGATGTAGCTTGCCGTCTGGGTGCGCATGATGTTCTTTTGCTGTCCAAGGATGTCGTAAACCGAGAGTTGGATCGAAGCCTCTTTGTTCTTGAGGAACTGGTAGGCGATTGAGCCGTTCCAAATCCACTGTGTGCTATTATAGCCAGTGGTGTAACCCGAAGAAGTGCTGAAGTTGAGGTCAGAGCTGATTACCAGTCCAAAGGGTGCCGAGTAGGTGCCGTTGAACATAGCTCCCCAGGTGTGCACGTTGCGGTCGCGGCTGGTCTGCATAGAGTTGTGAGTGAGCTGATAGCCGTAACGTGGACGCAACTCCAGGTCGAAGAGCGCTGTGCGGTAGGCAATACCAGGAGCGATGTTGAGGTTGAGACCGATGCTTCGGTTGTAGTCGCCATCGCTGTAACCCTTGGTCTGCGACACGCGTGCAAACACGTTGCTGGTGAAGTACCATGCCTTGCTAGCGCTGAATGGGAAGCTAATCATGTTCATCGCCATAGCGTCCCACACACCGTTAATGTTGGTATAGGTTGTGGTTTGTCCACCAGTGATTGGATCGTTAAGGATGGTGGAGATGATGCTGTTTTGCTGCACGTTGGCATGAACCATAGCCATGAGGCTGCGCTGGTTCTCTTGATTGAAGTCGCTGAACCTCACGCTCATGCGGTGAGTGAAAGTGGGCTTCAACTCGGGGTTACCAATCACAATGTTCAGTGGGTTGCTCTCGTCGGCCACTGGCTGCAGTTGTGCTATGGTGGGCTGGCTACTGCGCATGCGGTAGTCGATAGCAATGTTGCGAGTCTTAGTGAACTTGTAGCGGAAGCGTGCAAATGGTGCCACTGCCCAAGCCCAACGCGATGGAATGCTGCGCTCGCTATTGATGAGGTCAGTGCTCTTTGACATTGCCGAAGTCACCGAGAATCCCACATTGAGGTTATATTCCTTGGTCACCTTTTGGTATCCAATTTGGAAGTCCTGGTTGAAGAACTTGTTGCGGAAGTCGTTGCTCAAGCGCTCGTTGAAGATGCGGTCAAGTTCAGGACCAAGTTCCACATCGATAATCTCGCTCAGGAGCGCGCCGTCTTGCAGAGCATAACTACCGTAGGTGCTTGCTATCATTCTGCGCAGAACGGGGTTGGTTGCCATGTCGAGCATGATGTCGTCCTTTGAGAGCTGTGGCACAGGCATCACCTCGTTAGCATAGCGAGTGATGTCATAAACGCTCTTGGTAGCCTTGGTGACATTGTAGCTTGCACTATAAGATAATGTCAAGAAGTTGGCTTTCTTGACGTCGCCCAAAGGCTCGGTCCAGCTCAATCGCCCATTAATGCGATTGGTCTTGCGCAGGTTGTCATACACCTGGTCGATTGTCTCTTCCTCGTCCTTTAAATAATAGGTGTTGCGAGTGAAGGTGTTGCCGTCCTCGTCGATGTTGCTATAGTTATAATTCAAGAACACGCTGTAGCTGCGGCCTGGATGATAGCGGAACTTGTGGTTGTAGATGAGTCGGCCTCCAAACTCGTAGCTCTTACCGTGGTTGTCGTAGTAGCTGAGACTGCGGTTCACGGGAGTGCGTGCAGCGTCGCCGGCACGTGTCATCGAGGTGTCGCTGCTCTCGCTGTGCGAGAAGTTGAACTGGAAGTTAGGTCTGAACTCAAGGGTGTTGCACGAGTCAATCTCCCACTTGAGGCGGAAGTTACCGCGAATGTTGTGGGTCTTGTCGAGAGCCATTGAGAGGGCGTCGCGGTAGCTAGTGGAGTCGGTGAAAATGTTTTGGCGACTGGTGCTGGTGCGTGTGTCGCGGCTGGTGTGCGAATAGGTCAAGTCACCACCCACGCGGAAGTGCTCATCATCTCTAGAACCAACGTTGAAGTTCACACCCAACATCTGCGAGGTGGTAATGCCTCGGTCGCCGCCAAATCGACGGAATCGCGAAGCGCCGCCGTCGGTGAAGCCCACATTGTTGGTGTTGTTGGCATTACCAGTGAACGTGAACTGATTGCCGTTGTTGAAGTAGTTGGCAATGACGTTGCCCAGGTATCGCTTGTCGGTACCATAGCCAGCGGTGGCGGTGCCAAACCAGCCGTTATTCATGCCTTTCTTCACGGTGAGGTTGATTACCGTCTCGTCCTCGCCGTCATCCACACCAGTTAGGCGTGCCAAGTCGCTCTTGCGGTCTACAACCTGCAGCTTATCAACCATGTCGGCCGGAATGTTCTTTGATGCCATTGTGGGGTCATCGCTGAAGAACTCCTTGCCGTCGATAAGGATTTTCTTCACTTCCTTACCGTTGGCGGTGATTTTGCCGTCACTGCCCACTTCCACGCCTGGCAGGCGCTTCAAGAGGTCCTCGACCACAGCGTTGGCCTGTGTTTTATAGGTGTCGGCGTTATATTCTATGGTGTCTTCCTTCACGGTGATAGGGGTCTTAACGCCCATCACCACGGTTTCCTTGAGCACTACAGCGTTGATAGGCATGAGAATCATACCCAAATTCACGTCACGGCCGTCGTCGCCAACGTTAACTCGCTTGACAATAGTCTCATATCCAATGTAACTGCACTTGAGATAATAGTGCCCAGCTTTTACATTCTCGATATTAAACACTCCATTGAAGTCGGTAATCGTTCCTTTCACATAGGTGCTGTCCTTGTCCATCTTGTGCAAAGAAACGGTGGCCTGCATGAGCTCGGTGGTGTCGGTAGCGTCAACGAGGATGCCGTTGATTACCGTAGCGCTGGAGCTGAAAGCCGCCGTCGCCACCAAGGTCAACATAATAATTAATGATTTTGATAAGTTGTTCATTATGATAATGAGTTGTTGGTTTATACTCTTAGTTGTTTATCCTAATCGGTCATATTACCGATGCGGTGCTATAATTACGACACAAAGGTAGTGCAAATAGTTTAAACAGCCTCAAAGAAATATACAATCGCTCATTTTTTATAGATGAATTGGGAAGAGTGATGTCACGCTACAAGAATGTTTCAACATCTAGAATATAATGAAAAACTCCCATAAATTATGGTAAAATCGCCCACAGTTAATGACAAAAGCGGCCGCATCGTGGTGATGCAGCCGCTTAGTGGTTATGTTAGATAATAAAATCTAAACTAGAGGATTACCATCCAGGGTTCTGAGTAGTACCTCCGTTACTGCCTTTGATCTGGTCGGTAGGGATAGGATAGAAGTAGTACTTCTTGTCGTAGGTGCGGGTAGCGGTGAATGGGATAACATATCCACCATCAAGGTCAACATCACAATCTGGAACAACACTCAGGTTAGCACCACGCTTGATGTCGGGATTCTTGTTGGTGTCGAGCTTGTCGAGCATGTGCCAGCGCACGAGGTCCCAGTAGCGGAAGCCGTCGGTCATGAGCTCGCAGCGACGAGCGCGGCGAATCTCCCAAATGAGGTTGCTAACGCCAACCTTGTTGGCTGGGTCGGCCTCGGGATTGAGAGTCATGCCAGGAAGGCCAGCACGAACCTGGAGCAGGTTAACACTCTTGTCGAGGTCGGCTTGAGAGGCGTTGCCAAGCTCTGCCTTAGCCTCGGCATAGTTCAAGAGAACACGCGAGAGGTAGTAGATAGGAGCGTCGGTGTAGCCCTTGCCAATCTCGTTGCAGTAGGTGAGCTGCTCTTGTGGAGTGGTACCCATGGCGGTAGTGTAGTACTTGCCGATGGTGTAGCCAGTTGACGAAGTCATCTCGGCGAGCCAAGTGCGGGCATGTCCGTAACCCTTGAACGCAAGGTATTTATCAACAACCTTTGAGAGGCGTTTGTCGCGAACGCTAAATGGTTCCTCCATTGAGTAAACCCACATTGGTTTTCCATCAGAACCAACGCGAACAGAATCACGTCCGTCGGCAGTCTTAACGATTTTGCCATCGAGGCCAATCATGTAGTAGGGCACTCTAGCTGGAAGGTCGCTCTTGTTCATAGTTGTGGTAGCCAGTGGCTTGCCATCAAGGAAGAGGAATGCGTCGATAGCGTCCTTGGTAATACCATCCTGTGCAGTAGAACCGCTGGTGTAGTCAACGGTGCTGTGGCCGAGCATATCTTTCACATACTTGCGGTAGAAAATAATCTCGCTGTTGCCGCTCAGGTCAAGAGAGTTGTAGATGTCGCCATAGTTGGCGGTGAGGCTGTAGCCACCGTTCATGATAGCTTCCGAAGCCTTAACGCACTCGTTGAGGTACTTCTGTGCGCGTGTTGCATCAGGACCCTTGCCATTGTCGGCAGCAGTGCGATACTTGCAGTAAGTGCCCTCATAGAGGCAGATGTCGCTCTTCATAGCTTGTGCCAGATCGGTGCTCCAAGTAGCCTTGTTGCCCGAGCCAATGTTGGCGATAGCATAGTCGAGGTCCTCAAGAACCTTGTCCATAACGAAGTCGCGGTCATCGCGTGGACCAGAAATAATCTCATCTTCGGTGCTACGGATTACGTGGTCAAGCCATTGCACGTCGCCATAGCGTTTAACGAGCAGATAGTAGTTATAGGCGCGCATTAAGCGTGCTATAGCGCTATACTTAGCTTTGCTTGCTTCGGGCAAGGAAGAGCTTGCCATGTTGTCGAGCAAATAGTTGCAGCGACGAATCTCAGAGTAAGGAGTTGACCAGTAGCCTGTGGAGCCTGGAGTTGTGGTGAAAGTCCAGTTCCTAAAGTCGGGGTCGGCCTGGTCATCGCTCAGACCGCAGAAGTAAGGATCGTCAATGCCTGTTCCGTAGCCCGAGAAGTTGTTGGTGTACATACCATTGGTATAGTTCTGAACCTGGTTCTCATTGTTCCAGAACGTGGGGTCGTCGGTGAACTTGTCGCGTGGAGTTATATCGAGCATATCGTTACAACTAACGAAAAGCAATGCGAGACCAGCAAGTCCTAATAAATATGTTTTTTTCATAAACTTCAAAATTTTGAATGTTAATAATCTAATACTTACAAGTTAAGAATGTCTCACATTAGAAAGTCACTTGCAAGCCAACAGACCAGCTGCGGGTTACAGGATAAGTACGTCCCCAAGTACCATAGCCCAGAGAGCCTTGTCCGGCATTCATCTCAGGGTCGATTGGGAGGTCACCGCTGCCCTTGTGAAGCAGACACAGGTTGTTGACACTTGCATAGAGACGCAAGTTCTGGATGTAAATCTTCTTGGTGAGTGCCTGTGGAATAGTGTAACCAAGGGTAACGTTCTTCAAGCGCAGGTAGCTCATGTCAACCAAGTACTTGGTCTGTGGGTAGTAGTTGTGGCAGCCACCTTCGGCCTTGATACCATCAATAGTGCCGCCAACCTCATTACCTGGCCACAGGCATGGGAAGTCGTTGCTCTCGCTGATGTTTACGACGCCATTGGCTGGATCATAAACATTGTACTTAGTTTGGTTAGCAAAGATTGCCAAGTCGGCGTTACGCATCATTGGGAATACAAATGCCGACTGGGTCCACATGTCGCGCTTGCCCACGCCCTGGAAGAACAGGTCGAGGTCGAAGCCCTTATAGGTACCACCAATGTGGAAGCTGTACTCATAGCGTGGCAGGCAGTTACCAATCACCTTAAGGTCACCATGGTTCTCGGGAGTGCTTTCGCCACCGTCGATTACACCGTCGCCGTTGAGGTCCTTGTACTTGATGTCACCAGGGCCAAACACGAAGTTATCGCCCTGGAGGCCGGTTTGGTCGGCTACGCCAGGAGCATAGATCCAAGAGCCGTCGGCATTCTTGCCGGTGAAATCGGCTTCGGTGAAGTAGCGGTCGGTCTCAAATCCCCAGATGTCGCCCCAAGTCTCGCCTTCGTAAGCGTTACCGGTGTCGAGAGGATGGCCGATTTCCCTTTTTGCACTGTCCCATTTGGTAACCTTCACCTTGCTGTCGCCAATGCTGAAGTTAGCATAGAGACCAAGGTCGCGGTTGAACTGCTTACGCCAGCTGAGGGTGAGCTCCCATCCACGTGAGCGGAGCGAGCCGTTGTTCTGGTAAGGACTGGTAGCACCCACACTGGCTGGCATTGCCTTACCAGGAGCGAGCATGTCGTTGGTAGTGCGCTGGAACCACTCGGCGCTCAATGTAATCATGTCGTTGAGGAAGCCGAGGTCGAGACCCACGTTGATAGTCTTGATTTTCTCCCAAGAGAGCGAGGTAGATACCCAAGTTGGCATACCGAAGTAGTTGTACTTCGAGCCAGAGTTGTCAAGGTAATTGAGCTGACCAGCTCCAATAGTAGAGATGAACATGTTTGGACCTACAGCCTCATTACCGATAGTACCATAAGAGAAGCGAACCTTACCGTTAGAAACGATGTCGCGAGCTTTCTCGAAGTAAGCCTCCTCGCTGAAGCGATAGCCAAGAGAGAATGATGGGAAGAATGCCCAGCGGTCATCCTTGGGGAAGCTTGACGAACCGTCGTAACGGCCGTTGGCCTCAAAGAGGTAGATACCCTTGTAGTCGTAGTTGAAACGAGCAAAGTAACCTGCGGTAGCATAGTCGCCACGCATCCAGGGCACGAAGCGGCTGATGTAGCCACTGGTGCTGCTGCCTATGCTCCAAGTGCTGTTAGGACCATAGGTGAGGTTCAGCTCAGGATAGTCGGTAGAATAGAGGAGCATGCGATAAGCGTCAAACTCGTCAAATTTGCGCTTCTCACCAGTAGCACCAATCATAATCTTAATGTTGTGAGCGTCGTTGATGCTCTTCATGTACTCAGCATAGATGTTGCCAATCCAGGTCTGAGCCTTGGCATTGCTGCGAGAAGTGCCCACGCTACCCTCTCCTACTACATAGGTTGGGTTGACACCGTTCCAGTTCCAGCTATATACTGGGAAGTCGCTCCAGCTCATGTTGGCGTCGTTAACCTGCCAAGTGAAGTCTCCATTAAGGGTAAGGTCCTTAGTGATGTGAGCCTTGAAGAAAGCAGTGGCCTTCATCTCATCGTGAGTGATGCGACGGCGGTCGGCATCCTTCTGCATAGCGATTACACGGAAGTCAAGACCGTCGATAGTACCGCTTGGGATGAAGAACGAACCCCAGCGCCAAATGTACTGGTACATGTTGTTCCAAGTCTCGGCACGACCTGTGAAGCGACGGTTGTAGCTGATGCGAGCACCCACGGTCAACCAGTCGGTAACATCGGTAGTGATGTTGGCGGTAGCATTGTAGCGAGAACGCTTGGTGGTGTTCCATGGCATCAAGTCTTCCTTGCCGCTGTAGCCAAATGCAATGCGGAAGGTGGTGCGTCCGCTCGAACCGTCAACGCTCACGTTGTGGCTCTGGGCGGGAGCAGCCTTTCTGTACCAAATGCCAGGAACGTCGAAGTCGGCGTAGTACATGGGCTGTCCGCCAATGAAGCGGTAGTCACCAACGTCATTCTCATCAACATAGGGACGCATCTCGCCATAGCCCTTGCGGCCACTGTTCTGCTTCTGCCATGCCTCGGCATAGGGGAGCAACTGGTCGAAATACATACCGAAGAGCTCTACCGAGCCACTACCAGCGCGAGCCTTTGCTAGGATGGCACTCTTGAGCTGAGTGGGCACATCGGGGAAGTCGGGCAAATAGGTAGCGTGATCCCACGAGAAGTTGTTGCTGTAGCGGATGTTGATGCGGTCTTCCTTCTTACCAGTCTTGGTGGTGATAAGAATCACACCAAAAGCAGCACGAGTACCATAGATGGCACTTGAGGCGGCATCCTTGAGCACACTGATACTTGCGATGTCGTTACCATTAATCATAGTGAGGTCATCAACAACTACACCATCAACCACGATGAGTGGGTTACTGGTTGCACCATTACTCAGTGTTCCCACACCACGAATGGTGAGCGTTGGCGACTCGCCAATGTCACCGCTAGTGCTAAGAACGGTGAGGCCAGGAACGGCACCCTGCAGGGCTTTCGATACATCCTGCTCGGGACGAGAGGTGAGGGTCTTGTCGATGTCAACAACCGAAACTGCACCAGTGAGGTTCACTTTCTTTTGTTGACCATAACCCACAACAACTACCTCGTCGAGAAGAGCGTTGTCCTCGGTGAGCTTAACATTGATGTTAGTGCCTGGGTTAACAGTCACAGTCTTGTAGCCGACGTAAGAGATTTGAATCTTACCATTGCCACTGGCACGCAGGTTGAAGCGGCCGTTGATGTCGGTAGCAGTGGCGCGAGTAGTACCAATCTCTGAAACAGTAGCGCCAATGGGCTCGCCATTCTCATCGGTCACGATACCCGACACATTGGTCAACTGTGTCGACATGGCTTGTGGCGCCTGCTCGGCATGTGAGTAGCTTGCGCTACCAAATGCCAGTAACAATGCACCTAACAATGCAAAATACTTTTTCATACGCACATGTTTTTGTTAATAAAATTAGAAAATCTTTGATTTATAATAATTGTAAACTCTTATATTTCAAATTTTTAATTTTTGAATATTAAAAATAATTGTGTGTAATAATAATAAAGTATAATTTAAAAATATGCAAATTTAATAATCATTTCCAATTATTCAAATTTTTTTTGGAAAAATGTTAATTAAAATGTTATTATATTTTTCAATTAGCAAAATAATTAATTAATATAAATATTCATTTTAGTTGCATTTATTATTACTAGTCTATTCCACTTTTCATCAATCTGCCACTAATTGTTTTAAATTTATGTTTATGATATTTAAATGAAGTGCTAAAAAACACGGCCACTCGGGTATGTTTATTCGCTTTATATTAATAATAATGTGTGTGAAAGTCCAGTTTTATGCTCAAAAAATATGTTATACAACACATTTATTAACTATTCATTACATTTTCGTAATTTTCTTTTTTAAAAATTTGCATAAACAAAAAAAACTTATCAAATTTGCATTTCAATAACAAAGTATATTTACTTTGTTGGGCTTTTAGAGTTATAAAACGAGTATAAAATTTTGATTAGAGGAAGAGAATTTTAGAGAAAATTTTATATACAATCAAAATTATTTATTAACAAAAACATGTGCATATGAAAAAGCAAATTGCATTGTTGGCTGCGTTAGTGCTGGCATGTGGAGCTCCTATTGGCACTGCTTCATGGCAGGGCTTTGGTTTTACTGCAAGCGCGCAGAACAACAAAGTGACCGGTGTCGTTCGTGACGGCAACGGTGAGCCGCTAATCGGTGCCACTGTTCAAGTGAAGGGCACAAATCGTGTCACTGCCACCGACATCGACGGCAAGTATTCAATCCAGGCTGCTCCTGGTAGCACCTTGGAAATCAAGTATGTGGGCTCTCCCACCAAAGAGGTTCGCGTTAGTGGCAGCACCATGGACATCAACATGAGTGAAGCCAACAACACCCTCGACGAGGTGGTAGTTACCGCCCTCGGTATCAAGCGCGACCGCAAGGCTCTGGGTTATGCTGTTGAGGACTTGAAGGCCGAAGAGCTGATGCGTAACAAAAACACCAACGCCATCAACTCGCTCGCCGGTAAGATTGCCGGTGTGAGCGTTACTCAGTCGAGTGGTGCCGCTGGTTCGGGTGCTCAAATCATCCTGCGTGGTGGTACCTCACTCGAGCGCGACAACCAGCCTCTGTTTGTTGTTGACGGTGTTATCTATGACAACTCGGCATCGGTAATCGGTAACTCGGCATTTGATGGTATGCTCTCTACTGCTACCACCAACGCCAACCGTGTTATGGATATCAACCCCGAGGATATCGAGAGCATGAGCGTGCTGAAAGGCCCTGCCGCTTCGGCACTTTATGGCTCACGTGCTGCCAACGGTGTTGTAATCATCACCACCAAGAAAGGTCAGGAAGGTCATGTTGAAATCAACTTGAACGCTAAGTACATCACCACTTGGGCAAAATACTTGCCTGAGACTCAGAAGAAGTACAAACGCGGTTACATCGAGCAGCACTTCAATGCCGATGGCTCATTCAAGGACTTCAGCTACGACGATCGCTCTTACAACGCTTGGGGTGCTCCTGCAGCCGCTGGCGAGGAGAGCTTCGACAACATTGGCAACTTCTTCAAGCATGGTGGTGCTTGGGACACCAACCTGAGCATTAGCGGCGGTACTAAGACCGGTAGCTTCTTCCTCTCGGGTTCGTTCTACGATCAGGACGGTATCATCCCAACCACTGGCTACAAGAAAGCTACTTTCCGCTTCAATGGCGAGCAGAAGTATAAAATCTTCACCTTTGGTGCCAACGTAGCCTACAGCCAGGCACGCACCGTGAAGACCCTCACCAGTGCACAGCTCTATGGCGATGCTGGTGGTGGTACTATGTACTCGGTTTACAACTGGAACCCATTTGACGACATGAGGCACTATCTCAACGAGGATGGAAGTCGCTACATTCTGCGTCCCGACCTCGATCCATGGGATGAGCGCAACAATCCTTACTGGATTCTCAATAAGGACCGCCTCACCGATAACACCGAGCGTTTCACCGGTAACCGACCTCTTTGACTGGTGGTGGGTAAGCTACCGCATGGGTATCGACTCTTATACTACCGAGAACGCCAACCGCCTCGCTGCTGGTGGTACTCACAAGGAAATGTGGAAGAATGGTATGTACAGCGAGAACTCACTGCGCTACCAGTACCTCTCAACCAACTTGATGACCAACTTCAACAAGCAATTTGGTGACTTCAACTTCAACTTGATGCTGGGTACTGCTACCGAGTACACCAAGAACACTCGCAACTCGCGCATGGCTTGGAACTTCCAGGTGCCCGACTTCTTCTCGTTTGACAATGCACTGAAAGACGACCGCGACTTCAGCCCCTACAATAGCCGCAAGCGCCTCGTGGGTGTGTTTGGCGAGTTCCGTGTTGACTGGCGCAACGCCATCTTCTTGACAGTGACCGGACGTAACGACTGGTCTTCTACTCTGCCTAAGGAGAACCGCAGCTACTTCTACCCATCAGTAAGTGGTGCTGTTGTATTCACCGAGCTCATGGGCGACGCTCGTCCCGACTGGTTGACCTTCGGTAAAGTTCGCGCTAGCTGGGCACGCGTGGGTAAAGACACCAGCCCCTACGTAACCAACACCTATCTGTGGCCTGTTGGCACCTATCTGAATGGTATGACTGGTGTGGGTAACACCTGGACAACTGGTAACCCATTCCTCAAACCTGAGATCACCGAGTCTACCGAGATTGGTCTTGAGATGCGCTTCTTCAACAACCGTCTGCACTTCGACTATGCGTTCTATACCAACAACTCTTACAACCAGATTATGGAGCCTCGTTTGTCAAACTACATTGGCTACATCCTGCGCAAGGTTAACGCCGGTGACGTTTACAACAAGGGTATGGAGCTCACCATCGGTGGTATCCCCGTTCAAACTAAGGACTTCACTTGGGAGACCAGCTTGAACCTCTATGGCAACCGCGGTACTGTTAAGAACCTGCTCGACGGCATGAACATCCTCTATGTTACCGACGTTCAGGTGGGTAGCGCACGCGCTGCTTCGTTCAACGATGGTAACTTCATGGCCATCAGCGGTAGCGAGCTCGACCGTGACCCCAACGGCAACCTCATCCTCGACGGCAACAACATGCCCACCGGTGGCAAGAACGATAAGCTCGAGATTGGTAACCGTGAGCCTCGCGTGGCTGGTGGTTGGAACAACACCTTGACCTGGAAGGGATTCTCGTTCAACATGCTGTGGGAGTTCCGCTTTGGCGGTCATGTTTACAACGGCACTTACTACTCGATGGTTGCCAACGGTACTGCTAAGATGACCGAGGGCCGCGACCAGCTCACCATCAGCGGTGTGCACAAGATTGGTGAGAACGAAGTCACCAATCCCGACGGCACAACCACTAAGGTTCCCATCTACGGCGATGTTGAGAACTTCACCTTCAAGGCTGGTCAGCTCTATGACTATAACGGCAAGCAAACTCCTGGCGAGTGGATCATCAACAACTACTATCAGGACTACTACCTACGCGAGAGTGCTAACTTCATGAAGAAGGTTAACGCTCTGCGCCTGCGCACCATCTCTCTGAGCTACAGCCTCCCACAGTCGCTGCTGGCTAAGAGCAAGTTCATCAAGGGCTGCACATTCAGCGCTGTTGCCAACAACTTGCTGCTCTTCACCAACTATGACGGCGATCCCGAGGTTGCCGCTGCTGGTGCTGGTTCTATTGGTTCTTCTTCGGTGGGTATCGACTACTGCGGTGTTCCATCTACTGCAAGTTTCGCACTCTCTTCGTGCAACGACTGGCTCGACGTGAACAACGACCCTAACACCCCAACTTCGGCCGATGCAAGCCTGAACGCTCGCTGCGTCTACATGCAGCACTACAGCATTGCATCCTACATGATTCCTTCGTCTAACACCGCTTACTATTGCGGACAATTGGCGACTTACACTGGCGGTCAGCAAACTGCAGCCATGAACTGGAACCTGGGTGGCTCTAATCGTGCCAACAATGCCCAGCAGTGGTTCCTCGTGCCCGTGGGCGGCAACTTGCCCGACCTCTACAACCAAGCTATGGAGCAAGGCGCTTACCACTATGCACTTGCTACATGAAGGCTTTTGGCTTCATGAACATGACCGACCTCTTTGGCGAGGCTCCTTTCGATGAGGCTTTTGGCGCTGCCACCAACCCCAAGTACAACACCGGCAAAGAGGTGTTCATGGGATGTATCAACCTCATCGACGAGGCTATCGAGCTCTTTGGCCGCACTCAAGACCCCTCGG
The DNA here is from genome assembly GCA_902792435.1 of uncultured Bacteroidales bacterium. Lineage (GTDB taxonomy): Bacteria > Bacteroidota > Bacteroidia > Bacteroidales > Muribaculaceae > Sodaliphilus. The sequence continues at coordinate 38,061 of CADAZN010000030.1, forward strand.
TCACTCCACTTAGCGCAGGCGACATGTGGAACGGCGGCAACACCGACAAGTGGATTAAGCTGTGCTACTTCATGAAAGCACGCTGGCTCAACCACTTGAGCAAGAAAGCCGCTGGTAGCTACAAGGACGGTAAGTATGACGCTGCCGAGATTCTCGCTTGCCTCGACAAGGCCATGAAGAGCAATGCCGACAACACCATCGTCTATCACGAGGACAACAACAGCAGCACTTGGGACCACGAGGGATGGGACGAGCCTGTTGACTACTCTACCCTCTACTCGTGCATCGGCATGAACAACAACCGCCTCTTCGTTTCGAAGTACTTCTACGACAACCTCACCAACTTTGACGGCAAGGGCATCGAAGACCCACGTGCCGACAAGTTCATCCCCTGGTGCCGCTCGGTTAAGAGCGAGAGCACTCCCGCCGAGGTTAAGTGGAGCCCCAATGGCCTGTGGCGCCGCTCGCTGGGTGTTGACCTCTCAACCAACATCATCAGCAACGGTGGTCCTTATCCATCAACTTATGCTATCAAGATGTATGACAAGAATGGCAATGCTACTGATAAGGAAGCCGATGCTGTTAGTTTCGACAAGATTGGCTGGATTTGCGACACCAAGAACGAGGAGCGCAAGGGCGACACCATCTACGTGCAAGGTCAGTCGGGTTCTACCGGCTACGGCAGTGGCAAGGACATGCTCATGCGCAGGCGTAGCTACAAGGGCGCTGCTCTCGACGAGAGCGCTCTCTCGGGTGTGTTCTGGACTCGTCCCACTAGCCCAACAGTGGTTGGCTCTTACGCCGAGTGCTGCTTCATCAAGGCCGAGGTTCTCTTCCGCCAGGGCAACAAGGGCGAGGCTTTCAATGCCTACAAAGAAGGTATCCGCGCTCACATCAACTTCGTTAACGACGTGTGCAAGATGTGGGTTGGCGGCGACGCTTCGCTCGCTAGCATTCCTTCGTTTGCTCCAATGGCACAGGCCGACATCGACAACTTCCTCAACAACGCCATTGGCACTGCCGGTGACCTCACTCTGGCTAAGATCATGACCCAGAAGCAGTTCGTTGTCTTCCTCACCACCGAGCAGTGGAACGACATGCGACGCATGGACTACGACCCAGCAATCTACATGGGATGGCACAAGCCTTTCATGTATGAGAACACTGCCAGCTACTGGACCTACTGCCCACAAGGCAAGTATCCACGCCGCTGGAACCAGGCAAGCTACGAGAAGGACTACAATTCTGCCAATCTCCAGGCTATTGGTGAACTGGTTCCTGGAGCCTACGACATTCCTGCGGGCAAAGATGGCTTATGGTACCTCAGCGACCAAATCTGCACACTCAACGTTTGGTGGGACAGCACTCAAGAGTAATCGCTAACCTCCTACCAGCCTTGGCAACAAGGTAAAACCTAAATCAAAGGTGTGACACACTACGTGCCACACCTTTTTCTATATACTTTGTTTCACAAAACCTAACAATATTTACTAATCTTTCTATTAATCATAATTTTACCTTTTTTCTAAGGCAAAATTAATACATTTTGTCCGTTTTTCCAAGGTTATTTAGGGTAATTTTGTCCGTTTTTCCATTTTTCACTAATTAGACCACTCTTAACAATCCAACATATCTGGCAAATAAAACCTGAAAAAGGATTTTTTCTTACAAAATTTTGTTTTTTAAATATATATGAATTACCTTTGCATTGAACTTTAACTATGAAAAAATCTTTTATTTCTTGATTTTTTCGCACTTAATAATCAGTTTTGGCTATGAAACGCAAAATTATGCAAGATCTCTTGCTCTGGAAGGACAAAAGCAATCGTCAGCCATTAATTCTTAATGGCGCTCGACAGGTGGGTAAGACCTATATTTTAAAGAAATTTGCTCAAGAGCAATTCAGCAACGTAGCTTATTTCAACCTTGAGCATAATTTAATAGTACGTGAATTCTTTGAGGGCAGTCTTGATGCTCTTTCTCTAATCCACAATTTGGAAGTGGTATCGCATGAATCTATCAGTGCAGACTCTACGCTAATCATTCTCGATGAGATACAGTCTTGCCCTCGCGCTCTCACTGCTTTAAAGGAGTTCAGCGAGAATGCATCGCAATATCACATAGTTGCTGCAGGGAGCCTGTTGGGCGTAGCAATCAACCATGAACATTATTCGTTTCCTGTTGGAAAAGTTGATGAACTCACACTCTACCCTATGGATTTTGAGGAGTTTCTCTGGGCTATGAATGAAACACAGTTGAGCGACCTCATACGTGCTCATTTCACGAGTTGTGAACCTATGCTAAATGCCTTACACGAGCGGGCTTTGGAACTCTATCGACAATATCTGATAGTTGGAGGCATGCCTGCTGCAGTTGCACAATTCTCAACCACAGGGAGCTATCTTGATGTTGCCGATGTTCAACAACGAGTGCTTAATGATTATACTGCCGACATGGCAAAATATGCCGATACTTCAAGTGCTGTGAAAATTAGAGCCTGCTATAATTCTATACCCGCACAGCTTGCAAAGGAAAATCACAAATTTCAATATAAAGTTGTACAACGTGGAGGTTCTGCCACCATCTTTGGAGAAGCAATAGAGTGGTTGAACTACGCAGGTGTGGTGCTGAAATGCGATAAAATAACAGAAGGGTCTATTCCTGTTGCTGCTTATGTGGATTTGTCAGATTTCAAGCTCTATATGAGCGATGTGGGACTATTGACTTTGCGAAGTGGTATGCCATCCTCAATGATTTTGTCTCCGCTCCATGAAGAAAACACTTTTATTGGTGCTATTGCCGAGAATTACGTTGCTCAAGCACTTGTGGCTAGCGGATTTCACCTGTATTATTGGAAAAGTAACAATAGTGCCGAAGTGGATTTCATCATTCAACAAGGCTCACAAGTGATACCTATAGAGGTGAAAAGTGGTAAGAACACACGTTCACGCAGCCTGAATGTATATTGTGGGCGTTATAAATCACAGTTGGCATACCGTTTTTCACAAAAGAACTTCGGATTTGAGAATGATATTAAGTCACTACCATTATATTCAGTGTTCTGTATTGGTGATAGGTAGCCTAAAAAAAGAAGAGATATCTCTTCTTTTTTTTAGTTCACACCAAGTGGGTTGGGGAGACTTTGGTGCCACTCGGGGATGGTGTTGAGGAGGGAACTATGGAACTGGTAGGAGCCGTCGGCAGGGCGCACCACGCAGCGGGCGAGTTCGAGCATCGGTGTTGTGCTTTTGGTGCTCAGCATGAGCATTTGAAAGCCGTAGTCGATGATAGCTGGGTTGCATGAGCCGCCACGCGTCCACTCGTTGAGCTGAAGCATCGCATCGTGGCTGCATGGATCGAGGAAGGTGGTGACGCTGCGCTGCCACTCCAGCAGTTTCCATTCAACAGCCCTGACACACTGCACCGGCACAGTGGCGAAAACCATTCCGTCGCGTGTGGTGATGGGTACCTGACTGGCTAGATTCTCGATGGGAAGCAAGCGCACTGGCGCGGTGTTGAGCAAGTGGGCATACCACTGCTTGATGTGTGTGAGCAGCAGCGAGTCGAGGTCGATGCCGTCGTCCCACTCCACTGTGCAGTCGCGGCGCGGCGTGTCAAGGTGCATCACTTGCTTCCATAGGTCGAGCATCTCACTCTCGGTAAGGTTGTAGAATTGATTGGTGTTTTCCATGAGTATAGTAAATATAGTGTTAATAATCACCGCAAAATTACCCTACTCCATTTCCCAAAACCAACATTAAAACCGCACAAGATTGCGCCGATTAGAAATTATAGGTGAGAGGAAAGAGTGGCCTAACCTTGATTATTCAAGCAGCAAGCATTTTTACGCATTTTGCGTAACGCATTTTGCGTAATTAAAAAAATTGATTATCTTTGTACCCCAAATAATACTACACTATGGATAATCCTTTTATTATTAAGCCTTACAAAAGCAAAGACCTATTTTGCGATCGCGAACAAGAATTGAGACTAATGCTCAGCAATTGTCTTAATTATACCGACATGACTCTTATATCTCAACGTCGTTTGGGCAAAACAGGGCTTATTTTGCGTTTATTTGATGAAATCAAAGAACAGCATACCGATATTTCTACTATTTATATTGACATATTAGCGTCAAGAACAATCGACGACTTTATTAAGCTTCTTGCCGAAGGTGCAATGCGAGCTTTTAAACCTAAAACATCGATAGGCGACAAATTTATGTCGTTTATAAAGTCGTTAAGACCTCAGTTGTCGTTTGACAACATCACAGGAGAACCCCAACTGCAACTCACCTACAATTCTGTTCAAGAAAAAGAGTATACCTTGAGAGGATTATTTGAATTCCTTGACCAACAAGGTTGCCACATAGTGGTAGCAATTGATGAATTCCAGCAAATAAGGGAATATCCTGAAGATAACATAGAAGCTCTGCTCCGTACCTACATCCAACACACTCATAATCTCACATTCATCTTCAGTGGCAGCAAAAAGCACTTGATGACCGATATCTTTATCAACGAGAAGAAACCATTCTATTCAAGTACTACTTTTGTTTCATTGGATAAAATATCGGTATCAAGTTATTCTGCTTTTATTAAGCGGCTGTTTACACAATCAGGGAAAAAAATAGATAACAAAGCTATAAATTTCATTCTTGAATGGACCCGCCGCCACACTTATTACACTCAACAACTGTGTCACACTATCTTTGCCAACGAAGAGTCAATGATTGACGTTGATGCTGTAAAAAAAGCTTGCAATCAGCTGCTTAGCCAAAGCGAATACACATTCCTTCAATATAAGCAGATGCTTACCCCAAAGCAATGGAATTTTATGATTGCAATAGCAAAAGAAGGGACTGTGCATAAAGCTACATCGGCCGAATTTCTATCAAAATATAAACTTGGCACACCATCAACAGTCACTCGTCTCCTTGATTCGCTTAAAGAGAAAGGTTTGCTTAATGATGACGTAAGCATCAAGGGCACAAGCTATTCACTTAATGACGTGTTTTTATCTCACTGGTTAGAACGATTATAAACAACAACGTTATTTTACGCACTTTGCGTAATTAAAAAAATAGCACCTCAAGGCTTGCCTTAAGGTGCTAATGTGTATTTTAGAAACATATTTAGGCTTTAAGTGCATCCACAGCTGCTTTGAGCTGATGCATAGCCTTTTCAAGGAGTTTGCGTGGAGTTCCCACGTTGAGTCGCATGTGGCAGTAGCCAGGCACGCCATAAATCTCGCCATCGTTGAGCGCAAGATGAGCATCGTTGGCAAAGAACTTCACCAATTGTGAGTGATCAAGACCCAATCGCCTGCAGTCTAGCCACATCAGGAATGATGCCTGAGGCTTGATGGCATAGATGCCAGGGATGTTTTCTTTGCAAAAATCAGCAACATAGAGCACATTCTGCTCAATGTATTTCTTGCACTCTTCGAGCCAAGGCTCACAGTAACGATAGCCCACCTCGGTGGCGAGCAAGGAAGGTATGTTGGCATTACACAACTCATTAACCTCTATCCAGCGATAGAAATCCTGACGCAATTCAGGATTCTTGATTACCAGCCATGTACTTTTTAATCCTGGAATGTTGAAAGTCTTGCCGGGTGAGCCACAAGTGATGGTCATTGCTGCAGCATCCTCGCTAACGGTAGCCAGTGGAATGTGCTTGTGACCAAACAGGGTTATGTCGCCAAACACCTCGTCGCTGAAGAGTATCACGTTGTAGCGGCGAGCGAGGGCAGCAACCTGTTGCAGCTCTTCTTTGCTCCACACTATACCAATGGGGTTCTGAGGGTTGCACACCACCATGAGCTTTGGTTTCTGCTCTTTGAATACACGCTCCAGGTCATCAAGGTCCATGCGATAGAAATGGTCGCCAGTGGGCACAAGGTTGTTGCGCACAGCCAAACGACGGTTACCCTCAATCACATCCTTGAAGTCGTAGTACACAGGTTCCTGCAGCACAATGCGGTCACCGGGTTGAGTGAAAAAGTTGAGTATCATTCCCAGGGCAGGCATACCACCAGGCATGAATGTAAGCTCTTCGCGGCTTATTTCGAAGCCGTTGCGGCGGCGTTGCCAATCGATAATCGACTGCCAGTATTCGTCATAGGTAAGTGTGTAGCCATAGATGGGATGATCTTTGAAACGCGAAACCAATGCGTTACTGATTTCGGGGCATACAGCAAAGTCCATGTCTGCAATCCACAGGGGCAGCAAGTCGTCACGTCCAAAAAGTGATTTAAGTTGGTCAGTTCTTTTGCAGTGCGTACCTTGCCTATCGATGATAGCATCAAAATTGTATTTGTCCATTGTAATCTTAATTTTTGTTTTTAGGTTTGAGTTTAGGCTTACAAAAGTAATACTTTTTCTACACTCACAAGCCTAAAAAATCATTTTTAACCTCTTAAAAGTATAATTCAACTACCAAAATTGTGGAAACTCGAAGTAAATACCTAACTTTGTGGGCACAACCTCTAACACATTAATATATTATGACCGACAAAAACAACAAGATACATTTTGTGAAAATGCACGGTTTGGGCAACGACTACATCTATGTCGACACCGAGTATAACACTATCCCCGACCCTAGCAAGGCTTCAATCGCCTGGAGCAAGCCACACACCGGAATTGGCAGCGACGGACTGATATTGATAGGACGCTCGCCCGAAGCCGACTTCACGATGCGCATCATCAATGCCGATGGCCTCGAGGGACAGATGTGCGGTAACGCCAGCCGCTGCTTGGGCAAGTATGTGTATGAACGCGGCCTCACCCGCAAGACCACTATCAGCATGCTCACTCGCGCCGGCATCAAGATGCTTTACCTCGACGTTGACGACAACGACACAGTGCAGAGCATTACAGTCGACCTCATGGAACCAGTGCTAGAAGACCCCACCCAGTTCTTAACCCAAGGTGAGCAGCTCCCCGACGGTGTGTTCGTGTCGATAGGTAACCCCAACTATGTGATTTTTGTTGACGATATAGAGTCTATCGACCTCGCCAATGTGGGTCCCGGGCTGGAGTTTCACTCACGCTTCCCACAGCGTTGCAACATCGAGTTTGCACAAGTAATAGGTCCCAACGAGATAAGGATGAGAGTGTGGGAGCGCGGCAGCGGCATCACCATGGCATGCGGCACCGGAGCCTGCGCAACGCTAGTGGCAGCAGCCCTCACTGGCCGCACAAGTCGCGATGCTACGATAAAAATGGATGGCGGCTCACTTCACATCGAGTGGCGCGAAAGCGACAACCACATCTACATGCGCGGTACTGCCACCACCGTCTTTGAGGGCGACATCGAGCTGCCTTAATCAATGCATAATGCATAATTTGGCTAACGCCTATCAACTATCAAAAAAAGCGTCGCAAAATTTATTGCGACGTTTTTTATGCATTATGAATTATGAATTGTGCATTATATTAAGCCATTGAGAGCTTGAGATCCTTTATCATTTGGGCAAACTTAGGATTTCGGTCATACATGTCCTTCACTATCTCGCGGTCGGTCTTTGCCATCGTCGACACGCCTTTAGGTGAGAGTTTGATGTCGAGCGACACCATGTCGTTCTCCACCTCGTCGCGCAAAAACTGCAGCAGCTTGGTCATGTTGCTACTCAAAGCTTCAACCTGAACATTATTCTCAACCTCTATTTGATAGGTGTTGTTGTCAATCTTGGTGGGCAATGAGTTGCGCATGGCGCTCAAGAGAATTATCTCACCAGGATTGTTGTTGATGTATTTTTTCCAAGCCACTACAAGCTGCTCAGGTGTGAAATCGGCGGTGCGAGTAGTGTGACGTTTCTCGGCGCCTTCCCCGGCAGTCGCGCCATTACCCGATGACTGCTTGTTGATGAGAATGCGACGCGTAGCACTGGCCGCAGGGGCGGCAGGGTTAGATGGTCTTGGTGCTGGTCTATTTTGTGACACAGGCGCTGGAGCAGCTACTTGCTGTGGTGCTGGCGCTGCAGGTTTTGACGCAGCAGGAGCGGGAGCGGAAGCTGATTGCTGCGGTGCTGGCTGTGAAGTGGGAGCAGGAGCCGCTGTCACCTTCTGCACCCGTGGTTGCGGTGGTTGTTGCACTGGAGTGCCACCCATAATTTGACACAACTTGATGAGCGTGAGCTCCACCACAAACTGCTTGTTGCTAGTTTCGCGATATTGAAGGTCACATGTGTTGCACAAGTCCATCGCCATGTAGAAGAAGCGAGTGTTGAAGCTTGCCGCCTGCTTGATGTGCTGTTGTGCTATGTCGTTGTTCATCTCAAGCAACTCTACCGTTTGTGGTGTGCTGGCAACCATCAAGTCGCGCAAGTGCTGAGCTAGTCCGTTCACAAAGTATAGCGAGTCAAAGCCCTTGTCCCTAATTTCCTTGTAGATGAGCAGAGCCTGTGGCACATCGCCAGTGCGGAATGCCTCGTCAAGGCGGAAGTAATAGTCATAGTCGAGCACATTAAGGTTCTCGATAGCACTCTGATAGGTGATGTTGCCCTCACTCGAGGCGAGCACCTGGTCATAGATTGAGAGGGCGTCGCGCATGGCGCCATCGGCCTTCTGCGCTATCACGTTAAGGGCCGAAGTCTCGGCAGTTACTCCCTTGTCCTGGCTGATGCGCTGCAGCTGCTCAACGATGTCAGTCACGGTGATGCGAGCGAAGTCATAGATTTGGCAACGCGACAGGATGGTGGGAATAATCTTCTGTTTCTCGGTAGTTGCAAGAATGAAAATGGCATACTCGGGTGGCTCCTCAAGAGTTTTGAGGAAGGCATTGAAAGCCGCCTGCGAGAGCATGTGCACCTCGTCGATGATAAACACACGGTAGCGTCCCACTTGTGGCGGAACACGCACCTGGTCGGTGAGCTTGCGAATCTCATCAACCGAGTTGTTACTTGCCGCGTCGAGCTCCAGAATGTTGTAAGAGCGCTGTTCGTTGAAGGCAATGCACGACTCGCACTCGTTGCACGGCTCTCCATCGGCAGTCAAGTGCTCGCAGTTGATGGCCTTGGCAAAGATGCGCGCACAAGTGGTTTTTCCCACGCCACGCGGTCCGCAAAACAGATAGGCGTGCGCCAGCTGCTCGTTCTTGATAGCCGTCTTGAGGGTGTGGGTTAAAGCCTTCTGTCCCACAACAGTAGAGAAACTCGAAGGACGGTATTTACGCGCCGATACTATGTAATTCTCGCTCATGAGGTGCAATTTTTTTAATTATTCAAGAGCACACAGCTCCCTTTTTCATTCAGTCTACAAAGATAATATTTTTACCTCAATATTTCATCACTTATCCATTTTTTTTCATTACTCCCCCACCAAATTACCACACAATCTATACAAACAAAATGATGAACAAAGTAGAAAGCATCACATTCTAAGCGATACTCCGCCAAAACAGCGCATTTTTACCACACTTTCTACAGAAAGTCACTGTTATTACCACCAAAATTAAATTTTTTTTATTACTTTTGTGCAATACAAAACTTCTATACATTAAATGTTTCACCATAGTTGTATTCCCTATATAATAATTAACCCTATGAAAAAGAATTTATTTACAATAATTATCGCATTAGTGTGCTCTATTTTCGCGTGTGAAGCCCAAAACTTAATGCTGGATACCGAGGTGCCCGACACATCAATCGCTGTAATAGGCTATTTTTGTAAAAACGACAGCATGACATTCCGCAAAACCTATTCTAAGATTAAGGTTGAAAAAGGTGATACAACCATTAACGACATGTATACCGAAGATTTCCTAATAGTTGTTACCGACTCAACTAGCAAGGGCTATCGCATGAAGTTTATACCTGTTGCTTTTGATTACAGCGAGGAATCAGACTCAATACATCGCATCATGCAAGCTAAACTTAGCGAACTGTCAAAAGACATTGTGTGCGAGTTTACCACCGATGAGATGGGCAGAGTGCAAAATATTGAAAACTGGAGAGAAATACGCGACAAGATGAAGGTGGGAATCAAAGGAATGTGCGACACACTTTATAGCACCATCCCCTTCTTGAATGATATCATGCCTCGCAAGCAAGTAGAAAACACGTTGATGTTGATGTTTTCAACCGAACAAGGTGTGCGTGAGGCTTATAACGAACTTGATGAACTATTTGGCCTGCATGGCAATTTATTTGATATTGGTGACTCCGAATTTGACACTCAATCCAACGGTTATCCTATGCACGTCACGGCAAGCATTGGATATACTCCTGTTGAGGATGAGAATAATGACTTTGACGATGATTATTCCATCATAAGCAAATCTGTCACAACAGTGCCTATTGAAGATATGCTTGATTTGGGTCTTGGCAACATGGGCTTAATGATGACTGACGCCCTCAGCGACTCGCTTGCAAATCACCGTAAAGATATGATAGATTTTATCACTGCTGCCATGCCAAATGGAGCCAAGAATATCAATATAATCAACAATGAATATTATGGCTACTTCTTTAACGGGTGGCCAAAAGAGTGCTTTAATCAGAAGGTTGCTGGTTATGGCTTGGGAGAGCGCATTGAAACCACGCATATAGAGTGGATTATGCGCAATTGGGACTTTGTAAAACCCATTGATGAAGATAAATCCTCGCACAATATTTAGTTTTCATTAAATAATAAATCATTAGCCCACTAGTGGGCTTTTTTTTATTCCACAACTTTTAATATAATTATGTTTATCTAAGTATATTTTTCATACTTTTTTCAACAAACTAAGACTAAAACATTTTTTTTTCTATTTTTGTGTGACTTTTTTGAGAGTAGTGCGTCTAACGGACAAAAAAAGCTTTTAAAAAACAAAAAAAATGAACGAACTAGAAAGCAAATTTGCTCAAACCATCAAGCAGAACAAAAGCACTATATATACTGTGTGCTACATGTTCTCAAAAGATGCCGACGAGGTGAACGACCTCTTCCAAGAGGCGGTCATCAACATGTGGCGAGGCTTTGAGGGCTTTGAGAACCGCAGCGACGTGAAAACGTGGATCTATCGCGTCACACTCAACACCTGCATCTCAATCGACCGCAAGAAGCGCCGCAACACAACCGAACCGCTGTCGATGAACATCAACCTTTTTGAAGACCGTGATGAAGACACTCGACAAATCGACATGCTGCACAAGCGCATAAGCAGGCTCAAACCCTTTGACCGCGCCATCGTGCTGCTGTGGCTCGAAAACATGCCCTACGAGGAGATTGGCCAGGTGGTGGGAATCTCGACCACCAACGTAAGCAGCCGCCTCTACCGCATCAAAGAACAACTTAAAAACATGAACGACTAAAACTCTCAAAATTATGGACTTCGAACTTGACGAAATGCGCCAGCAAATGGCGATATTGAAAAATAAACTCGACGATCAAACGATAGTTAATGACCGACTTATTCGCCGCGCCGTGAAAAACAGTGTGAGCACCATCAACAAGCGATATCTTGTAATATCTATCATCGCATTTGCAATGATTCCTTATGGTTACTGGGCATTTGTAGTACTCAACGGACTCTCAATACCCCTGTGGATTGCAATGAGTGTTCTCATGCTGGCAGTAATTGGATTCTGCATCTACAATGGCCACGAGATGCGCAAAAACGATTTCGTGAGCGACAACTTGCTCGACACCAAGCGCAAAACACTTAAAGCTCAAAAACGCGATGCCATGTGGCCATACTTTGGAATTCCAGTAGCAATAGGTTGGGCTGCTTGGGTTGGCTGGGAAATGACTCAAAAACTGGAAGGAGATTTCCTTAAATATTTCATTCCCTGGTTTATAATATGTGTTACAGCAGGTGCCTTGATAGGACTTAAAGTGCACTTCAAAACTCAGCGTCATTTCCGCGACATTCTCGAGCAGATTGAGGATGTGGAAGATGAAAACAAGGAATAATTGACGTAATTATAAACAAAAAGCCTGGCTCGATTGAGTCAGGCTTTTTTATAATTTCCTTACGGTGCAGCTTTAATGCTGGAATACCGTGTAATTTTGCATGTAAGGATTGCGCGAGAGATATAAATATCCACTCCTATAATCATAGTAGAACACGTCGTGACCACCATCATAATAATAGATAATCACACTATCGCCACGGTCGTCCCACTCAAATCCATAACTACCCCAGTAGCCATAGTCATCATAGAATGACATGGTACCAGTTCCATTGGTATAGAACTGTATTTCCATATAATCAAAGTCGGTGGTGTAGATGGGATAGCTTGTGTAACCTTGAACACTCTCAACTGCATACCATCTCGAGCCAGAGAGCACCGACCAAAAGTGCCGGTCGCAGGAGCTAAATCCTAGCAACATTAACGACAATAGTAGAGTAATACTTAATTTTTTCATATCCTTGTTTTTTAAATTATTAATCAATGTATTATAATATGGTTGCAAAGTTAGCAATTTTTTTTATTTATCTATCATTTATAGTCAATTTTTCTTATTTGACAGAAATTATTGTCTCAAAGTTTAAAAATTATAGAAAAAAATTTTGTGGAATAATTTTTTTATCATATATTTGTGACTTTGATAATCAATTAATTAACTAATTTTATTCACTTTAAAACAAAACTATTATGAAAAAATGGAAATGCACAGTGTGCGGTTATGTTCATGAGGGCGACAATCCACCCGAGGAATGCCCCTTGTGTGGTGTTGGACCCGAGGACTTCGAGGAAGTAGTAGAGTAATAATGCTTTAAAAACAATCAACAAAATCTTATCAACTAATAAACTAAACATCTATTATGGCAAAGAAATGGATATGCACAGTGTGCGGTTATGTTCATGAGGGCGACACCCCTCCCGAGAAGTGTCCACAATGTAAGGTTCCTGCAAGTAAGTTCAAGGAGCTGGAAGAGGGCAACGTGGCTTATGCTGCAGAGCATGTTGTTGGCGTGGCTAAGGGCGTTGATCCCGAGATTTTGCAAGGCTTGCGCGACCACTTCGCTGGTGAGTGCTCCGAGGTGGGGCAATACTTGGCGATGGCACGCCAGGCCGACCGCGAGGGGTATCCCGAAATCGCCGAGGCCTTCAAGCGCTATGCCTTTGAGGAAGCCGACCATGCCTCTCGCTTCGCCGAGTTGCTCGGCGAGGTAGTGTGGGATACCAAGACCAACCTTGAGAAGCGTGCCGCTGCCGAGGCTGGTGCCTGCGAGGACAAGACCCGCATCGCCAAGCTCGCTCAGGCTCAGGGCCTTGACGCCATCCACGACACCGTTCATGAGATGGCGC
>CADAZN010000030.1:51328-54070 GCA_902792435.1 uncultured Bacteroidales bacterium
GCTTCGCCGGCCTGCTCAAGCGCTACTTCGGCAAGTAATGCCTTAAGAACCATTCACACGTTGATAAAAAGAGGTGCGTCATGATGCGTTTATGGCGCATCCTTTTTATAATAAACCTCCTGAGAAATAATGACAAAGAGAGTGTGCCAGAATTTTGACACACCCTCTTCGTTTATGTATTAAAGTGATAGAATTGCGATTATTTCATAACCTTCTTCACAGTGCCGTTGCTGTAGCGAACAATGTTGATGCCCTGTTGCATCTCACGCACTTGCTGGCCATTGATGTTGTAGATGGCCTCGATGGTGGCATTGTCGTCGCTGCTCAGGGTCTCGATTGGTGTGGCGTCGGGGTTGAGAACGATGACGATCTCATCGTTTGAACCACCTTCACAAGTCACAACGCCAGCAGGGATAACCACATAATAGGTCTTGCTTGCATCGCTTGTAAAGTAATCAACGTAGCCGTCGTAATCGCTGCCCCAAACGTGCAGTGTGGTCTCGCCGTTCATGGTTGCATACCAGCTGTCGAGTGGGCTCAGGGTCTCGCTGCTGCCCATCTCGCCAACGTAGATTTTCACATCGGGAGTGCTCTGGGCCACGGTAACTGGCTGGTTGAATGTCACCTCAAACGAGTAGGTCTGATAGCTCTGGGCGTTGTCGCAATGGCATGTCGTAGTCCTCGTAGTAATCCATGATAGTGGGAGGCACTGCGCTGAGGCAGGTGATAGACTGCAGGGCGCTGCAGTTGTTGAGGGCGTGAGGATAAATCTCGGTGATGCCCTCGGGGATGGTGAGTGAAGTGAGCGAGGTGCAGCTTGCAAACTGGCCATCGTTCAGGTAATAGGGGTTGGCGGGAAGAACAACCTCGGTGAGTTTAGTGTCGGCAAACACCTGCTCGTCGATAAAGTTGATGCTCTCGGGACCATCAAGATTGATGTCGCTCAATTGGCTGCTCTCAAAGCAAGCGTAACCCAGGGCCACGAGGTCCTTGTTGAGTGTGATGCTCTGGAGCTGGCTTCCCCAGAAGGCTCCGCCCACGATGCCCTTGCAGTTCTCATCTACCACATGGGTGGTGACGCCAGTCATTGGGGACATTTGAAGCAACGACTTGTCGGCAGTGTAGAGCACGCCGTCAACCATGACGAATGAGGTGTTGGCAGGATCAAGTGTGATAGTGCTCACAGCAGTGTTAGCGATAACACTCTCGCCAATGGTGGTCACGCTGGCAGGGATATTGATGGCTGTGAGGGCCTTGTCGTTAAGGAACGCCTCCATGCCAATCTCCTCGAGTGTAGATGGCAGGGTGATGCTGCTAAGGGCGGTGCAGTTGTTGAAAGCACCATCGCCTATTTTTTTCAGGCCTTCGTTGAGTGTCACGTTCTCGAGCTTGCTGTAAAGGAAGCATGTAGAGCCAATTTCCTCGGTCGAGGCAGGAATCTCGATGCTGGTGGCTGCCAGTTTGTAGAATGCAGCATTACCAATGTGCTTAACGCCATTGCCCAGGTCCACCTGAGTCAAGCATGGCTGGTAGCTTGAGTTGTGCTGGTTGTAGAATGCACTGTTGCCAATCCATTCCACGCTGTTAGGCAGCGTGAGGCTTGAGATGCCCAGGCCTGAGAAGGCATAGTCGCCAATGTATTTCACTCCGTCGCCAAAAGTTACGCTGGTGAGGTCGCTGTAGTAGAATGCCTTGGCTTTAATGGTATCGACCGAGCCAGGGATTACCACCGAGGTAAGATTGCTCCACTGGAATGCGGCTTCGCCAATGGCTTTGACATTGTAGGTCACACCATCGTTCTCAACTGTTGCGGGAATAACAATACTGGTGGCAGCCTTGTCAACGCCGCTACACTCAACGGTGTTTTCACCAGTCACAGTGTAGGTGATTTGTTGCGACGTGAAAGTCGTTTGAGCTTGCATGCCGAGTGCGAGCAATGCTGCAACGGCAGTTAATAAGTGATTTTTCCTCATGTTTGTTTGGTTTAATTATTAGACATTTATGTGAATCGGTGCAAAGGTACGCAAAAAAACGGTTCCACCAGTTTAGCAACCGTTGTTATTGTCCTCTGGTGTGTTAAAAAGAATGTAGCATCTTCCCGAATGACTCTAAAATAGTTAATATAAGTTAAATGTGTAAGATTAACACGGAATAGTTTTTGTTGTGTAAAAAAATACACACTATCTTTGTTGCGTAATTTTTACACAACGCTTTTTATTGACTCTAAAAACTAAGAAAAAATGAACGACAACGCAAACAAGGGCAATAAGGCCCGCATCTACAACTTGATTATCGTTGACGAAAGTGGCTCAATGGGCGGCCTTGAGCACGCCACCATCACTGGTGTGAATGAGACAATCAACAGCATTCGCAGTGCTCAGCGAGATTTTGGTGCCACCCAAGAGCACTTCCTCACGCTGGTGACGTTTGACAGCAACGGTAGCAGCGCTCCCGTGCGCACTTTGCTCAACCGCGAGCCTATAGGCGCAGTGAGCGACTTCGACAACTATCGCCCCTGTGGTAGCACTCCACTCTATGATGCCATGGGCCAGTCGATAAGCGAGTTGCACAACTTAATCAAGGGCGACGATGACGCCAGCGCTGTGGTGACAGTGCTCACCGACGGCTATGAGAACGCCTCACGCGAGTGGACTGGTGCCGCACTCAAGGCCCTGATTGAGCAGCTCACCCAGGAAGGCTGGTCGTTTTCTTACATGGGCAGCAATCACGACGTGAAGCAGG
>CADAZN010000031.1 GCA_902792435.1 uncultured Bacteroidales bacterium
GCGTCAGCGTTTGGTCTCGCACCCGGTCGCTTCACTTGCTCCGCTACGTCTCACCGCCTTAGCTCACTCCAAGCTTGACACGCTGTGGCACAATCGCTGTGCAGGTGGAGCGCCCTTTCCATACCGACACCCGAGCTTCCTGCATCAGCGTCGGGTATCGGCATGGGTCGCCTCACTTGCTACGCTTGGCTGAAGCCATGTGCTACAGCATGTCACCCAGCCACGAGGGCGACACTCATCGCACACTCAAGCCCTCCACGCTTATGTACCTACGCTGTCGTTATGCCATCGTCCCCGATGCTCAAAGGTGGCTCTAATCATCATGAAGGCAGCAATGGCATAGAGTTATATATAAATGATGTATGACATGTGATTGATGTGTGCAATGATGATATGACAGTGTGGGAGATGGGATGCCGTTGCGCCTTCACGAATGGGCCGTGAGGATAACGATAAGCATCACGCTCCGCAAGAGCGAAGCAAGATGCTCTACTCATCGTTATTGTCCATCAGCGCACCCCCGTCTCAAGTATCGGCACTCCACGTCACCCGAATCACCGACCATCGTGCACATCGGCGTTAGACACATATGAAAAATAGTATCGCCTGACGGTTGCATTGACGCTGTCAGCATAGAAATGTATCGCCTGACGAACACGCCTGCACTTGTTACTGATGCCGAAATCAAGTCAAACGAGTTTGACACGATTTTCGGCTGAAAGCGGTGCTGACACGCGTGAGTGAAACCGACTCCTGCGTCGCGGTTCTCTCACGCACGTCAGCGATTTTACCGCACAATCGCCTTGCACATTCCGCAAACGGAAAAGGCAGTTTCACGGACTCGCTCCGTAGGGCGGTCGGGGGGTCTTGACAGACAAAGAAAGGGGAAAATTCCCCTTTTCATCCACTTTTAGGCTGATAATCAGCCTTCTAACTTTTTCAATCCCGAACAAATTGAACAATTTGGAAAAATTAACATGGTATTTCTCCGTAAGAATGCCGATGAATACAGGTTTTTCACGCTGTTTTCAGACCCCATCAAATTGTTAATTTTTTCGACTGTTTTTCTCAAATGGCACAAATTGAAAACAAAAGTCATCTTAAATTCCGTCTCACACAGAAATGAATTCGTTTGATGGATTTAGAAATAATATCTTTATTCGGCTGATACTTCTCACCAAATAACAAATTTGGCGAAATCTCGCTCTTACAAGATTCACATCTATCATTAGCTATAACCATATAACAAAAGCTCCGCTGTCGCCCGAAAGCCACAACGGAACTTTATGAAAAACCTGTAACATTACTCGTTGAAACCGTATCACATTATATCGTACTGCTTGCAGAAGTGGATGAAGGTGCCGATGACAATGGGTTACTGGTTAGAATGTTTTGATCGGAGACTAGCCCCCTTGAACTCTATAAAGTTGAACATCTCCCAACAACGATCTGCGATATATTCACCATAATATTGTGCAATGTCTTCGGGCTTCAGGTTTGTTGTTATGTGGGTGACGCTATCACGCCTGTGATCATAGCGCAACTGAAGTACAAACTGGATGACATTCAGTTCTGTCCCGAAATACTTTGCTGGCCTAGGCTCTCTCCCCAATTCATCGATGATAAGGTTTATCTCATCAGATGTGCACTGTATTAGTGCTGGCTGCCCATCAGCTGAAAAGATGTTCGCCAATTCACTTGCAGACTTCAGCCAGGTTCCCTTCATACGGAAATCTTCCCTCTTGCTCTCGTTTCGAGAAACCAGACCATTCCGGTAGTGCCGTAGGGCTTGCAGTATCATACTCTTGCCTAAGCCCAAATCTCCATAAAAGCAAAAGCCTTTGTTGTAATCCAACTTGAGCTTGTTGTACTTATCGAGTTTCCACACCCAGGCAAAAATGGAGTTTAAGATGTCCTTGTCAGTTAATTTCGGGTCGAAACGAGGTTCGACCTTAAGAAAAGCTGCTCGGAAGTAGGCCATTTCTTTGGTCAAATCAACCGATATGGGCTGTATGAATGGTTGCATTTGCAAGCGGGTTGCTTGTTGCATGATTTCTTGAATTTTCTTCATTTTTAAAATATTTTTGATTTTTAACTTTGTATCGAAGCACAGATATGAAGTGGTTCTTTGTCCACTCACTATCTGGAAGATCCTTGAATTTCCATTCTGCGATAATTGCAACAGCGAGTTCCATGTATTGTGCCTTTGTTATGCCGCAACTCTTACATGCGAGCTCAATGTTTTCGTCAATCATCACTTCATGTTCAAACTTTTCTCTTATGTGTGCACAGGTATCGTCGTCGACGTTGTTATTTAATAGTTCTTTATTATTAATATGTGTAACCTGCTGCCCATTGACTCGGGGTGGTGCGGTTAATTGACCAGAGCTGTCGTTTGAACCGATGGTTAATTGACTCGAGGTGTCATTTGAACCGCTGGTCATTTGACTAGGGGGCAAGTTCCATCCAAGAGCATTTTTCGAGGCTTGATAGACCGTCTTCATCCCCAGCATATGCCTTACGGATATCAAACCTAATTTCTCAAGTTTGATTATGGCTCGGCGCCAAGTTTTATCGCCTATGTGTAGCGTCATACAGGCAGAACGCACAGAATACCTATACCCGTCAGGCATGGAAGCAATGTAGCACCATACTGCTTTTTCAGCGATGCTAAGTACTGACGAACGGATAATAGCGTTCGGAACTTTTGTGAAACCATTGTTGTGCATAGTCATAAATTCTTAATTAATTCATCGATGGGTAGCTCAACGTCTTCATGGAGAAAGAGCTTGCCGGTGCCAGAATATAGAATTACATTTTTCATAATCAAGATTTCCTTTACATCTTGCATCCAACAAGTTTCTCGATATCGCTCAGGCGGTAGCGACGCTTGCCACCGATCTCCATTTTTTTGAGGTAGCCGTTCTTGTCCCAACGGTATAGGGTCATCTTCGACACCGATAGCAACTTTGCAGCTTCATCGATGGACAAAAGTTGATCACTAGTGGCGGCAGCCTCCGCCTCAAGCATTGCGATTGATTTTGCACCAAGCAAGATCTGATTAGCAAACTCTTTCAAATCCTCTTTCTTTAGTTGGAGGACCATATTCTCAGAACTTAGTAAAAGGTTCTGAATTGAAACAAATTCTTTTGACATTTGTGTATTAGATTTAATAATAATTAATTGAGGCGGTCATACCTCGTTAACTTTTGTCCTTCAAATTCCAGCTCTCGGCCGTTTGACCATTGGCCAGTCTTTCATCATTCGGACATTGCAAAGTTACTGCCTACCTTATAAGGCAATTATAAGGTAAATGTGAAATAATGACGAAAAAACAACAAATTAATTTTTTGTGTAATTAATTAGTATTTAGTGGGTTGTGTGTAATTTTGTTACAATGAATCTATAAGGCGATTTAAGGCAGTTTAAGGCAGAATAAGGCGATTATATTATTTGGACTTTTTTGATACCAATTTCTGTAAATCTTCATACCATTTTCCTAAATTTGTCCCATTTTTTGATGCTTGCTGTGGGGTTAAGTTAATGGAAGAGCATATTTCTCTTAACCATTTTCTCTTCTCTGATTTAATACATTCTTTTAATTGGTTCAAAGTACATTTAAAGTTGTCCTGCAATTTTGGAGAAATAGAACTGACGTTAGCATTCTCTATGGCATTTATAAAATCTTGAGGAGATGTGTATTCTTTATCTAGTACTTCTGTTTCGATGAGATAATTGTATACATTCATCAACAGTTGCAAGTTTCCAATTATGTATTTTGGCTTAATTGACTTTAGCTCTTCTTGATTATTGTGTTTGGGTTCATCTGTTTTTTGTAATTCTTCTTGTTCTGTTTGTTCTTCTGCGGCTCTCAGTGCATCTTTTGCTGCTAGACTATTGAATGCAAAGCCAAAATTCTCTGCATTCTTTATTGATGGCTCGATGGCTGGCCTAATAACTTTCTCAAGTGCTGTGGTCAACTGGCCTTCTTTGTACTGGCTGGGGTGCGCTGTTATGGCTATAGCCTGGAGTAGGGTTTGGGTGGAGCAAAGAAAATTATAGGCTCCACCAATATCGCGTTTTATGAACTCAATCTCAAAATCATCATTTTGGAATAGCTTTGTCAGGAAAACTTCTCTTACTTTGTCGTCTATCACATACTCATCAATAACGAATGATAGGACTTTTTGGTTGTTTGGATAATTGTCATACAATTCCTTTAATGATAATCGTGAAATCAAATAAAGCGATTCATTATACGCTTCATATAACTCAGCTGACACATTATATATATTATTGCTTTGGGCTATTTGCGATGCCATCTCCTTAACCATCGAGCCGTACTGTTTTGTTGCATTGTAATTCATAGAAATAAATTTAAAGATTTGGGTTGCTACTAAATGATTGCAAAGTTACAATAAGTTTTGAACAACAACGAGTTCGGTAAATAAAAGTTACTAACAAAACGTATCAAAAAAACAGAATTGGTTTGTAAAAATGGATTTAAGTGTGCGCAAAAGTATATTTCTTTTTTAGTTAAATAATGTTGATGTGCTTAGCTTGGGTAATGTGACATTTATAAACCTTTCCCGATTTATATGGGGATTGTTCAAAATAAAAATCAGCCAACGAGCTAATTATTAGCTGATTGGCTGATTTAGAAGGTGATCCGCTTGGGGCTCGAACCCAAGACCCCAGCATTAAAAGTGCTGTGCTCTACCAACTGAGCTAGCGAATCTCCGTAAAAGCGATGCAAAGGTACTGCTTTTTTTTAAACTGACAAATATTTTTAAATTATTTTGTAGTTTTTTTCTTGAAAAAGGGTATTTGCAAGTGCTAAAACCTTATCCTCGAGTTAAAATTAGAATGGAAGAACGTCTCCTTCACTTGATGTGTTGTTCTGTTCTTGCTGTTCGGGTTGTGGTTGTTGAACTTGCTGTTGGCCCTGTTGTGTGTCGTTGGCTCGTTGGCCACCTCCAAGCATTTCAAATGACTCAACAATCACCTCGGTGATGTATCTTTTAATTTTGTTTCGGTCTTCATAGGTTCTTGTTCTAAGCCTTCCCTCGACATAGAGTCTTGATCCCTTGCGAATATATTTCTCGGCGACTTCGGCATTGCGTCCCCACATTACTAGGTTGTGCCATTCGGTTCTTTCGGGTACTTGCACACCAGCCGATGTTGTGTATCCACGGTCGCTTGTTGCTAGTGGGAAAGATGCTACAGCTTGCCCTTGTGAGGGATATCTCACCTCGGGGTCGCGTCCCACATTTCCTAATAAGATTACTTTGTTTACTGACATGGTCTTTAATAGTTTTGTCGTTATTGGTAGTGTGTAATTAATATACTTGTGCTTTTAGTGCAAGCCCTGTGCGCTCGTGTAGTCCAAAGAGCAGGTTCATGGCATGTACTGCGTTTCCTGCCTCGCCCTTGAGTAAAATGTCGGCAGCACTAGTCACATGTAGCTCATTGTTGATGGCGCTAATGTTGATTAGGCACTTGTTGGTATTAACTACATGAGATGTGTCGATGTCGATATCGCTCACAAAGGTGAAGTTGTGGTCATCGTAGTACTCGATGAAAAGCTGCTTGATGGTTGATGAGTCGAGAGAGCATGGCATGGTTACAGTGGAGGTGATACCGCGTGGGATAGGACCTGAAGTGCTTGTCATTATCTTTATATTGCTGTTGAAGTTTGGCTGCAATGCTTTAATGACAGTGCTGATTTCTCGGCACAAAGTGGCACTTTCAACCGGTCCACACAGGTTGCCAGCTTCTAGTTTTATCTCGATGTCGCCGTTAAGCATCTGGTTCTTGGCCATTGGAATAATGGCAAGCAGACTCACCATAGCTTCGGGTGTTGGCAATGTCACGATATCATAGCAGTCGTGGACCATGAACTTGCGGTTGATTTCGCATAGTCCATACATCTCGCCTTCATCGGTTTTGATGGAGCGGGTGAGGTCTATAACTCTGAGTTCGTGATTTTTGGCTCTTGTATATAGGCACCAATCTGCCCACGACTTATTGCAGCAGAAGACGAGGTCCAAATCGTCCTGGCTGGGAGAGGAGAAAACAAAGTCGCACTCTCCTGTAAGCCCTTTGTGGAAGTTTGCCACTGGGCCTGTCATGGTGTCGGACGCTACCCATTTGATGCACGAGTCGGGGTGGTTGATTAGGAGTCGGAGAAGTTCTCCAGCCCCTATTGTCTCTCCACCTAAAATGCCAACGTTTATCATAGTATATCGTTAAGAATGAGAAAAATCAATAATGAGATTTGTCAATAGGGATAAATCGTGCAAAAAACTTTAAAGCTTCTTCGTGCGATACTTCCTCATTCATGATGGCAAACACAGTATCGGCTCCTGCAATTGTGCCCAGCACTTCTTCTGAGTGGCTCATGTCGATGTCATAAGCAAGTCCAGCGGCATAACCGTTGCGGGTCTTGATTACAGCAATGTTGCCTGAGAGTTTGATTGAGATGAATCCCACTTGCTGATGAGCAGTCATGCTATTGCGACCACTCATTAACATGCTGTCCTGAAGCTTGTTGTTGTCGGGGATAATATACATGTATCCACCATCGTTGGTAGCAACTTTTGTAATTTTCATCGATTTCAAATCCCTTGAGAGCGTGGCTTGTGTCACTTCACATCCATTCTCTTTGAGAAGTTGGGCTAGTTCGTTTTGGCTACCGATACTATTCTTCTTAACTAGGCTTAAAATAAGTTGTAGGCGTTCTTTTTTATTCTTCATTACACTTTTGTTTAGGTTGTTAATGTTGTTTTTGTTTGAAATTTTAAATAGCGGGTAAATCTTTTTTGCAAAGTTATAATAAAAAAAAATAATGACCTAATAAAAATACAAAAATCAGTAAAAATAATGTTTTTTATAGCCGAAATGCGTGTTTTTCCCATTTATTCTTGCCCCTTACTAGAATTGGTAATGCTTTTTATGGCAATGTAGAATTCTTTTTTGTTGGATGCTAAGATGATTTTTCAACCTTTAGGTTGTTATGATGAATATAATAATAGTCGTGCATGGTGAAACGCAAACGTTTGCACTTTTATTTGTTTAATAGTGCCAATCACTAGTTTCAAAATGGGCGAGTTTTTTATAATTTTGCTTGCAATAAAAAACTCAAAATATGAAATCTAGACCATTAACAAATAGACTGCTTGCTGTGGGTGTTTTGGTGCTTGCCACAGTAATGAGTTGGGCTTCGACTAACTTTGAAGGCGGTAGAACCGACTTTCGTGACGAGACCATTTACTTTGCGATGACCACCCGTTTTTATGATGGGGACCAAAGTAACAACACCTATTGTTGGGATGGAAACCATGCCGGCAACGTGGCCAATCAGGATCCTGAGTGGCGCGGCGATTTCAAAGGATTAATTGAAAAACTCGATTATATCAAGGCATTGGGCTTTACCGCAATATGGGTAACTCCCATAGTTCAAAATGCATCGGGATATGACTATCATGGCTATCATGCAATGGACATGAGCAAGGTGGATAGGCGTCTTGAGAGTGAAGATGTTAAGTTCCAAGACCTCATAGATGCCGCACATGCTCGTGGCATGAAGGTTATACTTGATATAGTGATTAATCACACTGGCAACTTTGGCGAGGAACACCTTTGTAAGCTTTTTAATCGCGACTATAACGTGCCTCAAAGCGATATGAGCCAGTGCATGGTGCCATTCACAATCTCGCAGGGCGGCTTGTTACAGGACAACTACAGTAACTTGGGCGGTAGCGCACAGTATAGTGATCGCCTCACCAAGATGAAGAACACCGATGGCGTCAACCACGACACTCACAACCTGTGGCATCATTACGGCAACTTCAACTGGGACGAGCCTAACCGCTGGTGGGCGCAGATAGCTGGAGATTGTGTGGATCTCAATACCGAGAATCCGCAGACCTACAGTTATCTCATTGATTGCTATGGTGAGTTCATCAAGATGGGCGTTGACGGTTTTAGGATTGATACTGGAGGCCACATTTCACGACTCTCATTTAATGCAGCCTTTGTGCCAGCTTTCAAGGCACTGGGTGAGCAGTACAAGAGCAAACGCTTGAACGAATGCCCGTTCTATATGTTTGCCGAGGTGTGCGCTCGTTTTAGCGATGTTACCTATCGTGGTCAGCCTTCACTTTCGCCTTATTTCTACACTTGGCAGAGCGATGCATCACTCTTGAGCCAGTGGAATAATGACCCCACTTATTGGGATGGGGTAGAGGTGTATGAAAGTACCGACCCCGTTACTCTTGACAATCAGAAATTGTGTCTCGCCGAGCACAACGCTAACCTGAGCGAGAGCGCTCAGCCTCGCAGCAACAATGCATTGCTCGACGGTAACAACTACCACACTCCCGACTACAGCAATGCTAGCGGGCTAAACGTGATTGACTTCACCGTGCACTGGAATTTCCAGAATGCAGGACGTGTGTGGGGTGTGCTCGACAAGGATAACCTATATAACGACGCAACTTTCAACGTCAACTACGTGGAGAGCCACGACTATGGCCCCGACAGTTTTAACCGATTCAACGGTGGCACCGACCAGTGGGCCGAGAACCTGTCGCTCATGTTCACCATGCGTGGCATTCCTTGCCTTTTCCAGGGGGGTGAAATTGAGTTCCGCAAGGGCGTGCGCATCGATGAGGGCACCAATATCACCCTTAAGAACAGCGGACGCGCCTACTATGGCGGATACCTCAAGGGCGATGTCACAACCACCGATTTCGGCGAATACAGTAGTGCCACTGGCAATGTTGCGGCAACGCTTAGCCGTCCACTCGTGAAGCACCTACAACGCCTTAACAAGATACGTGCAGCTGTGCCTGCATTACGCAAGGGGCAGTATAGCAAGAGCGGCTGCTCATCGAGCGGTGGTTATGCTTTCAAGCGCCGTTATACCAATGGCGACATCGATAGCTACGCCCTCATCGCTCTTAACGCTGGCGCCACTTTTACCAATGTCCTTAATGGAACCTATACTGATGTGGTGACAGGCAACACAATCACTGTGACTAATGGCACATTGACCACTCCATCGTTCAGCGGCAAGGGTAACCTGCGCATTTATGTGCTTAATGGCCCAGGCAAGGTGGGTGATGACGGGCCATATCTTTATACCACCAATAAGGTTACTCCCACGCAGCTTAGTTATGACGGCACCGAGGAGGAGGGCGACCCAAACACCGAGTATGTGAGTGGCGGCGGTAGCAGCGGTGGAGGTGTCGACATCGACGACCTCGAAATTTATACTCCTACAATCAGCGATGACGAGTTGAGCGTCTTCTATGAGACCTCGGCTAGCAATACTTTTATCACATTGTGGGTGTGGAACAGTAGCACCAATTTCACTGGCGGCAGTTGGCCAGGTCAAAACGCTAAATTGATGGGTAAAACCGAGGACGGCAACCGCCTTATCTTCAAGTGGACCTACGACGGTGAATATCCTGCCAATAATATGCCTACAGGGCTCATTTTCAGCCAAAGTGGAAGCAACCAGACTGCCAATCTCAATTATGTGAATCACGGCTACTATATAGATGGTGTGTATGATCACACTGTCACTGAGCAAGAGCCTGTTGACCCAAGTGTGGCAACACTTAGTGTGGACAAGGAGAGTGGTGACTATATCGACCAAGTGACAGTGACAGTCACCGCTTCATTCAACAACGCCACTATCGTCTACACCACCGATGGCTCTGCACCATCAGCATCGAGCCCTCGCGCCACAGGCAGTGTGACTCTCACCTTCAACCAAACCACCACTCTGCGTGCAGGTGTGCTGCATAACGGCGAGGTGAAGAATACGATTACTCGCACCTACAAGGTGCGTTCGAGCCAAGCGCAGAAACTGCATGCGTTCTTTATTGCTCCAGCAAGTTGGACTAACACTATCTATTGTTGGGCATGGAACGCTCAACTTGGCAACCAAAATTACACTGGCGGCACATGGCCTGGACAAGTCTGCAACCTAGTGGGCAATAAACTATACAATGGTCTCGACATCTGGGAGTGGGACGGTGGCACTGTGGGCGACGACATCCCCACTGGCATCATCTTCAGCAACCACGGCAGCCCTCAAACCGCCGACTTCGCTTTTGTTAACGGTGCTTTCTACAACGTGAACGGTATCGTGACATTCCCCACTGGCGATGTGAACCTTGATGGGGCAGTCACCGCGGCCGACATCACCGAAATTTACAACGTGCTGCTAGGCACCGACAACACCTATAGTTTCAATGCCGATGTCACAGGCGACGGAGTGGTAACAGCAGCCGATATCACAACTCTTTATAGTATTCTTTTAGGCAATTAGAAAAAAAGTGGGTAAAAAATTGACCTTTTCGCACACTTTTACTACATTTGCAAGTCACGTCATAATTAACTGGATTATTAACCGTAAAATTTGTATTTGCTAAATGAAGAAAATCACTACTTTACTTATTACTCTCGCTTGCTTAGCAATTACTGCTAACGCTACTGTAACTGTTAACGTGCGTACCAGCACGGGTGAGCCTCCCTATCTCTATGTGTGGGATGGCGCTGGCACTCAGCTCAATGGCGCATGGCCTGGCACTCTGATGGATGCTACTCAAACCTACGTCACCGTTGATGGCTTGGTTTGGTATACCCAGACTTTTGAGGAGGATGCTATCAACATCATCTTCAACGATGGTGGAATCGATGGTGAGGAGCCATTTGTCCAAACCTCAAACATCATGGGTGTGACAGAAACTAATTTCTATCTCTTTGACCCCGAAGAAGGTGAATATGAAGATGTCACTAGCACCTACATCACTCCAACAGGTTTTGACATAAACACTCTGCCTAACACTGTGGTTTATGTTGAAGGCAAGGAGTTTGCCTATTTCATCGCTCCTAAGAACTGGACCAAATGCAACGTGTGGGCTTGGAACAGTGTTACTAGCACCAACTTCACCACAAGTGGTGCTTGGCCAGGTGACCCCATTACCCTGATTGGCAACACCACCGATGGCAACCCAGTTTACCAATGGATAGGTCCCGACATCGTGGAAGGCGACAGCCCAACAGGTATCATCTTCAACAATGGCACCACTCAGACTGCCGATCTTGAGTATGTGGCTGGTGGCGTTTACAACCTCGCAGGCAAGCTGCTCTACACCGTGCCTGCTGGTGGTGGCGACACCCCTGTTCCTGGCGATGTTAACGGTGATGGCAATGTTACTGCAGCCGATGTTACTGCTCTCTACGACGTATTGCTCAACAATGATGAAAGCAACATTGTTAATGGCGACCAAACAGGCGATGGCATAATCACAGCAGCCGATATTACTGCAGTTTATGATGTTCTGTTAGGTGCTGCTAAATAAAAAGCAGTTTTCAACCTCACCATAGGAGATACACATAATTAGGGCGTACCACTCAAGCGGTACGCCCTAATTGTAATAATTCATGTAATGCGTTAAGATTATTATCTTGTTGTCATTAACAGAGCTTATTAGTACTCCATTTTTGGTGGTAGCTCCTTGGCTTGAGCAATCATTTTCTCTACCTCAACGAGAGCGGGAACGCGATTAACGAGATTCTTGGCCTCGTTTACTTCCTCAAGTTTCTTGTGCAGATTCTCAGGAACGCGATTTCTCAGTTCTTTTACAGTGTCAACACCCGAAGCCTCGAGTAGCTCGCTGAATTGAGGTCCCACACCATTGATGCGCATCAAGTCGGCGTGATTGGCCCATTTCAGGATAAGTTTGCCACTGATGCCAGTTTCGTCTTCCAAAGCCTTGCGTCCTGCTGGCTTGCAGCATTTCTCGAGAATGGCATCGGTGTCTTTGATACCTGCAGCAATAAGTTTCTCGGCATAGACATCGCCCACGCCCTCAATGTCGATAATCTTGTAAACCATAATTCTTAATATTTAAAAGTTATAAAAATGGTGAAGTTATAATTTGAGGGCAAATATAGGTGTTTTTGTTGCAAAAAACAAGAAAAAGATTGTTTTTTTATTCTGTTTCACGCCGATAAATATTGAAGATGGCACCTTGGTCGCCATCTCCTTCGTAGGTGGCAGGAGAGTAGAATTGGGAACACAGCATCATGGCCTGCTCCTCGTCGAGGTGCTTGTCAAGCTGTAGAACAACCACGCCATTGTCTATTACAATTGATGCGTTGCACTCGCCCATGACTGCTGTCACAACACTGTCGACTTCGTCGCTCAGTTGCCACAAGTCATAATATTCGTTTTTATCCACTAGCTTTGGGGGTGAATTATTTCAGGTCGTCGGGGGTGATGTCAAACTGGGTTATTTCCTCACCGGTGGCTTTGTTAACATAGCTCACGGTGATGGTTGCGCCCTTGCTCTTGATGGTTGTGTCGCTAGGTTTTGTGCTCTTTTTGAACTGGCTGATAAACTCAGGCACTTCGTGCTCTACAATTGCTTCGGCAAAATCCTCCTCGGCTTGGTTGGCGGGGACCTCAACCTGCTTAACTATTTTCACGGTGTTGGTCGAAGGGTCATAGGAATACTGTGCGTCGGCATCGGCATGCTCTTCGGCCACAGCTTTCGAGAGCTCATCGGCAACCTCGGGACTTGCAGCTGTTGTTGAGTCGGTTGTTACGGCAGTGGTGTCGTTAACACTGTCATTGGTTGCTTTGTTGGCGCTTGTGGTGCCATTTCCGTTACAGCTTGTCATGGTGAGAGCCATGATTGCTATTGCAATAATTGATAATTGTTTCATTCTATGTGTGATATTTAGTCGTTGATTTTAATTGCGATGGCAAAACGTGTGTTTCCGTTAAAGTCAGTGTACACTTGAATGTTGCGCAAGCCTGCCTGAGCAAGCGTGTCGCTAACGAGTGCTCCCATAGCTCGGTTGATTTCCAAATAAAGTCGTCCTCCGTTTTTCAAAGCTCGAGCGGCATAGGCTGCGATAGGGCGGTAGTAGAGCATAGGATCGTTGTCGGGGACAAAAAGTGCTCCGGCTGGCTCATAGTCAAGCACATTGGGCTCCATTGCTGCTTTTTCGCTCTCGGTAATATATGGTGGGTTGCTCACAATAATGTCCCAAGCATCCATAGGAGCATGACAGTTTAGGATGTCTTGTTCAATAAATTTGACACGTGTCTTGAGGTTTGTTGCATTAAGTTGAGCAACAGCAAGTGTATCACGGCTTATGTCGGAGGCTGTGACCTGTGCAAACTTTAGCGCTCTGGCAAGAGAAATTGCTATACATCCGCTGCCAGTTCCAATGTCGAGCACTTGCAAGTCGCTTTCTTGATTCTGATCAACTATCATGTCAACAAGTTGCTCAGTCTCGGGGCGAGGAATAAGCACAGCGGGAGTGACAGTGAAGCTGTGGCCGTGAAACCTGGCTTTTCCCAGGATATACTGCAAGGGTTCGTTCCTGAGCAAGCGTTCGCAAATTTCGTTAAGTTTTTCAGGGAAAAAAGCAGGCAATTCTTCGTTCTCTCTCATCACGATATCGACAGGTTGCCACAGTAGCACTTCCTCAAATATTATTCGCGTGATGCTTTCCACCTCCTGGGTAGGATAAAGGTGGGATAGCTTGCTGCGAAGTTGCAATTTTGCTTCTCGAGTTGTCATTGTTTTTCGTTTGTTAAGTCCACGAAATTACTAAAAAGTTTTATATCAGTGAAAAATGTGAAGAAAAAAATTGGTTTTTTAAATATTATGTTTAACTTTGCAAAAATATCACAAGAAACACAAAATAATCTTTTGTCCCATGTACCATAATTTTTTAGATAACATCGTCGATTTATCTACCCCATACTATTGTTATGACCTCAGTTTGTTGCGAAACACAATAGGTAATATACAGAAAGAAATCTCAGGATTTCCATTTGTTGTGCATTATGCCGTAAAAGCTAATGGCAATCCCAGAATTCTTGAGGAAATTAGTAAAACTGGACTTGGTGCCGACCTCGTGAGTGGAAACGAAATTCTTGCAGCACTCAAAGCTGGCTTTGCTCCTGGCATGATGGCTTTTGCTGGAGTAGGCAAGACCGACAGCGAAATAGAGATCGCTATTGATAATGATATCTATTGTTTCAACGTTGAGAGCGAGCCTGAGATGGAGGTAATCAACGAAATTGCAGGACTGAAAGGTAAAAAGGTAGGGATTGCCATTCGTGTTAATCCTGATATTGACGCTCACACTCATCGATACATAACCACTGGTACTGTTGCCGACAAGTTCGGCATTGACTTGCCCATGCTTGATGAGGTTGTTGACCAGGCATTGAGGCTGCCTAACCTGCACCTGCGAGGCTTGCATTTCCACATTGGGTCACAAATCACGACCTTGGAGCCTTTTAAAATGTTGTGTGAGAAAATCAATTTCTTGATTGAGCATTTTGAGGACCGTTGTATCACGTTTGAGATGATTGATGCTGGTGGAGGCTTGGGTGTTGATTACAACAATCCCGAAGCCAATCAAATTGCGCCGTTCCATGACTTTTTCCAAGTCTTTAAAGATGGTATTAAACTTCGCCCAGGGCAAAAGGTGCATTTCGAGCTAGGACGCTCGATTGTTGCGCAGTGTGGAGCCTTAATCTCCAAGGTGGTGTTTGTCAAAGAGAATTCTGCTAAGAAATTTGTTGTTCTTGATGCTGGAATGACCCATCTTTTGCGTCCTGCCCTTTATAATGCACATCACAAGATTGTGAATCTCACTTCACAGGAAAGTGAGCATGACACCTACGATGTGGTGGGCCCCATTTGTGAGTCGAGCGATGTCTTCGCTCATGATGAAATTCTGCCCATCACCCGGCGAGGCGACTTGATAGCAATTCTCTCTGCTGGAGCTTATGGTGAGTCGATGGCGAGCACCTATAACATGCGCTCGCTGCCACAAAGTCATTTCATTGAATGATGGCATATTTTTTGCTCATTGTCAGTCATAACTTTTAAATGATTGAATTATGAACAACTTTGAGCAACTTATTTCTGGCGATAAGCCGGTATTGGTCGACTTTTTCGCAACTTGGTGTGGCCCATGCAAAATGATGCACCCAATTCTTGAGGAACTCAAGCAAAGCATTGGCGATCGTGCGACTATAATCAAAATTGACGTTGATGAGGCACAAGAGGTGGCTGTGCAATATGGTGTTCGTGCCGTGCCCACACTTGCCATCTTTAAGAAAGGAGAATTGGTGTGGCGCGAGGCTGGGGTTCACAGTGCCCAGCAACTCATCCAAGCCCTCCAACAGTTCATGTAACAAGATTGTTACTCCATAAAACAATGAGGGTGTGTCAAAACAAATGACACACTCTCGTTTCTTTATCCTGCCGTTGAGATATAGGTGCTGACTATTTGTCCAGGACTCGAACAGGGCGAACACTACAGCCCCCGAAGCGATAGAGGAAAGCCCATGAAGCCCCATCCTCACCAAAAGTCAATCCACCAGAGGCATCGATGAAGCCGGGAGATTCGCTCGACCAATAGAAACCACCCCAGTCAATGTCATCAATCGGCCCGTCCCCACGACAGAGAGCTGCTGGCAAAAACATTGTGGCGCCATTTGGACCTGTAACAGAATAGCCTTTCACCCCCTTCATTGTCGAAGCCTTCCAATTGCACCTTGTTATCAGTTCTTGCATTTGCGCTTCGGTGGGCATGCGCCACGATGGCCCCCAATTTATGGTTGCGGCATCATCGTCGGGGTCTAATGTTTTCTTGTTGTCAACAATTCCCAATTCACTGTCAGAGCAATACTTCGTCTGTGTGTTTTCGGCACCTTTACACCACTTGTAGGTGCTCAAAGAATAGACCTCTTTGGGCGAAGATTCTCCCCAAGCAAAGTAGTCGCCATAGTCTTCGGGACTGCTTGCGCCCACATTCATCGTTGCCCACAGAGTACCACTTGGTAATCCCAAGTCGATCCATCGATGGTCGTTGCTGTCACTTCTATTCTCAATCAAGTTAGCCTCAGTGCTCAATGCCATCATTGTCACGAGCATAATCAATACCAAATTTTTCATTATCCTTGATTCTATTAGATGGTTAATAACTTTCAATGATATTAGAACGAAAAACTGGCTCTTAATATTACATAGATAAAGAATATTAAAGAGTTGCAAAACTCAGATTTTTAGCCTATGATTCTTTCAATCTGGGCTTCGCTGACTATGGGTAGGATGTGGCGCAGTGACTCCTCAATTTTGAAACACCTTCCTTTTTTTATTCTATGGTTTCAACTAGGAAACTCACTGGCCTGAAACCGTCATTGCAGGATATCATTGCGCTGTGCGGGTTCTTCATCCAGCCGTCGAAGAAGTTGCCGCCACCTTCGGCAAGTTCTTTCACCCATGGAAGCAAGGTTTCCCATGCACTGTCGCACATGCCCTCGGGTTGCTGGCAGTTTTCAACGATAAACGTGCGTCCCAGCGTCATGTCGCATGCGTGCTCGATGGGATTCTCATACTTTTCTATCAAGTCGTGGTAGCATGCCATGCGCATCACAGTTATCTTTACCTTCTTCATAATAATGGGAGGGTTAGTTATGGGCTATAAATAAAATAAAGTTCTTTTGCAAAGGTAAACAAAATTGGTATTAAAATTAGTCATGTTGTGATTTTTTTGGCTTAAGTGTTGAAAGTTTTGTGAAAATGCGCTACCTTTGTATGATTTTAGGCTAATGTCCACAACGTTTTAAACTAATATACATTCAAAACTATGTTTATCATTGGTATAGCAGGCGGCACCGGTTCAGGAAAGACAACGGTGGTACGCAAAATCATGGAACGCCTTCCAAAAGGTGAAGTAGGAATTATTTCTCAGGACTCTTACTACAAGGACTCCAGTCACATTCCAGTTGAGGATCGCCAGAAGATTAACTTTGACGAGCCAGCGGCATTTGACTGGAACTTGCTGCTTGACCACTTGAAGATGCTCAAGCAGGGTAAAGCTATCGAAATGCCCACCTACAGTTATCTAACTTGTACACGTCAGGAAGAGACCGTTCACATGGAGCCTCACGATGTAGTTCTCATTGAGGGTATTCTTGTGATGAGCGACCCGCGTCTCCGCAAGATGATGGACATCAAGGTGTTTGTCGATGCCGATGGTGATGACCGCCTGATTCGTGTCATCTCTCGCGACTGCATCGAGCGCGGCCGCACTGCTCAGGAGGTTATCGACCGCTATCAGCAAGTGCTTAAGCCCATGCACCTGATGCACATTGAGCCTTGCAAGCGATATGTTGACATTATCGTTCCTGAGGGAGGTCACAATGAGGTAGCTATCAACTTGCTTACCGACTATATCAAGACCCGCTTGAACTTGAAGAAGAAGTGATAGGTTTTTACAAGGTGTCATGAAACTCTTTCGCAACCGTGATAAAGAGGCAGCCAAGGCTGCTCAGGTGCCGCTAACTGTAGGCACTGGCGAAGCCAACGAAGCTAAGATTGTAGAGGTCACCGACAAGGTGGTCGATATGCTCAAGCGTGCTGGCGAAGCTGGGGAGCTAGTGCTTCAAACCGACAATTTGGTGAAGAAGTACAGGCAGCGCACTGTTGCCAATCATGTGTCGATTAACGTGCGACAGGGTGAGATTGTGGGACTGCTAGGACCTAATGGAGCTGGCAAGACCACCACTTTCTACATGACCACAGGACTGGTAACTCCCAATGAGGGACGTGTTTATATTAATAATGTAGAAATCACCAAGCTACCAGTTTATAAGCGTGCACAGCTAGGTATTGGCTATCTGCCACAGGAGGCTTCGGTGTTCCGCAAACTCACTGTTGAGAACAATATCCGCACAGTGCTTGAGATGACCAATACCACTCCTGAGTATCAGCGCGACAAGCTTGAGGAACTAATCGCAGAGTTCCATCTTGAGAAAGTTCGCAAGAACTTGGGTGACCGCTTGAGTGGTGGTGAGCGCCGCCGCACTGAGATTGCACGTTGCCTTGCCATCAACCCTCGCTTTATAATGCTTGATGAGCCGTTTGCCGGTGTGGACCCCATCGCAGTTGAGGATATCCAGAGCATTGTCTACAGTCTTAAGCACAAGAATATAGGCATCCTTATCACCGACCACAACGCTCCCGAGACACTGAGCATCACCGACCGCGCCTATCTGCTCTTTGAGGGCAAGATTTTATTCCAGGGCACAAGTGAGGAACTTGCCGAGAATCCTGTTGTGCGCGAGAAATACTTGGGTCGCAACTTCGTCTTCCGTCGCAAGAAATTCAAGGAAACGATTGATTAATGATTTAAAGAATTCACCATAAGTTTAACCAACAAAGAATAAATGATTATGAAGAAATTGTTTTGCATGATTGCACTGGCGGCCATAGCACTGACCGCATGGTCGCAAACCCCGCTTAGGCTCAGCACCTATAGTGGCACATCGTTGGAAAAATATGACGGCAAACTGTGTAATGTGACTGCCGAGCGCTACCTGTTTACAGGTTGGAACACCATCTCTCTGCCATTCGCCGTGACCGAACAGGAACTTGACGAGGCTTTGGGACAGGGTGTGAAGTTGGAGCGTCTGGTTGGCGTGACTCAGCAGGGCACCGAAATTGTTTTGAACTTCCAGGATTGCAAGGCCGAGGGCATACAGGCCAACAAGCCTTACATCCTCTACTATCCAGGTGAGACCAGCTCAAAGAAATTCACTGCTGTTACTCAGGTCGCCAATGAAGAGTCGAAGGTGACAATGACCACAAGTGGTGGCGTGGAGGTTACAATGAGTGGCGCTGCACGTAAGACCGATGGTATGGGCTTCTATGGCATCCTCGCCATTAACAATGTTGATGCCAACTTCACTTACATTGACAACGAAAAGGCATTCTTCTATGCTACACGCTGCTATGTGAGCATTCCAGGCGAACAGCAGTTTACCTTGACAGCTCGTCATTGGAATGCTGGCGAAATCACCAGCATTACCGACATCGCTGCTCCAAGCGACATCATCGACGTTTACAATGTGCTGGGTATGCGTGTTGCTCACAACATCAAGGCTGGCGAAGTTAACAACCTCGCGCCTAACATCTACGTAGTAAAAGGTCGTAAAATCCTCGTGAAGTAATAACTTTACGGCTAATCTCAAATACAACAAGCAGCATCTCGGTTAAAGGGATGCTGCTTGTTTTTTCTTATTTCATGTTGAATTGGTTTTTTAGCCATTTAAGAGCGTTTTCAGTTTGCCATGGAT
Source organism: uncultured Bacteroidales bacterium (assembly GCA_902792435.1). Taxonomy (GTDB): domain Bacteria; phylum Bacteroidota; class Bacteroidia; order Bacteroidales; family Muribaculaceae; genus Sodaliphilus. The sequence goes on from CADAZN010000031.1 coordinate 19,196, forward strand.
AAAGCCAGTGGCCAGTGTCGCGTCCCAGCTGCAGTTGCTTGGGCGCTGTGATTACGTTATAGGCGCTGAAGGTTGAGGTGGGGCAGCACGCTGGGTCGTTGAATCCCCAAGCATAGAAGCCAGGAACCTTGAGCAGGCGGGCGAAGTTGACAGTGTCGTAGTATTTCGACACCTCGATGCGTGCCTGCAGGTTGGGTTCGTTGGGGTTGCGGAACAAATGTGGCCAGCCAGCTCCACGTCCGTAGTAGTAGCCCGTTACGTCGCAAAAGGCTGGGAAATAAGAGAATAAGGCACTCACGTGAGGGCTCAATGCAGCGGTCATTATCGATAGCATACCACCCTGGCTGCCGCCGTAAGTGGCGATGCGCGTGGTGTCAACATCGTCGCGCGTGCACAAATAATCTATGGCTCTCACGCAGCCTAGTATCGAACGTTTATAATAATAGGTGTCGCGGTTGTCGATGCCTATTGTAGTGTAGCCCGCAAGAGCTCCATTCTCGAGCTGGCGATAAATCTCGGGTGACTGGTCGACGGGTATGCCGTGCACGCCAATTTCTAGCACTACAAACCCTTGGTAAGCTAGTTCATGAGGACCATTGAACGAGCGCACAGCAGCCCCGGGCAAGCGCAGTATTGCAGGCTTGCGTCCTGGTGTTTTGGGCACTGTGAGCACGCCATAAACATAGTTGCCCTTCTTGTAGGACTGCAGTTTCAAGTAGTAGACATCGACGCGGTCATTGCTTTCCTTTTCGCTGTAGCGCAGGGTTGGCGACATGGGAATTTTAGCCGCCTTGCTTATGGCATCGTTCCAAAACTGCTCGAAATCATCGGGCATTGTGGTTGTGGGTTTTATGTCATAGGGGTCGAAGGCGATGTTGGTCATCGAGCTGTAGGTCTTTCCTTCTAGCTCCATTTTCACACGCACACTGGTAAAGCCTGGAGTCTTGGCGGCAGGAACATCAAAATGTGCGAATCCATCCTTGCCGGTCTTCACGGTGCTGGTGTAGACAGCGTCGAGTTTGTCGGGACCGTAGCTGTAGGTTATAACAGCGTCTTTCATGCGCACATTCTCGCAGATGGCATAGGCGGTGAAATGCGCCTTCTCACCCACATGATAGGTCCAATCGGCATGGTCGGGCTCAGCCACAACAGTAACATATTGATGACTTGATGATTGTGCGACGGCAGTGATAGCGCACGTTAAGAGGAGCAAAAGGTGGAAAATTCGTGTCATGTGATAATGGATAAGGGTGTTACAATGGATGTTGACGGCCTGCTTCTTCCCAAACAAAGGTGTAGCCCTCGTAGCCATCGGGAAGCAGGATGCGGTTCACGCGGCGCCACTGGGGTGGGCCATAGTCGCTCGACGAGCCACTGAGTATCACTTGTTGTGAAGCATGGTTGATGCGCCAGTAGCCGCCTCCCATGCAGTGGTCGCCTGGCTCGAGCAGATGACGATGTAGTGTCACCATGCCTAATCGCAGGTGACCATCGCTGGTTATTATAAATTTTGGATATGCCATGGCTCTAGCGCCATTAGTCGGTGATGAGGGTACCCAGGGCTGTACGGTTGAAAGTGTTTTTAACCCAGATGGGGATTTTCTTCTCGGCCACGGGCTTGATAGTGGGGGCGTAGATAACTTTAGCGCCCTTGTCGCACATTTCTTGAGCTTGAGCATAGGTCATTTGGCGAATAACCTTGGCGTTGGGGTCCTTTTTAGGATCGGCAGTCATGAAGCCGTCAACGTCGGTCCAAATCTCAAGGCTCGATGCGTTGAGTGCGCTTGCCACAATGGCTGCTGTATAGTCGCTGCCACCGCGTCCCAGGTTGGAGATGCGTCGACTCTTGCTGTCGCGTGAGATAAATCCGCCCATAACAGCCACTTTACCTTTGAATTTGCCTAGCGTTTTGGCAATGTTTTCATTCGTAGCTTCAAGGTCACACTCATGGTTGTTGCTGCGAATTATCTCTAATGAGTTGAAATGAGTGGCATTTTCAATGATTTGGCTGATGATTAGCGACGAAAGCCTCTCACCATAGCTCACGATTTCCTCAATGTCGCTCTCAGTGAGCTCTTCGCTTTGTGAGATGTCGGTATAAGCATTACTCAACTCATAGAAAAGAGCTCTTACTCTGTTGAGCGCGTCGTCGATTTCTTCACCCTCAATCAGATTGTTCATGATTTCACTGTGACGCGAAGTGATGTCCTGCACAATTCGGTAGGCTGCAATGTCATTTTTTGCAGCAAGGTTGGCAGCTTTAATCAAGGTGTCGGTGAGTCCTCCTAAAGCAGAAACCACCACAACCACAGGCTCTTCTTGATGCTCCACGATGTATTTCACATTGCGCAGAGCCTCAACAGTGCCAACCGATGTTCCTCCAAATTTTAATACCTTCATGAGTGTAACGCTATTTTTTGGTGCGTAAAGTTAGTACTTTTTCTTGATATGATGAGAAAAATCTTGTAAAAATTATAAGATTTCACTATTTTTGCGTGCGAAATGGAAGAATTGGACCTGGACATATTCAATTTGCTCGACAATCAGCCTGAGCCGTCGCGTGGTTCCTTGCTCGTTGCAAAGCCAACGGTCGAGGATTTCTGTTTTAAGCGCAGTGTCTCGGTACTTGTTGACCATGATGCCGAGGGCTCGATGGGAGTGATTGTTAATAAACCCACACGATTCACCCTTAATGAGCTTATGCCCGAGGTTAAGTGCGATGAACCGTTGCCGCTTTATTTGGGCGGCCCTGTGGGCACCAATATGTTGTTCTTCCTTCACACTTTAGGCCTCGAGGCTATCCCTGAGAGCGTGCAGCTTGCTCCTGGAGTGTTCTTTGGTGGTGACTTTGATGTGTTGAAATTGTTCCTGGAGAGTGGCCAGCAGCTCGATGGCAAGGTGAAATTCCTGATAGGCTACAGTGGATGGACTGTTGGGCAACTCGATAGCGAGGTAAAGCGCCATGATTGGGCAGTGCTCAAGGAAAATGCAGCCGAGCTGATTTTCAATACTCCCGATGATCTTGTTTGGGACCAAGCCGTGAAAAACTTTGGTGACCAGTACCGCCTATGGAAAACTTGGCCCGACGACGTTAGCCTTAATTAGATTTATAATGAGTCACTTAAATTAAAGATTTGAACGCAGGATTATATTCGGCGTAGAAGGCTATATAGTCAGGATTCGATACCAATTCTGCTCCTTTTTTTGATGCCATTCGTTCAGGTAATGGCGTGATGCCTACTCTCAACAGGTCCATTCGGTCGGCATCGAAACAAATGTCGATTGTGATGTCGCCCGTTCGGTCGGCTATGGTGTGTAGCTCACAAGCTCGCTTGAGTTTTGCGATTTGCTCATCATTCAATGCGCTCAGTAGCGAGACACGAATTGTGTCGATAAACCGCGCCGCCTTGGGTCCATGTTCATAATCTTCATTATTGTTTTCACGTTGGGAGTCATGGAGGTAGGCAAAAGCCATGATTACATCCATGTCGGCCCCTTCTTGGTAAAGCAATTCACCAAACTTAGCTACCCTGTCCCAATGCTCTACACCGTGGCTTTTTCCCAAATTTTTGGGCCAACGCTCAGCGCAGTAGTTTCTTATTCGTTCAATGTTGAGTTTTAGTTGTTTACTAGTCATTTCAAAATATTAATTGCATCATTTCTACATCGTGAATTTCGGTTCCGTGATTAATCCATTTCTTGAGCAAGCCGGCAGTGGTGAAGCCGTGCTTTTTGAGTAATGAAGCGCATACGGTGTTGCTCACAGGCACGAGGGCATATAACTGGAATAGCCCCAAGTAATCACGCACATAACCAATTGTGAGTTTCAACGCTTCGTCGCCAATTCCTTTCCCTTCATGTGCTTTATCGACCATTATGCCGAGTTCGGCTCGGTTGTTGAATGGGTCGAAATTAGTGAGGTCGACAGTTCCCACCGCTTCGCCAGTCTCGGTGAGAGTTATCATAAGTCTCAACTGACGAGTGTTGAAAATGTCGCTGTCATAGTTCTGCAAGTATTGCCACAGGTAGCTCTTGGGAGATGGCGCAATAATGTTGCTCACAGTCCATAACCAGCTGTCGTTTTCCCACTTGTAGAGAGCCTCAAGATCGGTGGGCTCAAGCGAACGCAGTGTCACAATGTCGTTAGAGATTATCTTTTTCATAGTGAGTAATTAAAAACTATTTTTCAACGTAATCTTCGGGGTTGATGTTCTGCATCAGGTAGTTGCGAATTTCTTCCTCAGATGGTAATTGCAGACGATATTTGCTCACAAAAAGGTTTTGAGATAGGCCTTCGGTGGCATATTTTACTGTGGTTTCACCATAGTCGGTACAGAGTAGGAGACCTATTGGTGGATTATCGTTGGGTTGCATTACTTCATGGCGATAGTAGTTGAGATAAAGATTGAGTTGAGACGCATATTCATGACGGAATCGGTCAATCTTTAAGTCGACAATCACATGACACTTGAGGATGCGATGGTAGAAGATGAGGTCTGCTTTAAAATAATCCTGATCAACAAGAATTCGTTTTTGACGTGCCTCAAAACAGAATCCTTTTCCCATTTCAAGTAGGAAGTGTTGGATATGGTTAAGTATTGCTGATTCCAATTTACTTTCGTTGAAAACATTTTGCTCCTGTAGTCCTAAAAACTCGAGAGTTACAGGGTCGTTAATGACATGTTGTGGTGTTAATACATCAGAACCGGTTTCAACATATTTTCTCAAAGCTAACTTGTCTTTTGAGAGGCCCATGCGTTCAAAATAAAGGGAAGAAACTTGTCGGTCAAGCTCTTTCACAGTCCAGCAACCAGCGATAGCCTCTTGTTCATAGAAAGCTCGTTTTAGGTCGTCTTTGATTGAAGATAGATATAATAAATTGGAGAAGTTGAGTCTATTAAACAGTTTGCTTGGAGGGGTTTGATAATCATCCAATTTGGCGGATGGCATCCGCCAAATTGGTGGGATTTCTTCCATAATTGTTTGAGATTTGGCGGATGCCGTCTGCCAAATCTCAAGAATATGATTGTCTTTATTGCCTGTTATAAGCTTGTTTATATATTCTAGAACTTCGTTTGCCAATTGTGGATAGCAACTATAGAACAATCTGAAATCCCTTAAACGTCGTGCATCAAGTCCACGCCTATTAATTCTTTTTGCAAGATTGTTGAGTAGTCGTGTGCCGTATTTTGCTCGATCGCTGCCTAGCTGTTCATATTCAATGATATAGTACCCTATGAGCCAGTTACGTGCAGTAAGTGTGAGGTTTACTGCGTGTGCAACATTGGCCTGCATCACATCCTGAATCTGAAGGATTTTATGAGATAGGTGGTCGATGGTTGCACCTGTGTTATCGTTAGAGATTACTTTTTTCATAGCTTAAATCGATTATCATCTGCAAATTTAGTGATAATTATTCTGTTTTGCTCGCAACTTGCTCGAATTTTAGATAAATTAGGCTGTGTTTCGGCAATAAAAATGAAAAATTCTGTTTTTCATTTTGTATTTCACTCAACTTGCACTAATTTTGAAAACTTTTTTAAAAAATGAAATCATGGGACTAGTAATAGGAATTGATGTGGGTGGAAGCACCACCAAGATAGTGGGACTTAACAATGGTCAGATTCTCTCGCCAATGTTTATCACTGCTGCCGACCCAATCACATCGCTTTTTGGAGCTTTTGGAAAATATATCTATGACAACGGCATTACCCTCGCCGACATTGAGCACGTGATGCTTACGGGAGTAGGCAGTTCGGGCGTGACAACCCCCATCTATGGGTTGCCCACGAGCAAGGCCGACGAGTTCCAGGCCGATGGTCTGGGTGCGCGCTTCGACAGCGGTCTCGATAACCTCACTGTTGTCTCGATGGGAACAGGCACCACGCTGGTAAGTGTTGATGGCGACGAGATTCGCCACTTGGGCGGCATCGGCATTGGCGGTGGCACCCTGATGGGTCTCGCTCACCTGCTGCTCAAGACCGATCACATCAGCGACGTGATAGCACTTGCCGAGCAAGGCGATATTACTCACATCAACCTGCAAATCAAGGATATTTGCAAAACCGACCTAGAGGGTCTGCCTCTGCATGCCACGGCTTCGCTCTTTGGAAAAGTGCGCCAAATTACTCCTAGTGAACATGATGTGGCTTTGGGCATCATTTGCATGGTTCTCGAGTCGATTGGCTCGGCTGCTGTGCTGTCGAAGCTCAACACCGGTGTCAAGGACTTCGTGCTTATTGGCAACCTTACTCGCCTGCCACAGTGCGCGGTGGTATTTCCTCGCATCGAGGAAATCTATGGCGTGAAATTCCACATACCTGCCCATGCAGAGTTCTGCACCGCCCTGGGAGCCGCCCTGGCCTATAATAACGCATAATGCACAATGCAGAATAGGGCTGCGCTCGCTTGACTCAGTTGGGCCGCGCTTCGCGTGGAACTTATTTGTCAAACAATTAAAAACAATTAATATTTTTGCATTAGATGGCGGTTACTACGGTTTTTTACACAAATTACCGTGAATTGACCGCAAATTATCATTTAATTATCAGGTTGCCTTGAGGCTGGAGGGGCGCTGCGCTTAAAATTTATTGAAAATTGCATCGACGCTGGATTACTTCACACAAATTATCGTGAATTGACCGCAAATTATCATTTAATTATCGGTGGAATCACTGGAATCACTGGAATCGGTGGAATCGGTGGAATCGGTGGAATCAGTGGAATCACTTGGTTCACCTGACTCACTTGGTTCACCTGACTCACTTGGTTCACCTGGTTCACCTAGTTCACATGACTCAGTTTTATCAAACAACAAGAACAACTGTATAACAAACATAACAACAGTTGTGTTGACGCTCCTTGCTAAAATTTTAATTTGTTTTCTTTGTTTCATGGTTATATTTTTAATAATGTACGTGTGTGCGCAAAGGTAATGGGTGGCGGGGCGGCGAAGCAACATTAAAAAAACGGCGAATTGATCGAATTAGCCGAATTGTTTTGGACCACACACAGCGCACAAAGAGAAACCACAGCTTTGGTCGAATTAACCAATCGCTGTGGTGTGTAATCTTAAAAAGTTGCATCTATCGATGTCGAAAAGCCCTTAATCAATGCATAAAGCATTTTCATGTGAGAGAGGAGAGTTGAGAGAGGAGAGAATGGCTGCGCATTGATTTATGCAATGCATAATTGATAGAGGTTCGACTATCGCACACCGTGCTACGCACAACTCATGCTGCTCACTCCATCGAGCTAAAGGTTGGGCTGACGCGAAAAGGCGCTTATTATTTTTCCTGCGTGAGCTGGCTTTTTGACGAACTCCGTTCGCAACTTTTTGAAGAAAATATTAAAACCGGTAGCCAAAAGTGAATCTTTTTCTGCGCCAGCGCTGCGCCAGCGGCCAACAACATGCACATCAGTGTTATAGTTATCTTTTACAGATCATTTTTGTTTTAAAGTGGCAAAAAATTAGTATGTCCCAAAGTTAGTGACATTTTTTGTAGCATCAACTACATGGCAAGGCGCAAGCCAACGTCGAGAACGGGACCCGCGGGTGGTATAGCGCGCCGGCTTGACACCCTGCAGTCTCTAGGAGAATCGTACCAGTTGCCACCGCGAACCACGCGGTAGGGACTTTCGGTAGCCCCTGTAGGATCGATTTGTGGCTCTGAACTGTAATATCCGTATTGGTCTTGGCACCACTCGTTCACGTTACCGCTCATGTCAAAAATTCCAAGCTCGTTGCAGTGCTTTGTCGCCACTGTTTGTGTACCATAGCCCTCGGTGTTAGGAGTTTGAGACGGAATGTCATTACAATACCAAGCCACATCATCAATGTTGTTGCTGCCAGAGTATTTATATCCACCGCTTTTGTCGCCTCCTCGAGCAGCAAATTCCCATTCGGCCTCGGTAGGAAGTCTGAAATTCTTCCCAGTCTTCTCGTTGAGTTTAGCGATAAACTCTTGGCATTCATTCCATGAGATATACTCAACAGGACGCTGAAGATTGGTGCCGTAATTTCCTCCATTATAAACACTTGGATTATATCCCATAACCGCATTCCATAACTCTTGTGTCACCTCGGTCAGTCCAATGTAATAAGTTTTAGTCAACGTCACTTGATGTACAGGATATTCATCGCTATTAACGGCATTGCCTTGTTCTTGTGTAGCCCCCATCATGAACTTGCCGCCATCAATTTTCACCATCTTGAACGAGACGCCATAAACGGTGAATTCAGTGATGGTTGATGTGTCATCATCGAGATTTCCCAACAGGATGTTATATATCATAGTAATGTCGGCTGCAGTTATCGAGCCGTCATCATTTATGTCGCCATTGACGATTGAGCTGTTGTCGTTGTTGAGGAGGAAGTTGTAGAGAACTGTCACATCATAGGCAGTGCACTCTTCATCATAATTGACATCACCTGGTTCAAAAGGAAATTCATTAATGATAGCGAAGCTATCCCACTGCGGCAAACTTTGGTAAATTTCACTTGTGCCTTTGGGAACATTTAAAACACAACTACTTGGAATAGATTGAAATGCATTACTCCATAAAGAGATTGCAAGTGGATTGAGAACTTTGCACTTTAGCGATTTCAAGTAGTTACAACCTGAAAAGACATAGGAGCCAATCGAGGTCACTGACTTACCTAAAGTGACTGTGTTTAATCGGTAACAACTCATGAAGGCTGTAGAGCCAATCGAGGTCACCGAATTGGGGATGGTGACAGTGATCAACTCACTGCAATACTCAAAGGCTCCATTGCCAATAGTCTTAACCGAGTTAGGTATTTCCACCGATTTCAGCTCTCTGCAAAAATAGAATGCGTAATTGCCAATTGCGATTACTGAGTTGGGGATGGTCAATGAGGTCAAGCCAGTGCAATTTTCAAAAGCATTATTTCCAATCAAAGTTATAGAATTAGGTATGGTTACCGAAGTCAAACCTTGACAATCATGAAAGGTGTTTTCGCCAATTATTGTTACAGAGTAGGTGGTTCCATTATAAGTGACACTCTCGGGAATTATAATGGAACTTTCAAGGTTGCTGTAGCTTGGAGAAGCTGTTCTTTCAAATGTTAACGTCACACTTGTGCCATCATCGTTGTAATTATAGCACAACCCATCGACCATAAAGTCGTAGGCTCTAGATGGAAGTGCAACCGCCATAAGCAATACTGCCAGCAGCAGTCCCTTGCAAAATCGTAGGTGAATTGTAGTTCTCATATCTTTTTATTTTTAAGTGGCAAATAATTAGTTTGCCCCAAAGTTAGTAATAAAATCTCACAAAGCTGCATCTATCGATGTCGAAAAGCTGGCTTACGCCAGATTATTTTTTTTGATAAAATGCTCACGCTCGTAAGGCTTTGAGCAAGCTCAGCTTTGTCTCGCTTAATCGCTTTTTTCCTGCGTGAGCAGGCTTTTTGACGAACTCCGTTTGCAACTTTTTGAACAAAATATTAGAAGCGGTAGTCGATGGCAAGTGTTTTTTCTTTTGCTTTCACATTTTATGAATAGGCGCCAGCATATTAGCCGTGGCAAACTTTACATCGCTTCGCAAATAAATCTTATTAGCAAGATTCAGCACTTGCTCGGCATTATTGAAGTGGCAGTCGAAATAGAAAAAATAACTGTCTTCATCCTCTTTTTTACCTTGCTCATGGTCGGCAAGTGTCAATTTTCCCTTATAATCCTTCAAAATTTTATCCTTAGTTTTTTGGTCGTAAACCCAAACTCCTATTGATGGGTCAATAATGATATAATCATGGGAAATTTCATTAGTGTAAAGATCAGTATAATAACCAGCAAAATATCGGTCACTAACGAAATCATCATCTGTTATAAAGCCACGACTTCGTGAAATTATATAAATATCTTTTGATGCTTGCAGCTTTATGACTTGAGAGCCCTCTTGCTGTGACAGCTGCTCCAACTCGGCATTTCTCCTGTCAGTCTTAGGGAAAATGCAGTACTGACCAGCAGCGCGATAAGCAAACTCAAAGAGTGTCAAATTAGGCTTATAACCATAGTAATAGCCCACATTCGAGACGAGTTTTTCCAGTTCGGTATCACCTTCATCGGCTTCGTGCTTAACGACATTCACGTTTACTGGATCCTCAAGAATAGAGTCGGACTCCGAGTCGCATCCAGCAAGTGCCATAGCACTTACAATCAACAAGAAAAATACTAGTCTTTTTATCATAATCGTTTGTTTTTTAGGTGGCTGTTTTTTTTACACCACAAATCTTGGAAAATTAGCTTATTGTACCCTAAAGAGCAAGGCGCAAACCTAACTCTAATGACCCATCATCTCCATTACGATAACGACAAGATACGCGGCAGTCCGAAGATGAATCACTACAACTACCACCACGTATAACATAATGAGGCCAATTAAAAGGACTTCCATCATAATAATAGAACTTATCATTACACCACTCCCTCACATTGCCGCTCATGTCATAGAGGCCGAGTTCGTTAGGTTGCTTGGTGGCAACTGAATGGGTGCCAAATTCATTACTGTTTCCTGAATAATAGGTGTTGTTGCCATACCAGGCTACTTGTTCAATATCATTGCTGCCGCTATAATTATAGTTTTTGCTAAAGCTGCCTCCCCTAGCGGCATACTCCCACTCTGCCTCGGTGGGAAGGCGGAATGTCTGGCCGGTGATTTGATTCAACTTGTCTATAAACTCTAGGCAATCTTCTCGACTCACATTCTCAACAGGACGTTGCATGTTGGTTCCAAAATCATGGTTGTTTTTAATTCCATTGCAAAAGCTAGGGTTATTTCCCATCACTGCTTGCCACAATTCTTGTGTGACTTCGGTCTCGCCTATGGCAAACGACGACACTTTAACCTGATGAGCTGGCTTTTCATAAATAAAGGCATCTTCTTCGTTTGAACCCATAGTGAACGTGCCTCCTTTTGTGGTTATCATCTTGAATGATACACCATTGACATTAAACGTCTGAGTCCAGTTTTTCACTTCAGGCCCATCTTCTTTTAAACAAGAAGTGAATAACGCTGTAACAGTTAATGTTGCTAATAGCACTTTCAATGTATTTATCATAATCTTTTTCTTTTTTGAGTTGACGATCTTCTTAAAACACCACTAAATTAGTAATTATAATTGTTTTATGCAAATATTTCTACTCTTCTCCAACATACATCGCACGAACGCCTTTATAATGCAGTATTTATAGTGAGAGCCTTGACAGCGTGTGACTAATAAATAACAAAGTTAATTGTATGTCAGATTTCTCACTATAAATCCTTGAAAATATTAATCGCTGTTGCCCAGCAGAATGTTGTAAACTGCAGTAACATCGGCACTGGTGACTGAGCCGTCACCATCCACATCGCTGGTTTCATAATACTGGTAATCACTGTCGAGCAGATAGTTATAAAGGGCTGTGATGTCGGCGCTTGTGACAACTCCATCATCGTTCACATCGCCCTCGACGGGATTTTTCAGCCTTTGAGCTTTATCATAGGCACGGCCTTTATAGACGAGTTCGCCATTTTCATAAACAGCTGCGAGGCTTGCCATGGGGTTAAAACCTGTGTAGTAAGTCCTATAAGGAATGAGCAAGTCCAATGCCTTCTATGGTTTTAAATGACTCATCATCATTTCCATGGTCAATAAAATATCCTTTCCTGGTTGTTTCCCCGACCTCCACTTCGATTGATGAGGATGGATAGTAATTTGTATTGTAATTATAGGGACCATCATCACCAAAAAGAATGTATGCCTCATCAGGCAAGAACATTGGTTTGCTGAAGTCGTACAATGTTTTTGGCATCATCCACCAATAAGTATAATAGAAATCCTCGTCTTGTTCGTATGTATCAATATATACTGAAACTATCTTGTTCTCTTCTCTTACAAAGGCAACAAAATATGGATTTTGTGCATTGCCCTGCTTGTCATAATCGGTGCGATAGATTTTATGGTATAATTTCCCGTCAATCGTTGTAGTGCCATTGAATTCAAGAGTGTAAAGCGAATGTTTAGGAAGAGGATCATCGCTTTCGCCCACATACTCCCAAACAACTCCCTCACGAACGAGGGGCACATAGTCATTCTCAACTGCGCTGGCGCTGGTTATCATCAGCAGTCCTAGCAATAATAATGTAATCTTTTTCATAGCCGTTTATTTTTATGTGTTAAACTTAATCTTATTGCGATGTTGCAAAGTTATAAACATTTTTTTAAATTACCCCCCCCATTTGTTAAATCGTGTTAAAACGAATGGTGTTGTCGATATTTTTTGTTGGCTCAAACCTGTTCATTTGACTCAATTTGAGCCAACTTATTAGGTACGACAATTGTCATTAATAAAATAAACATAAAGAATTATTGTCGGCAATTGTCGTTGAACTAATTTTCTGGTTGCAAAGTTACGGTGGCAAAAACTTTTTTGCAAGAAAAATGCCCGTGTCCTTACTTTCTGCAACTCATTGTTGTTCTGTAAGTTAAGCGGATTTGTGAAGTGTCTTTTCATTTTGCCCTATGAAAAGCACAAAGGCAGAGGCAAAAAAGGTTGTTTTTTGTTGTCTTAATGTTGTAAAGAGTTGTTTGATTCTTAACCTTGGGTGATGTTTAAAATTATTTGTGTCCGATAAAAGTGAAGG
>CADAZN010000032.1 GCA_902792435.1 uncultured Bacteroidales bacterium
CTATCGATAAGGCGTCAAAAAAACCGCTCAACTCGGAACGGGGTCCTCGTGAGCCGAAAAGCGATGCAAAATTACAACCCTTTTCCGACATGGCAAAATCTTTTCACGTTTTTTTTCAAAAAAAATCGCCTTTTTCTGCATTTGGAGTGATTCGGGACACCAGAGTGGGCGTTCAGGACAGAATGCACGGTACACGACACCCCGGAAAACATGTAGAACTTGAGACATGGAATCACCAGAATCAGTGGAATCAGTGGAATCAGTGGAATCAGTCAACCTGGTTCAGGAATAGGAGTGGATAGGAAGGGATAGGAAGGGATAGGAAGGGATAAGAAGGGATATGAGGGGCCAGGGTGGACGTGGAGGACAGAATGGACACATGGGGCGCGTGGGGCAGATGGGACAGATGGGGAGTCAACTTTTTTCAGGCAAAGACAATGGGGCATTTGATTTTTCATGGTGTGCTTATATTATATTTAATAAGGTGTATAGTTTTTGGGGGCAAAGGTAGGGGGAGGAAATAGAGGAAGACAAGGGTGAAATAATAGTATTGTTGATAATGGTAGATTGGGGGGATGTACTGGATGTAAAAAAGTTTATGTAAATTTTACGCAAATTATTTGGAAAAATAAAGTTACTTTTGTATTTTTGCAGTAGAATAACAATAACGCAACAAAAAATTTACTATGAACACATTACAAGACAGAATAAGGGGTTCGCTCATGGGTGGTGCTATTGGCGATGCATTAGGATACCCTGTGGAGTTTACTGGTTCTCTTGAGAGAATACAGGAAAAGTATGGCGAGCGAGGTATCACACGTCTCGCAACCTCAACCAGGGCGACAGACAACAATAAGGCAGTAGTGTCGGACGACACTCAGATGACCTTGTTCACAGCAAACGGAATACTGAATGCGAAACGCCTAGACATGAGCATGAAGCAAAGCATATGTCGTGCCTACGTCGAGTGGTATCTCACCCAAATTGGAAAAAAATCGAGTAAGTTTAACGACTGCTGGATCAGTAGCATACCGGAATTGAACGCAAACCGCGCACCAGGCAACACTTGCTTGTCATCATTATATACCATATATAATGGCAAGAAGCCATTTAACAACAGCAAGGGTTGTGGTGGCGTGATGCGCGTTGCCCCAATTCCTTTATATGCGGCTGTTGATTCGAGAATGGATGTGGAAGAAGCTGCCCTACTTGCTGGTGAGGCAGCCAAAATCACACATCAAAATCCACTCGGCTACATTCCTGCGGCATTGATGGCCCACATCATCTACCGACTGGCACTGGATGAAGCTCCCACACTAGCAGCACTTAAACAATATATCATTGAAGGAATGGAAGCTCTAGAAAAACTATATCCAGAGAACCTCAATGACGTAAAAGAGATGCAGGCACTTGTGAAACAAGCTATTAATTGCTCAGAGAACGAGAAAACTGACATTGAGAACATTATCACCCTAGGAGAAGGATGGGTTGGTGACGAAGCATTGGTCATCGCTCTTTATTGCTGCATGCGTCACTTCGACAGCTTTGAAGACGCATTGATAGCTTCGGTGAATCACGGTGGCGACAGCGATAGTACAGGAGCCGTGACTGGCAACATCCTGGGTGCCGCTGTGGGCTATGATGCCATACCACATTATTATAAGGAGGACCTTGAGATGCACGACTTAATACTCCACATGGCCGACGACCTGTTTCAAGGTGAAATAACAGAGATTTAAATTTTTTTGGAAAAGTCGGCGATTGTACTTATCTTTGTGAAATAAAAACTAATAACTACTCACTAAAAACATAAGACTACTATGAAACTTCGCACTACAATCCTCATGTTAGCTTTATTGGCCACAACTTCGCTTGTGACTGCTCAAAACCACGAGAAGCGCATGGCGCAGATTCGCCAGGCCTATGCCGACAGGCTCGAAATTATGAAAAACAACCCTTATGATGTTCCTTGCAACGAGATAAGCGTGGATGTGTCGCAGAACCTTCCAGGCTCAGGCATTCATGAGCGTCACGAGAAGTATTACTTCACCCAAGAGCAGTATAGCGAGGACGGCAAAATGGCGAGCCTTCTCTACTTTGCCACTTGCAATGAAACCTACACAATGGGCATGCATGTGTACAAATGGGAATTCCTGTGGGATGCCATGGAAGGCGACCCAATGTTTGCGCTGCTGGTACGTCAAGAGGGCGACGCCAGGAAGGAATATCGCTTTTACTTCGAGAACAACAAGGTGATAAAGGTTGTTCCTGAAGTCAAGCAATGGCCTGATAAAGACATGATGAGCCTTCACCCCTATGTAATCGACAAGCCTGCCGATGTGCTCAAACTCATGAAGCAGTATCAAACAACCTTCAAAACGCTACTGCAAGAGTAGTTTTTCAGTTATAAGTTTTTTTACGACAATTAAGGACAATATATTTTTTCATTAATTGTTGTTTTCTTAGCCATTCGGCTTTTGAGTATTATAGACAATTGACTCAGACTTTTTTAGTTTTCTGTTTTCAGTTATCAGTTTTTCATACTCCCCCATAAAAGGGTGTGCCAGATTTTGACACATCATCCTACTTTTGTACCATTAGCTATAATAAAAAGTGGATAAATGAGTATTTTTGAAAAATAGTAGTAATTATTTGCAGGTAAATAAATAAACAACTATATTTGCGGTTGGATTGCAGAGGTAATCTAAATATTGAATTCTAAAATACAAAAGCGTTTTGCTTATCACTCATAGTTGGAAACTTAGGAACTTTTCAGTAAGAAGTGAGGATGGCAAAATGGCTTGCGTGTATAGCGTGAGCTGTTATTCCCACCTTCTTCTTAAGGTTTCCTAAGACCTCCAACTAGAGGTGTGGCAATTCAGTCCACGCTTTTTTGTTGAATTATTAAAGTCGAACATGGACTGTTGTTGACAAACTTTATGCAGTATGAAAAAATTCTTAATCTTTTTTGCAGCGGCATTGATTACTCTTTGCTCTTATGCTGATGAATCTTGTCCTTCTGCTTTGAATTTAGCTTTGCTTAATGGAGATGATCCCTCACAGGTTGAGGTTGAGATTCAGCTTTTTAACACTAGTTCCAATCTCTTTGGTTTTTCTTTGATTGTTGAGAAGGATCCAAATTGTGAGAACATTCAATGGAAGGGAATAGGCCAGTATTGGTTTTATTTAGATTTTGAAAGTTATTTTGATGTTATCCTTGCAAACTTGGAAATTCCTGCTGGTCAAGATATTAATGACCCAGATTTCTTCTTTAGTCATTTGGATATTAAAGCATATCCAACTAATAACATAATGCAAATTAAAGAAGAGCTCTGGGTTCCATCTAACTTCTTCTACCCAGTTTTGGAAGAGCCAACAGGTGTTTGCAAGTTCGCACTAGATATGTCTAGCTGTGAAGATGGTGACTATCAGCTTTATGTCGCTAAAGATCCAACTGATTATAATGGTAGTTTGTATTACAAATATCCAGATGGTCGTCACTCCTGGCAAATTGATGAACCAATGGTTTTAACTCTTACAAAGCAAGGCAATATTGTTGTTGAGAAACAGAGAAGAAATGCAACTTATGTTCCATCGTCTTTTACTAGCATTAGCACTATCAACACTGATGACAAAGTAGATGGTCGCATCTTCGATCTTCAGGGTCGTGAACTTCAAAGTGCTCCTGAGCACGGAATCTACATTCAGAATGGTAAGAAGTATATTAAGTAATTAACTCAGGTTGCTTTAATAAAGGAGGGTGTGTCAAAATTCTGCACACCCTTTTTGTATCTTTCCATCTCTTGCGTAACATATTGTGAAACATATAAATAACCCTTTGTCTTAAAGAGGGAACTGAGATATAGTTTTCAGTTATCAGTATTCAGTTTTTCACACCCCCTGGAAACTAATGGATTAGAGGTAGCGGGCTGTGACTGAGTCGTTGCATGCGAGTATGCCTGATGGTGTGCCCGCATAGATTATGCGTCCACCATTCTCGCCGGCGCCTGGGCCCATCTCGATGACAAAGTCGGCTGCCTTGATGACGTCGGTGTTGTGCTCTACCACATAGACAGTGTTTCCCTCATCGACCATGCGGTTGAACAACTCAATGAGGTGGTGCACATCCTTTAGGTGAAGACCGTCGGTAGGTTCGTCGATGATGAAGATACCCCGCTGACCTCCCTTGTCGACTGGTGAAGTGTAAGACTGCAGATAGGATGCTATCTTCATGCGCTGCAACTCGCCGCCAGAGAGGGTGCTCAGCGCCTGGTTAAGATGCAGATAGTCAAGTCCCACAATCATGAGTGGTCGCAGCTTTTCCTCGATGGGAGTACCTGCAAAGAACTCGCTGGCGCGACGCACACTCAGGTCCATCACCTCGGCAATGTTCTTGCCGTCAAGGGTGAATTGCAAGGCTTCCTTAGAGTAGCGAAGGCCACCGCAAGCCTCACATGTGGTCTCGATGTTATCCATAAACGCCATTTCCGAAATCACCACGCCCTTGCCGCCGCACACGGGGCAGCCACCCTTGCCATTGAAGGTGAAATACTTCTCCTGCATCTTGTGGGCGCGAGCAAAGCGCTTGCGAATGTCGGGCGCAACGTCCATATAGGTTGCCGGCGTAGAGCGTAGACTCGCACCAATATTCTTTTGGCTGATATATACAATGCCATCCTGAGCACGACGGAAGCACTCCATGAGCGAACTCTTTCCGGAGCCCGCAACACCTGCCACCACGGTAAAGACACCTAGCGGCAAGTCAACATCCACATTCTTTAAGTTGTGCAGTGAAGCTCCATGCAGCGAAAAATGGCCAGTGGCTTGGCGAGGCGACATGTTGAACTCTCCTCGCTGACTCAACATTGTGCCTGTGGCAGTGCCGCAATGCAGCAGTTGGTCGTAGTTTCCCTCAAATATTATCTGTCCTCCCCTACTTCCTGGCCCAGGACCAAGGTCAACAATGTGGTCGGCTATGGCAATCATCTCCTTGTGATGCTCAACGAGCAGCACGGTGTTGCCGGCATCGCGCAGACGCCGCACCGAGTGCTTCATTTTCTCGATGTCGTGGTCGTGCAGGCCCGTGCTAGGCTCATCGAGGATATAGAGCACGTCGGCAAGCGACGAGTTGATATATTTTGCAATCTTGCAGCGTTGAGCCTCACCACCCGAGAGAGTGCCCACAGCGCGGTCCAGACTCAAGTAGCCAAGCCCTATCTCCTCAAGCGCTGTGAGTCGGGCACTTATTGCCTTCTTCAAGTCTACTGCCAGCGGTGAATTAAGAGCCTTAATCCACTGGTTAAGCTTGGTGATCGACATGGCGCAAGCCTCGGCAATGTTGATGCCCTCAATCTTGCACGATAGCACACGAGGGCTCAGGCGCGTGCCGCCGCAGTCGGGGCAAGTGCCCATGTTGAGCATTGGGTTGAGCACAGCTGCATGTAGCAGGCCTTCCTCGCTGTTGATGATGCTGCGATACATGCGCGGAATAATTCCCTCATATTTCGCACTCTTAGGCCAATTTGAGGGAGGGTTCTTGAGCCTAATTTGCGGACTATTGAGGAACAGGTCCAGTTCCTCGGGGCTGTAGTCCTTGATTTTCTTGTCAAGGTCGAACAGGCCACTGTGGGCATAGCGAATCCATCGCCAGCCACCCTTGCCGAAGGCGATGTAGTGGATGGTGTCCTCATCGTTGAGGCTCTTGTCGAAGTCAACGAGTTTGTGGATGTCGAGCTCTCGAATCTCGCCAAGTCCCGAGCAGCGCGGGCAGCTGCCCTCGGGGTGGTTGAAACTAAACGACTCGGCATAGCCCACCCATGGCTGTCCCACACGCGAGAATAGCAGTCGCAGCAACGCTGCTATGTCGGTATAGGTCGCAACCGTTGAGCGCGAGTTCTGCGCGGGCTTCTTCTGGTCGATGACAATGGCGATGGGCAGATTCTCGATGGCATCGACGTGTGGACGACCATACTTGGGCAGATATTGCTGCACAAACGAGGGGAAGGTGTCGTTCAGCTCCCTTCGCGACTTAGCGGCTATAGTGTCGAGTACCAGCGAACTCTTTCCCGAGCCCGAAACGCCCGTGAACACGGTTATCTGATGCTTTGGAATCTCGAGCGATACATCCTTGAGGTTGTTCTCCCGAGCTCCACGAATTATGATTTTGTCATGTGTCATTGTGTTGCAAAAAAATAACCCACAAAGGTAGCAAATACTTTTCAGTTATCAAAAACATGATAATGAAAGCAGCCACCACAATCACTGTGGGTCAAACAAAAAGGTGGAACGTGAACGTAATCGGTGTTCTCTTGTAAGACAATTAAGGACAAGACATTGTTGCACTAGATGGTGTTTTATTAAGGACAATTGTCGCAGGAACCACCCTCACTGGGATTCAAACAAAAACAACAAAGCCTGACAAGAACAACAAAATTCTTGTTGGCTTTGTTTGTATTTGTTGACTTTGTTTGATTTAGTTAAGACAATTAAGGACAAGACATTGTTGCACTAGACAGTGTTTTGTTAAGGACAATTTGCAGTAGGCACTTGTTTTGTCTTTTTTCTTTTTCTAAAAAACAGTTGTATTTTTGCGATTATTTGTTTAAATTCGCAACCAAAACAACCAATTACATTGCAAACCATAAATCATACAATTATGAAAAAGATTCTACTATTGCTTGTGGCTCTGTTTGCCACTTCCACCGTTTGGGCTGCGGACTTCATCACCGACGTGATGGTGATTGGTGGCTCGAAAAGCGAGGTGAACAGCCTTAAGACCACTTACACCAATCAAGGCTGGACGGTCATCGACCAGGACCTGAATGCGGGTTGCGGCTCAGGCAGCGACTACATCTACATGCTCTACAAGACGGGTAGCAACACCAGCCAAGATGCCGGTGCGTTTATCACCGACTTCTATATCAGCACCGAAAGCGGCACAGTCCCCGACAATGTCATCTACAATGGCCGTACCTATACCATTGTGCCTTGCGATGGTAGCACCTATTTCAAGAACAACAAGGGTGACCTTAACAGCCACTGCGGCTCGGGCAGCGCCTACATCCACCTCTATTACTGCAAGGATGACAATGTTAATTACAGGTCCAGCGCCGTCACTTCCATCACCTTCAACGACACCCAGAGCGGGGCAATAGGAGAGAGTGGCAGTGACACGGGCTATGACCTCAACGCCGGTTGCGGCTCGGGCAGTGCCTATATCTACATGCACGCCGCTACCGCCGCAAAGGGTTGGACCGTCAGCACAAACTCCGACAACAGCGAGTGCATCATCACGGGGTATCAAGGCACTAAGACCAACAAGACCTCTATCACCGTACCACTCTATATTGACGGCGCGCAGGTGGCAAACTTCGATGGCCCGATATTCAGTGGGTTCACCAAACTTGAGACTCTGGCTTTCTATGACAACACCATAGTCAGCCAAATGCCGACGATGCAGGGCTGCTCCATGTTCAAGCATGTGAAAACCGGCAACACCAACGACAAGACTCCGACTTCGATGACAAGCATCCCAGCTTCGGCCTTCGTGGGCACGGCCATCGAAAATATCACGCTCACATCGGTCACCAGTGTTGGTGCCAATGCGTTTCAGGGATGCGGCACACTGAATAGTGTGATATTTAATAAATCGGGTGTCACGATTGGTGATGGCGCGTTCTCTTTCATTGTAAAAGCAGGAGGCGCAATGTGCCAAGTCACTTATCCAGGCTCAATTGATGACTGGAACGGCATAATGGTCATGTGCTCGCCAAGCTTGGTTGTTAATGGCGGAAGCGGCAGCAACACATGGTCTTGCGGTTGGTGCGGCGGAGGTTCCTCAAGCAGCTATAACCGTCTCTCCTGGACGCTCGATGCTGCCGGGCAGCTAAAAATAGACTGCGCCGACAACAGTTGGTCAAATCATCCCACTGACCAGGTCATTGTTTACCAAAACTGGACTAAAAATCTTGTGAAATCGCTCACTTTAGAGCATGTTTACTCTTTAGGAGTGCAGGAATTCACCAATTATGCCAATCTAAAGAATGTGTATATCAACCCCACTTTGCATTCCATAGGCAATAGCGCTTTCTCAGGTTGTAATACTTTGACAGATATTTGGTTCGACGGCACACAGTCGCAGTGGGCCGCTGTGGAGAAGGGGAGCAGCTGGAAGCCCAGTACCACCAAGGAGCACTGGCGCTGCACCGTGACTTTCAATGCCAACGGACATGGCACCGATCCTGCTTCTCAGACCCTTTGGAGCGACTATGACAAGGCAACAGAACCTACTCCACCAACTGCAACTTTATACGTCTTCCGCGGCTGGTTCACCGAAGCAGAATGCATCAACCAGTGGGACTTCAACACGGTAGTTCCTGGCGATATGACACTTTATGCCAAATGGGACGCACAATACACCTTCGATAGCGAGACTGGCGAATTGAAACTCCTCTGTGGCGAGTTCAACAAGGACAACAAGTGGGGCAGCGATGTACCACCTATGGAAGTAAAGAGCGTCACCGCCACCAATGAAGTAAGCTTCACCGGCAACTGCTGGCAGCTGTTCTACGATTTCTATTATTGCGAGAGCATGGATCTTAGCAGGGTAAACACCAGCAATGCTACCAATACGGGCTTTATGTTCCAGTATTGCGCGAACCTTACCTCGCTTGACCTTTCGGGTTGGAACACTTCCCGTGTCACTGAAATGCGCGGCATGTTCTACAACTGCGGAAGTCTTTCCACGCTCGACATCTCGGACTTTAGCACAGCCAACGTTAAAGACATGAGATATATGTTCTCTTACTGCTATAACTTGAATACTATCTATGTTGGCCCAGAGTGGAGCACCGTGTTCGTCTCCCAATCAGATGAAATGTTCAAAAGCTGTGGATCACTGGTAGGTGGCATGGGCACCACCTTCGACGAGAACCACATTGACAAGGAGTATGCCCGTATCGATGGCGGCGCCGACTGCCCCGGCTATTTCACCGACAAGAATGCCATGGTGGTGGTGCCTGGCGACGTGGATGGCGACGGATATGTGACAACGGTTGATATCACCGCCATCTACAACTACCTGCTCAGCGGCGACGAGACCTACATCTCCACCAGCGACGTGGACGGCGACGGCTTCATCACCACAACAGATATCACAGTGATTTATAATATACTGTTAGGAAGCAAAGGAGGAGTCTCTTCAGAAGACAATTAAGGACAAAAGTTTGTTGCACTATACATTGTTTTATTAAGGACAATTGCTGCGGGAACCACCCTCACTGAGGGTCAAACAAAAACAACAAAGCCTGACAAGAACAACAAAAAAATTCTTGTTGGCTTTGTTTGTATTTGTTGACTTTGTTTGATTTAGTTAAGACAATTAAGGACAAAATTTTGTTGCACTAGACAGTGTTTTATTAAGGACAATTGCCGCAGGAACCATACTCGCAGTGAGTCAAACAAAAAGGTGGAACGTGGAAAGTGGAAAGTGGAAGGTAGCGACTCTTCCCTCTCAACTCTCACCTCTCACCTTAGATAATAGGCAAAGCCACCTCGGCATCGCGTCGAGGTGGCTTCTGGGTGTTACTATATAAATAATTGTAATCTGAGACTTTCAGATTATCGGGAGAGACCCGAGAGCCTCATCCCAAAATGGAAGCATCATTTGATTATTGCTTTCACCGAACTAGTAGTGCCGTCGGTGTAGCGGGTGACGATGATGTTCATGCCGCTGAATGGACGGTCACTAACTTGTCCAGCCACGTTAACATACTGGCGGCTCTCGACAGTCTTGCCGTTCTCGACAATAATGCCTTCGATGCCTGTGGCGTTGTCAACGTTAATTGTCAGTTTCAAATATTGGGTCTTGCCCTTCTGGGTAGCGCCAATAATCATCGCACGACCGCTGTTATTGACCTTGGCATCGATGTTGAGCATGCCATCGGCACTAACTGTGATGTCGATGTCCTCGCTCTCGATGTCGAGCAAAGCAGGAACACCAGCGGCAGGAGTAACCTCGCCCAGGTCTTCTAGGATATAGGTCACTGTTGAGCCATCCTCGTCGAGAGTGAAGAACTCACCGAGGTCAAGGCTCCAGTTGCCAACCTTGTAGGTGCGAGACTCCTCGGCAACAAGGTCGCGCTCGCAGTTGAAGTCGTCGAGAGCGAAGTAGGCTGCAGTATTCAAACCATACTGACCCTTATCACTGCCATCAAGCAGGAAGCGCACCTTAGCAACCTTGCCCAGAGGACGGAGGTCCATCCACTGCCAGGTGTCAAGGATGTAGTGGTCGAGAGCGTTGTCGCTGCGGTAGTCGGCAAGATAGAAGTCGGTGCGAGCGGTCTCCTCGTCGTCGGCATCAAATCCCACTGCGGTGAGCTTGAACCACGAACCCTGAGAGAATGCGGTTGCAAAGCCGTCGCCCACTGCCATGCCGTTGTAAGCATAAGCATTGTTGCTCACATACACACCCTTCAGGTTGTCTCCGTCGGCGCTGTTGGTAATCTCGATGAATTGACCCTCGGGGAAGGCAATTGAGAAGTTGCTCGAGCCGTTGTGGCCCTCGCCCACTACGCTGTGCCACTGGTCATTGAGAGAAGCATAGTTGGTTGCAGTCTCGTTACTCAGTGAGTAGCCATACCAGTAGTTATAGCTTGGCATTGCACCGTTGTTGAAGTAGTAAGAACCGCTGTAGAAGCCGTCCTCAACCATCGATGCTGTGGTTGGGTCATAAGCCCAGTGGCTTTCCTCGTCAAGGTAGTTGTCGTCCATCGATGCTGTCACTGCCTCGCCCAGCACGCGCACGCCAGTCTTGGCGGTTACGGTCTGTCCGTCGGCACTGGTCACCGTGAGACGATAGCCATAAGAATATTCAGGAGTAACATTGAGAGTTGCCTCATTGCCCACTACCTCGTTCATCTGGTCACGCCACTCATAGGTGTAAGGCTCGTCGCCACCAGCCACTACAGGAGTGATGGTAGCGGTCTCGCCAGCATTGATTGTGGCAGCCACCTTGTTGAGAGTAGCAGTCAATGGCTCGATGTGACGCAGAGTGGTGAACTCCTCGGTCTCGACCACGTCGCTCTCCTCGCCAAGTGGGCTCACTACCATGAGGTAAGCCTTGTAGGTAGTGTTTGGAGTAAGGTCGGTGAGGTTAGTGTTCACCTCGGTATCGGCAGTGATGTCGACGCCATCGGTCTCCTTGAGTTGGTCGGCAGTCACGCTCTTGAGCATTGGTGCTCCAGAGGGTTCGTCGCCAACAGTCTCAACCATGTAATAGAGCTTGCCGCCCACGGTCCACTTGCTCTTAACTGTTGCAGTGGTCTCGGCGATATCGTTAACGGTTGGGTAACCCTCGACAATCTCAGGCTTCTCGACTACAACCTCGGCAAACTCGTAGGCACCGATGGTTGGAGTCTCGGCATTGCGCTGCTTGCCGTCGGCATCGGTGGTGATGAAGTCGACAGGCACACCGGCGTTAAGGTTGCCAGCGCTGAGCAGATGGTTATCGATGTCGCTCATGAACTCGGCCTGCTCGGCAATGTTGCCTTGCTTGTTGTCGAGAGCATTGAGGTCGTCGATAGTTGCTGCATGGTTCTCGAAGAGAGTTCCAGATGTAGCATAAACAGCGTTGTTGGTCATAATCAACGCCTTGGCATCGTCGGCACTGTTGATGTAGGCAAGTTTGCCGTTAGTGGTGAAGTTTTGCAGCAAGTTGTTCTGCATCTTCATTCCAGTGTAACGGTTGCCGCTGCCGGCAGTGTAGTAAACATAGCCGTTGCTACCGCTCACGCGCACTGTGTTGTTGTAGAACGCGATGTTCTTAGAGTCGGCAGTCACTTGCAGACCAGCGACACTGCTGCTTGAGGCGTTGGTGATAACAATACTGTTGTTGTAAACAAGGATAGGATTATCAGCGCTTTGGCCCTCACAACCCTGGCGCATGTAGATACCCTGTGAGTAGTAGGTGTTAGTGTGGATAATCACGTTGTTGCGAACAATCATACTACCAGAGTTGCGGTAGATGTCCATCGAGTTGTAGCCAGTAGCGGTTGATGTGCTCTGGCTGATGTTGTTGTTCTCGATAAAGGCGTTGGCAACGTCGGTGATGTAGATACCCTTGCTGCGAGGCTCAGATATCTTGTTATTGGTAATTACATAATCGAGTGCATCGGGCACAGCCACTGGACCAGGACCAGTGAGGCCCATTGCGATGTAGCCACCATAGAATTCATTGCCATCGATGGTGAGGTAGTCGTTGTTCATGCCACCCTTGTCTTCCATAGTACCCACATTCTCGGTCTTGAACAAGTTCATGCCACTGTAACCGCTAGTCACGAGCTCAGCCTTGAGGTAAGAGTCCTTTAGGGTGAAGTGGCGGCTCTGGTTGTAGATATGGATGGCGTAAGGATAAGACTGGCTCTGTGGGATGAAACTCATGCTCTCGAAGCTTACCCAAGGAGTGGTCTCGACAAATACCATTCCCTTCTTGAGCTCGCCATAGGCTGGAGCACTGTAACCGCCACCGGTGATAATCACCTTGCTGCGGTCACCACTCTTGCTTACGAAGGTAACGGTGTTTTGCTCGCTTGTGCCGCGCACCTTGCTGATGACGATGTTCTCGGCATAGCTGCCGTCCTCAACCTCGAAGCGTACAGCGCCCTCCACGCCATTGGCCATGGCAGCGGTAGCAGCGGCAAAGGTTGGGAAGTCGGCCTCGGCACTTGAGCCAATCACGTAGGTGCCCTTGATACCAGTCACCACCTGGCGCTCGGCGTTGGTACCAGTTACCTCAATCAGGTTGTCGCCTTGAGCAACCTCAAGCACTTGCGCGTCGAGTTTGTTGCCAGTTTCGGCGTCGGCAGCCACATCGTAAGTGAGCCACAGATAGTAGTCACCGTTGTCGCTGATTTCGATTGGAGTGTCGAGAGTCAACACGTTCTCGCCATCGGCAACTGTGGTGAGCGATGCCACTGGATTAGCGTCGCTGAAGTTGGCAGTGTGGTTGGTGTAATAGAGCTTAGCAGCAGTGATGTCGCTCACGCTGGTTGTTCCAGCATTTGTGAACTTCACGCTGTTGATAGTGATAGGCTCCTTGTCGCCGCTCACGGTGACCTTGAGCTGCTGCATCAGCGCGTCGCTCATGCTGCGGTTCACGTCTTCGCTAGTGGCGATAGCCTCAACGCTCTCGATAACAAATGGGGTCTTCTCGTGCAGTGTCACTGCGATAGCCCATCCGTCGAGGGTTGTAGCTGTAGAGTTGCCCTTATAGTAAACGGTGAGAGAGCCATCCTCGGCCTTGCTCACAAGGTTTGCGGGACCAGTGGTGGTCGAGTACTTGTTGAGCAGGTTGTCGTCGTTGACCTCTTGACCGTTGTAAACATACATGTTGCCCGAGCCAATCGAGAATGTGCCCTGAGTATTGAGCTCAATGGCGCTGTTCTCACGGCCGGGGATGAAGGTAACGGTGCCAGTTAAGCCCTTGCTTACCTTGCCGTCGGGTCCTCCATCGTCGTAGAACATAAGAGGATTGTTGACAACAATCACGTTGTTGCCTTCCTCAAGCAGATAGATGTACTTAACCACGCGCACGCCTTCGGGATCACCATTCTCAACAGTGGTGACAGTGCCGGCGGCATCGGTGATTGAGAGGAGCTTGGCGTCGACTTGAGCCTCGGCCTCAGCGTCGGCTTTTACGTCAACGGTTACCCAGAAGTAGTTCTTGCCCTCGGTGAGCTCACGCTCGCCAGCGACAGAAACCTCGCTCTGTGCAGGATTCTCAACGTTGCCAAACTCTACTGCGGTGGCAAAGTCGTTGGTGTTGTTGTAGAATACGCTCACTTTGTTAACCGCCGCCTCGCTACCCTTGAGGTCGAGAGCAATGTTGTTGATAGTAGCGGTGCTGAGAGTGCCCTCGGTCTCGACTACGAAGTCGATGAGCTGGGCATTGCTGGCGCCTGGAGCGAGCACGTCGGTGCTAGTTTGGTTAACAGTCACACCGCTAACTTCCATGTTGTGGTTCTGGAAAGGCTGCACAGTGGCGGTCCAACCAGTGCCTGCATAGTAGCTGCTAGTGGTCTTAGGGTTGAAACGGATGGTGAGTGAACCATCGGCGCTCTGCGAGCGGAGCACAGTGCCAGGACCAGTTGAGCTCTGGCTTGCGTCTTGCAAGCTCCACAACAGGTTGGCGTTGTTTAGCTCGGTACCGCTATAAATCTCATAAACGGCTTTAGTGCCGTAGCTTGAGTTTGAGTAGTATACATCGAATGCCGAGAAGTCGATTTGTGCCACGGTGCCTGCATCGGCAGGAGTGAAGGTGACGATGTAGTCGGCATCTACGGTCTCATACTTGCCATTGTAACCCTCAGTGTTGGTGAAGGTCCAAGGGCCGCTGATAACGTGGCTGTGCGAACCTTGAGTGGCACGGCACACGTTGTTGACGGTGCGAGTGACAGTAACAGTTGCCTCGGGAGCCTGGGTTGTCTCGCCCACGAGCACATTGTCGAGCGACAGAGTGATTTGCTCACCGTTCTGCGCATTGTCGTTCAGGTCGAGAACAACAGCCACATAGTTGTGACCCTCGATAAGCTCCTTCTCGCCAGTGATGGCGATGCTGGTGCCAGTGACATCCACCTCTCCAAATGGATTGGTAGTGGTGAACTCGTTCTTTTTACCTAAATAATAAGCGCGTGCGCGCGCGATGTTCTTAGCATCGGCGGCAGTGAGGTTGATACCCTTGAGGCTCAGTGGATTTGCTGTATTGTCGGTTTGCACGTCGATGACGAGCATCTGGGCGTTGGTGTCGCCTGCGCTAACGGTAGCAGTCGACGCTGCCTCGCCTGTAACACCGGCAAGTGTCATATCGCCTGGCAGGAACTGGCTCACCAGTGCCTCCCAACCGCTCTTGGGATAACCAGCGGTGCTCTTGAGGTAGACGGTGATAGAACCATCGTCGGCAGTCGATTTCACGATTTCGGGCTCGTCGAGCAAGGTGGTGATGAGGTTTGCCTCGTTCACCTCACGTCCGTTATAGAACTTAAACACGTCGTTGTAGCCCACGCTAGAAGTGTTGAACAGGTCGAGCTTCGAGAAGTCAATCTTGATGGCGTTGCCCTCGGTGGCTGGAACAAAGGTAATTTGTCCCTCAAAACCTTGGGTGATGTTGCCATCCTTGCCGCCGTCGTCATAGAAGTTGTAGGGCACGTCGCCCACAGTGATGACTTGTGGAGTGGTGGAGATGAGCGCGATAGCAGGTTTAGCGACTGCTATGGGGGTGCCTGCAGTGAACGGAGACACACCGTCGGGCATGCCAGTGGTGGCAATCTTGGTAATCTCAATTGCAGCCTTTGCGCCAGGAACAGCCTCGCCCAGGAATTCACCAGCAATCGAGAACTTGTTGGAGCCCTCGGCTAGTGGTTGGCTCAGGGTAAAGGTGTAGCCGTCGCCATCGGCAGCCACTGTGGCATCGAGTGCTGTAGCGCCCTTGAACGAAGGCTGCGAGCCTGCATATAGGCGCAACTGCGTTGGGTCGACAGCGTCCTCGTTGGTCGTAGCCTTGAACGAGATGCCAGTCACATTGTCGGCATTCATCACGCCGGTGGTGGTAACCTCGGCGGTAGCGAAGTTCACGGCCTCGGTGGCAGTGGTGGCAGCATCCACGTCCTCGTAGTTGCTCGAAGCACCAGTCACGGTCATGTCTTCGAGGGTGATACACCTAACTGTACCCTTCCAGCCGTCACAGGTTTCGGCATAACGGTAAAGATAACCTACTGAGATGATGCCCGAAGCATCGGTAGCAGTGTAGGTCTTGTTTTCATAGGTACCGTCGAGCTTCTCGAGCACATTACCCGTGGGCAGTGTGGAGCTTGCGGTCACGCCACTTGTTGTTGTAGCATAGCTGAACGAGTTGTCGGCATCTGGATCGCCAGCATACACGTTCACGTAAGCAGGCCAGCTAGCACCGTCGTTGCGCACGTCAAGCCTCTCGAAGGTAAGCTGGATTGCTTTTCCCTCGGCAGGCTTGAACACGGTGAGCGACTGCGAGTTGTTGCTGCTAGAAGACGAGATTCCCTGATAACCATTCATGTCGTAGAAGGTTATCACCTCGTCGGCAGCAACCTCGATGGTCTGCTTGCCAAATTGCAACTGATTGACGGTGCGGTCGGCACGCGCAGGCAGTGCCATAGCCACGATAGCCATCAGTAGCACAAGGTTTTTGGAAAGTAAACTTAGTTGCTTCATAGTTAATTA
Organism: uncultured Bacteroidales bacterium; assembly: GCA_902792435.1. Taxonomy (GTDB): domain Bacteria; phylum Bacteroidota; class Bacteroidia; order Bacteroidales; family Muribaculaceae; genus Sodaliphilus. The sequence continues at coordinate 16,249 of CADAZN010000032.1, forward strand.
ATTATGTTAATAAAATCGTCATCTCACTCTACTCTCGGTGAAACGACGAAACAACATGAAGCAAGGTGGAGTGCCATGACGGGCAGAAATCCTCCAAATCAGAAACAAATCAAACAAACTCAACAAATTAAAACAAATCCAACAAAGAATTATTTTGTTGTTCTAGTTAGGCTTTGTTGTTTTTGTTTGCCCCACAGCGAGTGTGGTGCCTGCGCCAATTGTCCTTAAACAAAACACTGTCTAATGCCAAATAATTTTGTCATTAGTTGTCTTTTAAAAACAGCGTAAACCTGCAATGTGTTCCGGCCCTAATTCCACGAGAGCGCGAAAAATTTTAACGATAACGAGGCAGGTCTTCTGGCTCATTCCCATCGCTCGCCTTGGGGCCTTCCCACAAGTTTAAACTTGCAGTGACCGAAAATTCAGAGTAATCAGTGAGTTCGGCAAGCGACATGTAATGGGGAAAATACAGCAGCGGGTTCTGCCCAGGATTCTCACCTGTGTTCCCTTTTCAGCCACCAGTGGAGCGGGTGCTCGTGGTGGCCACCACATTATCACGATGCAAAGTTAGGCATTATTTCTCACACCACCAAATTTTCAAGGCTTGAACACAGCTATCTTTACCGCTATGGAAACTATAGAAGAATATGCTGAGTAAAACGGTTGTCAAAGTCCATTTTTTTTGTAACTTTGCACAAAAGAATTATCAACCAATAAAACCACGACATTATGAAGAAGATACTTTTATTACTAGCAATCATCCTGCCTTTTGTGCTCACATCATGCGGTGACGATAAAGACGAACCAAAATCTCTTGAGCAACAACTTATTGGCCAATGGGAAAGCTCATGGAAGATAGATGGAGACAATTATCATAATATCGCTATTTTTGATTCTGAGCACCAGTTTTATCATACTGGCTACAAGAATGACACCCAAATCATACGTGTGTCATATACCTGGGAGTTGAATGGAAACACTTTAAAACTGATTAGAAATTACGACTCAGCCGAAACCACACATGAGATTTCTATTAAAGATAATGCGCTAACAATAAGTGGGTATAAAGAAACCTATTATAAAGTAGAGAGCTAATGTCCCTCATTATTATTTTAAGGAACAAAAGCGGTTGGTTTACACACTGAGGTAAATCAACCGTTTTTCTCGTAGGAGCATAATTCCTTGCCTCTCATTTTTGGTTTTTTAGGGATAATTTAAGTGAAGGCTTGCAATTGTGATTGAAAAGTTGTAATTTTGCTCTTTGAGTTTTATTAATATCATTAACGACATCATTATGAGCAACTTATATTTTAGAAGCAAGAAATGGGCGGTAAGGGCATTGGTGGCTATAGGCACTTTGCTCGGGCTCACATCATGCCACAAGACCATTTACGATCCTAAATCTATTGAGGGCGTCTATGGTCCACCTCCTGGCTACTATGAGAATGTGGAGCCTGTAAAGGTGGTTTATGGTCCTCCCCCTGTACAGGTGGTAGATGGCCATAGTGACAAAGCCATAATCATTGCCCCCGAGGAATAATTCATTAAGAATAAAATAATTAAACCAAATAAAATTTATATGCAAGACGAAAAAGATTTACAGCAACAACAGGAGCAGATTGAGCTTCCCGAAAACGCGTTTCGTCCGTTGAAGGAAGGCGAGAAGTATGTTCCTATCTTGCGCCCCGAGAAAAACTATCCCGAGGTGACTCCCTATTCGGTTTCGATGGGTCTTATCATGGCGGTGATTTTCAGTGCCGCAGCAGCCTATCTGGGACTGAAAGTGGGACAAGTGTTTGAGGCGGCGATTCCCATCGCCATTATTGCAGCAGGTATTGCTGGCGTGACCAAACGTAAGAACTCGCTCGGCGAGAACGTTATCATCCAGTCGATTGGTGCTGCCAGCGGTATTGTAGTGGCTGGTGCAATCTTCACATTGCCAGCGCTCTACATCCTGCAACAGAAGTATCCCGAGATGACCGTCAACTTCCTTGAGGTGTTCCTCAGTTCGTTGCTTGGTGGTGTTCTGGGTATTTTGTTCTTCATCCCATTCCGCAAGTACTTCGTAAAGGAGAAACACGGAGACTTCCCCTTCCCCGAGGCAACAGCAACAACTCAGGTGCTTGTTCAGGGCCAAAAGGGTGGCGAGCAGGCTAAACCGCTGCTTATCGCCGGTCTTGTGGGTGGACTCTATGACTTCTTGATGAGCTCATTCGGCTGGTGGAAAGAGGTTATCTCGACAACCGCCATTCCCGCTATGCAGAACTTTGCCGACCAAACCAAGTATGTTTTCAAGGTCAACGTTAGTGCAGCGACCCTGGGTCTTGGTTTCATCATCGGTCTTAAGTACAGCTTCATCATCTTTGCCGGTAGTGCTTTCATCTGGTGGGTTGTAGTACCATTGTTTGCGGCTGTAAGCCCCGACATGGCAGCTATGGCTACCGACGATATCTTCAAGGACTATGCCCGCTCGATTGGTATTGGTGGTATCGCAATGAGTGGTATCATTGGCATCATCAAGTCGTGGGGCGTGATTAAGAACGCCGTGGGCCTTGCTGGCAAGTCGTTCAAAAAAGGTGGAACTGAGGAGAAAGAAGAGCGCACTCAACGCGACATCCCAATGAAGTCGCTCGTGTTTGCACTTTGCGCAGCATTGGTTATCACCTTCGTATTCTTCTGGATTGGCGTGATTCACAACCTGCCACAGGCAATCGTGGCATTTATCGTTGTTGTGGTTATCGCATTCCTGTTCACTACCGTTGCAGCCAACGCTATCGCTATCGTTGGTAGCAACCCCGTGAGCGGTATGACACTGATGACACTGATTATTGCTTCGGGTATCTTCGTTGCCGTTGGCCTTAATGGCTGGCAAGGTATTGTTGCCTCGATGATTATTGGTGGTGTGGTTTGTACAGCACTCTCGATGGCTGGTGGCATGGTGACCGACATGAAGATTGGTTACTGGATTGGTACCACTCCTGCCAAGCAGCAGACTTGGAAGATGCTTGGCACCGTCCTCTCGGCAGCTACCGTGGGCGGTGTGATGATTATCTTGAACAAGACCTATGGCTTCTATGAGGGCGCCGTTCCTGGCGAAGCTCCTCTTGTAGCACCTCAGGCCAACGCTATGGCAGCCGTTATCGATCCATTGATGACTGGTGGCGAGACACCCTGGACATTCTACATTTGTGGTGCTATCCTCGCTTGCCTGCTCAACTGGCTCAAGGTTCCCGCATTGCCATTCTCGCTGGGTATGTTCATCCCATTCCAGTTGAACACTCCACTGTTGATTGGTGGTATCATCAGCTGGTTTGTAAGCACCCGCAGCAAGGACGAGAAACTCAACAAAGCCCGCATGGACAAGGGCACGCTCATCGCCAGCGGTTTCATTGCCGGTGGAGCACTGATGGGAGTTGTGAGTGCCGCGATGAAGTTTGGTGGATTTAAGTATGAGAGTCCGCTTAGCGATGGTTTCTCAAGCACTCTCGGCTTGATAATGTATATTGCACTTATTATTTACTTCGCAATAAGCTGTCTCAAGGCCAAGAAAGATTAATATTATTTACATCAAGGTATTATGGCACAGAATAAAAATGTGATATATGCTCTCTCGGGTGTAGCAGCAGCGTTGCTGGTGGCTCTGGTGGGTATCGTTGCCTACAATATGGGCAAGGACAAGTCGGATGAAAGTACCACAACAGACTCCAGCAACTCAACTGAGCTTACTACGACATCCAGCAGCACCAGCAGCACGGCGCTCGACATGACTTCGGCTCAAACCGAGCAGCCTCAAGAACCCGAACCTGACCCCATCGATGTGCTTGCTATGGAGCACTGGCGCCTTAAAGGCACTATAGCTGGTCAAGGTGTTGTGATGGAGCTTGACAATGACGGCGGCACTGTGAGTGGAAGTTACTATTACACCAAGTTTGGTCATCCTAACGATGCTTTGCAACTTTATGGCTCAATTGACAATAATGGTAATATCTCCCTAGAAGAGTTTGACGCAAATGAAGGTTATTACACTGCAAGTATGGATGGACACCTTAGCATGGATGGTCATTTCTCAGGCACGCACCACAGATATGAGAATGGTGCCAACACCCGCATTAGACTGAATGTGGAGTTGTAGCACATAACCGCTTCACATTACCAACGTTTAAAGGAGTGCCCTATAAATCGCAAATGATTTATAGGGCACCACTTTTATTCTTTCAATTCACTTTTTATTTGCGCCGCCCTTTTTGGTTTTTATGACCACAACGCCATTGGCGCCTCTAATACCATAAATAGAGGTTTCTGATGAGTTCTTCAGCACTTGAATCGACTCTATATCATAAGGGTTTAACATGCTGAGGGGACCATCATAGGGCATGCCATCAACGATATACAGGGGCTCGGTGCTCGCATTCAGCGAACTAATGCCACGAATGAGCAATGATGGAGACGAACCTGGCATGCCAGACGAATTAACAAGCACGCCAGCTCTCCCTTCAAGTGCCTGGGTAATGTTCGTAATTGGATAATCACTCTTATCAATTGAAGATTCCATCCATTTCGAGCTAGAGCAACCAGCCAAACAAACAATCGTCAAAAGCAAAGCAAAATACTTCATATTTCTACGATTATAAGAGCATTTACAAGAGACACAGGATTGTTATCAGCACTGCGCCCAACGTGTAGCTGACGGCATTAGCAAGTAGCGTAGACTTCAGAATCTCGCGAGCAGAATAAGTTTTCCTAAGCATGAAATGGTTGATACACCACTCTATCAACACCGAGAGCACCAGCGCCACCACATAATAAGCTAACAAGCCCAACAAGGCATGAGGCTCACGAATATTTACCTCATTGGATGTCACCCAAGGAAACCACACCACGAGCCACCATCCGCCGTTGAGCAACAGCGAAATGACAATTCCCACAATACCGCTCACGGCATTTGCCACTAAAGCAGAGACAAACACACCGCTCTCAAGCCATTTTTTCAGTAACACTCGGCTCATTATGCACGCCTCCAACAAGATGATGAGCAACATAAAGAGCCATCCCTGAGGCATAAAAGCGAATATTCCAAATGAGACGTTAAGGAGTGTCATAGCTATGACTACTTACTTGGTGAGGAGGTTGCGGCGGAGCTCGCTGATGGTGATAGCTGCGGCGACTCCCACGTTGAGGCTCTCGCTGCGAGCGCCCTTAGTGGGCATTGCGGGAATGTGCAGTCGCTGCGTGACATGAGCGGCGATTTTGGGGCTTATGCCTTGTCCCTCGTTACCAAAGATAACGAAAGCACCGCCTGTGGGCAAGTTGGCGCTATAGATGTTGTCGCCGTCGAGGAAGGTGCCAAGGATGGGCATGTCGGTGTAATCGTCGAGGAAGAAGTCGAGGTCGGTGTAATGCACCTTCACCCTACTTATGGCTCCCATCGTGGCCTGCACCACCTTGTGGTTATAGACGTCGACAGTAGACTTGTTGGCAAAAATATTCTTTATGCCATACCAGTCGGCAAGGCGCATCACGGTTCCCAGATTGCCGGGATCCTGAATGTTGTCGAGCACGATGTTGAGCCCGTTTCGCACCTCGTCGTCGGTGTAGGTGGTCTCAGGAATCTCGTAGACCGCCATCACATCGCTTGGTGTGGTGAACTGCGACATGCGTGCCATCTGGCTCTTGTGGGCCATCACCAGCTTGGGATAATGCTCGGCTGCGCCCTGCTGCTCATACCACGCCTTGGTGGCGATGAGGTAGCGGCAGTTGAATGCGTTCCAAGTGTCGCGCACACATTTCCATCCCTCGGCGACAAAGAGGCCTTCCTTGTCACGGTATTTTTTAACCGCCAGCGATGACACCAGCTTGATTATTCCGTTATTAATGTCCTGCATATTACCAACGGTTGTTTTGTGGATTAAACTTGCGGAACTTGCCTCTGGGCTGCACTGGCCGCATGGAGCTCACGCTTGAAGGAACGTCGTAATGCGGCTGGTCGTCATAGTAGCTGCCACTACTATAGTCATCATTATAGCCATAGTCATCGTTGTAGGCCATAGAATTGTTATCATCCCCAATGCTAGGGCTAGGGGTGCTTGGCGACGGGCTCGCAGGCACCACTTCTTTCTTGGGAGCAGGATTAGGGGCCGAAGCTTGTGCAGTATTGTCGCGCCTGTGTGAGTGACGTGCTGTGACTACTGGCTCTTGCGGAGCATCGCTCTCATCTTCCTCGATAACCTCGTTGTCCTCAGGAACATAAGCGACCTCTTGTTCCTCGGCAAGAGTATCAATTTCTTGAGCCTCGACATAAGGTTCATTGTCTTGATTCACAATCCTCTCGGGGAAATCCTGCTGCTGTCTTGGTGCTTTGGTGAGGTGCTTCCTGTGTCGCACGCATGAAAGCATCAGCACCACAACCATAAGTGCCAGGACTGTAAACAATATGTTTCGTCTTGTTTTCATTAGTGGAGAGTGTTAGGGAGTCTCAATTGGTTTATCTCTTCTTGAAGGAAGTGGAACTGCCACATTTCTGTTAGACTTGGCAGGATCATCGCTAGCTCTGGGGCGCGAAGGAGGAGGTGGTGGCGTAGAAGTATTTGCCTGTGGCTGTGGAGTATTCTGCCTGCGGCTAGATACAGAGCTGCGGTCATCAGCCTCTGGCTCATCATCGTGAATGGGCTCATCGCTACCAAAGTTCTCGGTGTTCTCAAAGGGATCGTAGGGAGGAACATTGCCACCATTGTACCTGGGAGAACGTGGAACGCTCACACTGCTACCAGTGGGATATCGTCCATCGAGAGATGCCTTAGAATCGTTACCTCCAGTGCTGCCACTGTTTCCTGTGTTGGGAAGTTCAACATTGCCAATGCCAGGAGCCCTGGGAACACTGACGTCGGTACCCACCTGCATTGAGTCACCAGGCATTACAGGCAACAAGCTGTCGATGCTCACGTCGGGGTCGGCAAGAGTGTCGGTAGCAACAACTTGCTTTGTGCTTTTATCCTTGCTTGAGCCACCAAAGAAGCATGCTGCTATGCCTCCAGCCAGCAATAATGAAGTGAGAATAATAAGTCCTGCCCATTTCACCGACTTATACTTGTTCTTGATGGCAAACTTTTCAGAGTTCTGCTCTCCGTCAACCACGAGTGGCTCGCCTTCCTGGGCTGAAACTTCGCCGGGAATGGGAGGTATGGGTGGTGTGGCAGCTGGCTCGCCTTGATCTTTGGCCAAGGGACTGGCAACTACCGATGGGGCAATATCAGGAGTTATCTGCTCATAATTGACCATCTTGTCACACATAGCAGCCTCGTTATCGATGAGAAGAGTCTCGCCTTCCTCATGGTGAACACTGTCGACTTGGAACAACACAGCAGTGCGGTTGTCGCTGCCGTTCTTGGCTAGCATTTGGATAGCGGCGAGTTTCATTTGGTCGCCACTATTGTTGCGCATCAGCACCTCGAGGAGCTGCTCGTCGGTAATCTCGCCACACACGCCGTCGCTGCACACCAAGAAATAATCGCCTGGCTCCACATTGGTTATCATCGCCACATCGGGAGTCTGGGCGGGTTGAGGTGATGGCAACATGGCGCGCGTGAGAATGCTGCGCTTGGTAGAGAGCTCAGTCTCACGGCGTGAGAGCACACCCTTCATGAACAAATCGTTGACAAGAGAGTGGTCGCGCGAGCGATAAAGAATAGTGCCACTTGACGGGCGCACGTGGTAGATGCGAGAGTCACCTATGTGAGCCGCCACAATGCCATTGCGGCCAATCACGAGCATCGCCAGTGTAGTGCCCATGGGCTTATCGCTGGGGTGCTCACGGCTAGCAGCATTGAGCTGCTCTTGAGCAAAAGCCACCGCTTCGAGAGCTTTTTCATAAGTCATGGGCGAGTCATCGCTAACGTAATCTCGCACCCAAGCTCCCACAGCACGCGAAACGACCGAACTGGCAATCTCGCCATAGTCGTGGCCACCAATGCCGTCGCACACCACCACTACCTGCTGCTCCTGTGGCAGCTCGCCAAGTGATGGAAACAGGGCATCTTCCTGCTTTGCTCTAGCACCAATCTCATAGATTCCTACCGGTGCATTTATCTTGATTATCATCAGTATATAAGCTTATAGTTATTTATATATAATTAATAACGCAAGATATTGTTTTTAATTGCATTGAAAGCTAGATTTTAGTTATTGGCCGACCTTTATCATTTGTGGTAACATGTTTTACACTTTTTATGTGACTATTGTCTCTTTTCTATTGCTTTTGACAAAATATATTGCTACCTTTGCAGTCGTATTTTTGGATAAGAATACTAAGTTAAAAGTTTTCCAATCTTTTAAATTAAATTTATATTATGGTAAGTTACAAGGAATTAGGCCTGGTCAACACCCGCGAGATGTTTGCTAAGGCAATCGACGGAGGCTACGCAATCCCCGCTTTCAATTTCAACAACATGGAGCAGCTTCAGGCTATCATCAAGGCAAGTGCCGAGACTAAATCGCCTGTTATTCTGCAAGTTTCGAAAGGTGCGCGCAACTATGCCAACCAAACCCTTCTTCGCTACATGGCACAGGGTGCTGTAGAGTATGCAAAGGAACTTGGCTGGGAGCATCCCCAAATTTGCTTGCACCTCGACCATGGTGACACATTTGAGTTGTGCAAGAGCTGCGTTGACTTTGGTTTCTCGAGCGTGATGATTGATGGCAGCTCGCTGCCCTATGAGGAGAACATCGAGTTGACAAAGAAGGTTGTAGAGTATGCTCACCAGTTTGACGTAACTGTAGAGGCTGAGCTCGGCGTTCTCGCTGGCGTTGAACGTAACTGTAGAGGCTGAGCTCGGCGTTCTCGCTGGCGTTGAGGACGATGTACAAGCCGAGGAGTCACACTACACTAAGCCCGAGGAGGTTATCGACTTCGCTACCCGCACAGGCTGCGACTCGCTGGCAATCTCAATTGGCACCAGCCACGGCGCTTACAAGTTCAAACCCGAGCAGTGCACCCGCGACCCCAAGACTGGCAAACTCGTTCCTCCCCCCTTGGCATTTGACGTGCTTGACGCAGTAATGGAGAAACTTCCTGGCTTCCCAAGAGTATGTTGACATCATCAACACTTACGGTGGCAAGATGCCCGATGCCGTTGGTATTCCCGAGGAGCAGCTTCGCAAGGCCGCTAAGAGTGCTGTTTGCAAGATCAACATCGATAGCGACAGCCGCCTAGCCTTCACCGCTGCAGTGCGCAAGGTATTTGCTGAGAAACCTGGTGAGTTTGACCCCCGCAAGTATTGCGGTCCTGCACGCGACGAGATGACTAAGCTCTACAAGCACAAAATCATCGAGGTGCTTGGTAGCGCCGGCAAAGCCGAGTAACTCCCACAGAACAAATTAACTACAGCGACTCGCCCAGCAATGAGCGGGTCGCTTTTTTTGCTGAAAGTAAGGCTCACACTCATGCATCTTTTTATACCAGATTATGGTAGAGAAAAATATTTTTTTGTGGTTATGGGAAAAACTTGTAATTTTGTAGTTTGAATTTGATTAAAACAAAACACAAACATACTATAATGAAGAAATTTTTGGTAATGATGGCTGTGGTAGCGACAGTGATGTCGCTGGTATCGTGCAGCCAGGAGAAAAGTATCTATCAGCAAGAAACAAAGTATCTTCCAGTGCTCTTGCAGGGTAGTAAAAAGTGGAGCATCCTTAACGTAGAAACTGGACAGCTGGTGGCGAAAGACGCATTCAGCGAGGCACCATCACCAGTTGTTGACGACATGTTCTGGGTGTTCAACGACAATGGCCGCATCGACTTCTATAATGTTGCCGACTGCAAGAACAAGGTTAATAAAGAAGTGTATGGCAGCGCCACATGCTTCAGCGACGGATATGCCATCGTGAGCAAACCCGGCGAGCCACTTCAAATCATTGACAAAGAGTGCAACACCGTTGCCAAGCTGTCGCCAAGTTTCCTCACCGCATCATTGTTCAGCCACGGCAGAGCCGTTGTTCACACCGATATGGACCAATATGGATACATCGACGTGAAGGGCGACACAGTGATTAAAGCCAACATGGGTTATGCCGCAGGCTTCAACGAGGACAATGTAGCCCTGGTGTCGTTCAGCTCTGCTTCCGACAGCGCCAAGGTGCTTTCCGTAATCGACAGCAACGGCAAGAAGCTCTATGACCTTGACTCCGAAAAATATCAAATCATCACTCCATTCTACCGCATGGGTGTGCTTGTTGTAGCCAAGAAAGACTCCCTTGTGTGCCTCGACCGCAATGGCAAGGAGGTTAAGAACCCACTCGAGACCCCCAAGAAGGTTAAAGATGGCGGCTATCGCGACCGTGTGTATGCCGGCGACGGTAAGTATATGGTTGTCAAGGGTGACCGCATGGGTCTCGTTGATAAGGAGAACAATGTGCTCATTCCTTTTGAATATAAATTCATCCAGAATATATCATCAACAAGATATGTGGTGGGCAAAGACAGCGTTATGCTGCTTGTTGACGATCACGGCAAACAAGTGGGTAATGCAAAATTTGTTGACTTCAAGCCATTTAACTCCGAGGCGCAAGCTTTGAGGGGATACATCAACATGGAGGTCACTGCAGCCAACCTGCTGAGCTTCATCGACGAAGACATGGTGTGCTTCGCCAAGAAAGGCTCCACTCTTATGGACTTGAACCAACTTGTGGGCGTACAGCCAGCACAATATGTGGGCATGAAGCAGATTGACCGCCCGCTGCCACCGTTGTTCTGCAGCTACATCTTCGACAGCGAGATAGCGTCGCTCTCTACTTCGGCACCAGCAGCTACCGACAGCCTATCGGCACCTAGCCTGAGCAACGACACCGTGCCCGCCCTCTCGGCTGGACCAGTAGCAGAGTTTAACTACAATGCCAAACTGCGCGGCGTGAGCATGAGCTTCCTCGTGCTAGAATGCGCACCAGGCACCGAAGAGGCTTTGTTAAAGATTATGAGCAACGCCATGGGCAGCAAGGGCTTCAAGCTCAATCCCGACGGCACGTTCACCAGCGAAGCCGGCACCGCAGTGGTGATGGGCTATGAGAATGGCATTTTCAAGCTCAACTACTACTTCAACCCCGACGAGATGAAGCCTCTCCCCCGCAAGAGCCGCTCGATTTAATAATGGTATTACCAGGCTTAATATCTATTCTCAGCAAGAATATACAATGTGATTTGGCATACTTTTTGCAGAGATAAAATCAAAGGCACAAGCCTTGTGTGAGTTTATTACTTAATTACTTAACTCTTTAACACCTTTATATTATGTCTTGCATTAGAGTAATATTGGCCATAATCTTTCCACCGCTGGCTGTGGTGGACAAGGGTTGCGGATCATTTCTAATCACTTTCATCCTCACTTGCTGCGGATGGGTGCCAGGAGTAATTGCCGCTCTAGTGATTCTCAACAACGATAAAGGCGACAAGGGCAACTACAAACAAGGTTACAACCAAGGCTACAACCAAGGTTATAACCAGGGACAGCGTAGCAACTTCTACGGCAACCAGCAGCAACAAAACAGCGGTTGGCAAGGATGGTAAAGCCTTAGGTATTATGGGCCCTATGATCAACGACAACGCAATTAAGATGCTGGAACAACGTGGCATCAAGCCTACCGCGGTGCGCATTCTTGTGCTCCGCGAGATGCTTGCGTGCGACAGCGCTTTCTCGCTACAGTCGCTTGAAGACAGGCTCGACAGTGTCGACAAGTCGACCATCTACCGCTGCATCACCTTGTTTCTCACTCACCACCTATTGCACGCCATTGACGACGGCACTGGCTCGTTCAAATATGCTGTGTGTGACAACACATGCCACTGCGGTGAGGAAGGCGTGCATCTCGACGACCTGCATGCACACTTCTATTGCGAAGTGTGCCATCGCACGTTCTGCCTGAGCCGCATCAACGTTCCCGTGGTAGCTTTGCCCGGCAATTTCAAAGTGCATGACATAAACTATGTTCTCAAGGGTGTGTGCCCCGAGTGCAGCTCACATGAGCCGCTCCAAACATCTACACATTAACCCCATTTGTCGATAAAATAATGGCGATTACCCATTTTGGGCATATATAGCAGTCTAAGACATTAAACCTATCTTATTAAAAATGGTCAAAATAGCACGAGACACACTTCTCGTGGAAACAACAAGAAAATAACAAAAACTAAATACACAACACTATGGAAAGAAAAAGTCTACAATCATTTGCAGTAATAGCCATGACAGCGGCAGCACTTGTTCTCGCTGTTCCTGGTAACGCCCAAGGACGCCGACCAGGTGGCGGCGGCATGGGTGGCAATCGCCCAAGTAGTTCACAAAGCTCATCGCCGCGCAGCAGCTCGCCAAGCATGAGTTCATCGCCGCGCAGCAGCTCGCCAAGCATGAGTTCGTCACCGCGCAGCAGCTCGCCAAGCGTGAGCCGTCCTAGCTCTCAAGTGAGCAACCGTCCTAGCACTCAAAGCGTTAGCAGCCGTCCAAGCACACCAAGCATGGGCAGCCGTCCTAGCACGCAGATAAATAATAACCGTCCAAGTTCGCCAAGCATGGGCAGCCGTCCCAGCACACCAGTAAACAACAACCGCACCACAAGCTCACCAAGCATGAACACCCGTCCTAGCGGTAATGGTGGTTTCCATGGTGGAAACGACAACGGTGGCAGCCGTCCAAGCACTGGCGGCAGAACCAACTTTGGCCGTGACAACGCCCGAACAGGTATTGGCAGTCCAACCGTGAGCGGCAGTGGAGTTAACAACGCTCGCCCAAGCGATCAGTTCAACCGCGGCACCAGCCGTCCTGGTGGCAGCAATCGCCCCGGTGGAAACGACCGTCCAGGCGGAAACGATCGCCCAGGTGGAAACATGGGTGGTGGCAACAATGGCGGTAACCACGGAGGTAACAACGGTGGCAACTATCGTCCCGGTGGAAATAACGGTGGCAACCACGGCGGCAACTACCGTCCCGGTGGAAACCAAGGTGGCAATTACCGCCCAGGTGGAAACAACGGCAACCATCGTCCCGGTGGAAACCATGGCGGAAACATGGGACATCGTCCTCCCGCACACCACGGCATCAACCACGGCGGACCTCGCCCCGACTACAACCGCTATCGCTGGCACGACAGTTTCCGTCCACGCGGACCACGCGACCGCTGGTATGACTACTATCGCTACAATCGCTGGAGCTGGAGAGCTCCCATCGCTCCCCCTCTGCGCCCCTGGCGTCCACGCGTAATCTGGTACTATCGTCCTATCATCCCCACTGGATATCGCATCTATGCTTCGGCACCATTGATTACCGGTGTACTGGGACTTGAGTTCGGCACCCTGCTTGATGCATCACTCAACTACCTCTACTACAACGGATATAGCATCGACGGATATCAGGACAATGTAGTTTACCTGCGCGACGTGAACATGATGGGTTACAGCTGGCCCGATGTAATGCTACAGTATAATGACGCTGGAGGTTTGTGCTACGCTGAGTTTGTCACCTCTTCAAGCTATCAAGACAACTACCGCTTCAACGACATCTATAGCAGCCTGTGCGCAACCTATGGCACACCTATCAATAGCGGAAACGGTTACTTCTCTTGGTACGGCGGCAGCCAAACTGGCTTCATCAATCTAAACTTCGCCTACGACAACGGCCGCTACTACACTGTAATGACCCTAGGAGCATAAAACTCTTTTCTATCATACACATAATATCTTAGGCATCGCCCTCAAAAAAGGCGATGCCTAATCTTTTAGGTGCGGTTTTAATGTTGTGGGGCGGGCAGCGATGTTGTTACTTTGTCGATAAAAAGTAACTTCATGGAAAACACCAACAATAATATAATACCACAAGAGCACAATGATAACACAAGTTCTGCTGATCAAGAGCAGGAGCCCAGCTTTGAGATTGACCGACTGACTGTTGAGGAAATTATCGCTATCAACCTGGAGCGCAAAACTGCGTTGCAAGACAGCTACGACCCCATTGCCGGCATCGGGTGCTGTGGGCCGCGCGTGGAACGAGAATTGAGGCTGGACGGCGAGATTCAGGGCAAGTTTCTCATCCCGCAGTCGATGGCCGCGGAGCTAGACTCTAATCCATGTAGCAGCATGGAGCAATGGCAACGACTTCGCATCAAGCACGACTTTGAGTACTGGTGCGCCACCTGCGTCACAATCCTCGACAAGGTGAGTGGCCGCCTCCAGAACATGGTGCTCAACAAACCACAACGCCGCGTGCTGCGTGAGCTGGAGAAGCAGCGTCTCGACAACAAGCCGTTGCGACTCATCCTCCTCAAGGCTAGGCAATGGGGCGGAAGCACATTGGTGCAAATCTATATGGCATGGATACAGTTAGTGCTGAAAAGCAACTGGAACAGCCTCATTTGTGGACATCTGCACCAAACCTCACAAGCCCTGAAGGCTATGTATCGGCGGGTATTGCGCAACTATCCCAAGCACCTCACCGACGATGGCAATAAGGTTGCGCTCAAAACATTTGAGGGATGCGCCAACGTGCAGCAGCTAAGTGGCAGCGATTCGCTAGTTATCGCTGGCTCGGCCCAGAGCCAGGATGCCATCAGGGGCTATGACGTGAAGATGGCGCACCTGAGCGAGGTGGCCTACTGGCCATGCACCAAGCTACATTCTCCCGAAGATGTGATTCGCTCCATCGCCGGCTCTATTCCCATGGAGCCGCTCACCATGATAGTGCTGGAGTCCACAGCCAATGGTGTGGGCAACTACTTCCATCAGGAATGGCTACGCAGTAAGTCTAAGATGAGCGACAAGGCTGCGGTGTTTGTGCCTTGGTATGAAATAGAAATCTACCGCATGGAGGTTGCCGATGTTTCGCTGCTCATTGCCGAAATGGACAACTATGAGAAATGGCTGTGGGAAAGCTGTGGATGCACCCTTGAGATGATAAACTGGTATCACCACAAGCGCAAGGAATACCCCACCCAGAGCCTAATGGCTGCCGAATTCCCCAGCACCGACATTGAGGCCTTTACCAGCACTTCCAACAAGGTGTTTGCCACCGAGATTATTGATCGAATGCGTCACGGCAACGTCAATCCAATGCAACGTGGCGACATGGTGGCTCGAGGAACCAAAACCCTTGAGAGTGTAGACTTTGTCATCAACGATGCTGGGCCAATGGAGTTATGGAAACGTCCCGTGCCATCGCGATTCCGCAACCGATATGTAGTGGTCGTAGATGTAGGAGGACGCAGCGACAATAGCGACTGGTCGGTAATAGCAGTCTTCGACCGGAATCTCGACACTGGCGATGACAACAGGCAAAGTCGTCCCGAAGTGGTGGCACAATGGCGCGGACACCTCGACCACGACGAGCTAGCATGGAAGGCGGCGCAAATAGCATTCTACTACAACAAAGCCTTGCTGGTGTTTGAGAGCAACACCCTCGAATGTGAGGGAGATGTAGGGAACTTGATATTCCAACAAATCAAAGCGGTGTATCCCAACCTCTACCACCGCAAGGGCGACGATGGTCAAAAAGGAGAGCCCAAACCAGGATTCCAAACCAACAAGAAAACCAAGCAGAGCGCTATCTACAACCTTATCGCCTATGCGCGCGACGGCTCATATATAGAGCGAGATAAAAAAGCTGTCGACGAAATGGCGTTCTACGAGCTCAAGCCCAACGGCAAGGGATATGGAGCACGAAAGGGGAAGCACGATGACATCCTCATGACTCGAGCCATCGGGCTCATGCTTATCGAGGAGATGCGAGTGAACGAAGGTCGCTCAAGAGCAATCAACCCCAACTACTTTGTCAACAATCTACATCTGTCGTTTTAGCCGCTAGCATTTTAAGCTCGGAAGCCCATCCATTTGTGATAAAAAACAAGCAAATCGCCAAGAAAAACATTAAATTCACAGAAAAAATAAGAAAAAAATGATATTTTTTAGGCAAAATGTTTGTTTTTTAAAAAATAATATATAAATTTGCAACGTACTAAAGAATTCATAAGAGAATCTTTGTGTAAAAGACGCTCTTTCATGATAAAGAAAAATAGTTGTTTTATAGATAATTGTGTATTTAAGGAACGGGGCAGTCGTGAGACTCTCCCTTTTTCTTTTTCCAAAAACCAAAAAAGCCTCGATTTTCATCGGGGCTCTTTTATCTTAATGTGAGATAGATTTAGAATTGTGGTGGGGCCACTTTGAGCATGTCACCCACTTCTTGAAGGCTGCCGTCGTTAGGCTCGGGGTTGATGCCCAACAGGTAGGCCAGCAAAGGATAGATGCACACGTTGCGGAAGGTGCCAGGCCTTACATAGCCAACCTTGAAGTCGGGGCCTATGGCACGGAAGCCGACGAGCATGTCGCTCATTGTTGGATCCCATCCGTGTTGGCCATTAATCACCTTGTTATTGTTGCGGAAGCACCATCCCACATCGGGGAGCACCACCACGTCACCCATATTCTTGTTAGTGCCGTAATGCAAGTACTCGGGGAGTTCTCCCTTCTTCCATGCTTTAATGTGGTCAACCCCCTTGAGCGCGTTGACGATTGAGTCGGCATACTCAGGTTTGGTTGTGTAGATAAGTGCCGGGCTATCGCCATCAAAGTGCTTTACCCACTCCTTCTTGACGTAGTCTTCGCTATTTACCACACGCACTTCGCTACACCAAGTCATGCCATGATCGCCAGCAATAATGAGATTCACCTTGTTGCCAATCTCGGGCAGAGCCTTGATGCGTGCCCACATGGTCCACAACAGCGAGTCCATGCCCTCGGCCACTCGGCGAGTCTTCTTGGTGATGGGGCCATAGCTGTGAGCTGTGTGGTCGGGCTCCTCAAAGTAGCACATTATCAAGTGAGGACGCTTCGCCTCGGGCATACTCAGCAACTCGATAACGCGGTTCACACGTTCTTGAGGTTTGAGCAGCGGTCTCTTGGCATAGTCCTGCCAGTAGGTGGGATACTCACCCTTGATTTTCACGTCACTTCCCACCCAATAGACTGTAGCGGTCTTCACGCCTTGACGCTTAGCAGTGAGCCAAATGGGGTCGCCACCATAGTGCTCTCCCTTGCGTGCCTCATCGCCACCTATTTTATATTTGCCTCCATTACCAGTCCTGAATGTGTTGGCAATAATTCCGTGGTGGTCAGGATAAAGTCCCGTAGCCAGAGTGTAGTGGTTGGGGAACGTCTTGGTGGGGAACGAAGGCTGCATCACCGCTTTCACGCCCTCACGTGCCAGTCGGTCGAAGAATGGCATGTCGAAGCACTCGGCGTAGTCCCAACGCAGTCCGTCGCACGAAACAATCACAGTGTAGGTGTCATTACCCGCTGCCCAGGCAGCAACCGCCAGCATTGAAGCCAGCATCAGGTTGAGAAGTCGTTTCATAGTTATAATCACTTTATTATTTTGTGCAAAGATAGGAAAAAGTTATCAGTTTTCAATTGTTAGTTATTAGTTTTTTCTAAGATTAAAAATATCACGTTCAGTTTGTGAGTGTCATCTCGCAAAGTTGCAGCTGATGGTGTCGCAAAGTCGCGCAAGCGCGGTGTGTTTTTATTATATAGTGGGATGGGGAAATGGTAAAATTCTTAAAAAGTGTTAAGAAGTTTGGAGAAAAGGGATGCTTTGATATACCTTTGCAGTGTACTAGTTAAGTAGTACACTAATAAAGTTATTTTTTAACCATCAAAATATATCAGTATTATGCTATCCATCAACGATTTAACATTCAGTTACAACAAACACGTTGGAGATCTGTTTCATAATCTCTCGTTTGAGTTGAATGCAGGCAACGTTTACGGTTTGCTAGGAAAAAATGGTTCGGGAAAAACCACCCTAATAAATTTAATGTGTGGCCTGCTCACCCCCAAGAGTGGCAATGTGACACTCGACGACGTGAATGTGCGTGACCGCCTTCCCAAAACTATGAGCGACCTATTCCTCGTACCCGAGGAATTTGATCTGCCTAATCTCACCTTAAAGCGCTATGTGAGTATCAATGCTCCGTTCTACCCCAATTTCTCGATGGACGACATGCAGCGCTACCTTGACATCTTTGAGATGGGAGGTGACATGGATGTGAAACTTCACTCGCTGTCGATGGGACAAAAGAAGAAAGTGTTATTGGCATTCGCTTTTGCCACTAACACCCACGCGCTCATTATGGATGAGCCCACCAATGGCCTAGACATCCCAAGCAAGAGCCAATTCCGCAAATTGGTTACCACAGGCATGACCGACGACAAGATGATGCTCATCTCTACTCACCAGGTGCGCGACATCAGCGAAATCCTCGACCATGTGACAATCCTCGACCAGAGTAAGGTGTTGCTCAACGCTTCCATTGCCGATGTGACAAGCCGCCTGGCATTCCGCCCCATGCGCGAAGGCGATCAGCCACTCTTCACGCAGCCTAGCGTGATGGGGTCGCTCGTGGTTGTTCCCAGCCAGCCCGACGAAGAGACTACTGTTGACCTAGAGATGCTCTTCAACGCCACTCTTCAAAATCCCGATGCTATCAACCAATTGTTTAACGCCCCCAAAGCTTAGGGTGGGTTCTAAAAATTAAGAATAAGTAAAAAAGTGTGTTGGCTGTATTTTGTTTTATGCTGGCATCTTTTTACTTAAATTCTTGAAATGTAGCCCACTACTATTCTTCAAATTTAAACAAAAATCTCCTCAACATAAAATCAAAATACATCTCAATTAATTTAATTAATTTTTAAAACCCACTCTCGAACACAACTATGAATACCGTCAGTCAAACTTTTAATTGGAATCGCTTCGTTGCCGCACTCAAGAAAGAAGTGATAGAGAACAACCGAACACTGCTTTTCTCAATTATCGCCATCTATGGTATATTGGCATTAATAATGATTATAGGCAATATCACCCTTGGCGCCAACACCTCCAGACCAGAAACCATGCTACGATACAACATAGTTTTTATGGTTTACGGCTTCGGCAGCATTATCGTGGCCTCTCTAGCATTCCGTGGCTTGAAAGACAAGAAAGGACGAACTGAATTTCTAACATCCCCGTCATCGACTCTTGAGAAATACTTGGTTAACGTTCTCATCTATGTGGTGGGATTTATCGTTGTCTTTCCAATATGTGCTCAGTTGGCCGATTTGACACGAATCCTGGTTTTATGGCCTTGGAGCGATGGCGATGTGCCTGGACCTATCAACTTTTTAAACACATTTCACAATGTTGCACATCAGCAAGAATGGTGGAAATATGATTCAAAGGTTATTCTTGAGATCACCCTATGGTTGGGCGTATTAGCTAGCCCAGCACTATATCTACTAGGAAGTGTACTATGGCCTAAACTATCGTTCCTCAAGACTTTTGCAGCAGTATATGTCATTGAGATTGTTATTTTCATATTAGCAATGATTGGCATCTCAATATTCAGCGACATGCCGACAGCAGCAAAATGGTTAAAAGGTTTAGAGCAAAACACAGTTATGCTTTGGTATACTGCATTTATAGCCATTCAGTTGATTGTGTACTGGCCACTGTCGTGGTACCTGTTTAAGCGCAAAGATGTTGTTTCATTAAAATGGTGGAAATAAGTTATGAACTTCAAGGATAATAAAGCAATATATCTGCAAATTGCCGACCGCATTGGCGACCAGATTCTCTCGGGGACATTGACCACTGAGGGCAAGGTGCCCAGTGTGCGAGAGTTGGCGGCAGAGATTGAGGTAAACGCCAACACTGTGGCGCGAACCTATGAATACCTTCAGCAGTGTGGCGTGATTTTCACTAAACGTGGACTGGGTTACTTTGTGTGCCCTGATGCCAGCGAGAAGATCATTGCTATGCGTCGCGAACAACTCATGCAAGGCGAGATGGACTACTTCTTCAGGCAGCTTAAGGCTGTGGGCATTACCCCTACCGAACTACATGAGAAGTATAAAGAGTACCTTAAGTGTTAACATATTTTTTGGTTTTTTGACGGAATTTTTTGAAACATTTGGCACCAGTTTTGCGTCTAATGAACAGAAAAAGCAAAAAAATAGAGAAAATGAAGAAATTTATCGCAATCCTATTGATGACCGTTTGCACCCTGACTGCCATGGCGCAGCAATACAGCGTGCAATGCCAAGTGAACGACAGCGAGGGAGAAGGCATCCCGTTCGCCACGGTTTACATCTACAACAGCAACGACACAACAACAGTGATTACTAGCGGCGTGAGTGATGCCTTTGGTAAGGTTGACCACAAGATCAACAAGGCCGGAAGCTACATGATGCGCCTGCAATTTGTGGGCATGACACCACAAGACCGCAACTTCGAGGTCAGTGCCTCGGCTCCAGTGGCACAGCTGGGCACCATCGTGCTATCGACCCAGTCGACGATGCTCAAGGAAGTGGTGGTAGCTACTCAGCGCCAACTCGTGAAGACCGAGATTGACCGTCTCACCTACGATGTTCAGGCCGATGCCGACAGCAAGACCAGCAACGTGCTCGACATGCTCAAGAAGGTGCCAATGGTCACCGTTGATGGGCAGGACGAGATTCGTGTGAAAGGTACCACCTCATTCAAGGTTTACCGCAATGGTCATCCCGACCCCGCATTGGCAAGCATGAACATGAAGGAAATCCTCAAGGTGATTCCCGCGTCGATGATTAAAAAGATAGAGGTTATTACCGACCCAGGCGCAAAATATGATGCCGAGGGCACAAGCGCTATCCTCAACATCGTCATGGCCGATGGCAACGCTGGAACCATGAATGGTGTGACAGGAACAATAGGTGCCGGTGTTGACAACACAGGTAGCCTCAATGGCAATGCCAACATTACCGCCCAGATGGGAAAAGTGGTGACAGCTATCAACTATGGCTACCAAAACAGGAATCGACATGGCAGCCATAACCTCTCGGAGAGTGAACACACCTATACCAGCTCAGGTAACAAATTATATAGCACTAACGATTCGCGAGCCAGCGTGAACGTGCACTACGGTGACATCAGCGCTAGCTGGGAACCCGACACCACCAACCTGGTTTCGCTCTCGTTTGGCGGCTTCTACTACGACTACCGTGGTGATGGTGTGAACAACGCTCGCATGACCGACCGTGACGGCAACATCCTGTATAAATACACTACCAATGGTCATTCTCCCAAGGGTGACTTCTATGACCTGCACGGTCGCCTCGACTATCAGCACAAGACTCGTCATCCTGGCGAGATGCTCACACTGAGCTACATGCTCTCGACCAACCACAATGGCAGCAAGACCATCTCAACCTTCAGCGACATGATCAACTGTCCATTCCCCTACACCGGACAAACCAACGACACTAAGGAGAACTTCGCTGAGCACACTTTCCAGTTTGACTGGACAAGGCCTTTTGCCAAGTATCACAAGTTTGAGACTGGTGTGAAGTACATCAACCGTATGAACAAGAGTGAGGCGACCTTTGAGTTCATGGGAATGCCCGAGATGAACAACATCACCCTGTTCAACCACCGCACCCATGTGGCAGCAGCCTATGTGAGCCACACCTTCAGCAAGGGCAACTGGACTACTCGTGAGGGATTGCGCTATGAGTATAGCCGCTTGAATGCCGAGTTCCCCGATGCTCCTCAAAACAACTACCACCGCAACCTGAACGACCTGGTGCCCGACCTCAGCATTGAGTATAAGTTTGACTGGGCCCACAGCCTCAAGCTCAACTATAGCACCAGCATTCATCGCCCGGGTATCAGCTACCTCAATCCAGCCATCGAGGAGAGCCCCACTTCACGCTCCTATGGTAATCCTAACTTGAGCAGTTCGCGCACCCATGGCATCACCTTGACCTATATGCAGATAGGTGCAAAACTGACATTCAGCTTGAGCCCAAGCATTTCGTTCAGCACCAACGAGATTACAGGAGTGCAATTTACCGAAGGCGACATCTTCGTCTCAACTTATGCTAACACCCTCAAGACTCGCAGCATAGGCCTCAATGGATTCATGCAGTGGACTATAGGCCCCAAGACCAGTTTTGTGTTCAACGGCAATGTGTCGCACAACCGCTACAAGAGCGATGAACTTGGACTTGAGAACAAGCGCTGGAACTCATTCTGCTATGGCCAACTCAACCAGCAACTCCCTTGGAAACTGCGACTCAGCGTCAGTGCCGGAGAATGGAGCGGAGGAATCAACGGTCTCTATGGACACTACACTGGTAACTGGTTCTACAACCTGGGCTTGCAACGCTCATTCCTCAAAGAGGACCGCTTGACAGTGCGCCTGAGTGCCGACCGTTTCTTCCACGGCAAGTACGCCTCGATGAAGAGCTACACCAATCAGGGTGACTACACCGGTTGGAACAAGAACAGCTTCATCATGCGTGGCTTTAAAATCAGCATCAGCTACCGCTTCGGTTCGCTCAAGGCACGCGTTAAGCAAACCGACAAGACCATCGAGAACGACGACCTCGTGGGTGGCAGCAAGCAAGGCGGAGGCCAAGGCGGACAACAAGGCGGACAAGGACAAATGGGAAACTGAAAAAGTAGAAAGTAAGAAGTAATAAGTTTCTCGATTGTTTCTCAATCTTAATTATACAAAATCTATATAAAACAACAATATTTAGGCTTCAAAACTTCATAATTTCAATGCAGTGGCAGGATGTGAATCCCTCCCACTGCATTTTTTATCTATTTATCTCACTTAACCTCTCCCCTCTCACTCTCCCCTCACTCGTCCCTCTCACTCTCCTCTCTCACTCTCCTCTCTCACTCTCCTCTCTCACTCTCCTCTCTCACTCTCCCCTAACAATCGGTTTTAATATTGTTTTCCCCTACCTCGCATCCTACCTTTGCCCTAAAAAACTATTATTATCATGAAAAACACAGCTAACGAAATGAGAATCGTGCATCGTGGTATGGCTCATCTCCACAATGGCGAGAGTGCGCAGCCGGGAGTGGCTGCCAAACTGACTAACATGCGCGAACGAGAGGATGCCCTGGAAGTGGTGGGGAATCCACTACAGATAGGCCAACTTGAGCCAGGTGACCAAGTGCTGCTAGTCGATGACGACCGCACGCTGGTGCTGCGTGACGGCAATGTTGTGTGGAACGACGTGGTAGTGCTCCACACATCAGCAACAGTTATATCGGCCCACAAGGTGGGAGCGATGCTGGTGGTGGTGACTAGTGAGGGTAATGTGGTGATGAGACGCACTTCTACGGGCTATTCCACTCTTAATCTTGAATCGGCGATTCCACAGCTGCATCTCGCATCAGTGGAGCAGCAAGCGATGAGTGCAACCATCCCTGCTTTTGAGTTTGACCAGCCTTACACAGCTTGGCAAGCACCACTGGCTGCTGCCGACGTGCAGGCTTACGCCAAACTCATCGGCAACGCGGTTACGACGATGCAACTCAACGCGTCATCGCAAGGACGTTTTACGGGGGTGATGCTTGCGCGATATGCATTGAGGCTGTGGGACGATTCCTACTTGTGGATGAGCCAGCCAATTATTGTGGGGCACAACATAATAAGTGCCAACTATCGCTCTACTGCCACTGTAAAGATAAGTAACAACCAATTTGCGGGAACCGAGGCTTTCACGTTCTCCATGAACAGCTACAGGCTGGGAATCTCGATGCTTACGGGCATCGCCGCCGAGTGGCGCGACCTGGTGAAAGCCATCGATGTGCTCATCTCGCCACAGGCAAGTGTTGTTGATTTAGCCTCGGCGCTCGACTACCGATGCATAATTACAACCTCAAGCGGCACCAGGCGTTACCTGCTCGAGGTGGGGCCGAAGCCGCGCTCGGCAAGCGCGATAGTCCAAACCATCGTCAATGGCGACTGGAGAGTGGTTGCATCAACAGCATGTCTCGACGGCTCAACATTCAAAGCCGTCAATACCGCCATGGCATCGGAGCAGGCGGTACCTGGCAATCGATGCGATGTTGTAACATCACAATTGATGGCATCGCAACGTGTTTCTCAACAGGAATGCGTGCATGCCATGGAGAGCTACACACTCAAACCTGCGGGAACAGTGTCAATGGAGCACAACGGGCGATTATATCAGGCTCCTGCGACATTCAACATAGTCAATCCCTGGGACATCGTGCCATGGCTTGACCAGAATCTCTCGTCTGGCTCTGTAGCATTTACCATGCAAGTCTCAATCAATACCAATGAAGGCGTTGTTACAATGTCAAAAAGCGGCACTTGCCCATGCAACGCAACAACGCTTAATCCTGTAATCTCTTTTCCCGACCCAAGGGCGACCCACCTAGCCATAGCACTTGGCAACAAGGTGTGGGAGTGTGACTTGTTGCCTCTCGAAGGGACAGGCATGGCAGTATACATAAACCCCTCTCTCGCCAGCAACGCACTCACCTTGGGCTCTTTGCCCAATAACGACAACATGAGTTGCTCTGTCGCCGCTAGTGGCACAATACTGGTGAGTGGAGTGGGCAACCCGCTTGTCACTCAGTGGCGCGCAGCAGTGAGTGGCTGTACCATAAGAGCGCTAGGAGCAGCGTGCCGCCCCATCTACTCAGGAGGCTTCGGGCGCTACCCCATTTACATTTTCACCACTCAAGGTATTATGGCGTTGCCACAAAGCACCAGCGGCAGCTACGGCGAGCCACGACTCATTACCGAGGTGGTGTTAGGCAATAGAGCCAAGCCAGTGGCTGGCGGCGATGCGTTATGGTTCGTGTCCCAGCACAACATCCTGTGCTCCATCGCCGGTAGCACCCTCAAGCGATGGCTCAACTTGAATCTAAGCAACAGCGCCATTGAAATGGCTTGGAACGACCACGAACGCGAGCTATGGATAACACAAGATGATGGACAAGTGGTTGTGCTCATGCCATCGGGGCGAAGCTACCGCCGCAACCTCGTTGTCAAGAGTCTTTATAGCGACCCACAGCACGCCCTTGTAGTAACTGCCGATGGCGCACTGCTCGACCTCGCCATCGAACAAGCAGCGCAGCAGCAAGTAAGCTACCTCTCACAACCATTTGAGCTGCACCCGCTCATGCTCAAGAGAGTAAAAAGGATTGTGTGGAACTTATTTACCGAAACTGCCCCGACTGGCTCGGTGACTCTCACCTTACGAGGCGAACGAGGCTCCAGTTGCCACGGCTATATCATTAGCCAAGTGAGAGCAACAGGACGCATAGCAGCACCACTTGCCAGAACACTGATTGCACCACCCTCTCGCACCCTGCGACTCGAAGCCACGGCAACAATCCCAACTGGCACACTCCTGCTACCCACCATCATCCAAGTGAGCAAATAATAGTTCAGCGGTCTAATCTTCGCCTAACATTGAGGGCATCTAGCGTCACATGCTTTTTTTGGATAATTAAAATTTTATATTTAATTTTGCATTTTGGAAGTAATTAATCATTTAAATATTTTGAATTATGAAGAAATTAGTCACTTTAGCAATGGTGGCGCTCATGGCTGCATTGCCCATGATGGCACAACGCCACAACTATGGACCGACCAACAATCGCTATGACTATGAGCGTAGCCACAGCCGTTGGATTAGGAACTACTACGGCAAGGACATGTACTTTGGTGTGCGCATCGGCCCTGCTTTCTCACACGTTAGCGGCGATGCTATCTCCTATGCTGGCAGCAGCAAGACTGGATTGCACCTGGGCGGTGTTATTGGTTTTGAAATCACCAACCGTGCTCCTGTGTTCTTTGAGACAGGTCTCAGCTATGTGAACAAGGGTGGCAAGGGCGACTTCCTCGGAAGCAAAGTTACAACAAGTTTGAGCTACATTGAGTTCCCTTTGGTGTTCAAGTACATCTATTACACCGATATGGGTCTCTCGATTCATCCTCTCTTTGGTGGATATTTGGCTGTGGGCGCCGATGGTAGCATTAAGGACTACAACACCCACACCAAGATCAGCGCCTTTGGAAAGGACAAAGATGGTTATGAGCGTTTCAAACGTTTTGACGGTGGTTTGCGCATTGGTTGTGGCGTAGGTTTCAGCATGTTTTATCTCGACATGACCTACGATATTGGCTTAGCCAACATCAGCCACGACGATTACAACTCAAGCAGCAACCGTACATTCTATCTCAATTTTGGTGTAAACTTCTAAATAAAGACAACACCTAAGTTCGCACCCTTGGAGTGCGGAGTCACACAATAATAAAACGCAGCGACAAGAACAAATCTTGTCGCTGCGTTTTTGATGTCAATTCTATAATCTTAAATCGTCCTTCGGATGGATTTTTCAGAATTATTTCTTAGGGGCCACATAGCTCATGTGCACCTTCTCGATATCGAGGGCTCCATCCTTGTTGATTTTAACGCGCACGAGATAGTCGCCTGGTTCGGGACTGTTGCGCTCGCTCATTGAGT
>CADAZN010000033.1 GCA_902792435.1 uncultured Bacteroidales bacterium
AACTTAAAGAAGAAAAAATGAAAAAGATAAGTATTTGCAATAGATTCATAACTATTTGGCTGGTCTTCACTATTTTACTATTCTTGTTTTTGATATATAACTATGTCAATTCCTTAGATATTATCAAATATCGTGTAGATGTATATAGTTCAGAAGATTCAGTCAAATTTGATCTGAATGATATAAAGAATGCAGTTAATTCATTCAAAGAGCTTTCGATTATTTCAATCTCATATGTAGGATTGACAGGAGCTATTTTGTGGATGCTACAGACAGGTTTAAAAAGGCGTTTGCGGTCTGACAGCGACAATTTGGAGTAAGTTTTCACGGAAGTGAGCAATTAAGCATTTGATATGGAGACTTTATTCAAACTATTTTTCGGGAACATGATAGTTCTTCACACAGGAATAAGTGTGAGGTACCTATATCTTAGATTCATACGGAGAAAAAAGGTCACATATAGCGAACTTAAAAATGGAATCTCCAACAAGGCAAATCAGGATGAAATGTAAATAATGAATTTGCCAACAGAGCTTATGGTTGTGGTTTTCTCATGTTTGTTGTTTTGGTAATTGTTCTTCTTTCTAGAATATAAAAAACCGCTATCTTTGCCGATGGCATAAAACTGATTGAATTATGGCATGAAAATATCATATATGGGCTATCTTCAAAAATATACTCGTTTGCGAGGCTTTATGGCCCCGATAGGTATAACTTATCGAGAGGAAAAAATTCCTTTTATTCCTGCTCCTTCTTCTTATTCATGTCAATAATCCCAAACTGTCCAATCCGCCAAGAATAGCAAACCCCACCCACATTTTGTTGGATTTTGATTAATTTACTAGATTTCTCGCCGCAGGCGACTCTAATTCGTGGCTAATTCACGATAATTTGCGTAAAAATCCCCGCGTCAATTGTCCTTAATAACCACAAGCCATATGGCTGCAAAACCACCAGCTAATTAAATAACAATTATTGTCCTTAATTGTCTGACAAAAAAACACAGTATTAACCTAACTTAACTACATTAAGTGAAATAAAAGCACACTTGGCATCGTTTATTTTTAAAACCCTATAATGTGAAACTTCTGTAACAATTCAAATTATGGAAAATGATCCCAACCTCGGCAATTTGCCACCACTACCTCAGCAAAACGCAGCTGAGCCAGTAACTACTCCCAACACTCCTGCTCAACAACCAAACGCCAAGCCTAAAAGTGAAAAGAAATTCACTCGCACGCTTGGTTTCAAGGTTGGATTCATTGTGCTGTTGTCGCTGCTTCTTCTCATTCCAACACTCATGATTGACTCATTGAGTAATGACCGACAGATAACTGCCGAAAAAGCACAGCAAGAAATCTCCGAAAAATGGGGACTGCCACAACACGTGACTGGACCAGTTATTGCCATCCCTTATGTCACAAAAAACAAGAAAGATTCTACCGAGCAGCGCCACATGGTATATATCCTGCCCAAGAAACTCGACATCAACGCCGATGTAAAAAGCCAGACATTGTATCGTAGCATCTATGAAACCGTGGTTTACAACACAGGCATCGACTTCTCAGGCACCTTCACTATCAAGGGATTGCTGCCAAATGAGATTGATTCAACAATGCTGCAGCTCGACAAGGCCTGCATTGAAGTGGGCATAACCGACCTGAGAGGAATCTCGCAAAAGTTGGTTCTTGACCTAAATGGCAACCAAATTGACGTGAACGATGGCGGCAAAGATGGCAATCTGCACGAGGAAAACGATTATGAATACAGCTCGAGTGCCGATCATGCCAATGAGGATGTCGTCGCCGATATGGAAATAATTGCAGAAGAAGCTGCTGAGCCAGTTGCTGTTGCCTACGACGACATGTTTGACAAGAATGGTGGCCCAGTTGCTAAAACAAGCCTTGACATCAGCCCACTATCATCGCTCGACTCAATACCGTTCAAGATGCATCTTGAGCTGAAAGGTAGCGACAACCTGAACTTCACACCAATTGGTGAGACCACATCTATCAACATAAAAGGCGATTGTCCCAAACCAAGTTTCGGAGGCAATTTCCTGCCCGATGAACGAAATGTAACCGACAACGGTTTTACTGCGTCGTGGAACATCATCAGCATCAACCGAACCTACCCACAGGCGTTTATCGACGACCGCAGCTACGACCTGGGCAAGTCACAAGTGCAAGTAGGGCTAATGGTACCTGTCGACAGCTTCCAAAAGGTGGAGCGCGCTATCAAGTATGCCTTCCTGGTGATTGTGCTCACTTTCATTGCCGTGCTCTTTGTTGAGATAAAGATGCAACGCTACATCAACGTGTTCCAATATCTGTTGGTCGGACTAGCACTGGTACTCTTCTACTCCTTGCTGCTGTCGATAAGCGAGCACATGGCATTTGGATGGGCTTATCTCATTGCCGCAGCAATGACTATTGTGATGATTACGCTCTATCTGTTAGGCGTACTCAAGACCAAGAAAATGGCTCTCGCTATAGGAGCAATGCTCGCCATTGTGTATGCCTATATCTTCGTGCTGCTTAACCTTGAGACCTACGCACTGCTTGCGGGCAGCTTAGGACTATTTGTGGTTCTCGCAGCTATAATGTACTACTCTCTAAAACTCAAAACCGAAGATATGGCTTGAAACAACACACTTAACTTATATCGAACAAATGACTAAATCATTATAAATTATGAAGAAAATACTTTTGTTAATGACTCTCGTGCTGCCATTCATCCTTAACTCCTGCGACGACGACAAAGACATTCTCACATCCCAAGAACAGGACCTTGTGGGCGAATGGGCCATAATCAAGACTGCCGACACTCAAAATGACATTCACTATGTTTTCAAGAAAGAACGCACTGGCTCACGAAGGATATTGGTTAATGGCGAGGTAACTAACGACGTAGGGTTCAAGTGGACCTTGAATGGAAAGACCTTGACTCTTGATTATGGAACAGGTATGAAATTGGTTATCGAAATCACGATGAAAATCAATGAGATGCATGTGCTTTATGTTGAGACTGGTGCTACCGAAGACTACAAAAAAGTTATTAGCACTGACGACGACGATTAAACGCACCCTCTCACAATAGCAAAAGCTAAGCGGTTGATCTACTAATTAGTAAATCAACCGCTTTTTTTATTGCTGAAGAATGTGATTTTTCCTATGGTTGATGCGTCTAATAATCAAAACAACACATTTTATAAAACAATCAAGACCGACTATTATGAAAAATAAAAGTAAAGTTTTAAGCTACACATGCCGCTGTTTTCTTGCAATTCCCGCCATTCTGATGATTCTCCATCACTGTGGCATCTTCACTATGACCGACAACCTTGTCCGCATAACTGGCATTTTGCTCATGTGTTCCTTAGTTGCAGTTGGCTATTTTTCCATGAGAATGAGAAGCAAAAACTAGAGGCAAATTATTACCATCAAGTTGCTTTTTCGGTGTCAAGAGATGGTATTTTTGGTTAAAATTTGTTTTTTATTTCATTTTTTGGCTAACGAAGTTTAAAAACACAAACACCCAGCAAAGCTTGCTATAAAGGTGAAAGCCGTAACTTTTAGAAAAAAATCATTTGCAACGGTAAATGTTACAGAACGTCAAGGGAGGTTGCCCACCTAGGGTAACCTCCTTAACTTTGCAGCGTCAAACAGTTTTTCAGGCACTACTAGAGTGTATTGTTTACACCTGTGCCTCTTAACGTAAATAATTAGAGTAATGAAGTTTTTATCAAGAATTTTTATTGTCACATTATTAATTAGTACTGCATCAACAACCACTTGGGCCGCTGAACCCGACCCCGAAATGTCGCCAGCTGCCACTACAACTCAAATCAATATCACTAAACCACAATCTCAAGTTGAAAATCTCCTCTCCTACGCCAAGACTTTCCGTGGTGTTCCTTATCGTTATGGAGCAATGAGCCCTAAGGGCTTCGACTGCTCGGGATTCACAAGCTATGTTTACAAGGAGTTTGGATATAAATTGCACCGCACTGCAGGCGGACAACTGTCAAACGGCACACGCGTCAACCGCAGCGAGCTTAAGCCTGGCGATCTTGTATTCTTTGGCGGACGCGGCGGTGGTCGTGGAATAGGTCATGTGGGCATCGTCACTAAGGTTGACGGCAACGGCCACGACTTCACTTTCATTCATGCTTCTTGCAGCAAGGGCATCACCGAGAACCACTCGAGCGAGAGCTACTACAAGGTGCGTTACCGCAACGCTTGCCGCGTGATCAAGGACAACACTCCTCCTGAAATTCCAGTGAAACTAATGGGCTTTGACATTGCCGATTTCACAGCCGACAGAGTAAGCGAGTAAACAAAAATACGACTCAAAACGAGTATAGCGAAATTATATATTAGGAGCGACAAGCATCGATGCTTGCCGCTCCTCTGTTTTTTGGTGATTCTCTAGCCTACTGAGCATCACTAGTATCTTCAAGGCCGAAGCACTCTTTAATGGCTTTGCGAATCGCTTTGGCTTCACGACCATTTCCTTTCAGGATTTTAAGCACGATTTTTATATACTCCTCGCGGCTCTTGAGGCCACACAACCCTGCCACTCCGCTCTGAGTGAGCATCAGCTTCTGGTTATAAACCTTCAGCACCTTGGCATAATCCTTCTTTTGGACATAAACATGGAACTCACGGCACAGCAACTCATAGATGCCACGTGGGTTAATCTCGTTCACGAGGTCAATCATGTGGTCCTCGAGCGCGCTGATGTTGCGGAACTTCATGTCAACACGCAGCTCAACATCGTGCTTCACGCGGTGACGCGTGTGCTGCAAGGCCTGCTGCTTAATCTCATTGTCAAAGTTCTTTATCACAGCGCGGCTGGCACTGTTGAAAACGTCGTCTTCATTCTTGTGACGGTAATGAGCAACGGCACGTATCACACCCTCGAGCATGAGGATGTTCTCAATCTCGGCAACCTCGGGCACTAAGATTTTCTTCTTGCGAAGGTATTCTACTTCTTTCTCGTCGCGACGGTCGCGATCCACAATGCCCCAACTGTCAAGGTGGTGCAAGCCCTCAAGCCCGTTGAACGAGCGCACGCTCTCTATCACCTTGTTGCAACTGCCAAGTGGTTTGATGGTATACTCGGGAAACACAAGGGCATAGAGCCTAGAGTCAATGCTGTGTTCCTCATCGCCCTCGACAAAGAGAACTGGTTTGCGAGTTCCCAGCAAGTCGATGTAGAGGCTGTCGCTCAAGTTACTGCTTGATTGCAGCACCTCATAATCCCATGTCAATTGCTCGGGATTGAAGTCCTTGACCCATATGCACTTGTTATCGATGCGTGAGTTTGCAAAATCCACATCGTGAGTACTGTAAACGAATGTACAGTCAGGACGCATCTCCTCAATCACGTTCCACAATGTCTGCATGATCGAAGGGTGAATAAAGGTCTCAGGATCGTCAACAAATATCACGGCATCCTCCATGGCATAGAGCACAGCACCAAGATAGTAGAGCACAGCTTTCTCACCATCACTCAGTCGCAGCGACGAGTATTTGTCGGTCTGGCCTTCGGTTGTGAAAAGCAGCTTGCCGTTCTCACGCAGTATCTTGTTCTTTGGGAACACATCCTGCCACATCTTAACCACCTTGTCAAGCTTGGTCTTGGGGAATTCCATATCCTCCCTCATCAGCTGGTGAGCCTTAAAGTTCATAAGGCTACGGAACTCATCAATCATCATCACGTAGGAAAGCTTGTCAAACTCGCTCTTTGCGGTGTTGACAACCTGCTGCATGTTTTGATTGAGCTTGTCAAAGCGCTCGCTTATTGAACCTTTGTATTGCTGTTCGGGGTGCTCAACAGGGAATAATGCTCTTAAAGCCGAGATGCGGAAAGCCAGGTCGCCACACTGTTCCACCAGTTTGTTAACAAAGCGTGTCTTGCCGGCACCATTGGCACCTATAATGGTCACCTGACGGGCTTCCCTCAGAATCTCACCTTTTGCGCTATTTATCTTGTTAGGTAGTAATAAGTCCATAGTATTTACCGTTTTTTTGATTGCAAATATATTATATGGTTGTGAGCTTTTCAGAATTAGGGTTTTATCTCTAATGGCAAAGTAAACCAATAATCAACAGGCGAACCATCCACATTGTGGCCTGGAGTAAACTTTGGAAGAAGTTTGATGACTCTTATTGCTTCCTTTTCAAGTTCGGTGTTTTGAGGGTCTATGACCTCCACATCATCCACTTCACCTGTTTTAGAAACATGAAATCTCAACTTCAACTTACCTTGCACTGTGTCATTCTCGTTTAGATGTGGATAGTTAAAGCTTTCAGTGATGAATTTCATTAATGCCACATCTCCTCCAGGAAACTTAGGTATGTTCCCAATGTAACATGATTTATAAATAATCTCTGCTTTTGAAACGTCAATCATGTCTTTGGTTATTGTTGTATAGCCATCCTCAGATAAGTCTTCGTAAGAAAAAGGAACCAGTATCCACTCATTTCGAAAACGAGGGTCTATATCGGTTAGCGATTCGCAAATCTCAGTTACCTGTTGCTCTATCATGCGATCAATGTCATTAACTAGTGTTGCCTCTGTAACTTTGCCAGTGGAGTCAACAAATAGCTTCACATAGTTATCACAATCACTCGTAGCGCTGGCATGAGAGCAAATGAGAGCTGTACCAATTACTAAGACCAGCGCACATAACCGCTTGATATTTGAAAAGAGATAAGACATGGCAGAAAGTGTTTTATTAAGGAGATTGCATCATATTGACACAATCTCCTAATCGTTTGCTGGTTACAGCGCCTTGGCGAGCTCGCGGCCATATTCGCGGCATTGCTCAATCACGGCCTGATCAGGAACCCACTGGATGCGGATGCCGTCGTTGATAAGCTCGAAGCCACAACCTGCAAGCAGGCCACTTAAGAGCTTAATGCCCTCACCGCTCCAACCGTAGCTGCCGAATGCAGCGGCTTTCTTGTTCTTGAGTTTCATGCCCTTAGCCATCTCGAGCAATCCAGTGACAGCGTGAGCGAGGCCGTTGTTGATGGTGGGCGAACCCACGAGAATAGCCTTCGAGGCGAAAATCTCGGTCAGCACGTCGTTCTTGTCCTCATGCGCAGCATTGTAAATCTTCACCTCAACCTCAGGGTCAACTTCCTGGATGCCACGTGCAATCTCCTGTGCCATTATGCGGGTGCTGTTCCACATGGTGTCGTAGACGATAGTAATCTTATTTTCTTGATAGTTGGCAGCCCACTGCTGATATTTCTCGATAATGAGATTGATATTCTTGCGCCAAATCACACCGTGGCTTGGGCAAACCATGTTCAACGGCAGATTCATGGCAAGAATCTCGTTGAGCTTGCGTGTCACCATCATGCTGAATGGTGCGAGGATGTTGGCATAGTATTTCTTTGCCTCATAGAGCATCTCGGCCATATCCACACGGTCATCGTAGAGCGATTCGGTAGCATAGTGCTGGCCAAAGCCATCGTTCGAGAACAGGATGTTCTCGCCGTCCATGTAGGTGAACATCGTGTCGGGCCAGTGCAGCATGGGTGCCTCGATAAAAGTGAGAGTCGAGTCGCCAATCTCGAGCTTGTCACCAGTCTTTACGGTCACAAAGTTCCAGTCCTGATGATAATGGCCATGAATGATGGCCTTACCCTTGGCAGTGCAGTAGATGGGCACATCGGGAATCTCACGCATGAGCTCTGGCAGAGCGCCGCTGTGGTCGCTCTCGTTGTGCTGCATGATTATAGCGTCGATGGTCTTGAGGTCCACAACCTCCTTGAGGCGGGCCACAAACTCGCGGTCGTATGGTCCCCACACGGTGTCGATGAGCACAGTTTTCTTATCCTTGATAAGATAAGAGTTATAGCTTGAACCCTTAAAGGTTGACAACTCATCGCCGTGGAAATGAGTGAGTTCCCAGTCAACTTTACCCACCCAAGTAACTTTTTCGGTAATTTTCTTAGACATTGTTGTTTTTGGTTTTATGTTGTTATTAAATTTATTCTTTAATCAACGCCCATCGTCTCTAATCGCTAATCCCATGTCCAGTATAGAGCTGGTAGTAGCGGCCCTGCTGGGCAATTAGCTCGTCATGGGTACCTTGCTCAATAATGCGGCCATGTTCCATCACGACGATGATGTCGGCGTTACGCACAGTGCTCAAGCGATGAGCGATCACGAACGTTGAACGTCCCTGCATCAACGAGTCCATACCTTGCTGTATCATGCGCTCGGTGCGGGTATCGATATTGCTCGTGGCCTCATCGAGGATGAGCGCTGGAGGATTGGCGACAGCAGCACGCGCTATGGCAATGAGCTGACGCTCACCCTGCGATAGATTGCCACCGTCGGCATTAAGCATGGTGTTATAGCCCTGTGCCAAGCGCGAAATGAAGTCATGGGCATGCACAAGCTTGGCTGCTGCAATGCACTCCTCGTCGGTAGCGTCAAGGCGACCATAGCGTATATTCTCCATCACTGTGCCAGTAAAGAGATGGGTTTCCTGGAGCACCATTCCCAGACTACGTCTGAGGTCGGCCTTGCATATGCTGGTGATAGAGATTTTGTCGTAAAATATCTTTCCGTCTTGAATGTCGTAGAACCTGTTGATTAGGTTAGTGATTGTGGTCTTGCCTGCACCAGTTCCGCCCACAAGTGCAACTTTTTGACCTGCATCGGTGTCAAGATCTATATCAAACAGAACCTGCTTCTCGGGAACATAGCTGAAGTCTACCTGCGAGAAGTCGACCTCTCCTTGTTGCTTCACTAGTTCATAGCCGCCGTCAACAGGCTTTTTCCACGCCCACTTTTGGGTGACGACATCAGTCTCGGCGAGAGTGCCGTCCGACGCCTCGTCAACGTTAACTAGCTTAACGGTTGCCTTGCCATCGTCTTCGCTTGCCTGGTCCATAATCTTGAAAACACGTTCGGCACCAGCTAGCGATGCCACTACACTGTTGACCTGGTTACTGATTTGCGACACAGGCTGGGTAAAGTTCTTGATAAGAGTGAGGAACGACACCAGTGTGCCCACAGTGAGTCCACCTCCTCCTAATGCCACCATCGCACCAACTGCGGCACAGGTCACATAGATGAGATTTGAGATATTGCCGTTGATTGGCATAACAATATTAGCAACCTTGTTGGCGTTGCAGGCACTGTCGCGCAGATTTTCATTCAGCTTCTCAAACTCTTCAATCGCCTCATCTTCGTGGCAGAAGGTCTTAACCACTTTTTGGCCTGTGAGCATCTCCTCAACAAAGCCATTCATAGCACCCATATCGTTCTGCTGCTTGCGGAAATAGGTCGCCGAGCGGCCTCCAAGCCACTTAGTGGTAAACACCATTACACCTGTGAGGACAATAGTGAGCAAAGTGAGCTGCCAGCAAAGGACAAGCATACTCGTGAGTGTGGCAATGATGGTGATTAGTGAGCTGAACACATTAGGTAGGCTATTTCCTACGGTCTGGCGGAGCGAGTCTACATCGTTGGTATACACGCTCATCACATCGCCATGCGAATTCTGGTCAAAGAACTTGATGGGCAACGACTCCATGTGTTCAAACAGGCGTTCACGCAGCTTGAGCAGCATGCCTTGGCTCACGTTGATCATCAGTCGACTGTTCAGGTAGGAGCATCCCACACCCACCAGCAGCACAGCGGCGAGTTTGAACAGGGTCACAGCCAATGGACCAAAATCAGGATTGGCTGCAACGCTCAAAGGAGCGATATAATCATCAATGAGCGTGCGTGTAAAAAGGGTCGAAGTTAAAGTAGTGGCAGTGGTAACAAGGATGCACACAGCGACAGCAAGCAGCGACCACTTGTAGCTGCCAAGCAGCATTTTAAGCAATCGTGCCACAGTCTTCATGCCACCAGGTGGCATCTTCACTGTGCCCTGGTTGCGGCGTCCGCCGCCGCCTCTCATTCCCGGTCCCATACCGGGTCCCATACCTGCCATTTGATAACTGATAATTGATTAGAAATGAGTGATTAGAGATGATTGATTAGGGATTAGGGAGTTCAGAACTGACTACTGATAACTGACAACTGATAACTAATAACTGACTACTTTTTCTTCTTCTCTTTGTGTTCGCGGGCAAGCCTTTCATACTCAGGATTGCCATTCTTAAGCAGCGAGTTATAGAGTTTTTCGTCATTAATCACCCTCAATGCCTCTTGCACGTCATTGTTGCGGTGATTGATGATGATAGTATAGGCACCAGGATCGGCAAACACATCGCGAGCAACCAAGCCCTTGAGCACGGTCTTGAACAAGCGCTCACTGGTCTTGTAGTCTTTCTCGTTATACTTCACGCTGTCCTTCTCGCCCATGGCAATGAAGTTTTTCATGTCGGCATCGGTGAGCGAGAAGCGCTTGTCAAAGTCTTGAACGTCTTTATAGTTATTCTTGATTTGTGCGCGGTGCTTGTCAACATAGTCAACAGCATACTGATTGATAATCCCCTTGGCAAGCATGTCGCGGTAATACTTGCTGTTCTCGGTGGTGTCGAGCGGAACAAACACGTCGGGCATAATGCCTCCACCGCCATATATGGTGCGGCCGTTCTTCAAGGTCTTGTAGGTGAGTGAGTCATTAAACTGGATGCTGTCGAGGTGGAAATACTCACCTTCTTTCGAGCGATCTACCAAGTCCTCTTCATAGTGTTTCTTGTCGCCCTTGGTGTAAGGTTTCTGAATGCAACGTCCCGACGGGGTGTAATATCTAGCCACTGTGAGCCTAATCATCGAGCCATCGTCAAAGCGGAATGGACGCTGCACCAAGCCCTTGCCATAAGAGCGGCGACCCACAACCACTGCACGGTCCCAGTCCTGCATGGCACCCGAGAAAATCTCGCTTGCCGAGGCCGAGAACTGGTCAACTAAAACCACTAGTTTCATATCTCGGTAACTACCATAACCATCAGCATTGGCTTCTTGTCGAGGAGAGTTGATACCCTCGGTATAAACTATGAGCTGATGTCTCTGCAAGAACTCATTGCACATCTCAATGGCAGCATTAAGATAACCACCGCCGTTATTTCCCAGGTCGATAATAAGCTGCTTCATACCCTCTTTCTTAAGTTTCTCGATTGCGTCAACCATCTCTTCGTGAGTCTTGGCACCGAAACGCGAAATCAGGATATAGCCAGTTTTATCATCTATCATATAAGACGCGTCAACGCTATACAATGGAATTTTGTCACGAGTGATACGGAAGGTGATAAGCTCGGGGTTGTTGCCGCGCTTCACTTGCACTGTCACTTTAGAGCCCTTAGGGCCACGCAGGCGCTTCATGATGTCGGTGTTCTTCATCTTCTTGCCTGCGATTGTGGTGTCGTTTACGGTGACTATGCGGTCACCTGCCATTATACCCACTTTCTCCGAAGGGCCACCAACTATGGTCTGAATAACATAGAGCGTGTCTTGCTTCATATTGAACTGGATTCCAATTCCGCTGAACTCGCCCTGAAGGGGCTCTTCAAGCTCTTTGGTTTCCTTGGCATCGGTATAGGTAGAATGAGGGTCAAGGCTCTCAAGCATTCCTTTTATAGCTTCTTCTACGAGCTTGTCGTTATTTACCGTGTCGACATAGAAATTGTTGATGGCATATTGTGCATTGAGCAGTTTCTGCATCGAGCTGTTGCGATTGAACTGTGCGCACGACAGAACCGAAAAGCCCATCAACAACACTAATGAGATAGCAATTTTCTTCATATCTAAATTTATTTTTGTTTTCGCCTAAATATTTAAACTTACTTGCCCAAAAGATCTATTGAAGCATTTGCGGGCAAATAATCACTAACATCTTGATTGTAATTAAAGAGCTCACGAACTATAGTCGAGCTAATGTGGCTGAACTCGGGCAAGGTGTAGAGCAGCACAGTCTCGATGCCTCCAAGGCGGCGGTTTATTTCGGCCATGTGCATCTCGTTCTCAAAATCCTGAATCATGCGCACGCCACGCAGCAGGCAGGTAGCGCCAATCTCGCGTGCAACGTCTACGGTCAAGCCCTCCGACGCAACAACTCGCACTCGAGGCTCGTCCTTAAACACACGCTTGATAAACTCAAGCCTATTCTCAAGACTCATAAACGGTTTCTTGGCTATGTTGCTTACCACCGCCACCACAATCTCGTCAAAGAGCGGCAATGCTCTCCTCACTATCGATTCATGACCACGAGTGAATGGATCAAACGACCCCTGGAACATAGCAACTCTCTTGCCGTTAGTGCACTGTGATGTCTTCATCGTCTTCAATTACTAGGTTGTCAATAATAAAGTTCTGGCGCTCCATGGTGTTCTTGCCCATGAAGAAGGTGAGCAGTTGCTTCACATTGTCCTCCTTGCGCAGTTTCACCTTGTCGAGGCGCATCTCGGGGCCAATGAAGTCGACAAACTCCTCGGGCGAGATTTCGCCAAGGCCTTTAAATCGAGTAATCTCGGCGTTTTCACCAAGCTTGTTGATGGCGGCCACGCGCTCTTCGTCGCTGTAGCAGTAGTAGGTCTCCACCTTGTTCTTCTTTGCCTCACGGCCGGCACTGCGGCTCTTGCGCTTCGCGTCCTTGCGGTTGAGCACGCGGAATAGCGGCGTTTGCAGTATGTAGAGGTGCCCAGTCTTCACAAGCTCGGGATAGAACTGAAGGAAATAAGTCAACAGTAGCAACCTGATGTGCATGCCGTCAACATCGGCATCAGTTGCGATAATCACCTTGTTATAGCGCAAGCCATCGATGCCGTCCTCGATGTTAAGCGCAGCTTGAAGCAGTCCAAATTCCTCGTTCTTGTAAACAATAGCTGGAGCCACACCAAAGGTGTTCAACGGCTTGCCTCGCAGCGAGAACACGGCCTGGGTCTGCACATCACGTATCTTGGTGATAGAGCCGCTTGCCGAGAGTCCCTCGGTAATAAACAGGCAAGTCTCCTCGCGACGGTCACCACGGCTGTCGTTGTAGTGCACACGGCAGTCGCGCAGCTTGTCGTTGTGGAGCGCAGCCTTCTTCATGCGCTCACGAGTCACCTTGGTAACGCCGGCAATAGCCTTGCGCTCTTTCTCATTCTCCTGAATCTTCTTCAGCAGCACGTCGGCTGTGGCAGGTGTCTTGTGCAAGTAGTTGTCGAGCTCTTTCTTGATGAAGTCGTTAATGAATTTGTAGATGGTGGGACCATCCTTCCACATCACGCTCGAGCCAAGCTTAATCTTTGTCTGCGACTCAAACACTGGCTCCTCAACCTTGATGCTGATGGCAGCGACGATACCATTACGAATGTCGCTATACTCAAAGTTCTTGCCATAGAAGTCCTTGATGGTACGCGACAATGCCTCACGGAACGCACTCTGATGGGTGCCGCCCTGAGTTGTGTGCTGACCATTTACAAACGAGTAAAACTCCTCACCCATCTGCGCCGCGTGAGTAATCACCACCTCGATGTCTTCACCTGTGAAGTGCATGAGCGGATACAATGGGTCATTGGTCATATTCTCGTTCACCAGGTCGCTCAAGCCGTTGCGGGAGTGATAACGCTTACCATTGTAGTAGAGCGACAGGCCAGTGTTCAAGAACGAGTAATTCTTTATCATCACCTCGATAATATCCTCGCGATACTCGTAGTTCTTGAAGATAGTGTTGTCGGGGGTGAACTCCACAACGGTGCCGTTCTCGTCGTCGGGCTGGGCGGCGATGATGCCTGTCTCTTTCTCAACAAGACCTTCCTTATAGGTCACAGCCGAGCACTGGCCGTCACGCACCGAGCGAATGAAGAAACTTGACGACAGGGCATTAACGGCTTTGATTCCAACGCCGT
The DNA here is from genome assembly GCA_902792435.1 of uncultured Bacteroidales bacterium. Classification (GTDB taxonomy): domain Bacteria; phylum Bacteroidota; class Bacteroidia; order Bacteroidales; family Muribaculaceae; genus Sodaliphilus. Next base: position 13,818 of record CADAZN010000033.1, read on the forward strand.
TAAGACCTACCGAACGTTTGTAATTCTTGGTATCATACTTAGCGCCAGTGTTCATCTTGCTCGAGGCATCTTTAACCTGATCAAGAGGAATTCCGCGGCCATAGTCGCGGATGGTCACCTTGCCACCTTCTACGGTGATGTCGATGCGAGGCTTGGCAAAGCCCGTGTTGAACTCGTCGATGGAGTTGTCAATCACCTCCTTCATCAGCACATAGATACCGTCATCGCTCTGAGAGCCATCGCCAAGTTTGCCAATGTACATTCCCGGACGCAACCTGATGTGCTCACGAGGAGTGAGCGTCACCAGCTTCTCATATCCACCAAAGTCACTGCCTTGCGACTGATTGTTATCTTGTAATTCTAATTCTTGAGCCATTAAAAAATTGTCTATTAAATTTCGAAATGAGCCTCATTGTGCATTATGCATTATATGAAAGGTCTCAACTTGCAAAGATACAAAATTGTTTTCAAATATAAATTACTCAATAACCTTTTTATAGTTATTTAATACCTAACTATGATTACACAACCATTTAACACAATTGGTCACACACTTGACCACAAATTAAAACTCCATAATCCTGCGCTTTTATTGCAGAATTATGGAGCTATGTTTGTTATTTATAACGTCACATTTCGATCATCGCTACTTCGTGCGAAGCATCAGCAAGGCTATCACGCCTGCCAACACATTGGCAACAAAAGCGGCAGCTATAAGCAGCAAGACAACTGCAAGGCCCACTAGAGCCGAAACGCCTCCCAGCAGCATACCGGCATACAACATTGGCATAACCATCACCAGTGGCTGAGCCATCGACCTTACTTGAGGTAAGATGCTCTCGTGCCATGACTTTTCAATACTGGGCTTTTCATGCATGCCATATTTTAATATGGTTTTGAAACAAACAATCCCCTACCTTTGTGCACACACGTACATTAAATATATACCACAATGAACTCACAACTCATAACAAACGCCCCAATTGAACCAGCTGAACCAGCTGAACCAACCGAACCAGCTGAACCAGCTGAACCAACCGAACCAACTGATTCCACCGATTCCATGACAATAATCTTAGCCAGTATCCAAATAATTATCAAAATTTTAGCGCGCAGCGCTCTAATTTCCACTCCGCAGGAGTGGCAATACCGCTGTTGTTTTAGTTGTTATCGAGTTGTTCCAGTTGTTTGACAAAACCCATTCCACCAATTCCATGCACAGCGACATCTTAGCGCGCCAGCGCAAAAATAAATTTTAGTGCCGTAGGCACAACACTACCAATCTTAGCCCGAAGGGCAACAATCTTTAGCGCGCAGCGCGGCCCAACTGAGTCAGCCGATTCCAGCGATTCCATGTTTCAAAATTCCTGCGTAAGCAGGCAAAACCGCTGTTGTTTTAGTTGTTATTGAGTAGTTCCAGTTGTTTGACAAAACCGATTCCACCGATTCCATGCACAGCGACATCTTAGCGCGCCAGCGCAAAAATAAATATTAGTGCCGTAGGCACAACACTACCAATCTTAGCCCGAAGGGCAACAATCTTTAGCGCGCAGCGCGGCCCCAACAAAAAAAATGATAATTAAATGATAATTTGCGGCCAATTTATGGTAATTTGTGTTAAAACCTCCGAGTCAATTGTCTATAATACCCAAAAGCCGAATGGCTAAGTAAACGACATCCAATGTGAAAAATATATTTGTCCTTAATTGTTTTTAAAAAACTGTCTTTAAAAAACTATTTTTTTGTAGTTTTGTCCCACCAAATTATGACCGACACCAAGATACATAGATTCCACTGCGACGTGAGCGGCATTGAGCTGCCCTCAAGCTTCACCTACCCAATGCACTACACTCCTCACGAATTAAGCAAACTAGCCGCAAGGGAAGTTATGGACTATGCCCTTAACCAGGAGCAATGGCGCGACGAACTCATGGCAGGCAAAATGCTAGGTGTGCTAGTGGTGAAAGACCACGAAGGTTCGTTAGGCTATCTCGCCGCCTATTCGGGAAACCTTGCCCACACCGGCGAACACCCCTACTTCGTTCCACACATCTACAATCTACTTGAACCACAAGGACTTTTCCGAACTGGCGAGACCAAAATCACCGAGATAAACCACCGCATAGAGGCATTGGAAAATTCCCCTGAAATAAAGAAAATAGAAGGACTTCTCAGCGACACATTAGCGAAGCATAAAAACGAGGAACTCCAGATGCGGCAAGCAATGGAAACAGCAAAAGCCGAGCGTGACAAGCTGCGCAGCATGGGCAACATCACAGCCGAACAAGAGGCGGCACTCATCAAGGAGAGCCAATTCATGAAAGCTGAGATGCGTCGCCTCAAGAAACGACACACCATCGAGCTCGACAATATCACTCAAAGACTAAATAATCTTCAAGCATCCATCAACGAGCTGAAAACGAAACGCAAAGTAATGAGCGAAGACTTGCAGCAACAGTTGTTCCGCCTCTTTGTCGTTCACAATGCACAAGGCGAAAGCCTCGACATTGCAACAATCTTTAAGCGACGCTTGCACCGCCTGCCACCAGGAGGCACGGGCGACTGCTGCGCTCCCAAGCTCCTTCAATATGCCTTCCTGCACGACCTCACACCCGTCTGCATGGCAGAGTTCTGGGTGGGACAGTCGCCTCAAGGCGAGGTGCGACATCACGGACACTTCTACCCTGCATGCCGCAGCAAGTGCCTGCCTCTCATGGAGTTTATGCTGCAGGGGCTAAACGTTGAAAACAATCCACTCATCGCCACCCACAATGACGACGAGGTGAAAATCATCTATGAGGACGATTTCCTGTTGGTAGTCGACAAACCCTCAGGAATGCTCACCGTACCAGGCAAAGATGAAGAAGCTATTTCGCTTCTTGAAATTGTGAAAAATATGCTACCTAAGGGCGAGAGTGCACTCGAGGTGCACCGCCTCGATCAAGCCACAAGTGGTCTTGTGGTGATAGCCAAGACAAAGGAGATTCAAAGCGCTTTGCGACAACAATTTGAACAACGAACTGTGAGCAAGACCTATCTCGCCTTGCTCGACGGCTCACCAACAGAGCAAGGAGGCATTATCGACCTACCATTGCGACCCAATCATGACGACCGTCCACGACAGATTGTCGACCGCAAAAACGGCAAACAAGCCATCACTCGCTATCGCGTGCTGGAACATCTTGGAGACCGAGCATTGGTGGAGTTCACGCCCCTCACAGGACGCACCCACCAACTCCGCGTCCATGCCTCACATCCACAAGGGCTTAACTGCCACATAGTTGGCGATATGCTCTATGGCACAGCTGCCACTCGCCTCTATCTCCATGCTCAATCGCTGAGCTTTGTCCATCCCATAACAGGCGAAACGATGCATTTCTCAAGCCCCAACGACATGAAATCGGCTTGGCTTTCGCGCTAATATATTGACTTTTTAAACCTCTTGTTTTATTGTTTCAATAATTATAAGTAATTTTGCAGCCGCAATTAAAATTGACACTAAAAAATAATTACAAATAAAATCAGTTTAACAATGAAGTTACTTGAAGGAAAAGTGGCACTGATTACAGGTGCTGCACGTGGAATTGGCAAGGCGATTGCCTTGAAGTTTGCTAGCGAGGGCGCCGATATCGCCTTCACCGATCTCGTAATCGACGAGAATGGAAAGGCTACCGAGCAGGAAATCGCTGCTCTGGGTGTTAAGGCTAAAGGTTATGCCAGCAACGCTGCCGACTTTGCTCAAACCGAAGAGGTTGTGAAGCAAATCAAGGAAGAGTTTGGCAAGATCGACATCCTTGTCAACAATGCAGGTATTACCAAGGACGGACTGATGCTGCGCATGACCGAGCAGCAGTGGGATGCCGTTATCGCCGTAAACCTCAAGAGCGCGTTCAATTTCATCCACGCTCTCGTGCCAGTGATGATGCGTCAACGTGGCGGTTCTATCATCAACATGGCTTCGGTAGTTGGAGTGCACGGCAATGCCGGACAGAGCAACTACGCAGCTAGCAAGGCTGGACTCATCGCTCTCGCCAAGAGCATCGCTCAGGAGATGGGAAGCCGCGGCATACGCGCCAACGCCATTGCTCCTGGATTTATCGAGACAGCTATGACAGCTGCACTTCCTGAAGAGGTGCGCAAAGACTGGGAGCAGAAGATTCCTCTACGCCGTGGAGGCTCTGTTGAAGACATTGCCAACGTGGCAACTTTCCTTGCCAGCGACATGTCAAGCTACGTTACTGGTCAAGTCATCCAAGTTGATGGCGGCATGAACATGTAATCCGCTAAAAATCAACCAAAAGACAACTCAAAGAAAACAACGCATCGAGTAGCTGCTCGATGCGTTGTTTCATCCACCCCCTCTAAGATAGAGGGGGACACAGGGGGAGTATGACAATTATGAATTATGAATTGTGCATTATGAATTATGCATTATCTAAGCCGGATCAACATCAAAGTAGAGACGAGTGGAGCGCATTCGTGAATCGATGGCAAGCAATTGCTCATAAAGGTCTCGCAAGATTTTCTTGACCTTAGTCATCGATGCCGCAAGTTCCATCTTGAGCACAATCTGGCGGATGTAATAGGTCTGTACTCGCGACACCATTGGAGCTTCGGGTCCCATCACGCGCTTGCCAAACACACCCCTTAGCAAGTTGCTATAACGCACTGCCATCTCAAGCACCACGTCGTCTTGCTTGTGCTTAAGATAGATATTGATAATCTTAGTGAACGGTGGATAGCCAAACTGCTCACGTTCAGCAATCTCTTGCTCGTAAAATCCCTTGTAGTCGTGCTCCACAACCCTCTCAATAACGGAGTGTTTGGGATTGAAAGTTTGGATAATGACTTTACCCTGCTTATTCTTGCGGCCAGCACGACCCGCCACTTGCTCCATCATATTGAAAGCCCGCTCGCTACTGCGGAAGTCAGGGAAATGTATCATCGTGTCGGCATTGAGAATTCCCACTATGCTCACCGCATCAAAGTCAAGTCCCTTGGTCACCATCTGCGTTCCTACCAGGATATTGGTCTTATGCCCCGAGAATTCCTCGATAATGCGGTCGTAGCTCGTCTTTGAGCGTGTTGTGTCTAGATCCATTCGCGAGATTTTCTCGCCAGGGAACACCTTGTCTATCTCGTCCTCGATGCGCTCGGTGCCATATCCCACAATCTCAATTGAAGCGTTGCCGCATGCAGGACACACCGTGGGAAGCGTGATGGTATACCCACAATAATGACAAGTGAGAGTGCTGACATGACGGTGATAAGTGAGCGACACGTCGCAGTTCACGCAGGTGGGAATCCACGCACACTGCTTGCAACGCACCATTGGAGCATATCCACGGCGATTTTGGAACAATATCACCTGTTCGTTGTTGCCCAATGCTTTGCGGCACTCATCAATAAGCTCCTGAGAGAACATGCCATTCATCTCGTGCTTTTTCCAAGCTTTCTTGAGGTCGATAATATGCACCTGAGGCATCTCTATATCGGCATACCTAGTATTCAACTCCACAAGTCCATATCGCCCATTCAAAGCCTTATAATAGGTGTCAACAGCTGGGGTAGCAGAGCCTAGCACAGTCTTGGCGCCATGCATGTGTGCCAGCAAGATGGCTGTGTCGCGACCGTTGTAACGAGGTGCCGGATCCTGCTGCTTATAGCTGGTATCGTGCTCCTCGTCGACAATCACTAGTCCAAGGTTGCTATAAGGCAGGAACACGCTCGAACGTACTCCTATTATCACACATGGCTCGCTCGAAGACAGCATTTTTTTCCATATATCGACGCGCTCATTGTCGCTGAACTTGCTATGGTAAATGAGCAAGCGTTCGCCAAACACACGCTTCAAGCGCTGTGTGAGCTGCGTGGTCAGAGCAATCTCCGGAACGAGATAAAGCACCTGCTTGCCTAGCTTGAGCACATCGTTGATAAGGTGCATATATATCGATGTCTTGCCACTTGAGGTAACGCCATGAAGCAGCGCCACTGCTTTATCCTTAAAAGAGTCATGAATTTGAAGATAGGCCCCTCGTTGTTGCTCAGTGAGCTTGGGCAAATCAACTAGCCCTGTAGCGAGAAATTCAAAGCGGTTAATCTCCCGTTTATAGATTTCAAAGATTCCGTTCTTTCGTGCCGCAGCAAGCACTGGCTGAGTGCATCCCGAGCGTTTCAGCAACTCTTCTTGTGTCACTTCTTTCACTTCCTTGCTACGCTGAAGCCATTGCGACAAGTCAAGATAGGCAAGCAACAGTTGTTCCTGCTTCTTTGCCCGGCTCACACGGTCAAAAAAGCCATGCAGAGCTTGCTCATCCTCGCGCTTAATCGTTAGGCGTACACATGTTTCGGTTTTGGGACGATAATTATCCATCATGCGCTCTGCCACATGCACTGCACCCTTGTCGAGCAGTCGGCTAACGATACCCTCCACATTCTTGAAACCTGTAGCGTTGGTGAGCTCCGATATTTGTACTTTACCACGCTGATTGGTGAAATCGAGTATCACTTTCTCACGGTCATTGAGTTCACCAGGTGTTTCTTCCTCATAATCGGGATTTGGACTGATTTGTGTCTCACTTTCAACCTTCAAACCACTAGGAACAGCTGCCTTGTAGACTTCACCTTCAGTACACAGATAGTATTCAGCGATCCACTGCCAAAACTTTAGCTGAGGATGACGCAGAATGGGGCCTTCGTCAAGAAGCGCTAGTATCTCTTTCACCTTATACCCCTGAGGCTCTTTGTCATGAGTCATGACCACAACTGCCGTGTAGTATTTCTTGCGACCAAAAGGAACAAGCACACGATAGCCCACCCCAACGCTCATAGCTTCGGGAATGCGGTAAGTGTAGGTACCCTGAACCGCCAGAGGTAATATAACTTCGGCAAACTGGGACATTGCTGATTTTAGTGTCTCGTTTATCCTGCCTTGATGGAAAAACTATTAAGGGTTATCGAGTGATGAGACAATGGAATCGTAGGTTTTCTGTGTGATTTCTTGGATAGTCCCAAACTCTTCGGGAGGAATGGGCTCATGAATAGTGAGTGTAATGGTACCAGGGTCAACATGGAACATGGTGCGCGACATCACCTGATAGGAGCCGTTGATGGTGATAGGTACGATTGGCAGGCCAAACTCTTTAGCAAGACGAAATGCTCCATGCTTGAAAGGATGAATGTGGCCGTCATCGGTGCGACGTCCTTCAGGGAAAACAACAATCGACATTCCCTTTGACAGTCGTTTCTTGGCGTCGTTCATCGTCTTGACGATGCCTCGTGCCGAATGATTATCGACCATTATGTGTCCAGCCATTTGGCATGCCCATCCCACAAGTGGAAAGTTGTTCAAGCCCTTGCGCATCATCCACTTGAAATTGTGACCAAGATATCCATAAATGGAGAATATGTCGTAGGCACCCTGGTGGTTGGCAACGAAAACATAGGCACTATTGCGGTCGATGAGGTTGCGATTTTCTACTTTAACCTTCACTCCAAAGAAAAAGCACATTGCTCTACCCCACCATTTAGCAGGATAATAGCCCCAGTAGTTGCTGTTGAAAAGGCAACCCACAATGGTGAAAAGACATGTAATGATGGTAAGAACAAGAATTATAGGCGCTGCTATGCAGTAGTGATATATGCGGTAGAGGATATTCATGACTTGTCTAGTTTTAAAGTCACAAAGATAATAAATTGTTTTCAGTTATTAGGTATTAGTGGTTAGTTTTTTTGCAAGATTGACAATTGTAACAAAAAAATTCACGAGCCCATTATTGTGAACTCGTGAACTTTAATGACGTTAAGGAATTAGCACTTTATCAGTTGTACTTTATCCTACGCGATTCTTACTTCTCCTCGGGCTCGGGAGCAATGAGCTTGTAACCCTTGCCGTGGATGTTGATGATCTCGATTGACGGATCGGCTTTGAGGTGCTTACGCAGCTTGGTGATGTAAACGTCCATACTGCGGGCATTGAAGTAGTTATCGTCAATCCAAATGGTTTTAAGTGCAAAGTTACGTTCGAGAATCTCGTTAACGTGAGCGCACAAGAGGCTCAACAACTCGCTCTCCTTAGTAGTGAGCTTGGTCGACATATCGTCGACAATGAGCACTTGCTTCTGAGTATCGAAGGTGAACTTACCTATCTTGTACATAGTAATCTCCTTGCCCTTCTTGCCCTTTACGCGTCGCATAATAGCGTCGATGCGCATCACGAGCTCCTCCATCGAGAATGGCTTGGTGATGTAATCATCGGCACCAAGTTTGAATCCCTCGAGGATGTCTTCCTTAAGTGCCTTGGCAGTAAGGAAGATTACGGGAACTTCGCTGTTAATAGTGCGGATTTCCTGTGCGAGCTGGAAACCGTCTTTCTTGGGCATCATGATATCGAGCACGCAAATGTCGTACTTACCCTTAAGGAAGGCTTTATAACCACTTTCACCGTCGGCAAAGAGGTCGGCATTGTAGCCTTTGGCCTGTAGATACTCTCTTAAAAGCATGCCAAGATTCTCGTCATCTTCGCATAATAGGATACGCAATTTTTCGTCCATAGTGTTTTTTTTATTTTAGAAGAGGTAAAGTAATAATAAATTTCGAACCTTTCCCTACTTCGCTCTCGGCCTTTATGCTGCCGTCGAAGAGGGTTATCATTTTGTGGACATAGGCAAGTCCCAGTCCAAATCCTTTCACATCGTGGCGGTTACCTGTAGAAACGCGGTAGAACTTCTCAAAGATTTTCTTCAAGTCTTCGCGCTTGATACCGATTCCGTTATCCTCAACTGTGATGGTGATGTGATCATCATCGGGGTTGTAGCTTGCTACTTTTAGTTGTGGAGCGACATCCTCGCGACGATATTTAATAGCGTTGTCAAGAAGATTGAAAATCACGTTGGTGAAGTGCATCTCGTCGACATTGACGATGGGATCGTCGCTCTGTAGGTCGGCGGTTATAGTGCCGCCAAACTTCTCAACCTTGAGTTTGAATGTATTTACAACATTGTAAATAACGGCATCAGCATCAACCTCCTGCAACTTCATAGTTGCGCTAGTGCGGTCAAACATTGACATCTGTAGAACCTTCTCAACCTGGAATCTCAGGCGTTTAGTCTCGTCGGTTATGACGGTAGCTGCCTGCTTGAGCAATACAGGGCTCTTGGCCACAGCTGGGTCATTCAGCATTTGCGCTGCTAGCGAGATACTAGAAATTGGAGTCTTGAACTCGTGGGTCATGTTGTTGATGAAGTCATTCTTAATCTCGCTGAGTTTCTTCTGTCTAAATGCCAATATGATAGTGTAAGTGAACACTGCCATCAATATGAAAGTAAAAGCAAATGAGGGCAGCATGAACTTAATCGAGGAGAAGATATAGTCGCTCTTGGTGGGGAAAGTCACGTTGAGAGTTTTATTGTTTCCATTGGGATCGTTAGGGAACAGAATTTGACTATATATCTCACACTTATCCTCACAACTCGCCTCATACCCATCGGTACAATAGGCAAAGTTCCGGGAGGGATATTGAATAGCAAACTCAAATGGCATGTTAAGTCCATTGCTCTGAAGCTCTTGATTGATATAAAGACTGACAATCGAAGAATCGGCACGTTCCTTGATGGGACGATCACTGGCATGGTTAAGAATGCTCAAAACAACTTCGTTGAGAAGGCTCTTTTGATACATGTACTGCTTTTTAAGAATCTCTTGACGATTCATAGACGAATTGAGGCCTGAGCCTAGATTCGAGCCAGAAAAAGCCTTATTGCCTGCGCCAAAAGAAGAACCAGTAGAGTCAACACCGAAGTCATTGCTCATGAAATCGTTGTCTCCTATAGCAGAATTCTTAAGAGGAGCAAATGATTTTTGTGCCTCATTCAAGTCTTGATCAAGGAAGTACTTAGTCTCGTCGCGCTCAAGGTTGGTTGCCACATTGTAAAGACTGCGCATAACCACCTCATAGAACTGCTCGTTGCGCATTTTAATCATGTTTTCCATATACATGATTTGCACAAAGAGCAACCCTAGAACAGCGATAGCCATCACAGCCGTAAGAATCCAAATTGTGGACTTTTTCATGAGTTTTTCTTATAATTAAATAACGAGGCCAAAGTTCCTTAAATTGTTAATTGCAGCCTTCTTTTAACTTAACGATGCAAAATTAACAAAAATATGTGAAATTAAAAAATTTTGAGCATTTTTTTTCTAAAAAAATATATTTTTACAATTCAGACCCTAAACACAAAAAAAGAGGGCGCGCGGATTTCTCCTCGAGTCCTCTCATCTGGACACAAAAAAAAAGAGACCCAGGAACTGGTTCCTGAGTCTCCCTAGGGGGCAATTTCCTGCGCCTTCCCATGTCGCTGACCATCGACGTTGAGGGCTCAAGGTCCTGCTAGGCGGCGGGAAGATGATGGTTAGATAGAAGAGGGCACGCGGATTTCTCCTCGAAGTCCTCTCATTTGGACACAAAAAAAGAGACCCAGATTGCTCTGAGTCTCCTTAGGGGGCGATTACCTACTCTCCCACTTTCGCAGTACCATCGGCGTGGTGAGGCTTAACTTCTCTGTTCGGAATGGGAAGAGGTGGGA
>CADAZN010000034.1 GCA_902792435.1 uncultured Bacteroidales bacterium
ACTTGAACCGTCGCGACGGATAGTTGCCTGGAGCATGTAACGCTCATCATAGTTGTAAGAGAAACGAGCGAAGAGCGAAGCAAGGCGGTGCTCCACATAAGGGCCAGCCCAACCGCTCACGAGCGAGGATACGCCAATGATCTTGCCGTCGGCATCGAGCGTGGTTTGAATGCTACCGCCAGTGGTGTAATCTACATATGGTTTGTTGATGTTGATCAAATTCCAGTGCGAGGCGCCCACATAGCTGCCTTTGTACTTCATGGCACTTTGACCAAGCACGATACCGATTGTGTGCTTGCCAAACACCTTATCGTAGGTCAAGGTGTTCTCAACTTGCCAGTTGGTGCCGTTGCACTTCTCCGATGAAGCCTGGGTGTGGTCGCTGTTGTTGTTACCCGACAAGTAGAACTTGCTGGTGGTTGCAGCATCATTGCCCCAGAACGACTGCTCGGCGCTCCAAGTGAAGTTGTACTTCAAGTTGTCCCACAGTTGCACATTGAGAGAGAACTTAGGCATGAACTTGTGCGACCAGCCCTTAGATGGAGGTCCCTGCATCAATGCGATGGGGTTGTTCTGCTCGTTATATGAACCAAGGAAGCCAGGAATAGTGTAAGGATTACCGTTCTCGTCACGATAGAGGTCGTAGGCCGAATACTGGTCAATCATCTGCTGAGCAATATCGCCAGTGAGAACCACGGGCAGTGTGGGAGCTAGATAAAGCGCCGAACCCAGTGGAGAACCCCAAGTGGAGTTGGCATCTACTCCCGTGCTATGCGTGCGCATATAAGAAAGGTTGGCGCCCACATCAATCTTGTTAAGGAAATTACGCTCCTTAGTGGCATCAAGAATATTGAACGTGTTGTTTGAACGAATGGTAAGGCGGTCGTAGTTAGAACGTCCGAAGTTACCACCCACAATACCATCCTGAGTGAAGTAACCCAGTGAGAGGTAGTAGTTCACCCTTTCGGTAGCACCACTCACGCTCAAGTCGTGCTGCATGATGGGTGCATTGTCGTTAAAGAGCAGTTTCTGCCAGTCGGTGCCAAAACCGGTGATTGGATTGCCGTTGGCATCAATCAGGTTGGCAGGATCGGCATAGAGTGGAGCCATACCACCATTCACATACTTCTCGTTCTGGAGGATAGCATAGTCGGTAGCGCCAGTCACTTCGCGGTGCTTCCATGCGCTCTGCCAGCCATAAGAGAAGTTGTAGTTAATTTGGGGCTTGCCCATTTTTCCTTTCTTAGTGGTAACAAGGATTACACCATTGGCTGCACGTGCACCATAGATGGCACCCGAGGCGGCATCTTTCAGCACCTCAATACTCTCTATATCATAGGGGTTGACCGATTCCAGACCATATTGGTCGGCGGGCATGCCATCGATGATGTAGAGGGGATTGGAGTCGTTGATAGTACCTACACCACGCACACGAATCATTGACTGTGAGCCAGGTTGACCCGATGATGAGGTAACGTTCACACCTGCTGCCAAGCCCTTCAGGGCATCGTCGGCGCGCAGACGCGTCTTGCCAGCCAAGTCGGCCTCGGTGACCTTCGCAATCGAAGCGGTCACAACGCTCTTCTTTTGAGTTCCGTAACCAATCACTACCACTTCGTCAAGCGACTGCTTGTCTTCCTGAAGGGTGACGGTCATGTTGTTGCTGGCTGTCAACTCCTGAGTTGCATAGCCAATATACGAAATCACGATAGGCGTACCCGACTTCACGTTCAACGTGAACTGACCATCAATATTGGTGACGGTACCATTGTTAGGGTTGCCTTTCTCGACGATGGAAGCTCCAATAATGGGCTCTCCTTGCTCGTCGACCACAGTTCCCAAGATTCCTTGGGCACTCGCTGCCATCGACACCATCAGCGCCAATAGCAACAATAGAAACCTGCTTTTCTTCATACCATTTTCTTCATACCATTTTTTTGATTATTGTTAATGATTTAGTTGAATTGTTTCGGATTTTCCAATGGCAAATATAATTAAAGTACGCGCGCATAATAATTCATAAATAGTAAAAGTGGAAGAATACAAGCTCAGATAATCCGCACACCTTTATATATCAACAAGGTACACCAATTTCCAAACCACAAAAAAGTGGTTGAAATGTAGACGATTGTATGAACAAAAACACAATAAAAACCACCGTTTTCGGTAGCGTTTCACATAACTATCGGGGCCATCGGCAACCGCAACCTCGAATGCAGCAAACACTTCAATATACAGTATTATTTTACTTTTTACAATAAAATTTTTAAGCATATGCCATGATTTGGCATAGGTTTGTTTTATCTTTGCAAAAAACATTGAATTATGAGTTATAGCATTCAACAAAACTTGGTCGGGAAATATGTGTGGCTCATCGAGACCATATACCGGGCCAGGAGGATTACATTTAAGGAAATCAACGAGCGGTGGCGCGACAACGTGGAAATGAGTGGCGGAGAGGACATACCCTTGCGCACATTTAACAACTGGCGTTATGCCATTCAGGACATGTTCGGATTGTTTATTGAGAACGAGCGATGTGGGAGCTATCGCTACTACATAGAGAATGAGGAGGACATCAGCAACAACGGCCTGCGATCATGGATCTACAGCACCTACTGCGTGGGCAACGCACTGGCAGGCTGTCAGGGCATCAAAGACCGCATTCTGCTCGAGTATGTGCCATCGGGCCAGCAGCACCTTCAGCCCATCATCGATGCAATGAAGGAAAACCGAGTGCTCAACATCACTTATAAGAGCTTCTGGAGCGAAAAAGAGAGGACTTACAATGTGCAACCACTATGCATCAAGCTGTTTCGCCAGCGTTGGTATCTAGTAGTAAGATACGATAAACCCGGCTATTCGCCATGGGTCTGCGCCCTTGACCGCATCTTGTTGTTGGAGAAGACGGAGGAAACCTTCACGATGCCAAAGGACTGGGATGCTGAAGAGTATTTTGACGGCTTCATTGGTGTTTTGTGCCATAACGATTGCAATAAAGAAACAGTGAAGATTAAAGTCTCTACTAGTCAAGCTAATTACCTACGCAGCCTTAAGTTGCATGAGTCGCAGGAAGAGGTTGAGCGAAATGAGGATTACAGTATCTTTACTTACTACCTGCGCCCAACTTACGACTTTATGCAAGAACTGCTTTGGAACGGCGAAGAAGTGGAAGTATTAGAGCCACAATGGCTCCGCGATGAGATGAGAGGGAGAATTGAACGGATGCTTGACTTATATAAGGAGGATTAGATAATGCTGGACTTTGCTGCAATAGACTTTGAAACGGCCAACAGCGAGCGCAGTTCAGTATGTTCGGTGGGGGTAGTAATAGTACGCGGCGGTGAGATTGTTGACTCCTTCTACTCGCTAATCCAGCCCGAACCAAACTATTATAACTATTGGTGTTCACAGGTTCACGGACTATGTTGTGACGATACCGACGATGCGCCCATCTTCCCTGAAGTATGGAAACAGATTGAGCCGATGATTGATGGTCTGCCTCTTGTGGCTCACAACAGCCCATTCGACGAAGGATGCCTGCGTGCCGTCTTTAGATCATACCAGATGGACTACCCCGAGTACATCTTCCTCGACACACTGCGTGCCTCGCGTCGTAAACTCCCCCATCTCGACAACCACCAACTCCAAACAGTGGCTGTAGCTCTTGGCTTTGACCTCGTGAACCACCACCATGCTCTTGCCGATGCTGAAGCTTGCGCCTGGATAGCGAGAGAAATAATTGATTAAATTTTGTGGTATTGTGTTTTGGGGTGATTCTGGGGAGTTTTTTTATTTTTTCAATAAAAAGAATTATATTTGCAAAGAAATACAACTAATACAAAAAACTATTTAACATGGAAGATTTTTATTGCAAGTATTGTGGTCAACGATTTGCTTCAATACGGTCGATGACTGGAATGTGGTGCCATCGGCACCCTGATGGACCAAACAAGGGAAAACATGCGCCTTATGAGGGCAGAGTAAAACAACGCTACACTTGCCGTTTTTGTGGCCAACAGTTCACTTCAATAATGTCTATGACTGGAATGTGGTGTCACCGTCACCCTAATGGTCAAAACAAAGGTAAGCACGAACCAGCATTATAAATTACACATTATGAAAAAAGACTATTTCTCTTGGATAAAAAAAGACCCTTTTTGGATTATATTATTTTTCATTGTTTTAATTATAACTATCGTTATCTTTAAAGTTAATGGTAATACATGGGCGACACAAGTCTTTGCAGCATGTTTAGGAGCGATTATCACTGTAATTGTAACTAGGCTACTACTGAGCAAACAATCAGAAATAGATGAGAAATTAAGAAAAGCTGAATGGGCTGCAGCTGAACAACGAAGAAAACTCGATGAAGATGCTCAAAAAACACTCCGAAAGGCTGAAGCTGATGCAGAGAGAAAACTGGAGGAATATAAAACTGAATCCGCAAAAGAATTGCGAGAATTAGAGGAAAAATCCAAACGCAATTTTGAGATATATAATGCCAAATTAAAGGTCTATTCATCTTTCGTCTCAAAGATGTATAACATCTTACGCGATAATGAGGTTACCAGAGACGAACTTTTGGATTTAAGGACCCAGATACTTGGACAAGTAAGTTTTTATGCCAATGGAGACATTCTTGCAGGCATTAATGACGAATTAAGTTTAAAAAAAGTCGGTGACTTTCGTGAAAATATTGAAAACATACAAAGGTGCTTTGCTAATATAGCATCCTTGTTACAAAAGGATCTACGCGGAAATGAATGGAATGCCGACAGTGGCGGTGCTATTAAGTTATGGAACACTTTTGATGGACTCCTTGACAAATTCAATGAAACAACTCAGCAACCAATTGTTAACACATTCTCTGATGACATTGCTTCAAAGTGCTTTAACAGTACATTTTGGCACTTCAATATGTTAGGTGCAGAAGAGCAGCTTCGTGCTTTAAGCATGGGTGTTTTTGAGTTGAATTTAATTGAATATGACGAGGATTGGCGTACAGGATTAATAAAGCAGGTTCAAGAAAATGATCTCATTTTCCTTTTCCGGGCTGGTGGACCAGGATATATGGGTGTCTATCGTGCTAAAGGTTGGAAAATATTCCAGTTCAACAAAGAAGATGGCAGTACAATAGAAACACTAAATATATTTGGTGCAACAAAACAAGTAATAAATAACCCAAGCGATGACGAAATCAACAAGAGTGACATTTATGAATCCAAGGAAGACGGTGCTACACTTTGTTCAAGTCTTATTGTTGAGCCATTGGCATTTGCACGCACTGGTGTTGGCAATCTCGGTGGAGTGTATCGTCGCACTATTTCTCGTTATGACAGAGGTTACGGACTCATGCATTTAGGATGTTTTATGGCAATTATGGATAATGAAGACATCTATAACACATACCTCGAAGATGGTAAAAAGCACACGATGGGGTGCAATAAAGAATTGTTCAAAAGAATTCTTGCTGTAGGTAATATTGAAAAAGCAACATAAAGTTAATCAAATAATTCAACAGATCTTAGCATCATGGGAACAAACAAAAAAATAGATACACTTATTCATTTCGTAAACTGGGTGAATAATTCCCAAAAAGATATTTTAAAAATCGGCAGAAGGCTCGAAAACGTTTTTGACGATGACTTAGAATCTGGCAATTTCGAAATATCAGAATTAATAAACAACATCAGTGAGTTCTCTAAAAATATATGATAGATTTACTTATGAAAAATATAGAGTCTATATTGAAACAAATCTCAGCTATTGTTGAAAGAGAAAAAATTCAACAAGAAGAGAAACGCAAACGAGGTGAAAACTTCAACATATTTAGTGTGCTAGGACTCTCAACAAGTGAAGTCAGGCTTCATTCCGCCTAAAACCCGCTGAAATTATTTTAAGCTGAATTTCAGGCAGTTTTATTTGAAGACTTCAAAAACGTGACTTAAATTTGTAAACGAAATAAGACAATAATCAAGAAAAAAATATTATGACTGCAGAGAAACTACAATTATCACAAGAGAAAATTATTGAGAAAATTTATTCATTCGCAAAAGAGAACAAACTCTCAAACGACAATGTAGAACCAATCCCTGATGGGGTTTATAGCGCAGAGCTATATTTATCTGCCCCATCACAAATTATGTGGATTCTCAAAGAACCCTATGATGACTTTAATGAAAAAGGAGAACCATATGGAGGTGGTTGGAATTTATTCAGTGCTTTTGATAATGATAATGCATGGAGTTCTCCAACCTGGCAACCAATAATTTATTCCATGTATGGGTTATTCTACAACCAAAAATGGGATAAAATGGACGAAATTTGCAATAATAAAAAAATGGCAGATGTATTAAAACAGATTGCTTATATTAACATTAGTAAAATGCCTGCGTCAACTACTACCAATGATAATTCGCTTTATGAAAAGTATGAACTTTGGAAGGAAATATTAATGGAGCAAATAGCTATATATGCACCAAAGATAATCATTTTTGGCAGGACCTTTGAATATTTTAAGACTGACTTGGTTGGATATGACGCAGTACCACTATCGTCAGTTGAAGGCGTTATAAATATTTATGAGAAAAATGGTGTGTATTATCTGGACGCATATCACCCAAATCAAAAAAAGTTTTCAAGAGGAATCTATGTAAACACCATAATTGAATCTTGTTTACTTAAATAATCAATTATTTAGTTTACAAAAACTTTTATATGGAGCTGTGCCTCAATTTGGCATAGCTCCTTTTTAATTTTGCTCAAAACTATCTCTATGACAAAATATATCTTTCTCGATTTTGATGGGGTATTGAATACGGAGTTTTATCAAAATCTGCTTATATCGCAAGGAAAACCTTGGGGAGATGAAAATGGAGCTTTCTTTGACCCAGAGGCTGTGATGCAGCTTAAGCGTATTGTTGACGCCACTTGTGCAGACATTGTCATTGAATCCTCATGGAAATATCTTGGATTAAAGGCTTTAAGGGATATGTGGGCAGCACGCCGATTGCCTGGACGTTTAATCGATATCACTCCGTTTACAGCCAGTGACAGCTGGCTATTGACTGCCGAACCGAATGACATTGACATCGAAATGGGACATTGCAAAGGAATAGAAATCGCATCATGGCTTTTGGACCACGCAACAGCAGAAGCCCGATACGTTATCATTGATGACGAGTATGTGATACTAGACTCTCAGTTGCCTCAATTTATTTTAACCAATCCTTATGATGGAATAACTAAAGAAATTGCCGATAGAGCTATCGGAATGCTAAATGAGTAAATTTTTGGAAACTTTTTTTCAAAAAAATGCCTCATCGTCAAACCTCTGCCACCATTTGGCAGAGGTCGTTGTTTTCTTTGCACTGTGATTAACGATTAAAAACAATGACAATGGAAGAAGACTTAATTTTGTTTGTGGTTCCCGAACGTGGAATACCAATAGAGTTCCCCTTAAGTTATTTACTGAATGAGAACTTCGCATTTCATGAAAACAAAGAAGAAAATGTAAAAGATTTGAACGAACTCATTCAAGCAATAGCTGAATATCGGGACAACCTCTAAATTACAAGAAGGCGTGCATGAGCGTAGGGGATTTCACCTACGAAGCTCTCGACTGATTTTTTAAAAAAAACATCACTTTGACGCACCTATGCCTCCATTTGGCACAGGTGCGTCTTATCTTTGTGAATAATAAAAGACTGGATTATGGCAAAAAGAAAAAACAAGCTGGCAGCCCTCGAAAGCGTTGAGGCTTGGGCTAAAGAGGCCAAGAAAGATATTGGTTATCTGACAAAGGCCTTCGAAGGCGCATATCATCAAGAGCTGCAAAGGTTGCAAGAATGCGATAATCTTTCTGACATTATAGATTGTATCCAAGATCTAGATGCAGCTCTGGAAAGTTTGGCTGGCCATATAAGCCATGCACAGGATCAAGTTAACTGCATAAAACACGTTATTAATGAAACAAGAACAACTTGGGCTAAAGAGGCCAAGAAAGATATTGGTCATCTGACAAAGACCTTCGAATGTACTTTTCAAAGAGAATTGCATAACTGGCAAGAATACGATGATATTTCTGGTATTGCTGATAGTCTTGTTGACTTAGGCTCAACAATCGACAGCTTAACTTTCTATGTAAACGACGCAAGAGACAATCAAAAAGAAGAATAGAAATAACTATCTTTGTAACACTATTTTTATGTTTTACTATTATTTATTTCAGAATTACACCCAAGCGCACAAGGCGCGTCAATGGGCAAGTAATCACGCCCGAAATGGTGATTACCGTCACTACTCGTCAGCACTGCACCAACCCGTTCTACAACGGAGCAGTCGAAGTTAAGGAACAGTACATGCGCATGTATAACTTCGATTACAAGAAGGCGTGCATGAGCGTCGGGGATTTCACCTACGAAGCCCTTGATTGACATCTTCAAATACTCACTTTCATCACTAAAAGTGTAGGGAAATAACAAAGCTGGGCTAAGTGGCCCAGCTTTGTTGATGTGATATCTTTTACCTAGTTTTTATTCCTTGCAGTTGATGCGCAAAGCCTGATCGGCAATCTGGATGAGGAATTCACCTGGCTCCAGATGGCGCTGGTCATCGATGCCCACAAAGGCTAGGTCGGTGGCTGGCAACTGGAACTTCACGGTCTTGGTTTCTCCGGGTTGGAGCTCAATCTTGGTGAACGCCCTGAGTCGGCGGCTCTCGGGAACTATGCTTGCCACCATGTCGCGGCTGAACATCAGCACGGCCTCTTTTCCCGCCCTTGGTCCATCGTTTTTCACGTCAACCGAGATGTTGAGCACATCGGCAGGACCAAAATTAGTCTTATCGACCTGAAGGTTGCTATAGCTGAAAGTGGTGTAGCTAAGACCAAATCCAAATGGCCACTGCACATCGACTTGTGCGTTGTAGTCATACACACCCTCCATTGTGCCCGACTCCTCACTCACACGGTAATCATAGGTTGTGAGCGACGATGAGTAACGTGGATAAGTGTAAGGCATTCGTGCCGAGAAGTTATCATCACCAGCCAGCAATCGTGCAAGGGCATTACTACCTTCATTGCCTGGCAGCAGGATGTTAACAACAGCTTGTGCCAATGGCTCGATATCGTTAACCAATCGTGGGCGTCCCTCATTGAGGATGAGCACAATGGGTTTACCAGTGGTGGCAAGAGCCTTCACTAAATCACGCTGATTCTGTGACAATGACAGGTCGTCGAGGTTGCCGGGAGTCTCGGTATAGGAATTTTCTCCCACGCAAGCCACTATCACGTCGGCACCAGCTGCTGCAGCAACGGCACGGCTGATTTGCGGCTCGTTCTCTTCCCAATACTTGCCATCATTGTTATAGGTGACACCTGGCTCGTAGATTACGTTAGAAGCACCAAAGCGCTGCTGCATGGCCTCAAGAATAGTATTATGTTGTGAAGCATACTTGTCGGCATTGTTGCCTTGCCAGGTGTAGCTCCATCCGCCATTGAGGCATCTCATGGAGTTGGCATTAGGCCCAGTGACAAGAATCTTCTTGCCTTGCGCCAGTGGCAATGTGGCATTGTTGTTTTTGAGCAGCACCATGGTCTCCACGGCAGCATCTTGCGCCGCCTTGCTGTGCTCGGCCGAGCCAAACTTTGGATAGTCCTTGATGTTGGTGTTGGGCATGTCAAAGAGTCCCATCCTGTACTTCATGCGTAGCACACGTCGCACGGCGTCGTCGATGCGACTCATGCTCACAGTGCCCTCCTTAACGAGCTCAATCAGTAAATCGCAAAATGCTAAGTCGTAGGGTTCCATCGCCATATCGATGCCAGCGTTAATAGCCATCGCGATAGCCTCCTTTTTATCACGAGCCACCATTTCACGCTTCCACAGGTTGTCGATGTCGGCCCAGTCGGTAACTATCATACCATCCCAGCCGGTCTCTTCTTTGAGCCATTTAGTAAGATACTTGGCATTGATGTGCATCGGCACACCATTTACCGAACCTGAGTTTACCATCACCGAAGTAGCACCTGCCTGAACGCACGCAAGGAAAGGAGCAAAATGCTTCTCGCGCAATTCCCATTCAGGTACATAGGCTGGCGTGCGGTCGCGGCCAGTGCGAGGCGTGCCATAAGCCATAAAGTGCTTGATTGAAGTGCCAATGTGGAATTTGTCGATGTGGTTAGGGTCATCACCCTGAAAACCGAGCACCATGGCGCGTCCCATCACGGCATTGACAAGGCAATCCTCGCCAAAGTTCTCCCACACGCGTGGCCAACGAGGGTCGCGCGAGAGGTCAACGGTTGGCGAGTAGGTCCATGGGCAGTTTCCAGCTCTTGTCTCATAGGCTGTGATTGTGGCAGCCTTCTTAGCCAATTCGGAATTAAACGATGCTCCCACATTAGTGTTTTGCGGGAATAAGGTACCACTAAGTGTATAGGTCAAGCCATGGTTCTGGTCAAGGCCATAGACACATGGAATGCCACAAGCTTTAAGGGAATACTCGTTGATAGTCCTGATAGTCTGTTGCCACCATTCTGGAGTCTGTGCCACCGGACCTGGAGCGTTGAGGATTGAACCAACTTGATACTTAGTCAAAGCTCGCTCCAGCTTGTCTTTGTCAAGCACAAAATTGTCGCCTTCCCAGTGACCCAGCACATCGATAACGAGCTCGGTCATTTGCCCCACCTTCTGCTCAAGAGTGAGGCGCGAGAGCGTTTGCTCCACACGCTGCTCAATCCTAGCGTCGGGGACATACGACAATTTAATCTGCGCTGTTGCGCCCATCGAGATGCAAAAACACACCACAATCGACATCATCCACAGCACTTTAGAGCACTTGCAAAACGTTATGTTACGCGATTTAGATAAACCTTTCATAGTATTATTCTTAATTGATAAAAACCTAACAGTTTGCAAAGATAGCACTTTTTCCCAAATTCCAAAATGATATCATCACATCATAGAAGCCATCGGCCTGGAAAATAGAAGCGGGATTAGTGTTGAGGCACTAATCCCGCCTATTATAACATAAGAATTGGTTTATTACTTAACGTATTTCTTGCCATTTTGGATGTAGATGCCATGAGCGGGAACGCTGTTGAGCTGGCGGCCCTGGAGGTCGAAGATGCGGCTGTCGGCTTTATCGGTGAGGATTGTGCTGATGCCGGTGACTTCTTTCGAAACAGTCATTACAAGGGGCTCAACAAGGCCTCTGCCACCAGGTATCGTTGGTTGCATAACGGTGATTGTGTACTTGCCGTCGCCTACAACCTTGAAGTTTGCTCCGTCAACAAGACCAATTGGTTGGTTGAGCAGACCTTCGTTGATCTCGAAATAGCCAACGTTGTTCTCGTCAACGCCACCGAACCACTTCCAGCCGTTTGAGGAAGTCTCGTCGGGGGTGATGAGCTTGAACTCTGCGCCGTCCTCGAGGTCGATTTCAACAGTGAACGCGTCATTTTCAAATAACATAGGCACGCGGCCCTCGGCGTTCTGCCAGTTCCAGCCGTTGAAGCTACCCACGAGGTAGAGCTCATCGATTGTGGGCACTACGCCACCCTCGGGCAGAGTGGTGAACAATACGCTTTGTGTCCAGGGGCTTGTCGCGCCATCGATAACGCCACACACTTGAACCTCATATTGGGTTTCGGGGTCAAGATTCCTGATAGTGTAAGGGTTGGACACTTCTTCTAGCGTAGTCCACTCATACTGCACGGCATCACTAGCACCGGGAACGGTCACTTCCACATCGTCGATGTCAAGCCAGAACTGGTCGGTGCAGTTGTAGTGACGTATGGCGAGATAGCCATAGCCTTCGTAGGCACTCAGGTCGGCAACAACTTGCTGATAATCGACAGTGGTGGTGTAGATATCGGAGATGGCAACAAAGTCGTCTACAGAAGTCCACTCGTCGCCTTGATACAGATATACTTGGAATTTTTCATTGGCATACTGAGTCATGTTTTCCTGAGCAACTGCCCAGAACGAGAATTGTCCGCCAAGCTTCACCTTGGGAGTGATAATCCAGTTGTCGGGGGTGAGAGCTCCACTGGTGTCATAGCTTGCAGAATACATCACGCCTGCACCACTGTGTGCTTTTACCTTGTCGTTAATCCACGTCCAGCCTTTGCCGTCGCCATCGGCATCAACAAGAGTGAACTCTCCTGCTTGGTCGGGGTCCTCGAAGTCCCAGAAGCGGTTGTTGTCGGACACGTCGACATACTTGCGGTAGCGCAGGTTGAAGGCTTGGGCATCGCTGGTCCATGACACATCGGCGGTGGTTACATCGGGAACTGCTGCCAGATTGGTGGGGGTGGGAACCTTCATGTCCTTATACAGCTTCATACTATAGCAAAACAGCAAGAAGGTCATCTGGTCGGGAGAAATGGTCTCGACATAGATGTTGGTAAGAGTGAAAGTCTTAGCATAAGGGTCATACTGGAACAACAATGGACCGAAAGAGTAAGCATCGCTCGTGCCGCAGGCATAGATGCTATATTCGCCATATTCGCCACAGTATTGTCCACTGTTGAAAGTTGCGATATAGTTGGCCAGTCTTCCTTTAATCCAGGCATTGGGGCAGCTTAAAACCAAACCCTTGAAGTAGATGTCATCGCCATCGAAGGCAACCGCAATGGCGTTGTCGTTAACATAAGGGATGTTGTTCTCGCCATAATAGTAGATGGCGTCAATAGCCCAGTCGTCCTCAATCACGGCAGTTTCGGGTGGAGTTACCAGCACATTGTCTTTCGTGACATTAGCGGTGTTTCTCTTCATTCCTGTGTAAGGCACCATGGTACCCTGGGGAATCAATTGTGCAAATGATGTAATGGCAATAACCATTGCCATCGCTAAAGTGGTGTAAAATCTTTTCATGATCACTTTTATTTTAAATATAGTTAATGGCTATTATTACTTCTGCAAAGTAAATACATTTTTCATAAATATCCAATAATTAGACATATAAATTCAAATTGCCAGCCATTGGTTCATGTACAATTCAAACAACATTCACAACTGAATTACAACTTAAACAACATTGTTTCTCTCACAATGCTGCAAGTCTCACCAAGACAATTAAGGACGAAAGATTCATTGTTTTCTTTTTATTAAGGACAACTGTCGCTGGCCACTTCTCAGTGCCAGCTCACGCAATAATTGCCCAAAATGTAACTCTCCATAAAGAAAAAAGCATGATATGGAAACAGCTTGATATAAACAAGTATGCCGCACTATGGCTGCGACATTCCCTTTTTAATGCATATTCAAATGCTCATTTGCGAACTAACTAGGTTTTACTATTAGATATTTTATTGACAAACATTTCCACGTGTACCATGCGAAACTCATAATTATATCTTTCTGAAAGAGGTTCAAGCTCTGTTTCTAGATATTCCATTGATGGAGTTCCCAATAATGTAAACAGTTTTCTTGTGTCATTTATTATTTTTTCACCTACTGTCTGTTTATAATATCGATCGGCAGTTTTAAAGAAGAGAGTGCCATAAAGCACAGCATATTTAACGGCTCGTTGTGTTATTTTGGAAAACTGGCTCATTGCTGGCACTTTAGAGTTCTCACAGAATTTGACAAATTTCTCAAATACTTTATAACCCTCATTAAGAATACTGTCATCAAGACTATCATATAGCTGTTTCTGCCGTGAGCTTATAATTATATTATCCATGCCTTCAAGATGATAGTTCCATCTATTGAGAACACATATCTCCAAAGCTGCGAAAATTGAAATTGAGAAGCAATTTAGGTCATCAGCTGTCAGTAAGTTGTTTTTATATTGTTCTTGCTGCGTTATGCGTTTGTTTGCAAACGTTATATATTTATTAAGAACAGAGTCTGATGCTTTCGCTATTTTTTTTATATCATTGTTTGAAACAGTCTTTATTTGACGCTGTTGTGACTCACGAACATAACCGGTTTCAGCTTTGCCTTCTTCTTCCTCGTCCATCTGCTCTTCAAGCGAACTGTCAACCTCTCTAATTTTACGTTTGAAACTTTCTTCAATGCATTCAATCAATCTTGTAGATTTGTCCTTGAAAAAAGAATTTTTTTTGTTTATAGAATCGTTGTCATATTCGGGGTTGTAATGAAAGTTAGGAAGAGAGTCTTCATTATCTTTTGAGCTACTTGATGAGGGTTGTACTATTTTTTGTTGGATATTGTCTTGATCAACCATTCCCAACATCAAGTCGCTAAGTATTTCGGCAACCTCCAATCCGTTATAACCGTCAGACTCGATTTGGGATATCAAACTGTTGATGTTTCGTGATTCTTTTGACGGGTTTGTAGTTTCTAAGTCTTGAGGTCTGTTTATAAACACCTTGTTAGATACTTGCTGAAAGTCACCATTTACGAGATAGCATATAGATGCCTCATCCTTGATTCTATGATTGACAATTAACCAATTAGAATTAATCTCGTTTATATCAAAGTATTCAGGTGCCTTACCGTCATCAATGGCGACATAAAGTTCTTTATTATCTTCGACGTTCTTGCAATTCAACTTTAGGCAACCATCAAAATATTGGGATGTAATGAGTTTGTACGTATGATTTACTTTTGTAGGTTCTTGGTTTTTTTTGCTCACCTCCTTTTGAGGAACATTAATTCTATCTTTGGCATTTTTAATGCCCAAAGTGGCCAAGAAATCTTTTTCGCTAGATATATACAGTACACTCATTTCTTCATTAATCCCGCGACTAGTATCTGCTCCAACTCCAGCGATTGTCGCATTTGCACTACCAATTAAGCAATATTGTTTGTCATTTGTTCTAAAATGGAATATCTTCGCATGGGCTAACCTTTGGTAATCCTTGAAGCATTTTTTTCCACGTGCAGTATTGTCAAAATCATAGAAATTTATTCTGTTATGCTTTTCCATTTTACTTGGTGGCAGTTGGCAGCTATTTTGAAGTAGCACATCAATGGTGGCATCAGGACATAGAAGAGCCAATGATGTTAGCGTTGTGCCTTGTTCATCAAAGTATGGACTCACTACTGTTATAGCTTGCACGTCCCCCATAGGTACGATTTGCGAGAGCTGTTTTAGAATTCCTGACGACTCGTCATTATAGAGTAAAGCAGCATCTAGGTTATCATTAACCTTATGCACATGGTGAGGTGGCACTTGACTGTCGGCATTCAATATTGAGCAGTTTGCTGGTATCTCATGCAAGATTCTTTGCTTGTCAAAATCCGTACCTTTTTGTGCTATCGACTTTATGTATTGCCAGCATTCCTCTATGAATGGGCGTTGACTATCATTGTTCTGGTCTATCATGAACCCTGTGAAAATCTCATGATTTTTCCCATGTCCTGCTAATGTAAGATTGCCAGACCCCAGTAACATCATAATGGCTTTTTCACCAATAAAGAAACTTATTTTCGGATGAAAAGCCCCCTTTGCTTCAATATTTGTAATGGTATATTTCTTTCCAGCTTTCCCAATGAATGTCGGACTTACCCACTCCATGGCTTCCGACATTTGGTTTATGTCTGCAAATACATTTATACTACAAATCTTTTTGCGATGAAGTAAGTTTAGTAGGAAGTTGTCGAAATGCACAAGATCCATTGAGAACGTGGTCAGTATAGCCGAATGAAACATGCCATCCCTAGTCACAACTGGAATGTCAAAAAATATGCCGCGTTCATTCTTATCCATAGTTCTCAATAAAATTTTTTGCCAAATCAGTCAATTGATTGTCACGACCAATGTATTTCAAGTCTTGTAGGAAGTTAAAAAGCGAGTTTATTCTTGGTGTTGTTTCGCTTGGATAACGCATTTCAATCAAATAGACCCTGCCGTCCTCATTAATGAATTTACGTAGGTCGGCATTGTTGTTTCCTGTTTTTCTTATAGCCACAAAAGTATGCTGATTCATGATGTCAGACAATAGTACATTGAGATAGTTCTCAAGATTGTAGTCAAGATAACATCCGACATAGTCTTTTTCTATAGATTTTCCGAATATTCCACGTTGTTTAAAAAGGTAATTATTATCTTCAAAACGATCAATATCGTCTTTATTCTTCTCATATTCTCTGTAAAGTCGAAGTAGCAGCTTTATTGCAAGTACACTGCCTTCTAGATAATCCCGCTTTTTGATGAGAATTTTCAGTTTGTCGAAAGCGTCGGAAATGTCTAATTCTACAGAATCTTTAAGAGCTAAAATGTTGTCGCTGCTGTCCCAGTCTGTAAACTTTAAAAATATAGACTGCTTTATGTTATGCAATAATGTGGAAACAGGCGGATTATTAAGGTTGTCAATCTCGCTTAAAATAAGACTGAATATTGTTTCTATGCAATAATGCATCACTTCACACAAGTAGTAGAAATACCAGCCGAAAGAAGCATTTATGTTTTTATTGACATTGTTAAATCTATGTTTTACAAAATCGTTAAGAGGTACACCACTTTCAATGTCTTTTAACAGAAGAAATGTCGTCTCACGTCTTAAAGATGATTCGTTATAGTCGGGATTTACTAAGAAATCTTTTAGAGTATTCCACTCTGAGGAGCCTACAATTATTTGATCAAGCATTAGTGGCTTGAACTCTTGAATTTGTTTCTCTTGCAACACACCACTAAGAAGACATTGCACAAAGTCATTCCTGGTTTTTTCATCGACGCTGTCGCGCACGTCAGAAGCCAACGCTTTACCTCTATCTCTTAAATAAAACCTCCTATCTTGTTCAAATTTAACAAGCCTATAAAAGATTAGTGAGCCAAGATAATATTGGCCGAATGCTCCAGTCTTTAAACTCCAATAACGCTTTTCTGAACCAATATCCGCTCCATCTGGAAGGAAATAAGAGCCATCTTTCAAGCGGGCGACATTATTGTTATCGACAAAATCGGTTCCAACAACCGCTCTCACTCCTTTTCCGTTCATAAGAATCGCCATTGCTAACTCAAATCGTCGTATGAAGTTATATTGATGAACTTTCTGCGGTGTCAGTTTGTCTAAGCGGTCATACTCGTCAAGTAGCCAGCAATACAGACTATAATAACGGATGTGCCCGGTAAGGTTGGTGAGACCAGGCAGCAACACACTGTATGTGGCCACAGAGCTGTTCTGTATCCCTAGAGGGTCACGTCCGGACTTGAAACCCTCATTCGATGCCCAGTATACATCCGTTATATTATCAATTTTATATTGAGCCATTGTTAAACTTCTTAATAAATTAACAGTGTATATAATAATTAAGTAGCGTGGTAATTATATCTTTTGCGCTTCTGACGCACCGTATTGTTATTATATAACCAACTCAATTTCTGTATTTTCAAAATTTAACTTTACTATGTTATTAACTAGACTGTGGCAAAGTTACAAAAAAGTTGTGTGATATTGTGGCACTGGTTTGGGCTTTTTATTATTGAAATCCTTTTTTATTAGATACTAGCGTATTCAATACAGCAAGAGCTGGCGTGTGGGCCAGCTCTTGTTGTGTTGTCATGTCCTAAATTGGGTTCACGTTATCGTTTAATGAGTTCGTAGACGATGTATGAGCTGTATTGCTTTAGGGGGGAGTTGGCGAGAGCGAAGTCGAGGGCTCTCATTGATTTGCGCAGGCCAGCGGGGAGCTTGTGAACTGGCATCATCATGATGCCACGTGTGCGGCCCATGTCAAACAATTCTGAGCTCATTTGCAGCACTTCTTCTTTTGACAAGTGGGTTCCACCATGCCATGACTCCTGCTTGTGATGCAAGAGCTGACGGCGCTGGCGTGATGGAATGTCGAAGATGAATTTCCCTCCAGATTTCAAGATGCGATGAGCCTCGGCGATGATATCCTTGATCAGAGCTGGCTCGAGATGCATCATCAGGTGAAAAGAATAGATTGTGTGGAAGGTTTCGTTGTCAAAACCAGTTTGGTCAGCCGACGCTTGGCAGAAATCGACATCAGGGTGTCGCTCCATTGCATGTTTCATCATCTCGCGGCTGGCATCAAGGGCATGGGTGGCATAGCAAGTCAATCGGCCAGTGCCACATGCCATCTCGAGACATTTAGCATCGACGGGAAGTTTAATCAACTGGTCAAGGATGCGTCGCTCCTGATAGTCGATAAACTGCCCGTAGCTGTTGTCAAACCGGCTCTCGTCATACTGATCGGCTATGGTGTCGTAGTAATCAACAACTTTATTGTCTTCTTTCATTGATGAGGGATTGTGAACGTGATTGTGAGTGCCCTATACTGAGGACTGAAAACTGATTACTGGAAACTGATAACCACCTTGCGATTGCCGTTGATGTAGATGCCTGGCACGGTGGGCTTAACGACACCCAGGTAGCGCCCGTCAATAGTGTACCAGCCTTTATCTTTTGGGGTGAAGTCATTAATAATCTCGGTGATTGCTGTGGGAATGGGATCGTCAGGTAGCTCAAGAGGATAAACGAGGAACTGCTCGCTCACGCCGCCAGCGGTGTAAGGGGAATTTTCTACCTTAAGGTTACTTTCATCGCTTGCAACGATGCGGCGATTTATTGCATCAAAAGCATAATAGCCACAATCTTTCAACTGTGGCACTTCCACGCCCTCATAGAGGTCATAGCACACGCCGAAACCACCTTTGAGCTCCATTGTGTTGATGCCGTTGTCTTCATCGGGCTCTGGTAGGTAGAAACATTCGTCATCTTCGCAATATATAGTCCAATCCACCCTGATGAGCTCCTGTGGCTTGGGCTGGACGAGGGCATAGACTCGGCCATTGGGACTAAGTTGCGCCCTGCCCATGAACGATGCTGGGATGTAGACATTTTTCTCATAGAGGTATTGAGCGCCCGGCTCTAAAGTCGCCTCGTCGCTCACCTCTATCACTGGATTCTTCTTGTCGACAAGAGTGCCGGTTATTGTTCCGCCAGCAATCAAGCATCCTAAAAACTGGACGGGATCTTCTACATTGGTAAGCACCACCCAGTTGCTCTGGTCATACTTGTTGTCCTTCTCTTTCATCAGGCCTGTGGTGCGCATGTAGTCAATCTCGCCAGGGTAAGCACGGTCGGGGGTGAGCCAGAGGTTGTCGTCCTTGGCATAGAGACCGCCATCGACATCGACATAGACAGCGGCAAGAGCATCGCTCACGGTGTATTCACGCCCCTCGACGCCATAGTTCACTATCCACCACAGCGGGTAGCAATTATCGTCTTGCACAAGTGGAATCCACGCCACAAACTTCTCGGAGTCGACATAATCTTGCAGCATACCATCGGGAACATGGATGACGGTGTTCTGATTGGTGTTGAACTCCATGCCGCCAGCTTGTTGAGGAGCATCATGATAAATGCCATCCCACCAGT
Source organism: uncultured Bacteroidales bacterium (assembly GCA_902792435.1). GTDB lineage: Bacteria > Bacteroidota > Bacteroidia > Bacteroidales > Muribaculaceae > Sodaliphilus. The sequence continues at coordinate 19,322 of CADAZN010000034.1, forward strand.
TGAAATCGCCAAGTTGATCAACTTTGGTCATCAGGAAATACACATCGGTGACACCCGTGCATCCTGAGAAGGCGTGCGCCTGAATCTCAGTCACCGTCGAAGGTATCACCATAGTCGTGAGACTTGTACAAAAAGCGAAAGCCTCCTCCTCAATGGTCTCCAACCCCTCGGGTAGGATTGCCACTTCAATATTAGAACAACGGCAGAACGCGTTCTGCCCTATGCTGGTGATGCCTTCATCAATTGTGAGATAAACGATGTCTTGGTTGTCCTGGAATGCCTGGGCGGCGATGCCGTAAACTTGATACCCACCAACCTCACCACGGATGTGGAGCGACTGAATGGGCGTCACCTCATCCCAGCCTGTAGCCACATAGCCATAGTCATGCGTTATGGAGTTTTCATACCACTCGTAGACCACGCCGTCAACGACAACAGGGTCGTTGGCGGCATGACCTAGAGTAGCGGTCAGCACAGTTAAGAGTGCTATTAATAAGAGTTTCTTCATTTCTTTATAATTTGCTTAACGGCACGAGCTCCAGTGGCAGTGCGAGCCTCGACGAAGTAAACGCCATCTATTAAGTGACTAACGCTGAAGGTAGCATCGTTATTGTCGGGAGTGAATTTATCAATCAACTTGCCGTTAATCGAGTAGATGTTCACCTCCTTGAGGATGTCGCCAGCGCGCACGTTAATCACATCGGTCACCACAGCAGGAGTGATGACAATTGACGATGAAGCTATCACATTCTCGATTGCCGAGGTGTTGTTCAGGTCAAGAATCTGTGGCTCGTCAAGATCGCCATAAATCCAGTCGCTGAGCCATTGTAGCTGCTCGCTGAACCACCGTTCCTCGCCATTGTAGATGGTGGCGAAGCGCACGGTCTTGCCTGCCTCGTCGGCATTGCCTGCCACGGTGAGCAGGTAGTAGCCGTCTTCGGTGGCTGTTGTAACGCCACGGCACTCTCCATCGACAAATGCCGCCAGGCACAGGTCATTGACCTCGACGTCATCCTTGACGATGCGTGCCACGATGTTCATGTTGTCACTGAACTCGTGATGGTCAACTGGAGTGAATGGCAGGTTGCGTGGCGCATTCATCATCACAGCTGGTGCCTGATAGGTAGTGGCATCGATGGTGGGATAAACGAAAACCAAAGGTTCGCTGTTGCATGACTTGTAGTAATAACCCATGCCGGGAATGATGGCTGTGAGGTCGCCCTCCCACTTGTAGCCATCGTAGAACGCCACTTGAGTCTTGCTCTTGACAATGTCGCCACGGGTAGGCTGCAGGTCGGCAAAGGCCTCATTCAGGCTCAAATTGTAAATCGACAACGGTCCAATCCAGTTCCATCCAGGGTAGATGGCTTGAGTGGTAGTGCGGGTGTCGATCATGGTGCCGCTGATGCTGTGGTTGATATCGTTCTTGACCTTGAGCTTGTAGAGGTTACCTATGGCGAGCGTGTCGAGACCAGTAGAGGTCCACTTGGTGCCGCTGTTCATGGCAAATCCTTCCTTGCCCTTGATGGTGTTGAACACCTTGGCATGTCCAAATAGGCTCTCGAGGTCGGCCTTGCCAGGCTCGGGCTGAACGTAGAGCGAAATCCAGTTCCAGCCGCTGGCGAGGTTGCATTGCTGCTCAATCAAGTCACTAGGCTGCCAAACCACAGGGTTGTCGTAATCACCAACCAAGCCGTTGGGCAGGTAGGTGGGGCTCAGCGTCTCGCCATTGAGCTTGGTCTTCACATTGCCGAGCACCACGCCCTTCTCGGCATCATAGATGCGGAAGGTGATGGGCTTGGTAGCGGTGATATCCTCAAGTCCATAGATGGTCATGCTCACGAAGTAAGCATCACGGCTGGTGACGAGCTTGGGCGATGCCACACCGCAGCAAGTGTTATCGACAAATGCCGCTATCTTGGTGTTAGTGTTGGTGCATATTTTGTCGTCGAGATAGATTTGGCCTATCATGTTCATGGAGCTCTCATATTCATCGGGATTGACAGTCCAGTTAGGCTCATTGCCACGCACTGTCACATTAAACAGCAGCGGTGCGCAGATGTCACCATCGTTAACAGCATAGGCATATACCAGATGTGTGCCCACAGGAGCATCGGCCCCAATGGTGAACTGCACTGGTATTGTCTCATCAATAGCAAGCACACCACTGGTTTCAGATGGTTGAATCCATGTGGGCAAGCCAGTGATGCTGAACTTGCCATTCTCACGGCCCTTGTTGTGAAGTGTTGCCTGAGCTGTGAATTCACTCAAGCGATCTTTATCAACCACGATACTCTCCTGGTTCCACTCAAGGGTGTTGTAATCGACCACAGCACTCCAAGTGATGGGCTCGGAAAGGTTGTCGTACATGTCGCGCACGTTCTTGACAACGAAGGTGAGCAGGTTGCCCTGCATGCGCGACGGCAAGGTGAGCAAGTTGATGTATATCTCGTTGTTAGATGCCGTGTAATCAAAGTCAAGGTTCTGCTTGAGCGGCGACGTGCGCAATGCAGGAGCGGTAATGGCTTGAGTAACGCCATCGCCCAGTGCGTGAGTGATACCCATCTGCGAGGCATTAGGAGCGCTGTTTTCGAGGCTGAACTCAGTGACGATGTTGCCGTTGGCATCAAGTGCGCTGTGCTCCATGGGGTAGTAGGCTATGAGTCCAGTAACCTGTGCAGTATCAACCTGATTGTAGCGATTGGCAATTACCGAGGTTCCGTCGCATGCCACGTTCCACACCCTAATCTCGTCGATGTCGCCAGTGAAGTGGTAGCTCTCCTCGATAAATTGGTCGTTATCGGGATTGCGCTTCAAAATACCTCCCACATAGAGGTAATCGCCCGCTGGTGCTGGCAACTGCTGCTCGGCAATGGTCTTCACGGCGCTGCCATCCACATAGACCACAGCGCTCACACCACGATGCACATTGAGCGCCAAGTGATGCCAGTTGCCGTCGTTGTAGTTCACATTGGTGAGCACAATGGGCAGACCATTGCTAATGAGCGACGAGAGAGTGTCGTTATACACATGCAGGAGCATGGAGTTGTCGTAATCGAAGCCTATCGACACGCGGTCGGTAACTGAGAGCAGCGTCGCCCTTGCATTCTTGTCCTTCTCGCCACGGAACCAAGTCTCAACAACATAGCTGTCGCTCGGACGAGGAGAAACTGAGCCAATAGGAATCTTAATAACGCTTTCACCATCGAGATGGGCAGCGAGATTGGTGTTCTCCACGTTCCAGGTCTCGGCTGGCAAATGGATGTTGCGAGCGCGTGCATAGTCGGTAACCACGGTGCCATGGCCCTCATTCATCTTCCAGTAACCCACCAGGCCTGGCAAGTAAGGAGCCTTGGCCTCATCCTTCTGCCCGAGCTGAGTGCGCACAGGGTTATTCTTGTTCCACAGCACGAGCTCATGCATCATGCCAGTGAAGTTGCGTCCCAGCGTCAATTGTCCGATGCCATTGTAGTCGGGAACGATAGCCTCGTCAAAGAGCATCGTCTCGTCGGCTTCATTGGCCATAATCATAGTGAAGGTGTTTTGATTACTCATTGCACCCTTCACATAGTTAAGAGCCAAGAATACCCATTTGTCCATGGGAACTGCAGCTTGCGATGTGATAACCTTGCCGTTGATGTTGGCCTCAACCTTGCCTTGGTCGTTAATCGAGAGGCTCAGGCTGTTGCCCTCGGTGCCGTGCTCAAGTATTGTGCCGCTACTCAGGCGCTTGAGCCACAGCGAGGAGGCGAAGCTAGTGTTGGCAATGGGCAGATAGGCATCGGTCTCAACAGGCGTGCCGTTGAACTGCAACGACACATCGTGACTCACTTGTGCATCGTTGAGCGAACCGGTGATGAAGAAGTTGGTCTCCTTGGTGAGATAACTCTCGCGAATATCCTCATTGAACTTGATGTGGATGTCGTCGGTGGGTGTGAGGATGCCCGCGTTGGGATAGGCCTGTCCGAGCAACTTGGGACCACGGGTGTCGCGTGTCACAGTTTTCTCAGGAGTTGGTTTGGTATACTCTTTGCCGCCATAGACGCTCATACTTTCGGCAACAACCACATAGTTGCCGTCGATGTTGGGCAGCACGAGTGTGTAGTTGATGTTTGGTTCTTCGTCACTGAGCATAGATTGCACATCGCTCAGCTGTCCGTCGGGCAAGTACTCCACATTGGTAATCCACTCATGGGCAGTGATCCACTGGTTGTCGCCAGCAAATCGATACTTGAGGCGCACACCCTTGAATCCTGTGAAGAAGCGGTTAATGTCGCTTATAGTGACTTTCACTTGCTCGCCACTTTGCACATCGTGCTGGTTGAGCACATTCTTGTCGAGCGTGAGTTTTATCTCAGGAGCAGCAGGGGTAAAGTGAACATTTATTTCCTGTTCGTCATACACAGTGCGTCCCATAATCGATGATGCCGGGTCGAGCATGTATTCGCAGGTGCTGAGCAATTGAATTTTCACGTTTTCATAGTCAAGTATCGACTGATCGGTCTGCTTCACCGAGAGAGTTTTAATCAGCGGCGTTCCATATTCGAGCCAAACCTCGTGGCCATCTACCATAGCATCTCCATCTATAGTCACTTGCAAACCATTGGGGTTGGAGGCAGGATCGACATAAACCAGTACCGATGAGAGCTGGTCGTGTGTCTCACTGTCATTGGTCATCTTGATTTCAACTGATGCCGACTGACCAGCAGGGATGTCAACGTAGTTGCGTACAGGAATCTGGATGTGAGGATTGTCGAGCTTCATCGTCGCGTAGTCGAGGATTGTGCCTGGGTTGTAGTACTTGGTGACCCTTTCTCCCTCATAGGGGCAACGGGTCTGGCCGCCTCGGGTGCGGAATATGGGGCTCCATGCTCGTGGCGAATTAAATATATCGACCGTGTGGGCATTACCACGCTGAGTATCATTTAGAGTGTAGGAGAACAATTCGGTGGTAGTTGTCTCGTTCACCTCCTGCTTGGTGTGGTGGTAGCCAATGTCAACATTGGTAATGAATATGCTACCCCACTTGCCGAGCAGATATCCATTCTTGCCCTTGTAGGCAAGAGTGGTTTTAAAGTTCTCGGTAGAATTCTCTACATCTTTGGTCACTGTGCTGGTGGAATTGGTGACGGTTACTCCACGCTCAAATGACTCATTGCCCACCTTCATCTTGGGGTCGTTGAAGGCTTTAATTTTGTCTTCTTCATTATCGGCAAGAGTTTTTTTCCACTGTTCAACAATCTCATTGCACCAGCGCACACTGTCACAGCCCTCATAGCCATTGGGGAACCGAGCGTAATAGCTAGGTCCTTCCATGCCTTCGGCCGCCTCGCTACCCCAAGCTTTGGCATCGTCGTTGGATGTGCCATATTTGGGGTCGTTTTCGGTAAGGAGGGTGTAATAGGTGGGCACAACTGGTTCTTCCTCAATCTCGTCAAGCGAGTTGATGTGCTTGAGCATTGAGTTGCGGGTGCGATTGATATTCTTGAAAAGGGTGTTCTCGATGTAGCTTTGTGTGTACTGGAAATGGGTGTTGAATTTCTCGTCCATCGAAACGGTCTCCTCCATCCCAATGGCCCATGAGCCATCGTCCTGCCGCATGGGCCCAATCTTGTCGGCGGCGCCAATGATGTAGTTGGTGGAATAGCCTATGAACACGTCTCCGTCGCGCCCCACGAGAATAGGCGAGGCACTAGTCGAGGTGGAATGATTGTGTGAAAGAGTGACCGAAGTGTGATGATCCCAAGTTTTCTCGATATTGTAAGAGATGCCAAAGGTATTCTCGTGTATGAGCGTGTTGTAGAATATCTCTGCAAAGACAAGAGTGCCCGATACAGCGCCAAACTCGAGGGTAGTGTTGTAGTTCCAGGCGAATTCTGTGCCTTGATGTATACCATAGGTGTGATAGCTGTAATTGCAAGTGACGGTGTCGGTGCCCCATGTTGCGGTTGATGCATCGCCTGGCGGATCACGGAGCACCATTTGCACGTGGCTTGGGCCTGCAGTGATGAAATTGTTGCCTGTTGGCACCACTCCCGTAATGATTGCCTCCAGCCCTTTGTTGCTCCACAATTTAGTTTGATTATTGATTACCATCGAGGCATTCATGGTGCGTGTGAATGGAGCATTAAGGCTGGGTATGCCCACAACCCACTTGTAGCGGGCTTCGCCGTTTTCATCGAGTTTCACTTGCTCTCGCTCGAGCTTTACGAGCTGTCCTCGGACCACGTTGTGTCCATCAACTTCTTGGTCAATGGCCGCTATGCGTGCCGCCTCACCTATCTCGTTGTCGAAGGTTACCACCGAGTCGCAGAGCAAGTCTTCGTAGCGTCGTCCAGTGGCGCTAGCATCATAGTTGAGATAAGGCTCATAGGCCCTCACCTTAAATTCATAGGTTCTTCCCTTCTCAAAGACGGGGTAACCGTAATAATAGGTTGCTGAATGGCTCTCATCATCGTAGGAGTAGGCAGGTAGTTTTATGTCTTGATGCGCTTCGTGGACAAGAATGGTGTCAGTTCCGAAAGCACCTATTGGAGCTCCCATCTGTGTGATGTCCATTACAGGATTGCTGCGATAGGTGAGCATGAGTTTCTTGTTGCACCTAAACAGAGGCAGTGGTGTCCTGTCCTCGGTGTATAAAGTATCGGGTATCACACTGTCACGAGGATTGGTCATGTTAATTGCTGGAACGTTCATAAACAACTCGTTGCTCTCAAGCGCTGAATTGTTGGGGAATTTCACGCTCTCCACCCTATAGCGGATGGGTGGCACAATGGCACTGAACTCACCAGTTTCGCTATCAGTAGTTATATAAATATATTTTGCTTCGTCGATAGAACCACCGGCACGGTAGGCTGTGCTGCCTATTGCCGTTGAGGCGCTCTCGACCGTAACATTCTCGGCATTGGGAATCCACTCGCTCGTGGTACCCTCGATGTGCTGCACGGCATTGAGCATGCGCTGCGGGTGGTCGAGCGGCGAGAGTTTTATCACCGCTTTGCCAATGGTGTTTTTGCTCACGCCGTAGCCTAACGGCTTGGTGCCCTCGGTTTCGCCACCAGTCACGCGTCCAGCCATGATGGCAGTGGTGTTGTCGTAGAAGTCGATGTGAGTGTCCTCGAGGAACTCATAGGTCGATTCGGCCATGGCAGGATATCGGCCTGCGTTCTCAAAGGTGTGGCCAACGCGTCGCGCCTCGATGTAGTGGCTACCAATGGGGACCGATATTTCATAGTGTCCATTGGCGTCGCTCACAATGAGCTTGTCGTTCTTGTTACAAGGAGCGCCGTCAACATAGAAGCTCACACTGTCGACAGGGATTGTGGTGCCCGAGTAGAGAATGGTACCCGAGACCTTGAAGCTCGACACGTCGGTAAAGTCAACATTGTTGATGTTTAACGATGTGCCACCAATGAATGCCGAGCGACTGGTGGGGCTGAAGCTGTGAACGCCCTTGGTTGGATAGACGCTGTAACGTGTGCCACTGCCAGTGAATGGAATGCCACGTATTTCATACTCGCCCTTATCGTTGGTGACACCATAGGACGAGAGTTGGTCGCTACTGGGAACTATCTCCGATGGGCGCGATGTGTTGCCCAGGATGGCGTGATTGCCGTTGGGCACTCCGTTGGTCGACGAGTTATCGAAGGCATACTCCTCGAGTCCCTCGTCGAAGGTCCAGTAGAGCTTGAGTCCTTCCTCGCGGCCACTTAGGATGCGGTCGTAGTTGGTAGCAATCTCGGCGTCGGTAATGGCTCGGTTCCAGAAGCGTATTTCGTCGACATAGCCCTTATAGAACAACTCGGGGTAGCCATCCATATCCTTGTAATAACTACCTGAGGCAAAGACCACGTTGACCACGCTGCCCTCATCGGGTGGGAATGTAAATGGCTGAATAGGTATTACCTCAACCTGCTTGTGCTCAATGTCGCCATTGACAATGCACTCGATAGAGCCATTGCCATTGTTGCGGATGGTGAGGTGCGAGAACTGTCCTTCGGGCATTGATGGGATGTCACGGAACTCAGTGACAACTTCTGAGCCTTGCGTTGCACTGTTGATGGTCACGCCATAGCCACCGTCCTTGGTGCGCAATCTCACGCTATAGCCATCGGTGTGCTTGAAAGGATGTGCATCATGCCCCATGATTGAGAACAGATAAGAGCCGCTGATGTTTTGCTCTACTGGATTAATCCACATCTGCACTGTGAACGGCTTAGTGAGACTAAGCATATTCTGGGCGGTGAGGGTGTCGGTCTGCCACACCAGTCCACCGTCGTCATCAATGATTTGACGGCTGTAGTAGGGAGAGCGTGCCTGTTCATCGCTCTCACGCGAGAGGGTGACGCGCACGTTGTCGACGGCGGTTCCGGTGTCGAACTGCACCCTGCCGCTCACCGTTCCCGTAGATTGGGCATAGCCCACATCGGTCATGGCGTTGTTTATGATAAACGACTCGTCGCCGCAGTCGGCAGCATAGGCCACCACTCGGTAGTCGTAGTATCGGCCAGGCTCGGCGGTGTTGTCGGTGTAGGTGTAGGATGAGCCTGTTCCTTCCTGCTCATGGATTGTGACCCACTCGCCACCTCCCACGAAGCGCCGCTGAACGTTGAACAGTGTGGCTATGGTGCCCACTTGCTTGGCTCTCCATTTCACCACCACGGCGTTGCCGCCTGTTCCCTTGGAGGCATCGACTCTAGTGACTGTGGTGCCTTCATGCACGTGAGCGCTCACAGTGTCGCTATAGAGGTGAACCTTGTTGTCGTTAAGGTCGAGTTGCAGAAAATAGCCGTAGACGGAACAATTTGACTCGGGTTTCTCGTCGCTGAACGATGCTTTGCCGGCATTGCGTGGCACGGTAACGTCGAGATAGTTGTGAGTTATGGTGCCATTAGGCTCAATGCGGTGCACCTTGAATGTGACGTCGTTCTCGCTCTTGGGCACGTTGCCAAAGGTCCAGTCCATCTTGATCTTGTCGGTCACGCTGGCATCCTGCACAAGATGCAGCGGAATGACAGGGACTGTGCTGGTGCGCAGCTGTGCAGGATGCACGGCGGTTAGAGGCTCGGGATTGGACGGTATGTTGATATCGGGCCACGAGTTCTGATGGTGATAAATCTCATATCGGTAATATTTTCCCACCTGAAGCCCTCGGCTGGTATTGTCGGTGAACTCGTAGCCGCTAGTGGACCCCACGAGCTCGCGGTTGCCGAGGTAGTTGCCATGCTCATCGAGCTCGGTGCGATAAACTTTCCACTCGCCCGTGTTGTTGAGAATGCCGGTGTCCCACTGCAGGAGCATCTGTGCATCCACTTGGTTGAACGACGCGGTGAAAGATCTCACGCTGTTAGGGCAGAACTGGTTCTTAGTGACATTCTCGTTGAGGTTTTGCGACACATTCTGACCATTAAACCTAAATGTTGTTTTTGTGTTGCGTGTGACATCGACGGTGAAGTCCTTGTCGAGTGGAGCCACGAGCTCTACCTCACCGTTGCCTCGGTTCTCGACTTCGAGGGTGGTGCGTGAGAACATTTTGTCATCACTGTTGACCACCACCTCATAGGAGCCTTTGTAACTGAAGTTCTCAACGTTGTTGCCAATGTCCTGCGGCAGCCAGCTGTTGTCGGCACTCACTTTCACCTTGCCTGGCTCACTCCAGGTGACTGTTGCGTCGTGGGCTTGTGAGGGCTCGATGCTCACGCTCTTGAGGTAGCGGGCGTGAATGACAAAAGAGTAGTCGACAAACACGTTGTCTTGGTAGTAATAGGTATTATTCTCAATCTGGATGGCGACAATATCTTTAAGGCCGCGCTCGTTAGGGGCGAAGCGAAAGGTGAACCACTCGCCTTCTCTCACGAGGTCGCCAATGACACCAAAAGAGAAGTCGGTCTGGGTCCAGCTCGCCGCACCGCTTTTCCACTCGAGAATCTTATACAAGCCACCGCCATGCACCATTACATAGATTTCATGGTCGGAGCCATTGTAGTTGTAATCTTTGCTTTGGGGATGGTGATAGCGATATTTGACTTTGAAAGTGGGGTGCTCGGTTGTAGCTTTGCCGTCGTGCTCCATTTCAAAGCCACGGAACGCTTGCATCGAAGCATCCTCATCGTCACCAGTACACCAGCTGTAGCTCTTGCTGTCGCTCACACTAGCGACAAAGACGTTGCACCAGTATTGTCCTCCACCGGGATCGGAGAAATAGCCCGAAATAGCGTGTGCTGCCAGTGGCGGCAATAGCATGATTGCTATTAATGCTAGCTGTATTAGAAGTTTGTGATTTCTCATGATTTATATCTTTTTAGCAATTACCTTTTTGAATAAGTCCAACAAAGTTACAACTATTATTATTAATATTCACATTTTCACTACAAAAATGCATTCAAATGGTTATCATTTGTTCTTATTTTTACCATTTGAGGTTATAAATAGACAATTAATCAATGCACAACGCATAATGCAGAATGCAAAAAAGCCTGATGCCGCGATGGCATCAGGCTTAGAAGATAGATATCAAGCGTGGGCAGTTTGCGGACGAGACAGGTCTCGTCCCTACATCGATTTAGAGTTATCTCTTGATAATCTGCTTGATGGCACGTGCTCCGCTATAAGTGCGAGCCTCAACGAAGTAAACTCCGTCGATCAGGTGGCTAACGTTGAGCATAGCGTGATTGTCATCGGGAGTGAAATGGTCGATGAGCTTGCCGTTAATCGAGAAGATGTTCACTTCCTTGAGGATGTCGCCAGCGCGCACGTTGATGACATCGCCAGTGAACGTGATGGTGATGGATGACGCAGCTGTCACATTCTCGATTGCCGAGGTGTTGTTCAGGTCAAGAATCTGTGGCTCGTCGAGGTCGCCATAGATCCAATCGCTGAGCCATTGCAGCTGCTCGCTGAACCACCGCAGCTCTCCGTTGAGGAAGGTGGCGAAGCGTACCGTCTTGCCAGCCTCGTCGGCATTGCCTGCCACGGTGAGCAGGTAGTAACCATCTTCGGTGGCTGTTGTTACTCCACGGCACTCACCATCGACGAATGCGGCAAGGCACAGGTCATTGACCTCAACGCCGTCCTTCACAACTCGTGCCACGATGTTCATGTTGTCACTGAACTCGTGATGGTCAACTGGAGTGAATGGCAGGTTGCGTGGTGCTCGCATCACCGGTGGTGCCTGATAGCTGGTGGCATCGATGGTTGGATAGCGGAAGGTTACAGGCTCGCTGTTGTTGGACTTGTAATAATAGCCCATGCCAGGAATAATGGCTGTGAGGTCTCCCTCCCACTTGTAACCGTCGTAGAAGGCCACTTGAGTCTTGCTCTTGACGATGTCGCCACGAGTTGGCATCAAGTCGGCGAAGGCCTCGGCAAGGCTGAGGTTGTAGATTGACAGCGGTCCAATCCAGTTCCATCCTGGGTAGATGGTCTGGGTGGTGTTGCGCGTGTCGATCATCGTGCCACTGATGGTGTGGTTGATATCGTTCTTGACCTTGAGCTTGTAGAGGTTGCCTATGGCCAGCGTGTCGAGGCCAGTAGAGGTCCACTTGGTGCCACTGTTCATGGCAAATCCTTCTTTACCCTTGATGGTGTTGAACGTCTTAGAGTGACCGAAGATGCTCTCGAGGTCGGCTTTGCCAGGCTCGGGCTGAACGTAGAGCGAAATCCAGTTCCAGCCGCTGAAGAGGTTGCACTGCTGCTCAACGATGTCGCTTGGCTGCCAAACGACAGGGATGTCGTAGTCACCATAGAGTCCGTTGGGCTGGTAGACGGGACTGAGTGTCTCGCCATTGAGCATGGTCTTCACATTGCCGAGCACCACACCCTTCTCGGCATCGTAGATGCGGAATGTGATGGGCTTAAGGCTTGCAACGTCCTCAATTCCGTAGATGGTCATGTTCACGAAGTAAGCGTCACGACTGGTAACCAGCTTGGGCGATGCCACACCGCAGCAAGTGTTATCGACAAAGGCGGCAATCTTAGTGTTGGTGTTAGTGCAAATCTTGTCGTCGAGATAGATTTGACCAATCATGTTCATCGAACTCTCGGCTCCATAGGGATCGAAAGTCCAGTTTGGCTCGTTGCCTGTGACGGTGACATTGATTAGCAGTGGCGCGCAGATGCCGTCGTCGTTGGTGGCGTAGGCATAGACCATGTGAGTTCCAACAGGCGCGTCGGCTCCCACAGTGAACTCAATAGTCGCCCACTCGCCAGTGCTAAGCACGCCCGAGGTTACCGAAGGAGTGATCCATGTGGGAAGCCCCGAAATGTCGAAACGCCCGCTCTCGCTGCCCTTGTTGTGCAAGTCGGCAAACATAGACGCCTCGCTCAAGCGATCCTTCTCAACCATGAGCGCCTCTTGATCCCACTCGAGAGTGCTGTAGTCGACCACCGCACTCCAAGTGATTGCCTCGGAGAGGTTGTCCTGCATGTCGCGCACATTCTTGACGAGTCAAGGTTCTGCTTGAGCGGCGACTTGCGCAGAGCGGGAGCGGTGGACGATTGCACCACTCCAGGACCTATTGCCTCGCCCATACCAAGCTGCTCCATACCTGGAGCATTGTTGATGAGGCTGAACTCGGTGATGATGTTGCCGTTGGCATCAAGCACACTGTGCTCCATGGGATAGTAAGCGATAAGTCCAGTAACCTGGGCGGTATCGACCTGATTGTAGCGGTTGGCTATTACCGAGGTGCCATCGCATGCCACGTTCCACACACGCAGCTCGTCGATGTCGCCAGTGAACTTGTAGCTCTCCTGAATCATGCTTGACTGCGGGTCAAACTTGAGGATTCCGCCCACATAGAGGTAGTCGCCTGCGGCAGCTTGTAATTGCTGCTCGGCAAGAGTTTTGACCGGCTTACCGTCGAGATAAACCACGGCACTCACGCCACGATGCACATTGAGGGCGATGTGGTGCCAGTTGCCGTCGTTGTAGTCGGTGTTGGTGAGCACAATGGGCAGGCCATTGCTGTCGAGCGATGACAGGCTATCGTTGTAGAGGTGGAGAATCATGGAGTTGTCGTAGTCGAAGCCTATCGACACACGGTCGGTAACCGAGAGCAGCGTGGCTCGTGCGTTCTTGTCTTTCTCGCCACGGAACCAGGTCTCGACAACATAGCTGTCGGTAGAGCGTGGCGACACACCTCCAATAGGCACCTTGATGATGTGCTCGCCATCGAGGTGAGCGGCAAGGTTGGTGTTCTCCACGTTCCACGACTCGGCGGTGAGATGCATGTTGCGCCCACGTGCATAGTCGGTAACAATGGTGCCGTGACCCTCGTTCATCTTCCAGTAGCCCACGAGACCTGGCAGATAAGGTGCTACGACCTCATCTTTCTGTGCCAAGAGCGTGCGCACTGGGCAGTTCTTGTTCCAGAGCACAAGCTCGTGCATCATGCCCGTGAAATCGCGTCCAAGAATGAGGCGGCCGTTGCTATTGTAGTCGGACACAATTGCTTCGTCGAAGAGCATGGTCTCGTTGCCATCTTCGGCCATGAGCATGGTGAGAGTGTTTTGCCCTGCCATGCCTTTCACATAGTTAAGAGCGAGGAACACCCACTTGTCCATTGGCACTGTCTCCATCGACGTGATTGTGATTTCGTTGATAGTGGCATCGACCTGTCCGTTCTCGTTGATGGCGACCTTGAGCATGTTGCCCTCGGTACCGTGCTCGATGATGGTGCCGCTGCCCTTGCGCTTGAGCCACAATGATGAAGCGAAGCTGGTGTTGGCGATTGGCAGGTAGGCATCGGTCTCGACTGGTGTGCCATTGAACTGCAGCGACACGTCGTGCGAAACCTGGGAGTCGTTGAGCGAACCAGTGATGAAGAAGTTGTCGTCCTTGGTGAGATAACTCTCGCGGATGTCTTCGTTAAACTTGATTCGGATGTCGTCGGTGGGCGTGAGGATGCCTGTGTTGGGATAAGCCTGACCGAGCAGCTTAGGACCACGGGTGTCGCGAATCACTTCAATCTCATTGGTCATCGCAGTGTATTCCTTGCCTCCCAAGATGCACATGCTCTCGGCAGCCACCATGTAATGGCCATCGATGTTGGGCAGCTTGAGATCGTAGGTGATGTTGGGCTTATCGTTTGGCAAGAGCGACTGGACGTCGGTCTCGTGGCCTTCGCTATAGTAGCTCTCATCGGTGAGCCATTCGTGGGCTGTAATCCACTGAGAATCGCCGGCAAAGCGGTATTTGAGTCGCACTCCCTTGAGGCCGTTGAAGAGACGGTTGATGTCGCTGATGGTAGCAACTATCCCCTCTTGATTTTGCACAGCCCGCTGGTTGAGGATTGTCTTGTTGAGATTGAGAGTGACTGGCGGCGCTGCAGGCACAAAGTGTGCCGAGAACGAAACAGTCTCATAAATCCACTTCTCGGGCTTGCACGTGCTGGCAAGGAAGAGTGAGATGTTGTTGTAGTCGAGAATGGAGTTGTCGGCCTGCTTGATAGTGAGCGTCTTGGTGATGGGTACTCCATACTCCATCCACATTTCCACTCCGTTGACAAGCGGCTCTCCGTCCATATAAATCTGCAGACCATTGGGGTTGGAGGCAGCATCAACATAGACCACTGCCGAGGTGAGTGCCTCATGGGTTTCGCTCTCGTTGGTGAATACCACCTGCACCTGAGCTTCCTGTCCGGCAGGAATGTCGACGAAGTTGGTCACGGGCATCGAGATGCGCGGGTTGTCGCTCTTCATCGTCGCATAGTCGAGCAGAGTGCCAGGGTTGTAGTACTTGGTGCGAGTCTCTCCCTCGTAGGGGCAGCGAGTCTGTCCGCCACGAGTGCGGAAGATGGTGGACCATCCCTTGGGGGATTCAAAGATGTCGACGGTGTGGGCATTATTCCGCTGCGTGTCGTTGAGCGTGTAAGCAAACCGTTTGTTTATGGTGGTTTCGTCTACATCAATTTTTTTCTGGTGATACCCTATCTCTGTGTTAGAGATGATGATGGCACCACTCTTGTTGAGCAAGTAACCGTTTTTGCCCTTATAAGCTAATCCTGTAGAGAAACTCTCAACCGAGTTGTCAACAGTATTTGTCGTGGTGCCGGTGCTATTAGTAACCGTCACACCAGTCTCAAACGACTCGTTGCCTTTTTTATATTTCGGGTCGTTGAAGGCTTTGATTTTATCCTCTTCATTAACGGCAAGAGTTTTCTTCCACGACTCGATGATCTGGTTACACCAGTGCACACTGTCGCAACCTTCAAAACCATTTGGGAAACGGGCATAGTAGCTTGGTCCTTCCATGCCATCAACGGCTTGGTCGCCCCACACTTCCTTGTCGCTATTGCTCGAGCCGTAGCGCGGGTCGTCCTCGGTGAGGAAAGTGTAGTAGGTTGCCACTTGTGGATTCTCCTCAATCTCGTCCATCGAGTTGATGTGCTTGAGCATGGTGTTGCGGGTGCGCTTGATGTTGCCAAAGAGTGTGTTCTCGATGTAGAATTGCGAGTACTCAAAATGGGTGTTGAACTGTTCGTCCATCGACATGGTCTCTTGCATGTCGATTCCCCAAGAGCCATTGTCGAGCTTGAAGAGTCCCACCTTGTCGGCGGCACCTATTATATAATTGGTAGAGTAACCTATAAACACATCTCCATCACGACCCACATACTCCTTGGCAGAGCTGGAAGATGTTGACGTGCCATTGGTGTAGGTGACTGATGTGTGGTTGTCCCAAGTTTTATGAACATCATATTTCCATGTCACTTGATTCTCTCCAATCACTGTGTTATAGCTCATAATACCGAAGAACCCTGTTCCGGAGACATAGTCCAACTCCACCGATGAGCGAATATCAACACCGAGCTCCGTTTCGTTGTGAATACCGCGTACAGTGTAGGTGTAGTCGCTGGTGACCGAATCTACCGCCCAAGTTGCATAGGATGCATCACCAGGCGGGTCGCGTAGAACCATTTGAACATGGCTTGGACCTGCAGTAATGAAATTATTGCCCGTAGGCACCACGCCCGTAATAATACCAGTTAATCCTTCGCTACTCCACAGTTTTGTCTTGCCTTGAATGACCATCGAGGCGTTCATGTTGCGAGTGAAAGGTGCCGTGAGGGCGGGAATTCCGGCTCGCCACTTGTAGTGTGCCACGCCTAAGGAGTCGAGCTGCACTTGCTCGGGGGTGAGTTTCACCATGTCGCCACGTTTTATTTCGTGGCCATCTATAACGTTGTCCTCGGCAACAACGAGTGTAGCCTCGCCCAACTCGTTCCCAAAGGTCACTACCGAGTCGCGTAGCGCATCCTTGTGCAACTTTCCTATCGCAATCTTGTCATAGTTCACGTAAGGCTCATAGGCCTTCACCTTGAAGTCGTATTCTCGGCCAAGCTGGAAGATGGGGTAGCCATAGTTGTAGGTCACCTCACCTGTCGATTCGTTGTAATTGTAGATGGGAAGCTTGAGCTCTTGACCCATTTCGGTGACGGCTATGGTGTCGGTACCAAATGCGCCAACTGGCAACCCCATTTGAGTGATTTCCAAAATTGGGTTGCTTCGATAGGTGAGCATCATCTTCTTGTTACACCTGAACAGTGGCAACGGCTCGTTGTTTAGCGTGTAAATGGTGTCGGGAGTGATTGAATCTTTAGGATTGGTAAGGTTCACCGCTGGAATGCTACTGAACATCTCATCATTTTCAATGGTAGGATTGTTGGGGAACATTACACTTTTCACCATGTAACGAATTGGAGGTATCTTGGCGCTGAATTCACCAGTATTCTCGTCGGTGGTGATAATGATATTTTTCACATCATCAACGTGAGTGAAGAACTTTCTACTACAGCATTCTCGGGATTAGGCACCCACTCAATGGTGGTGCCCTGCACTTGCTGCACGGCATTGAGCATGCGTTGCGGGTGGTCGAGCGGCGTCAAGGTTATTATTGCTTTGCCAATGGTGTTTTCGCTCACTCCATATCCCAACGGTTTCTCGCCCTCAGTGTTGCCACCGGTAACACGGCCTGCAAACACTGCGAGCGTGTTATCATAGAAATCGATATGGGTGTCATCAAGGAACTCATAGGTGTCATCCTCTTCTGCAGGATAGCGACCGGCGCCCTCAAAGGTGTGGCCGTCGCGGCGAGCTTCGATATAGTGGTTGCCGATAGGCACCGAAATCTCATATTCACCATTAGCATCGCTGTAGATGAGTTTGTCGTTCTTGTTGCAAGGCAAGCCGTCAACATAGAATGACACGCTATCGACAGGAATCGTGGTGCCAGAATAGCGAATTGTGCCTCGCACTTTGAAACTTGACACATCGGTAAAGTCATAACCATTGAGCGACAGCGAATTT
>CADAZN010000035.1 GCA_902792435.1 uncultured Bacteroidales bacterium
TTTTAAGGCTGTTACACTTGCTGTTATAGAGTATATTTACTACCTTTGCAGCGCAATTCCGGACGGAGGGGGCTCTGAAGCTTCCTCTATTTTGTTATAATTTGGGAAATGGCAAAGCTGATTGGCAGCTTTTCAAAAATTAAAAGTAATAAAAGAATGATTGACAAGAAAGAACTCACTAGCGTGATAGAAAATGCCTTAGAGGGCAGCAAGATGTTCCTCGTTGACATTACAGTGAGCGGCGACAATGTGATTGACGTGCAGCTCGACAGCCTTGAGAGCATCACCATCGACGACTGCATAGCCGTTAACGATGCTGTGCACGCCGCCTTCGACCAAGACGTTGAGGACTATGAACTCACAGTGGGCTCTTATAGCCTGACCGACCCCTTCAAGGTTCTCAAGCAATATGAGAAAAACCTGGGTGGCGAGGTAGAAGTGCTAACCGCCGACGGCAAGAAGCTCAAGGGCACTCTAAGCAGTGTTGACGCCGAGCAGTTTACCATTACGGTTCCCACCAAGACTAAAATCGAGGGCAAGAAGCGCCCTGAGATGGTTGACGTGGAGCACACTTTCAAATATGACGAAATAAAATACACTAAAAATATATTACAGTTTTAAACACTATTATGGCTAAGAAAGTAGAAACGGTCGATATGGCCGACCAGTTTTCGGAGTTTAAAGAGTTGAAAAACATCGACAAGACCACTATGATTAGTGTCTTGGAGGAGTCGTTCCGTAGCGTTATTGCCAAGATGTTTGGCAGTGACGAGAATTTCGACGTTATCATGAACCCCGACAAGGGCGACTGCGAGATTTACCAAAACCTCGAGGTAGTGCCCGACGGCGAAGTTCTGAACCCCAACCAGCAAATAGGGTTGACCGACGCCCGCAACGACGAGGAGAGTCCCGACCCCGACTGCGAGATTGGCGAGGAGCACACACGCAAGATTGACTTCGCGAAGTTTGGTCGCCGCGCCATCCTTAACCTTCGTCAAACTCTTGCCAGCAAGATTCTTGACCTTCAGAAGGATGCCATCTACAACAAGTTTAAAGATCTGGAAGGCGAGCTCGTAACAGGTGAGGTTTACCAAAACTGGAAACGCGAGGCGCTGCTGCTCGATGATGAGAAAAACGAGCTCATCATGCCAAAAGACCAGCAGATTCCTACCGACAACTTCCACAAGGGTGACACAGTGCGCGCCGTGATACACAAGGTTGACAATCAAAACAACAACCCCAAGATTATCGTATCTCGCACTAGCGACCTGTTCCTGCGCCGACTCTTTGAGCTTGAGGTGCCCGAGATTCATGATGGACTTATCGTGATTCGCGCCGTTGCCCGCAAGCCAGGCGAGCGTGCCAAGATCGCTGTTGAGAGCTATGACGACCGCATCGACCCCGTTGGTGCTTGCGTGGGTGTTAAGGGTTCACGCATCCATGGCATCGTTCGCGAGTTGCGCAACGAGAACATCGACGTTATCAACTACACTAACGACCCAGTTCTCTTTATCCAACGAGCTCTTAGCCCAGCCAAGATAACTACCATCCGCATCGAGGAGGAGACCAAGCACGCCGAGGTGTTCTTGCGTCCCGACGAAGTGTCGCTTGCCATTGGCCGTGGCGGCTTGAACATCAAGCTTGCTTCGATGCTCACCGGCTACACTATTGACGTGTACCGTGACCTTGACAATGACGAGGATGACGTTTATCTCGATCGCTTCAACGACGAGATCGACCAGTGGGTTATCGATGCTCTCAAGGGCATTGGATGTGCAACTGCTAAAGCTGTCATCAACACCCCACGACAGGATCTTATCGACAAGGCCGACCTTGAGGAAGACACCGTCGACGAGGTTCTCGCTATCCTCAAGGCAGAGTTTGAGGACTAAAAAGCCTTTCTCTCTCCCTTTTACATTACAGAAAAAAACAAACTCGTTATTACGTTATTAAATACTGCCTATGCGTGTAAAATTAAGTAAAGTCATTAAAGATTTGAATGTTGGAATGCAAACTATCCAGGACTTCTTTGCCAAGAAGAAGATTGAGCTGGATGTTACACCCAACACCAAAATTGATGAGGATATTCTGGAAATCCTTATCAAGGAATTCAAGCCCGACATGGAGCAAAAACTCAAGTCGGAATACCTTACTAGCTCAAGGCTCAAGGAGAAAGCCAAGCAAGCCGAGGAGCCAAAAGAGCCTGAAGAGGCTAAAACCGAGACCGAGGTACGCAAACCTAAGGTGATAGGAAAAATCGACCTTGACAGTGCCGGTAAGCCAGCTAAGAAATCAGCTCCCAAGAAAGAGGAACCTGAAGCAATCGAAGCGCCCGAACCCGAGCAACCCAAGGAGGAGCCCGTAAAGGTTGAAGAAGCTGTCGAAGCAGCACAACCCGAGCCACAGCCCGAGCCCGAGACTAAACCAGCTGAGGTTGAGTCGAAGCCCGAGCCACAGCCCGAGCCAGTCAAGGAAGAAACCGAAACTCCTGCTGAGCCTGTCGAAACCGCCACTGCTGAGCCTGAGAGTGAGGAGAAGAGCGACATCTTCACCACTACTCCTGTGCTCAAAACCAACATCAATGTGGTGGGCAAGATCGACCTGTCGGCTATCAACCAGTCGACTCGACCAAAAAAGAAGACCAAGGAGGAAAGACGACAAGAGCGCATCGCCAAGGAGAAGGCTCGTCAGGGCGAAGATGGCGTTAAGAAGAAACGTCGTCGCATAGGCCGTGAGAAAATCGACATCGAAAAAGCTGCTCAGCAAATCCAGAATAACGCTGGCGGCAAGAACGCAAAGAACAAAGATAACGAGAACGCGAGCAAGAAGAAAGAGAAGAAGGCAAAGCGACCATTGCGTCCACAAGTCAATGAGGAAGACGTACAGCGTCAAGTGAAAGAGACGCTCGCACGACTCACCACCAAGAAGCAGAACATGGGTGCCAAGTGGCGCCGTGAGAAGCGCGAGGCAGTGCGCGAGGAGGAGAGCAAGGAAGCAGCATTGCAGGCAGCCGAGAAGAAGATTCTCAAGCTCACCGAGTTTGTTACTGCCAACGACCTCGCAATGATGATGAACGTGCCCATCAACAAGGTGATTGGCACCTGCATGAGCCTGGGTGTGATGGTTTCTATCAACCAGCGTCTCGATGCCGAGACAATCAACATCGTTGCCGAGGAGTTCGGTTTCAAGACCGAATATGAAAGCGCCGACGTTGTAGAGGCAATTCATGAGGAAGAGGATAGCCCCGAAGATCTCCAGCAGCGTCCACCTGTAGTAACTGTCATGGGACACGTTGACCACGGTAAGACTTCATTGCTCGACTACATCCGCAAGAGTAATGTGATTGCAGGCGAGGCTGGTGGTATCACTCAGCACATTGGTGCCTACAACGTGAAACTTCCTAACGGACGCCGCATCACCTTCCTCGACACTCCAGGTCACGAGGCATTTACCGCCATGCGTGCACGTGGTGCCAAGGTAACCGATATCGTTATTGTGATTGTGGCTGCCGACGACAACGTGATGCCTCAAACCAAGGAGGCTCTTAACCATGCCACTGCAGCAGGTGTGCCCATCGTCTTCGCAATCAACAAGATTGATAAAGACGGTGCTAACCCCGATAAAATCAAGGAAGAGCTTGCCAACCTAAATTACCTCGTTGAGGATTGGGGTGGCAAGTACCAGAGCCAAGATATATCGGCTAAGAAAGGTATTGGCGTGGAAGAACTCATGGAGAAGGTGCTCCTTGAGGCCGATATGCTCGACCTCAAGGCCAACCCCGACCGCAAGGCCACTGGCTCAATCATCGAGTCATCGCTCGACAAGGGACGTGGCTACATCGCCACAGTGCTCGTCGACAACGGCACTCTGCGCGTGGGCGACATCGTGCTTGCCGGTACTCACTATGGCAAGGTGAAAGCGATGTTCAACGAGCGCAACCAGCGCATCAAGGAGGCTGGACCATCGTCGCCAGCCCTGATACTTGGTCTGAACGGTGCTCCTACTGCCGGTGACAAGTTCAACGTGATGGACACCGACCAAGAAGCACGCCAAATCGCCAACCGCCGCGAGCAGTTGCAGCGCGAGCAGATGCAACGCACTCAGCATCGCCGCACTCTCGAGGACATTGGCCGCTTGCGTGCACTGGGTGAGTTCCACGAACTCAATATTATCGTCAAGGGTGATGTTGACGGTTCAATCGAGGCATTGGGCGACTCGCTCATCAAGCTCTCGACTCCCGAGGTTCAGGTCAACGTGATCCACAAGGCTGTGGGTGCCATCAGCGAGAGCGACGTTACTCTGGCTGCAGCCAGTGATGCTTATATCATTGGCTTCCAGGTGCGTCCTTCGGCCGATGCTAAGCGCTTGGCAGCACAAGAGGGCGTCGACATTCGCATCTACTCAATCATCTATGATGCTATCGAGGAGATTAAGAGCGCTATGGAAGGTATGTTGTCACCCGACATCAAGGAAGAGGTCATTGGCAATGCCGAGATCAAGGAAGTTTACCACATCAGCAAGGTGGGAACTATCGCCGGCGCCATGGTCAAGGATGGCAAACTCAAGCGTGGATGCAAGGTGCGCGTGATTCGCGACGGTATTGTTCGCCACACTGGCACACTGGCATCGCTCAAGCGATTCAAGGACGACGCCAAGGAGGTTACCAGCGGCTATGAGTGCGGTTTCAGCGTTCAGAGCTTCAACGACCTCGTAGTGGGCGACATCGTCGAGGCATTTGAGGAAATCGAGGTACAGAAGACCTTGTAAAAGCACTTCTTGCCCCTTCGACCAAGATGAACAATGGGTCTAGAAAGTCTAGAGATTCTAGAGGTTCTAGACCCTTTCTTTTAAAACATAATCATGATGACTTACTATCTCAACATAGGCTCCAATCTTGACGACCGAGAGGGCAACCTCTGGGCTGCCGACTTGCGACTGTCGCTCGACTTGGGGCTAGTTGTGGCGCGCTCCAGCATCGTTGAGAGCGAGCCATGGGGCTTCGAGAGCGACAATGGCTTCCTCAACATGGGAATTGCCGTTGAGAGCCAATTCTCCCCCATCGAGGCCCTCAACATCATCCATGACATAGAATATGAGCTAAATCACGGCCACAGTCACCGCGACGCCGAGGGCAACTACGTGGACCGCCTTGTCGACATCGACATCATGGCTATCGACGACCTTGTCATCGACCTCCCAAGCCTCCAGGTTCCACACCGCCACTTGCCTAGCCGCGACTTCTTCTTGCGGCCTATGGCGGAGCTCGCCCCCGAGTGGCTCCACCCCACCCTCCACCTCACCCCCCAGCAAATGCTGGAACAACTAGAGAAAACGGAATAATAACGCATAAAATAACAAAAATCGCAAGTTGTTGTTATAGCAACTTGCGATTTTATTTTAGGACTTATTGTGGACTTTATTTAATCACAACTTTTTTGCCGTTGTGGATGTAGATTCCAGCAGGCAGGTTGTTGGCGTAGTAGAGTAATAATCTTTTTCATGTGTTACAATTTATTGTTATAGTTTGGTTAATGAATTAAATTAACGTGAGCCCGATGAATCATCGTCGAACTCACGTTATATAGTTAATATTTTACTTAGCAACTTTCTCAAGGCGCTTGAGCATTGAGAACATGAATATTGCCGCAATGATACACAGAGCGATGAGAATTGCCCAGTTGTACATGAGTGGTATCTTGTCCCACAACATTGAAGGGATGCGACTCAAGTAATTACCGATGGCAGTTGCAGCAAACCAACCTCCCATCATGAGTCCCTTGTACTTGGGAGGTGCGACTTTCGACACGAAGCTGATACCCATAGGAGAAAGGAACAGCTCAGCAATGGTGAGTGTGAAGTAGGTGCCAATGAGCCATGTCGGCGACAACACGCTCTGTGTTTTGTTGCCTAAGTCCATAGGCGATGTCAAGCCAGTTGATGCAAGGGTTATCACACCAAATCCCACTGCTGCCAACAGCATACCCCAAGCAATTCGTGCGGGAGCGCTGACAGCGTGTTTGCGTGCCGCCAAGGCTCCAAAGAAGAGAATGCTGAAGGGAGTGAGCGCCACCACAAAGAATGGGTTAAACTGCTGGAAATCGCTAGGCTGAGCCATGGTTGGGTCGTCCATTCCCAAAAATAGACCAATAGCAAGAGCCACAAGTGCTATTGTGGAAACTCCACAAATGATGCGTGTCTTTTTCAGTTTGCTCTGGAAAGTTGCAAAACCGGTGTAAACAGCCAGTGCAATTAATGCTAAAGAGAAAATATTGAACCATATGCGCATGCCGCCTGTGATTGTTAGATTGGTGTATTTCTTGGCGAAGAACGTTAGGGCCGAGCCGTTCTGGTGGAAAGCCATCCAGAAGAAAATAACAACGGCAAATACCAGCAAAAGGGCTATGGTACGTTCCTTGGTCTGCGTTGGTGTAAGCTCTTCCACATCGGCATTTTCCTCCTTAGCCTGCTTAGCGGTCTTCATTGCGTCTTTGAACCAGCTCTTGCAAGCAAAATAGATAACAGCACTTAACACAAGCGAAACACAAGCCACTCCAAAGCACAGTCCGTAGCCTCCATACAGAGCTTGGAGGTAGTCAGGCGAGAAGTTGGCGGCATCGTAGGTGAAGCCATAGTTGCTAAGATATTGGTTGGTAATCCACTTTGCCATTGATGGCGCAAACATAGCGCCAATATTGATAGCCATATAGAATAGCGAGAAAGCATCGTCGCGGCGGTCGGCATATTTGGGATTGTCGTAAAGGTTACCAATCATTACCTGCAGGTTACCTTTAAACAAACCTGTGCCGAGCGACACACAAGCCAGGCCGGCATACATGGTGACAAGTCCCACCGTGTCGGCTTCTGTGGGTATCGCCAGCCCCAGGTATCCCAAGAACATTGTGAGCATACCGATGGTAACACACTTGCCGTATCCAATCTTGTCGGCAAGCATACCACCGAAAAGTGGTGCAAAATAAACTACTGCAAGAAAGATGGCATAGACATGTGCTGCCTGATTCTCGTCCCATCCGAATTTTGCCTGCATAAACAGAGCAAAAATCGCAAGCATAGTGTAGTAGCCAAAGCGTTCACCAGTATTGGCAAGCGCAAGAGCATACAAACCTTTAGGTTGATTTTTGAACATACTTGATAGTTTTTATTTGTTATTACTAAATAGTTAATTCCATTTTTACCGTAAACTGTCTAAATCTATGAAAAAAAATGAGATTTAGACGATTTACGCACTTTTTTATACCTTTTTTGGTAGGAAATGGTATAAAAATCACTCCAAGGCTAAATAACTGTCATGGAGTGATTTTTAAAATATTCGTTTAGGAATATCTGGTTATTTAGTAACTCGCTCGAGCCATTTTACCATTCCAAGCATCACGCACATCGAGATGAGGCAGAAAGCAGCAAATACTGCCCAGCACTGCCACTGATGTGGGAACTTATTGAGCATTGTCACACCTAAGGCAATGAAAAGGTTGCCTACTGCTGTAGCTGTCAGCCACCAACCTTGGCACACGCCTTGCAAGTGGGTGGGAGCCACCTTAGATACGAATGACAAACCGAGTGGAGAAATAAACAACTCTGAAACGGTAAGGAAGAAATAGGTGACAATCAGTACCCATGGACCTGCCTTCATTGATTCCTTCATGGCTTCGGGCAGACTCTTGAATTCGGTACCCGAGGGGAAACCATTGTTGGCTGCGATTACGATGAGGAAGATGTAGGCACTAGCTGCCAAAAACATACCAAATGCAATCTTGCGAGGAGTAGAGATTTCTTTGCCTTTACGTGCCAATGAAGCAAAAATCATCATAATGATAGGTGTGAGCACAATCACAAAGAATGGGTTGATGCATTGCCATATTTCAGGAGCAATTGAGCTGGTGTTACAGAAGTCGCGGGCAAATACCGACAGCGACTGACCATTCTGGTGGAACGAGAACCAGAAGAATACAGCTACGCCAAGCACTGCAAACAAAGCATACATGCGCTGCTTAATCTCCTTAGCATCGGCATTTACTTCTTCCTTGCTAACTGTTGTTGCTTCTTTTATTTTCTTCACAGGGTTAGGCAAAGATTTGCGAGTAGCCACAAAAATGAAGAATGATATCAACATTGCTACAGCCGATGCAATAAACGAGTAGTGCACACCAGTGTTAAAACTTTCGAGATAGTTAGTACAGAAGTTTGCCATGTCTCCTACCTGGCTTCCATCTAAAATTGAACCTTGAGCAAGAGTAGTGAGGTTCTGCATATCGTCACCTTTAAGCGTTCCCTCGATGAAACCGTGGCACAGGCGAGGAAGGTCGGCATTATAGATGAATCCATCCATTTTAAGCAATGCGCTACGCAGCAGTGGTGCAACGAAAGGCGCAATCACACCGCCAATGTTGATGAATACATAGAAAATTTGGAAGCCACTGTCACGACGCGACTTGGCAATTGCAAGTTCCTCGGGACCCTTCTTTGCAGCTTCGGCCTCATAGTTATCATATAGTTGGCCCACAATAGCTTGAAGGTTACCCTTGAACAAACCATTACCAGAAGCAATGAGCAAGAGTGCAAAACAGGTTAACACGAGAATCCATGTGGGAACCGAGCCTGGGTTGCCACCAAACACGGGAACCGACAGAATTAAATAGCCCGTAGCCATAACAATAAGGCCTAACATGATTATGCCTTTGTAATTCTGTAACCTATCGGCTAGTATTCCACCAGGAAGGCTAAGAACGTAAATGAGGAAATAGAACACGGCATAAATCCAGCCAGCTGCGTCATCGCTGATGCCAAACTTTGAGCACAAGAACAGCAGTAACACTGCATTCATGATGTAATAGCCAAATCGTTCGCCCATGTTTGACAGAGCGGCAGAAATAAGGCCCTTTGGGTGTTTTTTTCTTGCCTCAATTAAATAGTAAATGAGGAAAGGCAGTACAACAATTAATATCGCAATAAGCATAAACACCATGCGATTGTTGTTCCATAAATCTAGTAACATAGTCAGTTTATTTATTAATGGTTAAAAATTTATTGCTTTACACTTGATGGTAAACTCATCGATTGCTGCCGTTGGCTAGCTACTTTTTCATTGTGAAGGCCATGGCGTAGGCTTTCATGTTTTTGAGCATAGAGAGGAGGCCGTTGCTGCGTGTGGGTGAGAGGTGATCGCGCAGGCCAATGCGGTCGATGAAGTAGAGGTCGGCGTCGACGATATCCTGTGGTTTCTGGCCGCTGAGCACGCGTATGAGCATCGCCACGATGCCTTTCACGATGATAGCGTCGCTGTCGGCGCGATAGGTCACCACACCGTCGCTGTATTGTGCGTCGAGCCACAGGCGGCTCTGGCATCCGTCAATGAGGTTATCGGGGGTTTTGAGGCTCTCGTCGAGTGCGTCAAGGCCGTTGCCCAGCTCGATAATGTAGGCATAACGGTCCATCCAGTCGTCCATGTCGCTGAATTCCTCGATTATCTCGTCTTGAATTTGATTAATCTCGTTCATTTTGTGTTGTGATATAGATAAAATCGGTCAAAATTACTCATAATTTTGCTTTTTCACAACATTTTACTGAAAAAAAAGGTGCGGGGCCTGAAGCCTCGCACCCTTTGTTGACTTTTCAAGTGCTAATGATTAGCTGAACTTGACAAGGTTGTTCTTTACCTTGCGGCTATTTTGCAGGATAGCACCGAGCATCTGTTGGATTGGGAAGTTCTGCTGGCGATACTGCATAGCCATTTGCTGCTTGGTTTGTTTGTCGGTCAAGGCACCACGAGGTGGGTTGATCTTGTTAACTTGCACAGCATAGATGGCATTGCGTCCAGCGATGAGCTGCACTTTACCAACAGCCTTCTGTCCAAGACCAGCGATGAGACCAGCCACGCGGCCCTCGAGCATCTGCTGAGGAGCACCCATAGCGATGCTAGCGCTGTCGACATTGCACTTCATAGCTGCTGCATAACCAGCAACATCATTAGCCTTGCCCTTGTACTGCTTCATGAGCATCTCGCCCTTCTTCTCGTTCTTGAGGAGCTCGGTAAGATTCTGCTTAACAGTTGGGTCGCTAAGTGGGGTGTAGTCTTTGTAGACCTCATCAACAGCAACAACTATCAACTCTTCATCCTCACCAAAAATTTGCGAGATGGTGCCGGGTTTGTTCTTGAATGCCCAAGTGATCGCCTCACGGCTGTGAGAGATACCTGGCATCATGCCAAACTGCGATGCCTGAGCGCCAAGTTGTGATGTAGAAGGAGTGATAACCTCCTCAACGATGTCAAACTTAGCTGCCTTGGCGTTCTTCTCAAACGAAGCAATGTCCTTGTTCTTGTTGAGGTAATCTTGGAGCTTGCCACGCAGGTTACCCTTAGTGTCCTCGCTAGGCGAGTTGGTGTAACGGCAGCGAGTGATGTTGTAGAAGGTAGTAGCAGGATTAGACTGTGCTACCTTAGCAAACATCGCGCCTTCGGTGTTAGCCTGCCAAATGAAGAAGTTTCCACCAGCATTGTCGTTAACCTTGGTGCGAATTGAGTCGGGCAACTGGAATGCGCGAGCCAACTGCTGTGGGTTGCTCTTTTGGATTTGGATGTTGGGCTTGCCAGCAAGCGAGTCAATCGCCATACCGCCCTCGAGAAGAGCCAAAACCGAGTCTTGACGAGCCTTAGGGCCCTGCACGAGCACCATGTCGAGACCGATTGAGTCGATGCTCTGGTAGGTGCTAGTAACCTTATATAATAATGTGTTGCGGTCACGTCCTGTGGGGTCTTTCCTGTCGCAGGTGTTGAGTCCACCAGCGATAAGGTTCTTGATAGTCTCGTCTTTGGCCTCAACCTTTGCGCCAAAGATTTGCTTGTCGTTAGCAGTGGTGGTCACCGAGTCGGTAACAACGTCGCTGTTAGAGCGCACGCCACTGTTGCCTGGCATGTTCTGGAGGTCAGCATAGATTTTGCTGATCTTAGCTGCAGCTGCTGCCTTGTCCTTAGCCGATGGGTCAACGTCCATCTTGATATAATGTATGCGACGGCTCTCATCGTCGAGCTTGAAGAGGTTTTTGTACTGCTCATAAGCTGCTTGGAGCTCAGCGTCAGTAATTTTCACCTTTCCATCGTCGATAGTAGCATAGTCAACCTTAGCATAGGTAACATCGTATACTGCACTCTCATTGTTGGTGATTTCGATATCGATATCGTTAGCTTGGAAACATCCCATCATGAGCAAACCCAACTTAGCCTGCATGAGCTGGTTGGCCATCTTCTGCGACTCCATCTCATAGAGTGCGCGGATTTGTGGGTCAACTTGCGAATTTGGATTCTTTACGAAATCCAAAAGACTCTGTGGGTCAATGCCATTTTGCTGACACAGCTGCTGAATGGGCTGTGTGGGATTTTTCACCATGAGGTCAGCTACTTCCGAACCAGTAACTATGATATTAGCATCTTCACACTCCTGCGAGAGAAGTTTCTCTTGAATAACTTCTTGCAGAATTTGCTGCTGCATCACAGCTGGATCCACCTTGCTGTCGGCATCTTGTTGCTGCTGACGTGCTTGCGAGATGGCCTGGAACTCTTGCATTTCAATTTTCTCATTGCCAACTTTGGCTGCCAGCGTGTCGGTAGTAAAAGCACCCGATGCACGCACGGCCTCTTCAAGGATAAAAGCGAGTAGGCCTGCGCCTATCACAATAGTTAGAATTGCGGCTCTTTTTCTAATTTTTTCTAATGCTGCCATTATAAATATTATTTATGTTTTTTATTTGCAAAAATATATACTTCACAAAAATAGCACGCAAAGGTATACATTTTTTATTTAATGGCAAAAATGTTAAGCAATTTTGTGACGTTTTTATGCAAAAAGCACGGTTTTGCACAAGTGCAACTAAGATGTTTTTATTTTTCTTGCTTAATCTGGTTAGCTGTCGCCACAGAACTGGCCTGCTTGCAGGATTGCGTGGGTAGTCTCGTCGTAGATGAAGTAGAGGAAGGGATGGGTGGCGTTGAAGGACAGATTGATTGATTTAAATATGTTGCTCTGCACTGTCACACCGCTGGCTTCGGTGCCATACTCGTTGACGGTAATCTTAGTGTCCTGCGTGAAGCGGTTGATGTAGGAATGCGCCTTGCTCA
The DNA here is from genome assembly GCA_902792435.1 of uncultured Bacteroidales bacterium. Taxonomy (GTDB): domain Bacteria; phylum Bacteroidota; class Bacteroidia; order Bacteroidales; family Muribaculaceae; genus Sodaliphilus. Next base: position 12,128 of record CADAZN010000035.1, read on the forward strand.
GGCGACTGAAGTCGGCATTGTCGTTGAAAGCCGTTGGCATCAAGGTTGCCAGAATGTCGCGCAAGTTCAAATTGCAGTCGGTAGAGAATCGAGGCAAAATCAAGTCAACCACCCTTTCTGGGGCTTTAAGACCTGAAAGTATGCGATTGAATTCCTCTGCGCCCATCATTGATAGAAACTTGTTGATTTTGACATCTTTAGGCAAGACAACGAGCATACAGAACTCGCTGTTATCATATTTCATAGAGATGGCCTGGCAAGCGTTGTCCTCGTAGTACAGCTCACGAAAATATCGAAACATCGATGGCACTTGCATGGTGATGCCATCATCGTTGGTGAACTCACGGTCAAAAGTGAAATTCTTGTCAAAAGGATTTACCCACAGGGCCTTGAATTTCAGGTAATTGATGAGGTAGATAATTTCGTTGGGGTGAGTTTGCTTGACTATGTTGTCAAATTCGCCTCCCGACTGCTGCTTGATCCAGTCATTGATTTGTTGGGTGGCCTTGCTGGTACCGAAGTCGAGATTGCTCACCTGAGCGTTATAGACACCAGTGATAGCCTTGATGTAGTCAGGATTGATGATAAACCTGTTGTTCATCGCGAGATAGTTGCTCATCACAACCGATGGCGTGAAATGAGCGACATACCGGCTATAAAATGAGTTTGCCGCTGCCGATGGCCCAGTCAACGCCTCTATCTCCTTGAGCGTGGCACCACTGGCACCATTGCTTGCCATGGCAAGTGCATAGCTCACGCTCAATGGCGAGAAAGTGAAACTCTTAAAAGGCTCACTGCTTGACTGCTTTTTCAACAGGGTGAACGCCAGTTCATTAGCCCTATCAACGCAGAGCTTGTCGTCATTGCCCAAAACAAGAGATTTATCGCTCTTAATCACTTGCGAAGCAACACCAACTTTGCTTTGTTTCTTTTGCTTAACGGCCCTGTGAGTTTTTACTCTTTTAGCCTCGGCCGAAGTGCAAGAATGGGTGGCAAACGAGCATGCCACAACACAAATTATAATCAAAATGCGAACAAATAAGCTTTTCATATCGTTAGTTGTTTTTTAATATGCATATTATTAGTATGCCCCAAAGTTAGTAATAAATTTTCAAAAAAGCAGCTCCTTTCATCGGCAAAATGCCTTGCAAACTCAAAACAGCGTCCCTCTCCTCGAAATGACTTTCACCAATCTTGTTTTACGAAATCTGAATTATGCAAATAAAATTATGCTGAGAGAATAATTCTTTTAGCATAATATCAGTGTGAATAGTTTTAATATTTTGTCAATCAACAACTTTTACTTTGTGGGCGAGACATTGATAGAGATTGATTTGCTGGTTTTGGAGGCAAGTCTAGTAATTGTGTGAACATTTTATATTTTGGCACGATTGTTGTAGTAATTCATTTTTTGTGATTATATAGTTTTTACTTATAAAGAATATTAATTCTTGTTTAATTAATGCGTAAATAAATATTTTTTTGTAGTTTTGCAAGTTATAAGGTGAAGTAGCACCCTTTGCCTTGTGACAATTATTAAAAACCTAGTTTTTAAACACATTGAAAATGAATATGATAAGACGAGTATATAACATGCTAGGCATAGCGCTAGTTATGCTTGCTGTAGCATTCTTTACCGCCTCTTGTGGCGGTGGCGGCCTTGAGAAAGCCGTGAGAAAGGCGTTCATCGATGGCGACACCACCCAGGCATGCTACGACAAAATTTGCGCTCTCATCAAGGAGAACCCCAAGAGTTATTCCGAGTTTGTGACCGAGAGCGGCGACATCAATGTCGAGGCCCTTGGCAAATATATCAATGAGGTGGGCAGCAGCCTGCGTCCACCCATGACATGGGATATCACCGGCTACGGTCTGAAGGAGCTCACGCTCACAGTGTATTTTGAGCGCAGCGGCTCGATGACCCCCTACGACACTCCGGGAGGCGGCGGTCAGTTGAAGAAAGCTGTTAACGACCTCATCAACTTCTTCCCAAGCAAAGAAGGCACTAAAATCAACATCGTTAACGACAACATCTACCCCTACAGCGGCAGCGTCGACTCGTTCCTGCAGGACCGTAACATCTACGAGAGCACCAAGGGAACCGGCAATGCCAGCTACACCGACTTCAAGCTCATATTTGAGAAAATCATCCAGGCTCAGAAACCCGGCAACGTGAGTGTGCTCGTTACCGACCTCATCTACTCGCCACAGAACACCGCCGATGTGAGCGTGGAGAAAATCCTCAACGAGGAGAACAGTGTGGCAACTAGCATTTTCAAGACCTACAAGGGCAAGTCAATTATTGTGAACCAGCTGATGGGCGACTATAACGGTCAATACTATCCATATAACGGAACACCATTCACCTACAACGGTAAGCGTCCGTTCTATGTAATCATTGTTGCCGACGCATCGACCATCGACCGCATGAACGCCGACGACAACTTCGCTAAGTTCTTGCGTCCCAACGGCCTGAAGAACAGCTACCGCTTTAACCAGGCTGCTAGCGAGCTAAATGTCAAGATAATTCCCGACTGGAAGGACAATGTGGGACGCTTCCGCCAGTCGCGCAGCGAGCAGAATCTGCTTACCGACTGTGAGGGCGACCGCGAGACAGGCATTTTGTGTTTCACTCTTGCCGCCAATCTCAAGCCCCTTGCCAAGGACGACTCGTTCCTAACCAATGTAGCGAACTATAACGTGCAGTCGCAGAGTGGTTTCGACATCACAATCCGTGCCATCAAGCCCGAAGATGTGAACAACAACAACCGCTCTTACCTCGACGGCATGACTCACATCATCACCGCCAAAGGCAAATTTGCCACTTCGCGTGATGAACTGAGCATCACCCTTGCCAACCAGTTCCCCGAGTGGATAAAAGCATCGACCACCACTAGTGATATAGACCCCAATGCCGCAAATTTCTCAACCACCACTTTTGGCTTGGAGCGCTTTTTGCAGGGAATATATGATGCCTTCTCGGCAGGAAACGACAGTTATGGAAAAATTGTAATAAAGTTAGAAAACTAAAATATTAAAGATATGCGAGATAAGGTAATATTTTTAGTGATTGGAGCAGTGGTAAGCGTGCTGTTCTGGATTTTTAGAGTAGAGCTTTATGAGGCTGTTTACAATGTCAACGGCTTTAGCGACCAGATGTATAATACGGGTGCCTATGGCTCGGTAGCTGCCATCACCATCGCGATGTCTTGGGGCTTGGCAGCCATCTACTACTATGTAATCAACTCGGTGAAGTTTGACCGCTGGTATCACTGGCTGGCGATGCTCGGTGTAGCAAGCGTTCTCACCCCTGTGGTGTGCTACATTGTGATAGCCAACTTCCTCGAGGGCTTCGACTACGGCACCGCCGAGTTCACCTTTGCATTTTACAACATCCTGTTCACGGCCCTTACCTTTGTAATCGCCTCGTTCTCGATGCGCTGGTGGAGCAGCAACTGCCGCCACACCCCCATCCCTCAGTAAAATGCACAATTCATAATGCATAATTTTTTAATGTTCAATTAATAAATACATTAATACCCATCACGATACCCATCACGATCACAGAATAACATGAAATTATTTGTATTTGCTATAGGTGGCACTGGTTCGAGAGTGCTCAAGTCGATGATAATGCTGTGTGCTGCTGGCGTGCGTCCCGTCGACTCTAACGGCCGCCCTCTGAACGACGTGGAGATAGTGCCCATCATCATCGACCCACACAAGTCGAATGCCGACCTCAAGCGCACCGAGCGTCTGCTCAGCGCCTACGGCACCATCCGCGAGAAGCTTTACGGCAAGAACGCCAACGCCAATGGTTTCTTCGCAACCAAAATCTCTACCTTGAAAGAAGTGGTGTCGAGCAGCCAAGTGCCCCTCGACGACTCGTTCATCTTCAACCTGGCGGCGGTCGAGAACTACAAGTTCCGCGATTTCATCAGCTACAACACCATGAACGAGCCCAACCAGGCATTGACATCGCTGCTCTTTGCCGACTACCAGCTCGAGAACAAGATGAGCATCGGCTTCGTGGGTTCGCCCAACATTGGCAGCGTGGCGCTCAATGGTGTGAAAGACAGCAACGAGTTTAAGGCGTTTGCCAACGTCTTTGCCGACGGCGACCGCATTTTCTTTATCAGCAGCATCTTTGGTGGCACCGGTGCCGCTGGCTTCCCCATCATTGTGAAAAACATACGCCAAGCCAAGAACATCGATGCCAAGAACAAAGCGTTCTTGCAGCGTGCACCAATTGGCGGCCTTACGGTGCTCCCCTACTTCTCACTCATGGAGAGCGACGATAAGAATGACAAACGAATCGACAACGCCGACTTTGTGGTAAAGACCCAAAGCGCGCTCGAATACTATAACAACACACTCACGGGCAACGGACGCAACGCTGTGAACGCCATCTTCTACCTTGGCGACCACGGACACAACGCACCCTATGCCTACGATCCAGGCGACAAGCGTGACCAGCACGACCCCGCCCACCTCATCGAGATGGTGGGTGCCATGGCGCCGTTCAAGTTCTTGAGCCTCAGCGATAGCGAGCTCACCGACCTTGCCACTGGCGAGCCTTTGCCTACCAAGGCATTTGAGTATGGCTTGGAACACGACTCCGACTTTATCGACTTCTCGGGCTTCGGTCAAGAGACACGACAGCTCATCTACCGCCCTCTCGTGAAGCTGCACCTGCTCTACATCTTCCTGCGCACAGGATTGAACAACATCATAGGCCAGGGCTTCACCGAGGATAGTCCTAAGATTACCCGCGAGTTCACCGGCACACAGTTCTACCGAGTGCTCACTCAGCAGTTCTTCGACAGCTACATCGAATGGATGACCGAGCTGCTGCACAACCGCCGCCACGTCACACTCTTCAACGAGGGTGAGATGGACATGAACAAGGCTATTCACAAGGTGCTCACCAAGAAAGGCATCTTTGGAAGCAAGAAGGTTGACAACGATGTGTTCAAGGCCGAGATGAACAAGCTCAGCCGCGATAACAACAGCTACGGCAGCAATCCCGAGCTCAAACTCATGGATTTGTTCTACACCGCAGCCGAGAAAATCATCACCGACCGTTACGACAACATCAACTAGAAAAAACTGATAACTGACAACTATTATGAGTCAAGTACTATCATATAACAACAAGACGACGAAGACTAGTGCACAGGACTGGATTCCTGTGGCACCCTACGTTGAGGACGACATCAAGCAAATCAAGGACCCAAACGGAGGAATGAGCGAGAATCCGCGCACAGCGATTCCAAGCCCCTTTGCACAGCTTGACTTGGTTAAGAACGCATTTGAGCACCTTGCAAGCAACGCGCGCCTGGCAGGCTCGATGATGGACAAGCGACTGGTGTCGAACGCCCTCGACGTGGCTCAGCTTTTCTTTGACTTCGAGAACCACAAGGACTACTTGCACATCGTGCGATGGAACCGTGACGAGCAGATCGAGCGACTCAAGAGCGAGCCAGAACATCGCCTCTACGGCGAGACGCTGGAGCTCTTCCTCACCAGCGACACGAAATACAACTTCAACCTGCTAACCGACTGGTACATCCTGCTATGGAACAGTCAAGTGATAGGTGCCACATCGCCATCGTCGATGACCATTGCCGTGCCACGTGAGAGCGAGGAGCCCATCACCGGCATCAAGGTGGAGCAGGGCATATCGCTCTTTGACAGCGAGACCCGCGACCTGTGGCAACGCGACGAGGACTTCGTCTACTACATGTTCATGCTCTTCAACGCATTCCCCACACTGCGCACTGCAGTGAAGGGCGTCTATGACTACATGCTCAAGAACAAGGACATCATCATGCAGCAAAAACCGCTGCTCTACAACCGACTCACGCAGGTGGTCCCCAACCTCGAAGCGCTGAGCTATGAGCTGGCACCACGCCTGGTTGAGAGGCTAGACCTGGAATTTGACCCATTTGTTGGTGACGATGAAGTTACCGTTCTTGGCGCGCGACTTTATCACAAACGCGCCCGAGACATCAAGACCTCGGCCGCTAGCAGCGACTTTGTAATCGCTCCCACACGCCAAGTTGAAGGCACCTTGCCACTTGTGCTGCGCAACAACTTCAACGGCAGCGTCGACCACTACATCTACATCGACAAGGAATGGGACAGCTCCACTCAGGTGTATGTGGGTAACACACCCATCAACAAGCGCAAGCTGCCCGACACGAGCATAATTTACCCATTCATCACCACAGGCGACTTCTTGCAGGACACTCTCATCCGTCTCGCAGGCCCCATCGACGATGCCCACTATTTCAACGGCAACGTCATCAACAAGACCGTGGCATCACGCAACGGCTACTTGCTACCATTGACCGAGGAGTTCTTCAAGTACTTCAACGCGAGCGATGTCACCAAGCAGGTGTGCGGGCGCGACATGCTCGAGATGGAGGAGCTGATTGACGGTTCGGTCAATGTTACCCTGCGTGTGCCATTGAAGAAACGTTATATCGAGCTCACTCGCAACTACTACCCCATCGACGACCCATCGTGGCAGTTTGATGAGAAGCGTGGCACCGGCCGCATCATCACCAACGTGATAATGTCGACAGCCATCTTCCCATTTGTGCGCACCAACTATAAGGACGACTATACTGTGCAATTGTTCACCATGATTGACGGTGGCGACGCATCGCTAGAATTCCTGCAGAACGGTATGGCAACCAGCGACCTCAAGGTGAGCGGCAAAACTCGCTCGGAGGGCACCTACAGCACAAAATACTACGACCTCGAGGGCTCATTTGACATCGTGAAAGCCAATGTCACAACCCCATCGGGCAATTTCTCAGGATACATCGTTCCGTTGTGGAAACCCTATGTGGCAAGCAGCAAGGAACTGATTTTTGCCGTCGACTTTGGTACCACCAATAGCCATGTTGAGTGGTCGGAGCGAGGCCATGACGCCAAGGATCTGGAGTTTGCGCACAGCGACCGACAGGTGCTCATCGCATCGCTTCTTAAGCGCGGCACACTTCTCTTTGCCGACCAACTGCAGCGCGTGGAGTTCCTGCCTAGCGACATCGACAATGTGTACGGATTCCCGCTGCGCAGTGCTCTCGCACGCAACGACATAAGCACTGGCGGGCACAAGCTCTTTGCCGACGTCAACATTCCATTCCTGTATGAGCGTCAATATTTCGACGGCTATGACATCACCACCAACCTCAAGTGGATGGGCGACATCACACTCTCACGCGAGTTCTTGCGTGAGCTGGTACTCCTCATCAAGGCCAAGGTGCTGCTTGAGAACGGTGACTTGAGCCGTACCAACATCGTCTATTTCTTCCCTGTGAGCATGGGAGGCAGCGACCGACGCAAGCTCGACGACACATGGCTTGAGCTCTACCACACTTACTTTGGCGACGAGACCGAGAGCCACCTGCACGCTTATCCCGAGAGCATCGCTCCCGCCTATTTCTACAAGGGCGACGACGTGAGCGGCGGCAGCTTCGTCTCGATTGACATTGGTGGTGGAACCACCGACACTGTAATCTATCAGCCCACTGCCAACCGCCTCGACACCGAGCCTGTGGCAATCTCGTCGTTCCGCTTTGCCGGTGATGCAATCTTTGGTGACGCATTCACCGAGCGCGATGCCGACAACAACCCGCTCATCAAGCACTATGGCGAGTACTTCAAGAGGCTGATTTCCAAGAATAGCGACATCGGCTACCTCAACAGCATCCTCCAGGATGTGCTCAAGCGCAAGCGCTCGCAAGACGTGAATGCGTTCCTCTTCTCGATTGAGAACGTGGAGCAGTTGCGCAACCTGCGCGAGGTGGACCGCAACATCTATAGCTATAACACGCTGCTGCGCAACGACTCGCAGCGCAAGCTCATCTTCATGTACTTCTATGCCGCCATCATCTACTACATCGCACAGTCGATGAAAGCGCGCAACTATGAGATGCCCAAGCAAATCTACTTCAGTGGCACCGGCTCCAAGATTCTCAACATTCTGGGAAGCAAGGAGCAAGTGACCGAGTTCACAAGGCTCATTCTGGAGCGTGTGTTTGAGCAAGAGTACACCGAGCGCTTCTCTATCAAGATTGAGCACAAGAGTCCCAAGCAGATTACCTGCCGTGGCGGCATCAACCTCGAGACACTGCGCATGGATGGCAATGTCGACGTTCAGCGACTCACTCCTCGCAACGTCAACGCCATGAAGTACTGCTACTCGATGCTCAACGAGAAGCCACTGACCATCAAGTCGGTCTATGAGATTGAGGTGCGTGACCAGCTTATTGAGCAAGTCGAGAAATTCAACCAATTCTTTGTGGGACTGTGCGACAGTGTTATCAAAGATGAGTTTGGCATCGACAACAAGGTGTTCCGCATCTTCAACAACGTGCTTAACGACAACATCAGCAACTACCTCACTGCCGGCATTGGCAACTACCTCAAGGGGCGCTACACCGGCGACGAGGCAATTGAAGACGTGCCGTTCTTCTACCCCATCATCGGCATCATTCGCCACAACCTGTTGAAGAACTTGTGCAACGAGGTGATATCGAGCACGGTGTAAGCACACATAACAAGAAATCAATAATAATACAATCAAATAAAAAACCATTTATCGAAATGAAAAAAATTATTTTTACTCTAGTGTGTGTCATGGCAGCCATGACATCACTCAGCGCTCAAGACGGCGCCAAAAATCTCTCTCAAGGACAGTGGAACCATGGCCTCGCCATTGGCGCACAGTGGATTGCCACCGACCTGGGTTTTGCACAAGCCGAGTCGCAAGTAATCGCCAAGACCAACGAGAACTACTCGCTCGATGACCTGAAGGTGATGTACGGCGGCCGCGACAAGTGGGTTACATTCTATGACAAACTCAAAAAACACGAGAATGAGACTGGCGACCTTGACAAGCTGATTGCTACCATTACTGCCGAGTATGACAAGGGTGCTGTTATCAAGAACGGTGTGACACGCGATGTAAATAAATACAACGCTTCACACACCGGCGATGAGGTGAACACCAACCCACACGATGCTGCAGCAACCACAACCGATGAGGCTAAAGATCCTAATGCCGAAAATGCCGCTCCTGCAGCCGAGAACGCCGATCAGCCCGAAGCTACCAACAAAGATGCTCAGGACAACAAGGACGAGGGCAACGACTCAGGACATGGCCTGCTCTACATCCTCACTGTTCTTGGCCTGGCTCTGGGAGCTATAGGCACATTCCTTGCTATGCAAGCTCGCAAAGAGAACCAAGTGATTATGCGCGACAATCAGGATGACATCCGCAACATGCAGAAACAACTTGACAAAATGCGCGCTGCCCTCAAGAGCGGTGCAGTTGCCGCAGCTGCAACACCACAAGGCGCTACCCGTGCTAGCAATCTCGACGAGAAAGAAGGCTTGGCCCAAACAAGGAAGATTGAGTTTGACAACCGTCAACCCAAAAAGCAGGAGCCTAAGAAAGAGGAGCCCAAGAAAGTAGAACCAAAGAGAGAAGAGCCAGCAAGAAGGCCTGAACCCAAAAGAGAGGAACCTAAGAAAGAGGAGCCCAAGAAAGAAGAGCCTAAGGCTCCAGCTATGGGTGAGCCACGCATCCTCTTCATGGCTAAGCCCGACGAGAACGACAACTTCTCACGCTCTTCGTCACAATATGAGCCCGGAAACTCTATCTTTGAGCTCACTACAATGAACGGCAAGAGCGGTTCGTTTACCGTAATCAATAAGGCCGAAGCCCACAAGCTCGCATTGCTGATGCCAGGCGACACCCTCACCCGCGCATGCTCGGGCAACAACATCCAGTCGACAGCCGGAAGGTCGCGCATCGTTACCGACCGCGCCGGCCGCGCCCAGCTCGAGAATGGCAAGTGGCACATTGTGGTTAAAGCCATTATTCACTACGAGTAATCCCTTGACAAAGTGAGAAGGAAGAAGTGAAAAGTGTAAATAATTTGATTCTTTTCCTTATTCCTTCTTCCTTCCCACTTTTTACTTAATACTTATTACTTCACACTTATTACTTAATATTTAATATTTCCTCCTTCCCACTATTCCATGCATATCTTCTGTCCCAATTGTGGAAAACATATCGACGTGTCGGCAAGCGAGATAGAGAAGCTCGAAGGGCATTATGTGTGCCCGCAGTGCCTCTCTGAAATCAACCTCGAGGGGTTTGAGCATGACGACCACTATATGGACTATATCGAGGATGATATAGACCAGCAGGACTATGCATCACAGTCACAAGAGGTGCCTGAGCTTCCCAAAGAAGACACAGGTGCCCGACAAGCTGTCAAGCCAGCAAGTAAGCCTACAACACCTCCTCTATCCCGCAATCAACACGCCCCAACAACAGCTCATCAAGGCGCCACCGACCAAGTGCTGCGCTATTGCAAGAAATGCGGGGCTTTCCTAAGGCAAGGCGTGAGCTACTGCCCCAAGTGCGGCAATTATGTAAAAGTCGCACCGCCCACCTATCGTGGAACTACTACTAGCACCACTGCGCCAGCCGCATCCCGCCCATTAAACCGTGGTAACAACGCTTCAACTCAGTCACCCTATCCAAGAAACAGACAAAACAACCCCATGTCAAACAAATCCCGCTCATCATCTTCATCGCGCAAGGCCAACAATAGCACTGGCCAAGAAGCGTCACGAGGCATCTTCAGCATCGCTGGGTGCTTGACATTCACCATCATCGTTGTGGCGCTGTTTTTCATCCTGTATATAATCTTCGGAGTTAATAACGACGGCCTGGTGACCCCCTAATGTTCACGGCACAACGCGGCTTTAATATTATATATCTAAAAAGAAATGAATATCGTTTGTCCTAAATGTGGATATACCACCACACAGAGCGAAGAAGAGCTACAAAAGCTCAACCACATCATCACATGCCCCAGCTGCATGTCGATGCTTAAAATAGTGAACGGAATCGCTTATATACCCAGCGAAAAAGCCAATATTGATGATTTGGCACCTATCGACACACAACAACCACCAGAGTTCAAGGGAGAGAGCTACTACGAGCGAGGCGGAGCGCCCATCTCAAACCATGACCTGTACTATGCTGCGGTAGAATATGTAAAAACATGCAGTGCCATCACGCTGCCCATGCTACAGCGATACTTTGAGCTTACCCCCGAGCAAGCCGAAGAGCTAATGCAACAACTCGAAGACAACAAAATCGTTGCACCTTTTGACGGAGTGCATCCACGCAAGATTCTAATAGACCATGACACACGTCTCACCAACGCTTATTGGGGCCAAGCACGACGTTACGAGACCGAGAAACAGATAAAAGAGCAACTGGAACAGGCACAAAGCCAGAATCCTGACTCCATGCCTCGCACTCGCGGCTGCACCTGCTCGCTGCCTGGTTTTGGTGTAATAATCTTCCTTCTACTGCTCGCCTACCTCCTAATTTATCTCTTAAGGTAAGATTACCAACATACAGTCATTGTCGGGAAAGTCCAATCACTCTCCTATAGCCTGCTTGTAATCAAGCATTTTGTTTTGATATTCAATGAAGGCGTCGGTGCGCATGTCACATGCCTGCTGAAACAATAGCTGCGCTTCGAGCAAATCACTCATCTTCGACATTCCCACACTGTAGAGGTCGCGGTTCACGCGCAGGTTCTCGGTAGCCTGCTCAATGCTCAGCTTTGCCAGCTGCATTTGATTATAGGCCTCTTCCACCCCATTCCAGGCATTCTGCATGCGTATTATAAGCAGTTGCGCGTTATCGTTCAGCTGCTCTCTAGCTTTAAGGCTCTCTATCTTGTTGCGATTAACAGCATGGCGGTTGGTCCACCAGTCCGAGATTGGAATGCTCACAGTGGCAAACACCATTCCAAACGAGTGGTTCTTGTCAAGCAAATTATGATAATTATAACCAGCGCCAACCGACACCGTGGGCAGATTCTTTCCACGTGTTATCCTCTCCTGCAGTTCCGAGGCTTCGAGCTGCTTGTTCAAGAGCTTGTACTCCGTGGTGTTCAGTATTGCCAAGTCATGGTCCTGCCTGGTTTGAACGGGCAATGGCACATCCTGGTTGTAGGATACTGTGAACGCAGTGTCTCTCAAGCCACAATACTGGCACAACAGCAGTTTCAACATCGATATTCCGTTGTTCAGCTTCATCTTCTGGCTAGTGAGCTCATTTTGTCGCAGCTGAACCTGAAGAAGGTCGTTTCGTATGGCAAGACCAGCTTTCAACGCCACCTCGGTATCTTTGGATATAGTGCCCAGCAACTCCTCCGAGGCTTTAACAGTCTTCACCTTCTCATACAATGACACCAGTTGCCAAAAGTAATGTTGAGTGGTTTTCTCCACTTCATTCTCCGACATCTCGAGTTTCAACAGGCTCACATCTTCTCCCACCTTGGCAAGCTTGTTGCCATTCACGATTCGCCCTCCGGCATAGATGGGCTGAACGGCAGTTACTGCTGCAATAACACCATTCTTCATCATCGACACGTTGATAGGTCTTGACATCGATGCAAGGACTTGTGGTGGCAAACTTTGAGCCATCATCTGGCTCAAGTCGCTTGGAATAAACTCTTGTGGCTTGAGAGTCATCTCGGCCATTCCTTTATTGGCCTCAAACCACATTCCCGAGGCGCTCACGGTGGGGAAATAGTTCATGCGCGCTTCCTTCTTTTGAAGCTTTGCCGCCTCAATATCGTGCTTCGCCGTCCTGATGGCAATGTTGCAACTACGTGCCGAGTCACACAATTGTTCTAAATTATAGGCTGGTTGTGCTTCACACATCACAAAAGCCGTTACTGCGACAACCAATGACAACCAATGTCTCATAGTGAGTTATTATTTTAAGTTTGTTTTCCAATAAATAACGGGCAGCATAGTGACCACCATAATCAGTGAGCCAATGCCACCAGCAAAGATAGTAACGCCCACAGGCATCCAGAACGACGACTGCGCTATAATCATGGGCACCACACCAACCGCCGTTGTGGCTGTGGTGAGGAAGATGGGAACCATGCGACGCTTGCCGGCATCGTAGGCCGCCTGCTTAACGGCTTCGTTGTAGGCTTTTCGGTCTTTCTTCCAGTCGCCATGCTCTGCCACATATTTCTTTATCAATTCGTTGGCATGCTCAAAGATTAGAATCTCGTTGCGCATTATAATACCCATGAGAGTAATCAATCCAAAGATTGACGTCAATCCCAATGCTCGGTCCATCATGCCCAGGCCTATCAGGGCACCGGGCGTCATCAATCCCAAAGCGGCAAGACACACTATTGTGATGCCAAATTTCTTGAAATTAAACAGCAGGAAGAAGAAAATGATAATCATGGCAATTGCTATACCCCAGAATATCTGTGGCAGAGCCTCGTTGCCATACTCAATCTCACCTCCCACCTCACAACGCACTCCTTGAGGGATAGGAATCTCTTCTTCCATGATTTTTGCAATATTTTTCTCGACTGGACCAGTGTACACGCCTTGCTTGAACTGCCCAGTCACGGTGATGCAACGCTCGCCGCCACGGTGCATTATGCGGCTCTCGCTCCACATGGGTGCCACCTGTGCCACTTGCCTGAGTGGAACGGTAGTGTTCTTGCCACCCGCATTTCCTGCCAAAACCGAATTGGTGGTTACCATGCCAATGTCACCAACGCTCGAGAACGACAATACAGCATCATCCTTGACAACGATGGGCACATCATTGTTGCCTTCCCACACTTCTCCCACCTTGAGGTCACTTGTCATGGCGCCAAGGGTGAGTTGAGCGCCACTTCTTGTAACACCCAGCTGCGCCGAAGCCACTGGATCGAGCTGCACATTAACAATGGGATAGGGCTGGAAATAATCGGTGTGCACCCATTCCACCTCGGGCATCTCACGCATGCGCTCCATCAGTCGTTCGGCCACCACATGCAACGAGTCGATATTGTCGCCATAGAAACGATATTCCAGCTCGTTGACCTCAAGATAGTCAAGACGCTTGAATTTGACATAGGCATTGGGAAATGCTTCGCCAAACATTGGCTGATATTTGGCGAGCAACTCGAGCGTGGCCTTGTTTGACTTAGTGTTCACAATAAACTGAGCATAATTCTTGCCAGCCATTTGGGGCGCATAAGCGTCCATAAATCGTGGAGAAGAGCACCCTATGAAGCTGGTGATTCCCACCACGTTGGCGTCTTTTTTCAGCTCTTGATAAACCGTGTTGGCAATTCGCTCAGTCTCGGCTAAGCCCTTGCCGTCGGGCAAGAAAATCTCCACGGCAAACTGGTCACGGTCGGCATAGGGGAAAAGGCGAATCTTGAGCGTGTTCACAATCAACGACGACAGCATAATCACCACAATGCCTGTCAATATCGTTATCCACGGATGCCTGAAGGTGAAGTCGAGCACATGGTTATAGGTGCGCTGCACTCCATTAGTAATAGCGTTTCCACCCGTTTTCACCTTGCCTGGCTTGATGATGCGCACTTCAAGCAACGGAATAATGGTCACCGCGATAAGCAGCGACACCATCAGGTTAATCGTGATAGTGATGGGGAAATCTTTCAGAGCATCATAGAAAGTTCCTTTCATCGTGATAAGGAAAGGATAGAAGATAATGCTAATGCACAAGGTCGCCAGCAACATGGGCAAGAAATACTGCTTTGCCGAGTCGATGGCTGCACGCTTGGGCTCATAACCTTTGCCCAGATACTCCAGATATCCATCAATAACCACGATGCTATTGTCGACAATCATTCCAAGCACAACGATAAGTGCAGCCAGCGTCACAATGTTAAGCTCAATGCCGGCAAACCACATGATTGCCACCGAGACAAAGGTGCTCAAGGGTATGGTGATGGCAGCCACAATCGCCGAGCGAATGGGGAACAACACCATCATCACCAAGATGATAATCAGCATCGACACGAGCAGGTCACGCAAGAAGTCGGTGACACTCACGCTCACCACCTTGGGCTTGTCGGCAATGCGAGTCACGTTGACATCGCTCGGAAGTTCGTTCTTCCGGTAATCATCAAGCACTTTCTCTACATCGCGGCCATATTGCAGCACATCGTTGCCAGGCGTCATCTCCATCGACAAGAGCACGCATGGATGCCCGTCCTGCTCGATGCGGTCGGCCTGAGAATCATATTCCCTGGTCACTCGCGCAATATCCCTCACGCGCACCACCTTCCCCGAGTGAGGGTCGGAAAAGATGATTAGATTGGCTATTTCCTCTTCGCTGTTCTGCGTTGGTTCCACATGGATTGGCACTTGCTGGTCGGCATTGCTGATGCTACCGCTCATGGTGGTGATGCCTTGCGATTGCAACTCCGAGAGCAGCATTCTTTCACCAATACCATAAGCCTGAAGCCGTTGGCGGTCGATGTAGAGACTTATTTGCTCTTTGTGCTCGCCATAAATCTTCACGTTGGCCACCGATGGTATCCTGCGCAAGCGGTCGCTTATCTCATCGCTATATTGCTTCAGGTCGCGGTAGCTTCGCTCCTTGCTGTCGATAGCAATTAGCAACGTCGAGGTGTTTCCAAAGTCGTCGTTTACAACCAATGCCAGCACGCCCGAGGGCAGTTGGCTCTTGAAGGTGTTGAGGCCGTGCTTTATCTTGCTCCAAACCTCATCCTTATTGTTTACGTTGTCGTTCAACCTCACAAACGCAAAGCACATTCCATTTTGCGAGGTGGTCGATGTTTTTGCACGGTTCACTTCACCATAGGTGAACAGATACCGCTCCAAGGGGCGAGTTACTTGCTGCTCCACCTCCTCGGTAGTGGCTCCAGGATAGACAGCCACAACCACTCCCTGCCTGATAGTGACATGCGGAAACTCATCCTTAGGCATCACATACATGCCATAAATGCCCAGCACAAACAGGATTCCAATGATGAGCAGTGATATGGGGTAATGCTCAAGAGGCCACTTGAGCCAATTCATCTTCTTCTCCATAGCCTAATACACAACTTGTGAGCCCTCACTCAATTTTTGACTGCCATTGGTCACCACTCGATCACCAATGCTAAGGCCGTCGACAATGGCAATGCGATTGCCTAAGGTCTGCCCTACGGTAACCACCGTGCGGTGAGCCTTGTTTTGTGCATCAACAACCCAAACGAAGTTGCTGCCATCGGGCTGTCGTTGCACGGCGTTGATGGGAACAAAAATGCTTGACGATGCCGCCGACTGAATGGTAGGGAACGACACCGACGCCACCATGCCTGGAAGCAAACGGTGACCAGGGTTAGCCACGTTGATGCGTATGTCGTAGGTGTGGGTTGCAACATCGGCCTGAACGCCTTTCTCGATGGCGCCTCCGCTCAGTGTTGAGTTGGCAGCCTCAACCACAATCGACGACGGGGTGCCAGGGCCAATGTTTTTAAGCTCGGTTTCAGGAATCGACACCTTAACTTTCACAGTTCCTATGTTGAGGATGCTAAGCACTGGCTGCGAAGGCATTGCCGTCTCGCCCACGTTAAGTTGCCTTTTACCAACCACACCGCTCACTGGTGCTATGAGCCTAGTGTCGGCAACACCTTTTTGCGCGATGGTTTTAGTCGCATGTGCCGACGTCACGTTGGCGCGGGCAGTGTTTAATGCTGTTTCGGCCTGACGCAGGTTAGTTTCCATCTCAACCCATTTAACTTCGGGAATGGAGCCATTTTCATGAAGAATCTTCATTCGGTCATAGGCATCCTTGGCTTGAGCATATTTGTTCTCGGCCTGCTTGACCATATCCTCGGCCTGCACATTCGACACCTCGGCAATCTCTACTGTGCTGGTTGGCGTTGTCGCGTCAATCTCGGCAAGCAGCTGGCCTTGAGTGACAGTCTGCCCTTCGGCCACCAGCATTCTCTTTATCACTCCCATCGAAGTGAAGCTCACTGCAGTTGCCTCGCTTTCCTCAACCACTCCCACATAGGACATCCCATTGCCGCCGGCACCAAACCTGGCGGCCTCGGTCTCAACCCTAATAGGATATTTCTCAACCTTTTCTTCTTTCTGTTTGCATCCTGCTATCAGTGAAGCAACCAAAAGAATAAATATTACTTTCTTCATAGAGCTCTATTGATTTTTATTACAAAAGTAGTAATATATTAACAATCAAAACATCCCAAAACACCCACACAATGTTTTATTTTTCTTGTTGGTTAAAAATAAAACAAAAAAACTAACAAATAAAACATTCTATAACACCCTATTTTATTAATTTTGCCAAATAAATCAGGACATCATGAATCGCAAAGAAGAAATAACACTGCAATCTCTTGCCGAAAAAGAGGAAGTAAAAATAGGATATTCCGACAAGGACATCATTGTTGTTGACAGCATTCAAAAGTTTGCCGAAATCAACGCTGCCCACATCGCCATGAATGTGATAATGATTTGCACCAATGGTCGCATTCTGGCTCACATGAACGGCAGGCCTGTAGAGTTGAAAAAGAACCAAGTAGCCATTGTACCACAAAATGTGGTGGTTACCAACATCATGATCAGCCCTGATTTCAACCTTAAAGCCATGTTTCTTAACAACAGCATCTTGCAAAGTGCGCTACACGACAAGATGGTCATTTGGAACGACATCATGTACGTTCAGCACAATCATGTCATCACTCTCAAAAGCGAGTACCTGCTAATCTTCTCGCAGTTCTATGACATGCTCAACATGGTTATTGAATATAGCCATGAAAATCCCTTCAGGAATGAAATTATACATTCCATTCTCAATGCTGCGATTCTTGCTGTGTGTGGCGAATTGAAGCAAATGTTGCCGCCGAGCGATGAAAAGCACCTGCGACCAAGCACTCACTTTCAACGTTTCATCAAGCTACTTCACAACAGCGAGATTAAATATCGCCCAGTGGAGTACTATGCCAGCGAACTGTGCATCTCGCCCAAGCACCTGACGGCCATCTGCAAGAAATATTCAGGCAAGACTGCAAATGACTGGATTAGGGAGCAAGTTCTTGAGGACATCAAATATTACTTGAAAAATACCGACTTGAGCATCAAGCAAGTGTGCGACCGAGTGGGATTCTCCAACACATCATTCTTTGGCAAATACGTCAAGCAACACCTAGGCATGACTCCCGTAGAGTTCCGCAAAAACTGAGCCACCCTCTCGCATCATTAAAGTATTTAGTTTTTTCTTAATTAATTGCATTTTTAAATAAACTACTTGTGTCTCATTTGTAGGATTATTTAGGCTATTTGTCTATAATATTTTGTTCAATTAACTAATTATAGTATATTTGCCAACTTTTAAAAACACCAAACTTACTTGATAAACAACTATTTTAAACCTTTTAACCCGAATTTTTTATGGCAAAAAACAGATTTTTTGGTCTGCTTATGCTCCTCTTGGGCATTGGATTGCTTGCGCAAGCTGCTCCAATCTCTCAGGATCAAGCACGCAAGGAGGCCTTGAGCTTCCTGCTCAACAAGCAGATTTCTAACCGAAGCCTGAAACCTGTTGCCCTTAGCAACAGAATGCTGAAGGCTGGCAACCAAGCTGCTTTCTACATCTTCAACGTTGGCAACAACCAGGGTTTCATCATCGTCTCAGGCGACGACCGCATCAATCCCATCTTGGGCTATAGCGACGAAGGTTACTTCGACGAGGCTAAGGCCCCTGAAAATATGAAGAATATGCTCGACGAGTATGCACATCAAATCTCGATGCTCGACGAAGTTTCAAACGTCAAAGGCGCCATCGCTGCTGCAAAGAATGTAGTTGACACCCGCAACTCTATAGCTCCACTGCTCACCACCAAGTGGGACCAGGCACGCCCCTACTGGAACAAGTGTCCACAGGTCCAGAACGAGGACGGCGAATATGAGCCCTCCTACACTGGCTGCGTGGCAACCGCCATGTCGCAGATAATGAAATACTACAATTATCCCGCACAGACCACTCAGGTGATTCCTAGCTATCAGTATGGTTACGGCACAGGAAACATGGGAGAATACATCACCCAATACACCGAGGACCTGCCCGTCACCACATTTGACTGGGCACATATGCTCGATAGCTACAACGGCAGCGAGGACCAGGTTTATACCGACGCTGTGGCAACTCTCATGCTCTATGTGGGACATGCAGCTCACATGACCTATGCTCTCACTGCCTCGGGCACTACCGACCCCTATATCCCCAAAGCTTTCACCAACTACTTTGACTACAACGCACAGCTCGTTTATCGCAGCGACTATGACCAGCAGGCGTGGGAAGACATGGTTTATCAGGAACTCGTTGCCGGCCGTCCCATGGTTTACAACGGTCGTGCAGGCAGCGGTGGCGGACACTCTTTTGTGTGCGACGGCTATGAGATGGGCGATTATTACCACATCAACTGGGGCTGGGGAGGCCTGGGCAACGGATACTTCCAGCTGGCAATCATGAATCCACATGCTGCCGGCATCGGTGCCTCTAGTAGCGCCGAGGGCTACAACATCGACCAGACAGCTGTCATTGGCATCACTCCTGGCTATTCAGGACAAGGCCAAGTGAATCATGTGCTCACCGTCTACAACATGTATTACTCAGGCAACCGTGAGTTGGAACGTGGCAGCAATGGATTCTCGCTCTACAAGCGTCGCCAGGTGGTTGTAACTGCCGAAGACCATATTGATGATGGTACTAAGTATGCTCGCGGCATCGCACTCTACGACAGCAACAACAATTTCGTTGAGATGATTGCAAGCATGACTTACTATTCAAGCGCTATCTCGGTTACCGACAAGTGGCCCGACAGCAACAGCTCTGAGTATTACTACTTTGGAAAGAACATCTCTAACGGCACCTATAAAATTGTGCCTGTGTAGCGGCAACACAGCAACACTGGTTGACCATCCACTCAACGACCTCACTGCCCCCAACTTTGAGTTCACTGGCGACCACAAGGTGGGCTCGGCTGAGCAATGCCATGTCACTGTGCAAAACAACAGCGACGACCGCTTCTCGGGTAAGCTCTTCCTCTATGTAAGCAACGAGCAGATTGACGAGTACGGCGAATACACCACAGTGGTCGAGGCCGAGATTCCTGCCCATGGCAGCAAAGTTGTGACCTTCAACTTCACACCACAAAACTGGGCGGCAGCAAGATTCCAGGCACCGGCAGCGTTACCATAGCAGCAGCTCCAGCTGTTGTGCCCATGAACCTCTCGGTGGTTATCGAGGCTACAAACGCTATCGACGGTGTAATCTACGACACTCACGCTCGCTTCAAGGTAGATGTTACCAACAACGCCGATGGCGAGTTCAACCGCTACTTGCTCGCTCCATTGTTCATCGTGGAGAACGGCTCGGGCACGATGGTGACTTACCAGCAGACCACTCTGCGCATTCCCGCTCATGAGACAGTAACCCTGTACTACGACTTCGACAACCTCGCTTACGGCTCGACCTATGCTCTCAACATCTACGGCCGCAACGAGAATGAGCAGACGGTGAACCTCGTGGAGCCCGGACATTCGGTTTACTATCAGGTGCAACGCGGTCTCGTGACTTGGGACGGCAACAGCATGGTGGGCAACAGCGGTCCTGCAAGCGGCAACATCACCATTCCTGCCAACGCTCTCGCAGCTCGCCTCGAGGGCCTCAATATCACTAGCGTGACTCCAAGCGGCAACCCCAACACCATCTACTTCATTGGCGAGAACGAGGCAGTTCCCGCAGGTCTTGAGGAGCTGAACGTGGTTAAGGGCAACGTGGCTCAGAACATCGCCCTCAAGGACGGCTATGGCTACTTCATCCCACAGAGCTTAACCGCTCAGCACATCAGCTACGAGCGCACCTTCACCAAGGCCCGCCAGAATGGTGTCGCCGAGAACTGGAGCACCATCGTGCTGCCATTCACTCCTGCAACTTGCTCAGCAACCAACGGCCTGTGGATTGAGCGCTTCGCTCAAGAGGAAGACGGTGAGGTGAAATTTGCCGAGGTGCAGAACATCGAGGCCAACGTACCTTACATCATCTCTATCGACAAGGCTGCTGGCCTCGTCAACACTCCCATCACCTGGAGCGCAAATGATGCTCTGCTCAAGGCCGAGCCCATCGCCTATACCAGCGGCGAACTGTACTTGATGGCTGGCACATTTGTTCAGCAGAGCCTCAGCGACATCTACAATGTGAATGCTGCTGGCTCAGTGGCACAGTGGGGCAACGGCACTGTGGCTCCATTCCGTGCTTACTTCAAGGAAATTGTCGCTCTCGACAGCCATGCTAGCATCCTGCTCCCTGGCGAGGCTGGACAGCAGCAAGCCGTTCCTGGCGACGTCAATGGTGATGGCGACGTCAACAGTGTTGACATCACCCTCCTCTACAACTATTTGCTCGATGGCGACATGAATGGCATTGTCAACGGTGACCAGGATGGCGACGGCTACATCACTACCGTCGACATCACTTTCGTCTACAACGTGCTTCTGGGCAATTAATTTGCACAAATAATACACACATTTCAAGGTGCCTCAACGCTGGGGCACCTTTTTTCCACTTTTTAAGGACTAATGTTTTGCGATTTTACCAGAAAGTTTGTATTTTTGCTGAGAAAGATTGACGATAAATTATTTTTGTTTTCCCTAAAACGCAATTTATTGGAAATCTCGTAACAATGAAATAGCAAAATATGACTTATGAAAAAGTTCTTTAAATCCCTTATTAACGGAGCCATTTGGATTATAATCCTGTGCTGGTTGGCAATGATGTTTCTTGTCGGACTTTGCAACCGGGGCTTAGGGCACCATTATTAACACTTTGTTTAAGTGGACTTCGGTCTACACTCTCTCCTTTATATAAAGTACTTGAAAAAAAATCTCCACCACAATGAGCACATTACCTTTTAATATCAAGAAATGGACAGTGAGATGCCTGCTGGCTATTGGAGCCCTGCTTGGCTTCTCATCATGTTTCCACACAAAGAGCACCAGTTCGGCTGAGTGTGTATATGGCCCGCCCGAAATGTTTGAACAAAGTTCGG
Source organism: uncultured Bacteroidales bacterium (assembly GCA_902792435.1). GTDB lineage: Bacteria > Bacteroidota > Bacteroidia > Bacteroidales > Muribaculaceae > Sodaliphilus. Next base: position 34,102 of record CADAZN010000035.1, read on the forward strand.
AGCCCATTGATTCTCCACAAAACAATGTGGAACCTGTAGATTCTCCAAAATTGAATGGTCAAGAAGTGGAACCAGTGAAAGTGGTCTATGGTCCACGCCCCTATTTCGACAAAGATGCGAAACCCGCAAAAAACGACTCTGCTAATTGAGAGTATGGATAGTGTGAAACGCAAAAAAGTGCCGCTGGCTCATCACGAGCTCGCGGCACTTCACTATAAACAAAACAAGAAGGATAATTATTACTATGAAGAAAATTACACTTTGATGATGCGCATGTGCGCCTTGGGATAGCGCAGCACTAGGCAGCTGGCCTCGGTGAGCACTGTGGCATCGACGTTGCGCACGCCGCTAGCCTTGAGGTTGAGCGTCTCGGCGCTGAACGGCACGTGGGTGTACTTTTGCAAATACTCAGGATCGATAATCATTCCGGCATCTTGCATGCCACACTCGTCAAACACCTCGCTCAGCAACACATAGAGCGTGCCAAACTTCGAGCGCAGCTCGGTGAAGTCAATGCCCCACTTGGTGATGGTGTCGCTGGCGGTAATCACGCGGTTGTAGTCGAGCTTGTTAAGGTAGCCTATCAGCTCGGAGCCACCAATGAGAATCTTGCGCTTGCTGCCGGCGTTACCAGTAAAGGCCTCACGCATCAGGTCGATGATAGTCTCTTGTGAGAAGCCCTCGTCGCCATAGGCAAACTCCTTGCCTGCTTGGTGCCAGATGCCACCTGTGAGCATCACATTCTCTTTCTTGTTGTTGTCCCACACGCGGGCTTTCACACCAAAGAGGAAACTCTTCTCCATTCCCAGGCGCATGTCATAGACAGCCGCCTCTTCCTGGTCGCTCATGGTCCAGTCAACCTCTTTGTTGGCGAGTTTCTGCATAGTGCTTTCCTCAACCTGCATCTTGAATATCTGGCAATATTGCTGTGCCTTGTGAGGCAAGGCCTCAAACTGTGGCGACATCACATCGAGCTCGGTTGCCGCGCGTCCCATGCGAATGAGCACAGCGCCTCGCGAGATGCTTGGCACGCAGCCTTCCACGTCACCAATCTTCTTGCCGTTGACGGCTTGCACACGCAGTCCGTTGGTTGCGTCACGCGACAACACATAGAGCACCAGCTCCTGGGCGCTTGGCGTCTCGCCATCGCTCTCATAGCCATAGGTGCCTTGCACGAGAATGGTGTCGCTGGCGTCAAAAATCTCATCGTTGCTAGTGTGGATAATGGGGCGAGCGCTGTCGGCGCGCGCCTCGTCGTCGTCGGGCTCGTCATAGGGCTGGCTCATTGCAGCAAAGGTGGGCTTGGTGTCGACGTTGTGGTAGTCGACAATCATGCTGCCCGAGTGTTTCGAGCCCGCGCATCGCGAGAGCTGGTCGATGGGCGTTGCCATGGGCCTGATTTTCACTATTTGCTGGTCTATCTCGTTGAGCAGCAAGTCGGGGGCTGCTTCACGGGTGCGGTCGGTTGTCAGTGGCTCGTCAACCACATGCTTGCCACCGGCAACACCTGCTATCACTATCGCCAGCATTGCGTCGTGACTGGTGGCATAGCAGCCGCCCAAAATCAGCATTATCACTATTGCCAGCAAGAGCAACAACAGCTGGCGATTTCGTTTAATCCAGTTGCACGCATCCTTGATGCGCTTGATTGTGTTTTTTATTAGCATAGGAATCAAGTGTTAATTGTGTTTGTTAAAAAAATTGCAAGGAACTCTCTTTCCTCTATCTCTCACTCTCCCCTCTCACTCTCCCCTCTCACTAGTCCCAAAAGCTGCGCTTGCGGTAGATGGGGAAGTTCACGGGAGTTGGCTCCTGGTCGTTGTCGGCCTTGGTCGCCGCCTCGATCACCTCGTTGCGACCGCGCAGATAGCCTGCCGCCTCGGCATTCTTGATGTCCTCGTCGTGGCTCAGGGCGCTGACAATGAGCTTGACGAAATTCTCACCTGGAGCTTTACCGTCCTTCACAGTGTCGAGCAGGGCTCTTGTCGAGGCTGCGACGCTGTCGCTCACACCAAGCTGCTCAAGAATCTCTCCCACCTCGTCGCGGAGCTGTGGCTGCTCGGCAACCACGGTCTCCTGCCCTTGAGGTGCCGAGGCCTCGGCTTGTGCCTCGCCTTTGACTTGCAAAATGTTGTCGTCGGTTTCCATGATTTTTATAGATTTAAGTGTTAAACGTTTATTGTGCCTCGCGGTGCGGCACTGTAAATTTCACGATGCAAAGTTATAACGTCGCATCTACTCAAAACCACCTTAAAAAAACACGAGCCACACTCCCCCACTACAATCCTCGCATAACACTGTAACACACCCCATTACAACACAAACAATCAATCATCCTATTACCACAATCTTCCACTCCCGAATGCTCTGATTTTTTGTCCATAGCAATGATTACAGTGACTCGTCGTGTTGAATGATAATTACCCAAACAATGTTTGTAGATTAAAACAGGGCGTTCCTCTATGTGGTTGGTTGGTTTAGTCTATCAAGAGCCACATTAATGCGCGATAAAGTGCTTTTTTTGCAAAAAAGTGACTATCTTTGCAACATGACCAAGAGACTGACCTTTACCCGCTCCACCTTCATCCACCTGATATGCTGGGGCCTACTGCTGGCGTTCCCGCTCTTTATGTACCGTCAGGGCGACACGATGACCGACGTCACGCGACACTACCTGCGCTCGCTGGGCGGCACAGTGTCGTGGATGTTGATATTTTACCTGAACTACGTGTATTTAGTTCCCAAGCTCCTGTTTGTTAACAAGCGCAAGCGGTTTGCCGTGTGCAACGTGCTAGCCATTTTTGCCCTCGTGGCATTGATGACGTGGTGGTGGCACATGATAGGCACCACCTTCCCGAACTCGACCCCCAGGCCCGAGAATTTCAATGCTCCGCCGCGGTGGACACGCTTCGTGCAGATGTCGTTCATGCTAGTGCTAGTGGTTGGACTGAGCGTTGCGGTGCGCATGAGCCAGCGTTGGCACAAGTTGCAGGAGGCCAAGATGGAAGCCGAGCAAACGCGCATCGACGCCGAGCTCAAGAACCTGCGCAACCAGCTCAACCCCCACTTCCTGCTCAACACCCTGAACAACATCTATGCCCTCATCGCCTTTGACCCCGACAAGGCGCAAACGGCGGTGGGCGAGCTCAGCAAGCTGCTGCGCCATGCCCTCTATGACAACCAAAAGCGGTTTGTACCGCTCTACAAGGAAGTGGAATTCATCAAGAACTACATCGAGCTGATGAAGATTCGCGTGACCGACAATGTGAAAATCGACACCCACATCAACATCGCCGCCGACGACTCCACGCCCATTGCACCGCTCATCTTCATCTCACTCATCGAGAACGCCTTCAAGCACGGCATCTCACAGTCGGGCGACGGCGAGATAAGCATCGCCATGAGCAACAACGACAACAACATCACGTGCGAGATAATCAACACCAACCATCCCAAGCGCGACAACGACAAGAGCGGCTCGGGCATAGGGCTCGAGCAGGTGGCCAAGCGGCTTGAGCTCATGTATCCAGACCGCTACTCATGGGAGAAAGGCATTGACAACGAAACCAACAAGTATTACTCTAAAATTATTCTCTACAATGATAATAAAGTGCGCAATAATTGACGACGAGCCCCTTGCCATAGAGCTGCTGGTGAGCTATGTGAAGAAAATTCCGTTCATGGAACTCAATGGCAAGTATTCTAATGCCGTCGACGCTATGAGAGGCATCGCCGACAATCCAGTGAACCTGGTGTTTCTCGACATCCAGATGCCAGAACTCAACGGGCTGGAGCTCTCGAAAATGCTGCCCGAAACCACACGCGTGGTGTTCACCACCGCGTTTGACCAGTATGCCGTTGACGGTTACCGCATCAACGCTCTCGACTACCTGCTCAAGCCCATCGCCTACCCCGAGTTTCTCGAAGCCTGCAACAAAGCGCTGCAGTGGTTCAAGATGCTGCAGCAAGCCGAAGAGCAACGCACACCCGAGGCCACAAGCATCTTTGTCAAGAGCGAGTACAAGCTTCTGCAAATCGACCTCGACGACATTCGTTACATCGAGGGTCTGAAGGACTATGTGAAAATCTACACCGAGCAGTCGCCCCACCCCATCTTGTCGCTGATGAACATGAAGGCGATGGAACAGATGCTGCCATCGTCGCGATTTATCAGGGTGCACCGCTCCTACATCGTTCAAAAGAGCAAAATACGCGAGATTGACCGCAACCGCATCGTCTACGACGATGACCTCTACATCCCCATTGGCGACAGCTACAAGCAGGCGTTCCTCGACTTCCTGGGGCAATCCTAGCCCCAGTGGTGTCACACGCCACACATAACACTTTTTTTGCACTATATAATTAATTTATTTTTTAGTGCAATAGACACACATCATTCAACGTTTTATAAGTTAGGGATAATGTGCCCCAACCTATAGGATGTTGAATTTTCTTGACGCACATATTGCACCTCCGCGATGCCGCTCGATGATAGTGGCCTGGGCATTGATGCTCATGACCGTCGCCGCTCACTCGCAAGTGATTATCGATGGCAAGCGGGCATTCAGCGACAGCGCGAGCGACATCATCCTCTACTGCATCCCGCAAGAATGCTTCGGGCACGACTTCACAGCAACAGTGCAGATCGACTCAGCAAGCCACTGGGACAACGTCACCATCAACAGCCGTCCACTAATCAACACCCCCATCACCTTCCACAATGTGAGTGGCAACAAAGCTATTACCATCAGGGCGACAATCAACCACAGGCCCATCGTCAAGCGACTCATGTTCACCTTCCTGCCCATCATCAGCATTGAGGACAGCATAGGCTACGACTTTGTGGACACACACGTCACGCTCATGGCTCCCGACGGAGAGCTCGACGAGGCGATGACAGCACAAGTAAAATGGCGTGGTGGCTACACCAACACCGAGGACCGCCACAAGCGCAACTACAGCATCAAGTTTGTTAACGAACAAGGCGAGAGCCAGAACAGGCAGCTGCTGGGCATGCGTCGCGACAACCACTGGAAACTCGACGCTGGGCAGGTCGACCTCTCGAGGGTGCGCAACCGCGTGGCTACCGACCTGTGGCTCGACATGGCGCGGCCACCCTACTACTACGACCAAGCTCCCGACGTGCTCACTGGGGCACGCGGCAAGATGGTGGAAGTGTTTACCAACGGCAGCTACATGGGCATCTACTCCCTGATGGAGAGCATCGACCGCAAGCAGCTGCAAGTCAAGAAATACAATGAGGAGACTGGCACTTTCCACGGCATGATTTGGAACGCCGCAAGCTGGAGCAAGGTGGCAGAGTTCAAGAGTTGGGTGCCACACAACAACAATCTTCCAAACTACGAGACCTTTGTGATTGAGTACCCCGATTTTGAGGATGTGCACCCCACCCAACATGAAGACCTTTCAAACGCCGTGAAATTTGTGGCACAAGGAAATGTCAACACTTTCAACGAGAAAGCACATCAGTATTTCGACATTCCAGTGCTTATCGACTATTCTATCTTCATCCAGTTTCTCATCGCAGTCGACAATAGCGTGAACAACATTTTCTGGGTAATCTACGACCGTGAAGTCGACAAGAAACTCACGCTCGCGGTGTGGGACCTGGACTGGACACTGGGCATGGATCGTGACTCGCAATCTCTGCACGGCGGCCGCGCCGACCCTCACCACGACCTCAAGTTCTCAAGCATCGAACTTCGCATGTTCTCCTTGCCCGAGTGCGTCTACCATCGCGACTTTATCGACCGATACTGGCAGCTGCGCAAGACATGGCTTAGCGAGAAGAGCCTTATCGAGCGAATGAACAAGGCGGTCGACCCTCTCGTTGAGAGCGGTGCGGTGGCACGCGAGCAGGCACGATGGAGCGGCGACAGCGACATCAATGGCCTCACTCTCGACATTGTGGCCGAGAAAGACTTTATCATCGATTGGATAAAGGAGCGACTGGCCTATCTCGACCGCACCATGATGCGACACCCCTGCGACGTTAACGGCGATGGCGCGGTCACCGCCTACGACATATCCATGATACTTTCTTGCTTGACCGATGGAACCCAGACCAACGTCGAGGAACTCGACATCAACGGCGATGGTAACGTTACCGCGGCCGACTTGACCCGCATCTATGAATACGTTCTTGGCCTCTAAACTTTATTTGAATCATGATTTATCGCCACAAAATATCGTTCTTGAAAATCCTAGCAGCCGTGTTGCTCGCTATTACAGGATTCAACATCGCAAGAGCCAACGCCAGGCTCACCGTCAACCAATGCCCTGCCTACTGCGACACGGCATCGGCAACATTGCTGGTGTCGGTGCCTCAGCAATGGTTTGGAAGCAGCACAACAGCGCTAGTCAACGGCTGCAACGGATATCAAGTGGAGAGCATCAACGGCTCACCACTGGGCAATGACTCGACTTTCACCTTCAACGATATCTCCGGTGATAAAAGTTGGACAGTGACTTGCTCCGACGCTCATGGCGTCGCCACCGCCTACACTCTGCAGTTCACCTACCTCCCCATCGTGGCGCTAGAAGGCAACTTTGGATATAACTATACCAACGGCACCGTGACCCTCGCCGAGCCAGGAGAGGTGGCTAGCGAGATGATGCTGGCACAAGTCAAGTGGCGAGGAAACACCACCAACACCCCCGAGAAGCACAAGCGTAACTACAGCATCAAGTTTGTTTACAGCAACGGCGACAAGCAAAACAGGCAATTGCTGGGCATGCGCCGCGACAACCATTGGATTCTCGATGCAGGGCAGGCCGACATGGCACGAGTGCGAAACCGAGTGGCCACCGAGCTGTGGGTCGACATGGCACGACCACCCTACTACTACGACCAAGCGCCCGATGTGCTCACTGGAGTGCGCGGGCACATGGTGGAGGTGTTTCTGGGCAACGACTACCGAGGCATCTATGCTCTCACCGAGGCCATGGACCGCAAGCAGCTGCAACTCGTCAAGCACGACACCATCAACAATGTGTTCCACGGTGGACTGTGGAAAACCAATGAGTTCAATATGCATTCGGGATTCCGAATTGCCGAGGAGTTTAATGATTCATTGCCCGACTATTACGGCTTTGAAGTGCAATACCCCGACATCGACGAGGTGTTCCCAACGAGCTATCAAGTGCTATACGATGCCATCCACGCTATGGCATGGAGCGGAACAATTGGCACTTTCAACCGTCGAGTCGATAAGTACTTCGACGTCCCGGCAGCTATCGACTATACCATCTTCTATCTCACTCTTAGCGCCAACGACAACTCGGCACGAAACATATACTGGCTTTGCTACGACCGGCAGCAAGACCCACGGCTGTCTATCGCAGTGTGGGACCTCGATGCCTCGGTGGGGCAAACCTGGTCGCCCGTCGACTGGAGACCGCCGCTCACGGCCTACAACTACTTCAAGCTGCCCTACAACTGGCTCTTCAAGATGATGTTCCACAACAAGTGCAAGTATCGCCAGGATTTCCTCGACCGCTATGACGAGCTGCGCTCCACATGGCTCAGCACCGAGGGTCTCGTCAACCGATATAGCTCGGCCATCGACCGGCTTATCAATTGCGGCGCGGCAACACGTGAGGAGCAGCGATGGAACGGCGACAGCGACCTGTTTGGACACGACCTCAACTTTGAAGAAGAGAAGCAATACATCACCGAGTGGTTCACCAACCGCATGCCACTGCTCGACGTGTGGATGCACCACCACATCTGCGATGTGAACTTCGACGGCAACATCACCGCCGCCGACATCACCGCCGTCTACGATTTCCTCCTGAGCGACATTCAAAACTACGGTGAGCACCTCGACACCGACTTCGACGGCGAAATCACCGCATCCGACATCACCAACATCTACGATGCCCTGTTGGAACAATGACATCAATTTGTCGTTTTTAAAAATATCTTTGCTAAGCAAAACCATTATTGCACATTTTTCCACAATTGATTATCTTTGCACCACAACTGACAACTGACAACTCAAAAAGTCCGAGTCAATTGTCTATAATACTCAAAAGCCGAATGGCTAAGAAAACAACATTTAATGGAAAAAGATATTGTCCTTAATTGTCGTAAAAAAACTGACAACTAATAACTCATAACTCATAACTGATAACTGACAACTCTTATGGCACTAATTCAATGTCCCTCTTGCGGCCAAATGATTTCGGAGCAAGCACCCATGTGCCCCCATTGCGGGCACCCCATCGCTAACGTCAACTATTACAATTCACCACAACCACAGCCCCAAGCACAGCCTAAGAGCGGCAACAACAGCAAGGTCATTGTTGGCGTCCTCGCAGCAATTATTGCTACACTTGCCATCATTCTGCTTGTTGTCATTGGCAAAGGCTGTGCAAAGGGAAATTCCGACATAGTCTCGTCAAGCTCCTCAAGCGAAACCACAAGCTACGAAAATGCTGCAACTGATACTGCTGCAACCGATACTGTTGCAGCGCCCGACATTTTGACCGCGGCAAATGATGCCCCCGACGAGTCTTTAGTACAAGAAGAGGAATACGAAGAACAAGAATACATTGCTCCCGATGACGAGTTCATCGTGGCATCTTACAAGGGAAATGGGTTGTTCCTGCGCTACGCGCCACGAAGTGGTGCCACAACCAAGACAACTTACCCCGATGGTACCCATTTCTTGGGAGCCTATTCCGATACCCCAGGATGGGTCATGGTTCTTGAGGACGGCCAATGCATCGGCTACTTCCCACAGAACAAACTGATTGTCGCAGGCGATTACGAAACCGAAAGATATTACGACTTAAACTAATAACTAAAAACGGCAACTAATTATGAAAAAAATATTCAAACTCTCGATCATTGCGCTGGTGCTACTGTGCACTGTTGCGCAGGTGAGCGATGCTAAAACTCGTCGTCGTCACAGCAGTTCGTCGAGCTCGAGCGGTGTGCCTTCCTACCAAGCTTTCTCTGATGCTATAGGCAATCCACAAAAAATGAAAGAACTGGGCATATCTAAACTTTATGAGAAAATAACTCCTGCAACCGATGACGACCCCGAAACAGGCGTAGTATATTATGGAAAGGACGTGAAAATCGTTCCACGTGGCGGCTACGAGAGAGACATAATTGCTACTGGTCCTCATGCATTCTTCTCAGAGGATAGCTGGGCAGTTGAAGCAGACCATGATTTCGGTTTTAAGAACAAAGCCGACCGAGACAAGTTTTACAACCAAATGTTAAAGGCCGGATATGATAAAGAAAATATTTCTAAAAACTACTTTAACGGCTGGTACTGGATTTCTATTGGTGACTAATTAAAACAAAAAACAATACTATCATGAAACGATTTCTCAAACTATCACTTGTGGCTGTACTGGGCATTGTCTCGGCCATCAATGCCTATGCTAAAATCATCAATGCTTATGCACCCACTCTGTGGGCACAGTATGATAAAAATGGATATGTTAATGTTCTCGATGCTCCCACCAAGCATAAGGCCTACAATGTAGAATCCATCAAGAATGCCGATGGGACCTTCACAATCAATATCGACAGGGGAACATCGCGAGCACAATCGTTCAAACTTGAAGTGACAACGGACGATGTGCATTTCCTCGATGTCAACAATGATGATTATGTCGACATTATTGTAGGGCCTGCAGCATCGCGCACTATGAGCACAGTCATCTTGTCAGAGGGATGGGGAGGCCATTTAGTTGCCACCGAGGATGAGCCAAGCTTGAATGGACAACTAATCTTTGGTGGCAAGCTGGGGAGCAATGACTACAACTTGGTGAGCATGGGTTCCGGTAGCTATTGCAGCGATTATTATAGAATCTATAATTGGGACAACAAGAAAGCTAATGTAACCGAGACACTTATCGTCATCTCCGACCCTCAAGCCTATAAAGATTATGGGGTGAAGTGCAAATACACCGTCGTCAAGGGTGACGGCAACAGCGCCAAACTTAAGAAAATCAAAGAAACCAACAAGCTAAATAAGCTTCCCAAGAAGTGGCAAAACATCATCGAGTCATTCAATGCTTTGGATCATTAGTAATTACTACGGCTTGCCCATTAGCATCAACGATAATGGCTGGTATGAGATTTATCTAGATAATCATTAATTATCACATAATTATGAAACAATTCTTCAAACTCTCAATCATCCTCCTGGCACTGCTGTGTGGAGCTGTGCCTCTGGCCGATGCCAAGGTAAAGAAAACTAACCGTAAAGTGACCACATGTGTCAACGCCAAGAAGAAAGTCCATGCGACTGCGAAAAGCAAAAGAAGCAAACCTGTTTACTATGTAGTAGTGTGCGGCGACGATGACGACTTAATAGGCGCTGTTACGAGTGGTGAACAAATGACATTTGGTGCAGGATTATGGGTTTACCGTGTCAAAATTAATGGAAAAACCTTGTATCGAACTTGCATTGACAGTTTCAGCACTCGCAAAGAGGCCCAAAACTTCATTAACCAGAGTAAAAAAGATGATGATATCTATTATCTTTATCCCAGCAACACTTGGTGGATTTGGAAATCAAATGGTCCCGCAGAGTGCGTGTCAAGCCCTGCAATGTAAGATGAATTACTACCAAAAGGAAGCCCGGCTCAAGCTTCAAGGGCTAGACTGGGTCTACCACCTCAGAAAAACTGATGTTCAAATTAAACAGGATCAAACATTCAACATTTTTTAAATTATTAATAACAAATCATCATGAAACGAACAACAATCATTCTTTTAACAATTGCCATCGCACTGATGGCGGGTACTACATCGGTCAACGCCAAGGCGAAAAAAACAACCCGCAAGGCCAGTTCTCTAAAAATTATCAAGAGCACACAACAGTTGGGTGCAGAGTTGGAAACATATGCACGTGGATGTGATTACCAGGTGACCCACACAGTTGTTGTTGCAAACCAATCAAACAAAGATGTCCCAGCTGGAGCTTATTATCTCGTTATCTCGCCAATAGGCAAAGATGAATACGGATACTCAAAAACCAACACAAGGCAAGTCCCTGGAAAAGCCATACCAGCACATGGAACTGTCACTCACACTTGGACCGACGTACACTTTGATGGCACATGGAGCTATGAAGACAAAGTGACACTTAAAAAACGATAAACGAATAATGAAACGTATTTCAATCATTCTTTTAACTATTGCCATCGCACTGATGGCGGGGACAAGTGTTGACGCCAAAACCAAGAAAGCTAGAGCAACAAAGTCCAGCAAACCATCTATCGAAGCCATTTACAATGCGTGTGTTCGCAATTCCAATCCTAAAAGCTGTGGATTGAAACATATTAACGCCGATAATGGAAAATATGGTGGTACGGGTGAGTATGACCGAGATGTCTATGCCATTAACGTGAAGGCAATTAAAAAAGGCACAAATCTCACATACAAAGCTACTGGTCCTCATGCATTCTACTTTCAAAAAGAATACAACGAAACACCAACTGGCTTATCTCTAACTTTTTATTATTTCGGGTTTAGTAATAAAAACGATTGTGAAAAATTCTGTAGCCTCCTAAGGAGAGATGGCATAGATGTTATCACTCCTAGCCCTAGAAACGGATGGTATGAGTTAGAACTTAATGAGAATGAATTTTTCGACTTATAACCATTTCTAATGATAAAGTTCACCATCTTCCATAAACTATAAACAATAAGCTTCCTTTTAATAATAAAAGATAGTTACTTTTTATGCTCTCATAAAAGCATTTTTCAAAAAAAATGATTATCTTTGCAATGTCATTAAACAAAAGTAACTCTGCTCAAAAAAAATAGATAAAAAGGACGCTTGCTAGTTTCATTTGCAAGCAAAAAGGATTCTAATAACCTAATACATATTATTAATCATAAAACAAAAAGATTATGAAAAATTTGATTCTCCCAATTTGTGCTACCTTAATTCCGCAACACTATAATTTAACTTTATTTATAAGTTCCTGAGCAACAAAAAGTTGCCCAGGATTTTGCCATGTCAGAATTTTCACTTATCT
>CADAZN010000036.1 GCA_902792435.1 uncultured Bacteroidales bacterium
ATAAATCATATCATCAGCTCCAGCTATGACTTCAGCACATGTTACTGAGTTATAAGCGGGCATTACCACAAGTTCATCGAGCTCATAGCCCTCGTCGGGAGTAACGGTAACGTTTACCTCTTGACCATAATGTGCTGTTGCAGGAGCCTCAACTGTACCATTCTCAATGCCTTCGGCTACGGTGATGGTGTAGTCGATAGCCTTGAAGGTAGCATTGATGGTAACATTGGCAGCTGGCATGACGAACTGATTGTTCTCGATTGTTACAGTCTCGCCGCCTTCAGCGGTACAGGTCAAGGTCTCGAGCTCATAACCAGTGGCGGGAGTGACAGTGAGAGCCACTGTCTCACCAGCGACAGCCTGAGTCTTGTCGGGCTCGACACTACCATTCGTAATGTTGGGGTCAACAGTAACAGTATAATAGGTCACGGCAGTGAATGTTGCTGTGATAAGCACATCAAGTGGTGCTTCGGGCATTGTGAACGTGTAGGTGCGCTCAGTGCGCAGGTCGGCAGGATCATTGCCTTGCAGTTCTATTTTCAATCCAACGCCAGGCCCTACGTCCTTGAGGCCAGGAACCTGTGCACTACCTGGGTCGATAGTTGCCTCAACCACTATGTCGCTCTTGGCGATTTGGTAGTCGGGGGCAGGAGTCACTGTGACTGTCACGGTCTCACCCGCAGTAGCATTGGGCTTATCCACAACAACTGTGCCGTTAGCAGTCTCGGCCACAGTAACCTTCTGAGCAGCCCATGTGGCTGTGAAGCCGCACAGGAGCATTGCCAGTAGTATTAATTGTTTTTTAATTTGCATAGTTTCAAATATTTTTCAAAAAGGTGGGTTCGTTGAGATGGAGAACCCACCTTTTAAATTCAAATACTTATTTCACAACTTTCACTGTGCGAATAGTGCCATCGGTGAAGGTAATCACAGCGATGTTGATGCCACGGAATGGCTCATTGCTTGTCATACCATTGATGTTCACATACTTGATGCCAGCCACATTGCCCTGAGCAATGATGCTCTCGATAGCAGTTGGAACATCGCCAAGACCAATCTTCAAGATGCGAGGAGCACCAGCAACCTGGGTTGCGGGCAAGTAGCAGCGGTGTGCTGCAACGGTGCCTGCCTCACTGCGGATGAAGTTGTTGTTGTAGAGAACATAACCAGCAGTGATGGTCTGAGCCTCATCGCTACCCACGAGCAAGCTGGTGTAAGAACCGGTCTCGCCAGTGTAGGCAGTGGTCATCACTTGGTCGGCAGCATTCTCGCTGTAGAGCAATACGCCTACACCAGCTGGGATGTAGTCAATCTCAGTGATGTCAACAGCATCGTTAACAACGCTGTTTACAATGTAAGCTTTAACACCTTGTGGCAATGCCAGGTTCTTAGTGCCATTGTAGTAAGTAGCCCATTGACGGTCGGCAGTGAAGGTCACGCCCTCGAGCTCGACCTCTTCGAGCTTGAAGGTTGCGATGATAGTAACATCGGTGTCGTGCAGCTCAAAGCGGTATTTGCCATCTTGCAAATCACAAGAAACCTCATGCACGCCTAGGAAATCATCGTCAATTTCGTGGAGACCCTCATATACCTTCAGGTCATCAAGCACATAGCCAGGCTCGGGAGTTGCAGTAATCTCAATTATACTGTTTACTTGCACTTGATCCATTGAGTTGATTGCAGTGCCATTAGCAGTAACCGAGATGGCACCACCATCTACCTCTGCGAAGAATTTGACAGCATGCCTTGGAATCAAATAATCGAATCTTACTACAACAGTTACATCAGCATCGGGCATTGTGAAGGTGTAAACACCATTCTCGCCCTCGGTGAGCTCACCTTGCTGCTCTGTGTCATCTACCATGTAGGTGTAGTAAATCTCACTTACCTTGTACTCATCGCCAACAAAAGTATTAACTGTTACAGTCTCGCCCTCGATTGCTTGGCTGTACTCGTTGCCGATGGTTGCGTAGTTATTGGCATCGTCACCGTCGTCGAGTGTGATGGTGTGGAGATTAGCACAAATTGCATGAACCTGAACATCGGCTGCGGGCATCACGAAAGTCAAATCAACATCATTACTTCCTTCCACTGGAGTAGTAGTGAACTGGATAGGTGTCACAGCCTGCTCAGGTCCATCACCGGTTACCTTGTTGACGATAACCTCTTTGAGCTTGTTGCCACTGTCAACTACAATTCGCATGCTAACAGTTGCACCCTCAGGAGCTCTACCATTACCATTGTCAGTAACAAGGCAATTCACTTCTTCAACAGTAGTATAATAATATTCAACAACTACCTCCTTGAAGGTTGCGTTGATGGTAACATTGGCTGCAGGCATTACGAACTTATTGTTCTCAATTTCCACAGGCTCACCGCCCTCAACGGTATAGGTCAAGATCTCGAGCTCATAACCCTCGGCAGGATTAACAGTGAGAGTCACCTCATCGCCATAGTTGGCTGTTGCAGGAGCCTCAACGGCACCATTCTGAGTCTGGGCTACGGTGATGGTGTAGTCAATCTTCTTTATAGTTACTGAAAGAGTGACATCGGAGGCAGGCATTGTGAACTTGCCGTTCTCGATTGTATTAGTATTATGCATACCTGTAGGGGTACCATCAGGCAATATAACTTCAAATGTATATTGCATCAATCCAACTTCATAGCCAAGTTCAGTTTCAACAGTCACTGTCACCTCTTCGCCAAGGTGGGCAGTAGCTGGAACCGTAACAGTAGCATGTGCTGGCTGTCCACCCAACAAGGTGATAGTGTAATCTTTAAGCTTGAAGGTAGCATAGATTTGGACATCGGCTGCAGGCATTGAGAAATGGCCGTTCTCAATTGGAGCCTCATAATGCAAACCTGTAGGAGTACCATCAGGCAATAAACCTTCATAAACGATCTTCAATACATCAATCTCATAGCCTGGATTGGGAGTGACAGTAACAGTCACTTCTTCTTGAGCCGCAGCTTGGGTCTTGTCGGCTGTTACAGTACCACCAGGACCCACTGAATAAGTAATGTCATACATCACAGAGCCAGTAACCGCGAGTCTATTGTTGATTGGGTTAAAGTTGAAGGTGAAGTTTCCTCCTTCTGGGAAGTACAGGTTATTGTAACCCACTTCGCTGCCAAGCTGGATTTCGAAGCCAAGCTTGTCGGGAGTAATCCAATACATGCCATCGGCTTGAGCGCCATACCAAGTGAGAACAGGAGCATTGTCGCCGTCCTGCGACTTTTTCACAACCTTGAACTCGCTGCGATCAGGCATAGCTTGGTTGATAGCAACCCATCCGCCATCATCTCTTTTGGTCATAGGGATCACGTGATCCTCGGCCCAACTGGTAGAACCTTCAGGAGTAATTCCCCAGTGAATCTCATAAGAGATAGTGAGAGCACGGAAGGTAACAGCAACAGTCACATCGCTTGCCGGCATGGTGAAGCGATACCTATCGGTCATGTTCTCAACCTGCACCTGTGTGCCATCCTGTGCAGTGACGGTAACTTGGTCAACAGTATAGCCGTCGGCTGGTTCAGGGTAAATCTCAACGAAGTCGCCCATAAAGCCAGAATTCATGCTGACGCTGAAGCTACCATTCTCAGTTGGAGCTTTGGTAATATAGAACATCTTCCGTGAGAATTCTGCACCAACAGTCACGTCGGCTGCTGGCATGGTGAGGTTGTAGGTGTAGGTGCCATCCTCATTATCGGTAGCAGAAACTTGCTCACCATTGATATAGAGATGTTGGAGTTTGTAACCTGGATTGGCTGTGGCTGTGATAGTGATTGGGTCACCAGCCTTGCCACTGGTTGGGGAGGCAACAACTGTACCGTTCTGGATGCCATCGGCAACGGTCACGTTGTAGATTATCTCGCCTGAAACTACAAGTTTATTTGTTGCAGGGTCGAATGTGAAGGTGTAAGTACCACTATTTGGAAAATAGAGGTTCTGGTTGCCCTCGTAAAGCTGGATTTCGGTGTTGAGAGTGCCAGCATTAATCCAATAATTGTCATTGCCTGGAGCGCCATACCAAGTATCGGTAGTCTCTCCGGCCTCACGTTTCTTCACTACCTTGAACTCGCTAGTTGCGGCCATCTCTTGGTCGGCTGCAACCCACTTGCCATCGGCGCCCTTGGTCATGGCAATCACGTGCTGTGAATCCCATGGAGAGCCCTGTCCCCAACGAATCTCATAAGTCTCGCGGAAGATAGTGAAGTACAACAATGCTGTGCCGGTGTACTTGTTCTTACCAGTGATAGTAACGGTTCCGGCATTCATGCCAGGACCAACATTCTCGCCATACTCAACAGTATAGTCAGTTCCTAAAACAAGATTGTAGCCATCGGCAACTTGAATTGCAGGAGTAATTTGTTGACCGGTAAATTCTTGTTCAGCAATTGAATTAAACATCGCTTCAGTAATAGGAGTACACTCATGGAATTCAGCACTAACCTGAACGCCATAAGGTGCCTCGGGCATCGTGAAGGTGTAGGTTGCCTCACCGCTAATGTCAGTGGGGGCATTACCCTGAATTTCAACAAAGCTGCCCACTCCGGGGTTAGCCTTTAGGCCAGGAGCCTGAGCCGAACCGCCATCGATGGTCTTCTCGGCTTTGACATCGCTTTTCTCGGCGTAGAAGCCATTAGCAGGAGTGACAGTGATAGTCACCGTCTCACCGGGATCGGCAGTAGCCTTGTCGACAGCGACAGTGCCATTGGCAATGCCGCCCTTCACAGTAACAGGGCCGGCATAGACCTTTAGCGACAACGTCGTCATCAGCATCATCATCAAGACAATGCCGAACAGTCGTTTTGTCATGTTTTTTACCATAATTTAAAATTTTAATTAATATTTTTTTTGATTTTTTCTTCGCTTCTCTTCCCTCATATCCCCCTCTGAATCGAGGGGGATTAGGGGGAGCATGAATTTATTCAATTATGCATTAAAACGCGGCGTTAGCCCAATTGTGCATTATGCATTATGAATTGTGCATTCCGCATTAAGCTTTACTTAACAATAACCTTCTTACCACCACGGATGTAGATGCCGGGAGTGGGATTAGCCACTGGCTGCCCCATGAGGTTATAGTAAGTGTTTTCGCCATTGCCATTAGTGCTGATTGTCTCAATGCCAGTAACTGTGCCAGGAGTACCAATCTTGAGAACAGGAATACCCTGTGCGCTTGCACTCATTGGCAAGTAGCAACGGTGAGCACCAACTGTTGTGCCATCCTGAGCCAAGATGAACTGGTTGTTGTAGAGCAAGTAAGCGTTGCTTACAGTCTGAGCCTCAAGACTGCCCACGAGCAAGTTGGTTGGGATTGTACCAGCCTCGCCAGTGTAAGGCATTGCGCTGACGCTCTCGGCAGCAGTCTCGCTGTAGAGCAGCACGCCTGTGCCTGCAGGAATGTAATCTAATGCCTCAACTGCAACAGCGTCGCCTTGAACGCCTGTAACCACATAGGCAGTAACGTCCTCGGGCAAAGCAAGACTTGCGTTACCATACCAAGTAGCCCACTGGCGGTCGGCAGTAAATGCCACACCCTCGAGAACTACTGGCTCAATAACAGCAGCTGGCTTAAACTCCAAAGG
Organism: uncultured Bacteroidales bacterium; assembly: GCA_902792435.1. GTDB lineage: Bacteria > Bacteroidota > Bacteroidia > Bacteroidales > Muribaculaceae > Sodaliphilus. The sequence continues at coordinate 5,593 of CADAZN010000036.1, forward strand.
CATAAGCTGAGGACCATCAAACCATCCCGACACTCCAATTATGTCATAGGTTTTGCCCTCCTCTGGAGTAAATTCAACATTGAAACGGTCGAAGATTGTCAAAGTTTCATTTCCAACAACATAATTGCCATCTTCGTATTTAACATTCTTGATAACAACATAGCGAGCGTAGTTGTCAAGAGTAATTTGAGCAACAGTAAGCTCTATTGGTTCAATTGTTGTTTGCTCAGTAGCATCTTGCATGCCAGTAGCATTAGTCATTTGAGGAGCTCCATGATAGGCACCCTTCTTAGCATGGAAACCGGCAGGAATGTTGTCGCCCATCTCGTATGTCTTGTCGATTGTGCCAAAGATAAGAACACCCTTAGCGTCGTCTTGAGCATATAGATAGTTGCCAGTCTGTGCTATTGCCACGAGATTTCCGGTGAACACAAATGCACTGGTACCTTCATAGCTGTAGAATGCAGTAGCACTTGCAATTTCTGACAATTTCTCAAAACTCTTGCTTGCAACACTACTAACTATATCACCCTTAATAGCTATTGCCTTAACTGTGGCAGACTCAGTTAGCTCAAATGGTGCCTCATAGAGTGTTGACCCACTTGAAGGAGTGTCGCCATTTAATGTGTAGTAGATGGCAGCACCATCTTCGGCAGTAATAGTTACTGTTGTAGAATTCTCGAATGGAGTCTCACCTTCAATAACTGGAGCGTCAAGAGTTGGAACTATTTCTCCACCTTTCTTGTAGAGTTGAATTGCCTTCTGACCAGTATAACTACTACTCTTATAGTAGCGGAAGCGAGTTTGGTTACTTGCTGAATTGTAACGCAAGTAAGCACCACCGCTTGAAACTATGTCGGCATTGCCTGCTTCATTAATTGAGAGAGTGTTAGTATAAGCTGTGGTCGAACTTGCACTCAAACCATTAGCATCACTTGTTATGCCAATATAATAACCACTGGCGCTCTTCAGTGTTCCTGCTACGGCATCGTAGGTGAATGCTGCAGCATCAACTTCATCAGTTGCTGGAATCACATTGTCGGCTATTTCAACATCAATGCTATTGCCTACCGCATCAAGAGTCTGAAGACCACCATCAAATGCCAGACTGCCTTCCTCATAAACAATGAGGTAGATGCCACTTGTAAGTTGGTCATTTGCTGTTACCTTAACATAATCGCCTTCTATCACGGCATTATTATCGGTCACAACAAGCTTTGTCAATTCATTGTCGATGTTAAGTGTGTAATTGCTGGCATTTTCCATAACATAGTTGCCGTTGCTAACCATAGGAATCTCGGTACCCATGTGCTCAGCTTTAATCAAGTAGCCATTACCACCGTGCCAATTGCCCCACTCGTCAACGAAGCCAAACTGAGTATTGGCATCAAAGTCCATAGTAATAGTCCAGCCTGAATTGTTAGCAGTCAATGGGGTCTTGGTTGACCAGTCATCATTTGAATAACTACCCTTCATAAAGAGCTGTGCTTCCTTGCTAACGGTTAGCTTCAGGTCGGCGCTTACAGTGAAGGTGCAGTTGCCACCAGCTGCCATATAGAAGTCTGCGCCATCAACAAGCTGAATGTTGGTGCAAACGTCTTTTGTGATACCGAAGTAGTCACCAGCTGAGCCACCAAGCCAAGAAACATCGTTACCATCAACCTTGAGAATCTTGAATCTCACGCCGTCGGGCATGGTATTGTTTAGACGGTAACTGCCATCGGCAAGAGCTGTGAACTTGTAGTTCTCATCCTGCTGAGCCCACCCGTTGAAAGAGCCAATCAGATAGTAGTCGGCACCTGTAACCTCTGATGGCTCAAAACTGATAGGCAAGAACTGTGGATTGTTCTGATAGTAACCGCAAATGCCAATCACATCGTAGGCAGCACCATCGGTTGGGATGCTGTTGTTAAAGGTGGTGTGATAACCGATAGTTTCACCACCAGCGGTGATTGTCTTGGCGCTGGTGTTGAAAGCAGCGTTCTTGATGATTGCATAGCGACCAAAGTTGTCGAGGTTGACTTGAGAAGGAGTAATCTCCATTGGAGTCAACCCAACATTTTGAGAAGAAGTAGTAAAACCATCTGGATTGGTCATCTCGGGAGCTCCATTGAATTCTGCTCTTGTTCCAGTAAATCCGCCAGGAATCACATCACCAGGTTGATAAGTTTGGTCCAAAGAACCATAAATCAACATACCCTTTGAGCCATCTTGCACATAGTGGTTATTACCACCTGAGTTTGACTTAATATAAACAAGATTATTGCCAGTGTACTTAAAATTGTCATTCACAGCAAGACCATTGAATTCCGCAATGCTTGAAATTGCTTGTAAAGCAGTGAATAACATAGAGGCGACATTACTTGTCTGGCTATTTTTAACTGCTATCGCCTTGACAGTGGTAGTTGCATTAATCGTGAAAGGTGCACTATAAAGCGTGCTCGAAGTAGTTGGGTCATTACCATCAGTGGTATAATAAATAGAAGCACCACTTGTTTCGCAACTTATCGAAACTTGGGTGCTTCCCACAAATGGTGTTGTACCACTAATCACGGGAGTGGAAACACCGGAACTAGAAGTTCCATCCTCCCAAACAATAGTGAGGCTCTCTATATAAAGGGCACCACTATTTGAGCGCAAACCTATAAATGCATAGTCACCACTCACAGTTATCGATGTTGATGTGCCATACACGATGGAACCAATTTTAGTTCCTCTAGTAGAACTATTGTACAAATCAGTTGGATTACTATAAGCCGTATTTTTGCCATAAATGTCAACTGTTCTTCCACTAGCTGTGTTTGAATTAAAAGCAATTGTAACGCTCTTAACCTTACCGCCAGAACCCGTAGTTATAATACCTGAGTTGCTGTTGTTTGACCTTAGCTGGATGCTATTGTTTCCTCCAGCACTCTGGCCTGCATAGACAGCGGCAGAGTTCAAAGTTTTTCCCGACCATGACGTGTAGTTAGTGCCAGTTACACCTGTAGTGGCTTGTGTCAACACGTCGGTCACTTCATCTGCCCATCCCACGCCTATGGCGAGGACGGACATCATTAAAAATGTTAGTAATTTCTTCATACACAAAGAGTTTTAAAAGATGAATATTATATGTTTTTTGATATTAATTTTTGCAATAATAATTCGCAAATTTAATTATTATTCATAAAAAAAACAATTATATAATTTATTTTTTGCTAATTGTTAATAACTTTTCTAATGACTTGAAAAAGCATCCATTTTTATTCTAAAAAGAGCCAACCGAACGAACAAATCACATCCACACCTACACTAAAAACTTGACATAAAATTTTAACCGATTGTTTGGATTATTCTAAGAAAATTTGTATCTTTGTTGAAAACACAGTTATCATGAAAAAAATCATAGCATTATTATTCACTGTTTGGCTGTCGCTCGGAGCGACGGCACAAGATTTTTGGCTAGGTGCTGACATCAGTGGCACGAGCGCACTGGAGCGTTTTGGTGTGAAACTCTACAACAACGCTAGCGAGGAACGCGACAACATCACACTCATGCATGAGCTTGGGTTGAACGCAGCAAGATTCCGCGTGTGGGTTAACCCTCGCGACGGCGAGTGCGACATGCACGACGTGCTGGCGATGGCCAAGCGCACCCAAGCCCAAGGCATGGCCATAATGATAGACTTCCACTACAGCGACTGGTGGGCCGATCCAGGCAAGCAGAACATTCCTGCGCGTTGGCGACACTACAACTACGAGGCGATGAAGCGTGCCTTGGCAATGCACACCACTGAAACACTCAAACTACTCAAGGACAACGGTGTGGACATCAAGTGGATACAGATAGGCAACGAGACAACCAACGGATTCCTGTGGCCTATGGCTCACACGCCTGAGAACATGAAGCAATATGCGGGCCTCACCGAAGCAGGCTACCGTGCAGCCAAGAAGGTCTACCCCAAGGCAACATGCATAGTGCACCTTGACGCAGCATGCGACATCGACCGCTATCACACCATCTTCAACGGCCTCAAGAAATACAAGGCGCACTTCGACATGATAGGCGTGAGCGTATATCCCTATTGGGACATGGAAGCTGGCCTCACCAAGAGCGAGGATGAGACACTAGAGCGCGTGATTGCCAACATCAACACTCTCGCTCAGGAATACAAATGCCCTGTTATGATTGTAGAGACAGGCTACGAGGCACGCCGCCCCGAAGCAGGCAAAGCATTCATGACTCGACTCATAGACGCCGCACGCACCAAGACCAACGGCAACTGCCCCGGTGTGTTCTACTGGGCACCCGAGGCCGAAGGCCACTACCCACTAGGCGCCTTCCAAAACCACCGACCTACTGTAATTATGGACGCATTTAAAGCTAAATAGAGAAAGTATTACAATTAACAATTAAAAAACTAAAAATGAAGATTTTACACACTAGCGACTGGCATCTAGGACATGTGCTCTACGGCTATGACCGCTCCGTTGAGCAACAATCGATGCTCGAACAAATTGAAGGAATTATTAAGGAGGAACAACCTGATGCTATGGTAGTGAGTGGAGATGTTTACCACACATCACAGCCAAGCACAACGGTGCAGACGATGTTCACCGAGGCCATTGTGGCAATGCACGAGGCTTGCCCCACTATGACCATAGTCATCACTGCAGGCAACCACGACAGCGGTTCTAAGTACAAAATTTTCAAAACACCCTGGCGCGCTTTCAATGTGCACTCCATTGGCAACATCGACAAGAACAATCCCGAAAGCCACATCATTCAAATGCCTGGCAAGGGATTCATTGTCGCTGTGCCTTATGCCTACGAGCGAACCATCCCCGAGGGATTCTTCCAGCAACTGCTCGACAAAGTGGAAGAACGCAACACCGATGGGCTGCCAGTAGTAATGATGGCGCACACCACAGTGCAAGGCTGCAATTTCACTGGGCATGACAATGCAAGCGAGACTTCGGTTGGCGGCATCGACAGTATGCCACACGACGCTTTTGGCAAGGGCTACGACTATCTGGCACTTGGTCACATTCACCACGCACAATTCATTCACGACACCAATCATCGCATGCGTTACAGTGGCACTCCACTGGCCGTGAGCTTCGACGAAACTTATGACCACAGCGTTTCGTTGGTGGAGATAAGCAAGCATGGTGAGGAGCCCAAACTCACCGTAATTCCTATCGACAATCCACGTCCTCTTGTCAATCTTCCCAGCGAGGATACTGCCTCTTGGGAGCGAGCGAAGGAGCTTCTCAAAGACTTTGACAACGATATTCCGGCTTACATTCGCCTTAACGTGCAAGTCGAGGACTTCTTGCCAACAGGTGCTATGGAAGAGGCACGCTCTATAGCAAGCGACAAGCAATGCCGCGTGTGTCACATCAACACCACGCGTCCCGAAAGGACACACTCTCAAGCTAAGGCCCTCACAGTGGAGGAACTTCAAAAGATTTCTCCTCTCAATCTTGTGAAACGCTATGCCAATGACAAGAATGTAGTATTCGACAAAAAAATGGAGGACATGTTTAACGAAGTGCTCGCAGCACTACAACAACAAGAAAGGAATTAATTATGAAACTGCTCAAACTTAACATACACAACATTGCATCAATCGAAGATGCCGAAATCGACTTTGAGTCTAATCCTTTGGCATCGAGCGAGGTATTCCTCATCACAGGCAAAACTGGGTCGGGTAAGTCTACTATCCTCGACGCAATCTCACTCGCACTCTATGGCAACACTCCACGTCTAAAGAACACCTTGATGCAAGGCGACAGTCCCGACGATGAAAAAGTAAAAATCAACAACCCTGTGCAGCTCATGAGGCGTGGCACTGGTGAATCGTGGGTTAAACTCACTTTCTTGGGAAACGATGGCCTGCACTATGAGGCTGAATGGAGTGTGGCAAGAGCACACAAGAAGGCAACGGGCAGAATCCAGCCCAAAAACTGGACACTACACATTGTTGAGCAAGACTGCACAATCACTAAGGACGCCGAGATTTCTAGCGAGATAAACAAGGCTATAGGTCTCGACTTCAACCAGTTTTGCCGCACGACAATGCTTGCACAGGGCGAATTCACCAAGTTTCTCAACAGTAAAGACGACGAGAAAAGCTCTATCCTTGAGAAAATCACGGGAGTGAACATCTACTCCAAAATTGGAGCCAAGGTTTATGAAATAACAAGTTCCAAGAAAGAGGCTTACCACCAAGCTAATGACAGGGTAAGCCAAGTAGAAATTTTGAGTGATGACAAAGTAAACGAGCTTGAAGAACGACTTAAACAGCTCGACGGCGAGAATTCCGACACTGTTAAGTTGCGCAACACGCTTGACACCAAGAAGAAATGGCTCGAAGACTTGGCAACTAAATCCAGTCAAGTCACTAATGCTCAAACCGAGCTTAATGACATCAAACAAAAAGTAGAAAGCGACGAGTTTAAGAGTCAAGAGGCACAGGTCAATGACTGGAACGCCACAGCCGAGGCTAGGACTTGGCTAAATGAGAAGAATGCTGCCGAGCAAGCTCAAAACACCCTTCAGCAAGAAATGTCGCACCACTACGCCACTTTCTCGCAACTTAAAGAAGGACAGCTGGCGCTCGACAACAATATCAGCAATGATACCGCCAAACTATATGAAGACGGCAACAAGATTGAAGAGCAAGACGACAAGAAGGAGATATATGCTGGTTGGCAGGCTATCAACGAGAAACTCAACAGTTTAATCTCATGTAACAATAGAATAAAGGATGAGAATAACGCTCTCGAGGAAGCTAAAAATCTGCTTAACGGCAAACTGAAAACAGCAAAAGAAAATGCCGAAAAAGAGCACAACGAGAAAAAGGATGCTCTGCAAGCTAGTCAGAACGCTCACGATAAGCTGGACAAGGAACTTGAAGCTTGCCACATCGCTGACCTACGCACAAAGCAAACCGAACTTAATAACAAGCAACACAATATAGACACTGCAAAACTGATGCTTGATAACTGCAATAGTGCAAAGCAACAGGTCGGCCAAAAATACGAAACTTTACAGGGCATCAATAATACTATAGCTGAGCTAAACAACACTCTTATCGGCTTAAAGAATGACAAGCAGGCGGCCACTATCACTCACGATTCCAAACGCAGCATGCACGACAAACTGCGTGAGAGCGTGGAACAGTGGGCCAAGAACATGCGTTCCAAATTGCAGGTGGGCGACAAGTGCCCAGTGTGCCAGCGAAAGATAGAGAATGCCATGCCCCATGAAGAAGAGATTGATAGCATTTTCGTCCAAGCCGAAAAAGAGCTCAAAGATGCTGAAACTGCCCTTAAAGAAGCAACTGCAAAATGTGACAAATGCGAGGCAGATATCAAGGCTCAAAGCGAACAAAAGAAACGCGCCGAAAAAGAGCTCAAAATAGCTAAAGATGGCCTCACTGCCCAAGAGGAAAAGACGCTCGAGGCTTGCAACAAGTGCGGCATCACCAGTGTTGACAACAACACTTCACAGCTGCTTGAAAGCATGGTAGAACAGCTGGCTAAAGAAATTAACGAGGTAAAGGATAAGCTCGAAAAAGCCGAGGAAAAAGAAAAAGCCGTTAAGATTGCACGCAGAGCCTATGATTCTGCACGCAATCAACTCGACGTAGCGAAGCAAAAACTTGACAAAGCCAAAGCCGATATCACTGACTGCAACAGCAAAATCGACACTAGCAACCGAGTGATTAGCGATAACAAGAAACAAATTGAAGATTTGAGCAGTGCCATAACCAAGGCATTGTCAACTACCAAGTGGCAACACAACTGGGAAACCGAGACCAAGGAGTTTGCGCTTAATCTCAAGCAAGCCGCTGAGGCTTACAACAACCTCGTTGAGGATTGCAACAAACGACAGAACAAGCTGGACCAGAGCAGAAAGGAATACACCCTCATCAAGGAGGCACTTGATGCAATTGTCACTTTAGAGCCACAATGGAGCAATTTGGTCACAACCATAGCAAGTGATGTCAAGGATCTGCTGACTAAAGCCAACAATCTGCGCTCACAAGTAGTAGCAACTCAGCAACAAATTAAGAGCGAGAACAACCGTGAGAAAGAAAAGGCAAGACTCCTCGATGAGTTTATTGAGAAAAATCCATCGTTCACGCTAGCTCGCATCACGGCGCTATCCAATCTCAATCAGTCAGCTATTGCCGAAGCTCAACAGCACCTTCAGGAAACGAAAAACAAGGTTATTGCTTGTGAGGCTGCTTTCAAGTTGAAGAAAAGCGAATTGGAGGCCCACAACAACAATAAACCCGATCTCGACCATGATGAAACTGTGGAGTCACTCACTACCCAGCTTAACGACATCAACAAAAAAATCACGGATTTAGGCCAAGAAATGGGAGCGATCAAGCAGCAACTTGACACTGATGAAATCAACAAGAAACGCCAAGGCGAACTGATTGCCGAAAGAGATAATCTAAAAGCCATCTATGAGCAATGGGAAAAACTGAACAACTTGATTGGCGACAATACCGGTAAGAAGTTCCGAACGGTGGCTCTAAGTTATATTCTTGAGAATCTCATTCACTCGGCCAACCAATACATGCGCTCTCTCACCGACCGTTACCGCCTCAAGGTGGAGCCTGGAACGTTTGTGATTAGTGTTGAAGACGCCTATCAAGGATATGTGTCGAGAGTGGCAAGCACAATCTCGGGCGGCGAGAGCTTCTTGGTGTCACTAGCCCTGGCATTGGCATTGAGCGACATCGCACAGCAGTTGCAAGTTGACATGCTCTTTATCGACGAGGGCTTTGGCACGCTAAGCGGTGAGCCTCTGCAAAATGCCATCAATACCTTGCGCAGCCTGCACACTGCAACCGGACGCCAAGTGGGCATCATAAGTCACATTGAGGAGCTGAAAGAGAGAATTCCCGTACAGATTCAAGTTAACCAAGAAGGCAATTCCTCGAGTAGCACTGTCGAGGTGGTGAGTCTTTAATGCCCACTTTAGTAATTCCTAGCCACTCTTAGCTCCCAGAATGCCACTGCCGAAGCAGCAGCTACATTGAGGGAATCCACACCGTGGCTCATGGGTATGCGCACCACATAGTCGGCCTGCTCTATGGTTTCATGGGGCAGGCCGTCGCCTTCGGTGCCCATCACTATCGCAAGACGAGGCTCGGTGGCAAGAACGGGGTTATCAAGGCTGATGGAGTTGTCACTCAACGCCATTGCCGCTGTCTTGAAACCAAGAGAGTTGAGGCTTTGGATAGGCTCATCAAGCCACGTCCAGGGCACAAGGAACACTGAGCCCATCGACACACGCACTGCACGACGGTTTAGAGGGTCGCAACTCGTGCGAGTGAGCAGCACAGCATCAATGCCCAAAGCCGCTGCCGAACGGAATATGGCACCAATGTTGGTCGTATCGGTAACACCGTCTATCACGACCACACGATGAGCATCACGGCACACTTGCTCCACGCTTGGAAGCGCCGGCCTGCGCATGGCGCACAGCACTCCACGAGTGAGCACATAGCCTGTGAGTTGAGCCAGCAGTTCGCGCTCGCCAGTATATACAGGAATGTCGCCACAACGCTCAATGATATCGGCAGCATCGCCCTCAATGTGGCGTCGCTCGCACAACAGCGACAGCGGCTCATAACCAGCCCGCAACGCCACATCAATCACCTTAGGGCTCTCGGCAATGAAAATTCCCTTGTCGGGTTCCAGCCTATTGCGCAGTTGAGCCTCGGTCAAGGTACCGAACACCTCCACCCCACTCTGCTCCAGCGATGTAATCTCTATTATTGCCATAGTACCTACATTTTGGTCACAAAATTACAAAAACTAACCTTTTGAGCAAAAAAGACAAAGCCTTTTTGTCTATCTCAAGTTTTTCTCTTACCTTTACACCAAATTCATTAAAACACTATTAATTATGGCACACACTTGCGAAAACTGCAAATTCCGCGCTCATTATGACAAGAAACCTAAGTCGGCACTCGGACGTTTTTGGCGCTGGCACATCAACTTCTGCCCTGGCTGGAAAGGCTACTTCACTAGCCTGCCCGAGGAGAAAAAAGCTGAGCTGCGCGAGAAATACAACTTCACCAAGTATTGATTTTGACCGACAAGATTGATTGGCATTACCTCATTAATCCCAAGAACTAATTCAAAACAAAATAACAATGAAGAAAATTTTAACTTTTGCAATTTTAGCTGTCTTGGCTCTGGGTGCAAATGCCCAGCTCAAGAAAGTATATAATGATGATATCAACCCGATGGAGCAAATCGACAAGGCTATTGCTCAGGCTAACGAGCAGGGCAAGTTCGTGATTTGTCAAGTGGGTGGCAACTGGTGCCCGTGGTGCCTGCGCTTTGCCGATTTTATAACTAAAGACGAGGAAATCGCTAAGCTTATCGACGAAAACTTCGTCTACATTCATGTGAGCTACAACCCTCACAAGTCGACCGACGAAGCACGCGACAAAGCCATGCTCAAGCGATTGGGCAATCCTGGGCGATTTGGTTATCCAGTTTTTGTAGTGCTTGATGCTAATGGCAACGTTATTCACATTCAAGACTCGAGCTACCTCGAAGAAGGCAAGGGCTATCACAAGGACAAAGTGTTGCAATTCTTTATGCATTGGACTCCCAAGGCTGTTAATGCTGAATGATGGTTGATATCGAGAATTTATTGTTAAAGCCCTACTGGATTATCGACATCTTGCCTAAGCAGGTGCCGTCCAATGCTGGCGGGCAGTATTTCACATTAGAAAAATACTTCTTGTCACCGCCACGTGTGGATGCCATTTATCGCAAATTTGCCAACGTGCTTTTGAAACTCAATTGCTACGTTGACATCATCGCCTTCCAAGTTGATGACGAATCTTGGGTGGAGAATCCTGCGCCAGAGGATTTGGAGAGTATGGTGGTAAAACGCAGACCATTATTCGTGGTGCTCAAGCAATCAATGGCGATGCTATCCATCACTGGTGATGACCACAATTTGACGATATATGACCCTGATGAGGAGACATTGCAACTCCTCGACAACATCGCCTCGGCCGAGGGCCTCCACGTTTGGAAACCATGAAACACATTATATGAAAGAATACTTCATTAGCATTTTTCGCAAAATAAAGCAATGGCTGCAATCGCTGTCATTTAGGACAGGTGTGATTGTATTGCTCTGCTGCATACCTTTCTACATCTTATCGTTCGCTCAGATGCTGCTACCCATTAGTGCCACGGCAAAAGGAATACTGTGGACAGTCCTTTTTGGACTTGCTAAGACCTTCCAGTACGGAGGCCTTACGATTCTAGGCGTTGAGGGCTACAAACGATTAAAAAGCAAATTCAAAAAGAAAAAAGAACCTGCTGAAGAAGAATAATAGAAGTTTTAAGAAACAAAAACGACTTTCCCTAGATTGAGATTTACCTGTAGGTGAACGTCACAGTGTACTTAGGCGTCTCGGTGGTTGTATAGCTCTTTACATAGCCATCGGCATCAAGAACGTAAGTGATGGGATATCGCTTAAGCTCAACATGATTTGAATTCGCCTCTGTTGCTTGTGAGTGATCAACACCTTTTTTCATGACAGTAGGCAAATAGGCTGATGGAGCACCATAAAGTCCAGCGTTGCGAATAATTGCACAAATAAACTTAGTGAAAGTCACAGTCTCATTACAGGGAATATCAATACACCCCTTGTTAAGAATAGCGCCTTCGCCATATTCATAGGCCACGCTATCTTGCTTATTGATATCACGGTTCACCCACTCGGTTATGTTTCCATTAACCCATTTAAATGAGGTTGTGCCTGATGACGATGGTGTAGTGACTTGTGCTGCCTCAAGACGTCCATTTTCATCATAAACCAATGCTGATGAAGTGCTGTTGGTAGATACATTATTTAATCGATAGATGGCGCCAAAGCTGTTAACCTCAAACGAATAGGTAACATCCTGAATGCTCCTGTCGCAAATAATCGCACCGTTCTTGTAGTCAAATTGTATGGTCTCCTCATTCAACAAATCTCCATTATCATCACGGTTCACCACATTGATACTCTTAAGGTGGTCGCCGTCATATTCGGCTGTAGCCACACTTGTTGCGCCTCGGTCATATTTCCTTTCAATTTTCTTAATGAACTTGTGACCAGCTGGCAGCTGAGGATAAATCATGTTGAACTCTCGAGTAAACGTGTTCTTGGGCTCATCGTCACCGCAAGCCACCATTACTACAGCAAACAAGGCAATAGCCAGATATTTAAAGTATTTCATAATTAGTTTCTCTTTTAAAAATATTAATGTTTGCAAAGTTAATAACTAAAACCACATAACACAAACTATTAAACAAGTTTAACCTTTATGAGATTAGAAGAAAGAGTTAATGAAAAGATTTTTGATTGTGCGTTGTTCATTATGCTTTCTTCATTAATTGTTGTAACTTTGCAGCGTTTTTTTAGAAAAATATGAGTCTGTCGAAGATAAATAAGGAAATCATGGCGATATCGCTGCCTGCGATAATCGCCAACATTGCCGAGCCACTGCTGGGATTGCTCGACACGGGCATTGCCGGTCACCTGGGTGCGCCACAGTTTATTGGTGCTGTAGCAGTGGGTGCAATGATGATGAACATGCTGTACTGGAACTTTGGCTTCCTTCGCATGGGCACATCGGGACTCACGGCCCAAGCCTATGGTAGCGGCTCAGTCCAGGCTCAAGTCGACACATTGCAACGTTCGAGTGCCATAGCCCTTATCGCCGGCATCGCCATGGTGATTCTTCAAGTCCCATTGCGATGGCTATTGCTCTGGATTATGGGCCCTAGCCCCGAGGTTTCAGCTCTTGCATCAACCTACTTCAGCATAGTTGTGTGGGGAGCTCCTGCAGTGCTTGTAACGATGTCGATAAAAGGCTGGCTTTTAGGAATGCAGGATTCACGAAGCCCCATGCTCATCTCAATAGGAGTGAACGTTCTAAACGTAATTGTGAGCCTTGTTGCGGTGTACGTGCTCGACATGGGATTTAAGGGCATCGCCGTGGGTACCCTCACATCGGTGTGGGTTGGAGTTATTTATGCATGCTGGCGAGTTCGAAACCGCTTTGCCTCAATTGTCCGAGAACTCCACTTCAAGAGAGCCTTCAACTTCAATGGCAGCGGACGATTTTTCAAGGTTAGCAGCGACATTTTCGTGCGTTGTATCTTCATGCTAGCTGTGAATCTTTTCTTCATACGAGCAGGAGCCGTCAGCGGTGATATAGTGCTAGCAGTTAACACCTTGATGCAACAGCTGTTCCATCTATTCAGTTTCTTTATGGATGGCATAGCCTTTGCTGGCGAGGCGGTAGTTGGCAAGTACTACGGTGCAAAAGATTATCGACAGATGCATCGCTGCGTTCGTTGGCTATTTGTGTGGAGCACAATGCTTACGATGGTGTTTGTCTTGGCTTACTCGATATTTCCTCATAGCATCTTCTCGTTATTCACTAGCGAGAGCGAGGTGGTTAGCACAGCCATGTACTATCACTGGTGGTGCTCGGTAGTGCCATTAGTAAGCATGGCAGCGTTTGTGTGGGATGGCGTGTTCATTGGCGTTACTGCTACACGAGGCATGCTTACTGCCGTGGCCACAGCTTGTGGCTTGTTTTTCCTACTGTATTTCACCCTTCCCACCTCACTAGGCAACCACACCCTTTGGATCTCGTTCGTTGCATTCCTCACCACTCGCAGCGCTGTGCAAACGATCTGGTGGGCATGCATTTGGTTGAATCGCCAGCGATAAATTATCGTTTTTCATGTTTTCCGCAATGTTTTTATTTAAAAAAAATAATACTTGACAATCAGCTATTTACTTGTAGGAATTTGCAAAAATGGCGTGTCCCATGCTTTAAATAACCTCAGGGTCGGTTGCGTCGAAGACGCCGAATGCTTCGAAGAAGCTATTTGTCAGTAAGACCATGCAAGAGGGTCGAAGACCCTCGCAGCTTGGTCCAAATAGAATCTAATGAAAAAGTGCCCCAGAGGGGAACTTCACAGTCCCCATTGTTGCACAGATAAGCCATTTTCACTACTTTTGCCTTGACAAAACAAACACTACTATGAGCGCAGTTAACTCCCTCTATCACATAGTTATCAACACATATCGCCGAGAGATGACCATCCCCGATGAGACCAGTGAGCACATGTACCGCTACATCTGGTCAATCATCAATAGCCGCAAATGCAAGCTGTACCGCATTGGGGGCATTGGCAACCACATCCACATGTTAGTCGAACTGTCGCCATCGCTGTCACTCAGTGACTTGGTACGCGACATCAAGCAGGGCAGCAGCAAGTGGGCAAAACAGCAGGTTTACTTCCCCATGTTCAGCGGTTGGGGTAAAGAATATGGCGCTTTCTCATGCAGTGTGCGCGACAAGGAGAGAATAATAAACTACATCAACAACCAACGTGAGCATCACAAGGTGTGTACCTTTGAGCAG
>CADAZN010000037.1 GCA_902792435.1 uncultured Bacteroidales bacterium
AAAAGCCACTTGCGGTTTCGTTATGTGGTACCTCCAGGATTCGAACCGGGGACACATGGATTTTCAGTCCATTGCTCTACCACCTGAGCTAAGGCACCATCATTTTTGCGATTTGCGACTGCAAAGTTACGTCAAGTTTTTGAGATGACCAAATTTTTTGGTCAAAAAAAATATATGCTGGTCAAAAAACTCATAAAAGTGGAAAAAAAGGCCATAAATCGCCCTCTCATTAGCAAAAAAGTAGTAATTTAGCCAATTATTTGTCCTGAGCGTGATTGAACGCCTAGTGCAAGTGCACCCCTATGGAACAGCTGCTGCAATATATATGGCAACATCGCCTGTGGAGAAGCGAGGACATGACAACCAACGACGGTCGCCATGTTAGGGTATTAGACCCAGGATTACTAAACACCGACGCTGGTCCAGACTTCTTCAACGCCAAGGTTGAGATTGAAGGCCAAACTTGGGTGGGAAATATTGAGATGCACGTGCGCGCAAGCGACTGGAAACGCCATGGTCACGACCATGACCACGCCTACGATAGCGTGATATTGCACGTGGTTGATAAAGACGATGCACCTGTGTTCCGCAGCAACGGAGAACGCATCCCACAGTTAGTGCTTCAAGTGTCGCCATTGTTTAACGAAAGCTACAATCAGCTTGTTAACAGCCGCACTGCCCTACCCTGCGAGAGCGTCATCAAGAGAGTGCCCTGCCTCACTATTACCGAGTGGATCGAAAGACTGGCCTTTGAGCGACTGCACGGCAAGGTGCAGCGAGTGCGCGACCTGCTAGAGATGTACAACGGCAGTTGGGAAGATGTGTGCTATGTGACACTTTCACGCAATTTGGGATTTGGCATCAACAACGAAGCGTTTGAGCGACTGGCACGCCGCACGCCACTGCGGCTGCTTCACAAGCACAGCGACTCATTGCTGCAAATCGAGGCCCTGCTTCTTGGACAGGCTGGAATGCTTGACCCATCAACGCCTAGCAATGATGCCTATTACAAACATTTGTGCTCGGAATATGCCTTCCTTGCCAACAAATTCTCGCTTCAGCCAATGGAGCACGAGGCATGGAAACTATTCCGCATCAGGCCTCAGAACTTCCCTTACCGCCGCATAGCGATGCTGGCGCACTATATAGAGGGAAGCTTCAGGCTCATGAGCGACATCCTGGACGCCAACGGCGAGAAAGAGCTGCGCAAGCTTTTCCAAGTGGAACTGACGGGGTATTGGAGGAACCACTATACATTTAATAAACCTACCGAGAATCCGTCTCCAGCATTGAGCAACAACTCTATCGATATTGTGCTCATCAATACTGTAGCTCCGCTCTACTACGCTTATGGAGAGATTACTGGCAGCTATGCGCTCACCGACAAAGCCATCGAATTGCTCGAGAGCCTTAAACCTGAGAGCAATTCCATAGTCAAAACCTTTGTGGCGGCAGGTATCGACTGTGATTCAGCATTAACATCACAGGCTTTAATCGAGCTCAAACGCAGCTACTGCGACGCCCGCAAGTGCATCTACTGCAAAATAGGACATCATCTGCTTAGCGAAGCAGCACACCGAGAAGATTAAACCAATATTTATATAATTAACAACCAAAAAAATGAAAAAATCTTTATTGTTAGCGGCATTGGCTTTTATGGCAATGTCAAGCGCAAAGGCCGAGACAGTAGTTCCCTTGAGTTTCGGCAACTTCGACCAATGGATTACTCGCCACGTTAAAGAGTCGGCAGTCATTGGCGGACAAGAGAAGAAAGTTTTTGAGATTGGTCCCACCAAGAGTATTCAAAATGCTGGTCCTTATTCCAACATGGGAGGATCACCATGGGCAACAAGTAATGTTTATGCCAAAGTGGCTGGTGTGGTAAAAGCCAGCAACCAGGTATATCCCGACCGTCACGGTAACGGTTATTGCGCAAAACTTACTACTCAATATGAGCACGTAAAGGCTTTGGGTATTGTCACCATGGACGTGCTTGCATCAGGCACAATCTTCATGGGACAAATGTTGGAGCCCGTGAGCAGCACCAAGAACCCCTATAGCAAGATGAACATGGGTATTCCTTTCACCAAGCGCCCCGCTGCCCTGCAATTTGAGTACAAACTCACCGTGCCCTCTGGACAGAAGATTTATTCTTCGGGTTTTGGCAGCAAGAAGACTCTTCCTGGTCAAGACTATGCTGAGGTATTTATCCTGTTGCAACGTCGTTGGGAGGATGCCAATGGTAACATTCATGCTGCACGCGTAGGCACCGGCCGTCAGCGCTTTGGCTCATCGGTTGCCAATTGGACCAAGCACCGCATCCCCGTGTGGTATGGCAACATCACCAACCACGCAGGCTACCAGGCTTTCATGGGCCTGATTCCAAAGGACAAGTCCTACTATGCTAAGAACAGCAAGGGCAAGATGGTTCCTGTTATCGAAGAGAAATGGGACGATGCAAATGCCACTCCTACCCACATTTTAGTAATGCTGTCATCGGGCTGCGGCACTCCTTACACCGGCACTCCAGGCATGACCTTCTGGATTGACAACGTATCGCTAGTGTACTAATCACGGCTCTCAAAACAGCTAATAAAATCTACTGGCTGGCATCTCAAGTGGTGCTGGCCAGTTTTTTTGTCAAATCAATAAAAAATATTATCTTTGTAGTCCTGTATAAAATCTAAGAGCATTATGGCAAAGGAAGTGGGGCAAACCCCGATGATGAAACAGTTCTACGAGATGAAAGCAAAGCATCCCGATGCTTTGTTGCTCTATCGCGTGGGCGACTTTTATGAGACCTATGGTCCCGACGCTATCATAGCTAGCGAAATTCTGGGCATAACCCTCACTCGACGCTCTAACGGCACTGGCGGCAAAAATCTGGAGATGGCAGGATTTCCACACCATGCCCTCGATACCTACTTGCCCAAACTAGTGCGCGCCGGCAAACGCGTGGCAATATGCGACCAGCTCGAAGACCCCAAGCTCACCAAGAAGCTCGTGAAGCGTGGCATCACCGAGCTAGTTACCCCTGGTGTAGTGATAGGCAACACACTTCTTGACCGCAAGGAGAACAACTTCCTAGCAGCAGTGCACTTTGGCAAAAAAGCTACTGGCGTGTCGTTTCTCGACATAAGCACTGGTGAGTTTATGGCAGCCGAGGGCTCGGTCGACTATGTTGACAAACTACTCAGCAATTTTGCCCCTAAAGAAGTTCTTATCGAGCGTAGTAACCGCGCTCGCTTCCAGCAGTCGTTCACGAGCAAGTATCTCACCTTTGAGATGGAAGACTGGATATTTACTAGCGACTCGGCCACCGATCGCCTTCTCAAGCACTTCGAAACCAAAAACCTGAAAGGTTTTGGCGTGCAAAATATGCCCTGCGCCATCGTTGCCTCGGGAGCCATCCTTCACTATCTAGACCTAACACAGCACACTCAGGTAAAGCACATCACCTCGCTGTCGAGAATTGAGGCCGAGCGATATGTGCGCCTCGACAAGTTCACCGTTCGCAATCTTGAGCTCATTGCCCCTATGGCCGACGATGGCAAGAGCCTGCTGAGCGTCATCGATAAGACTTTGTCACCCATGGGTGCACGATTGCTGCATAGATGGGTAATGTTCCCACTCAAGGACGTAAAGGCTATTAATCGCCGCCTTGATGTGGTAGAGTATTTCTTCAAAGACACTGCTGGACGTGAGGTGCTACACGAACAGCTTGAGGTCATAGGCGACATTGAGCGCCTTGTGTCGAAAGTTGCTACTGGACGCATCTCGCCTCGAGAGCTCGTTCAGCTCAAGTGTGCGCTTCATGCTATTGTTCCCATCAAGCAGATGTGTGAGAGCAGCGACAACGAAGTGCTTTACAGTTATGGCGAGCAGCTCAACCCATGCCACTTGATTAGAGACCGCATTGAGCGCGAGCTCAACCCCGACGCTCCCAGTATGGTTAACCGTGGCAACGTGATTAGGAACGGCGTGAGCGACGAACTCGACGAATTGCGCAACATCTCATCGAGCAGCAAGGATTATCTCATGCGGCTGCAACAGAGCGAAAGCGAGCGCACCGGCATACCAAGCCTCAAGATAGGCTACAATAATGTGTTTGGCTACTATATCGAAGTACGCAACACCCACAAAGATAAGGTTCCCGAGGAATGGATCAGGAAGCAGACCCTGGTTAGCGCCGAGCGCTATATCACCCAAGAGCTCAAAGAACTTGAAGAGAAAATACTCGGTGCCGAGGAGAAAATCCTGAGCATCGAGAACCAACTCTTCAACCAGCTAGTCACAGCTGTTAGCGATTACATCCCAGCCATCCAGAGCGATGCCAGCCTGCTGGCCCAGCTTGACTGCCTTCTCTCCTTTACAAGAGTGGCTATTGAAAACTGCTACAACCGCCCAGTGGTCGATGACAGCCTCGATATTGAGATAACCGACGGTCGTCACCCCGTGATAGAGAAGCAGCTGCCTCCAGGCGAGATGTATGTACCCAACGACATCAAGCTGAGCAACGACGAGCAACAGGTAATGATTATCACCGGTCCAAATATGGCTGGTAAATCAGCATTGCTCAGGCAAACCGCCCTTATCGTTCTCATGGCTCAAATCGGATGTTTTGTGCCAGCCCAAGCAGCTCGAGTGGGTATCGTCGACAAAATATTCACCCGCGTGGGTGCCAGCGATAACATCTCGCTTGGTGAATCAACCTTTATGGTCGAAATGACCGAGGCCTCATCTATACTCAACAACTTGAGCGAGCGCAGCCTCATCCTCTTTGACGAGTTAGGACGAGGCACCAGCACCTATGACGGCATCTCGATAGCTTGGTCGATTGTGGAATATATCCACGAAATACAATCGCGGCCCAAAACCCTATTTGCAACCCACTACCATGAGCTCAACGAAATGGAGAAAACCTTCAAGCGTGTGAAGAACTACAACGTGAGCGTGCGCGAGATGAACGGTAAAGTAGTGTTCTTGCGCAAGCTAGTGCCTGGTGGTAGCGAACATAGCTTTGGTATCCATGTGGCTAAAATCGCTGGCATGCCCAAAACTATCGTGCACCGCGCCGACGAGGTACTCAAACGCTTGGAGCAGAACAACAACAATGATTCGCTGAGTAAAGACCTCGATGATGTCGCCAACAATCGCAACGGAGTGCAACTATCGTTCTTCCAGCTCGATGACCCCGTTCTGAGCCAAGTGCGTGACGAGATTCTCAACACCGACATCAACAACCTCACCCCTATGGAGGCCCTAAACAAGCTAAACGACATCAAGAGCATCATTACTGGAAAAAAGTAAATGCACAAAACATAATCTAGAATCTCTATATTTGTTGATTTCCTAAAATAATAACAATAATTGTCTATGCGCCGAATATTTTTTTATTTTATATTGTGTGTCGCCTCGATAGTGGCGATGGCACAACCTGAGCTTGCACAACAACAATTGGCAGCTAATTATAACCGCAGTGGCAGCAACCACTATGCTTACCCCTACCCTGCCCAAGAACTGCCCAAGCTTACACCGGCTCCAGCTGGCTATAAGCCGTTCTTCATCAACCACTACGGTCGTCACGGCAGCCGATGGCTCACAAAACAAAGCAGTTACGACAATCCCGTTTCGGCTCTCGAGGACTTAGAACGTCAGCACTTGCTCACCAAGCAAGGCGAGGTATTGCTCAACATCCTACAGAAGGTGGCCATTGAGGCAAAGGGGCGCGCAGGCGACCTGAGCGACGTGGGCGCCGAGCAACATCAAGGCATAGCACAGCGCATGTGCGACAATTTCCCCGAAGTTTTTGACGGTGATGCCACCATCGACGCTCGCTCTACCGTGTGGATTCGTTGCATCCTGTCGATGGCAAACGAGACTCAGGTTTTCAAAGCCTATAACCCCAACATCAAAATTTTTACCGATGCCAGCTACCACGACATGTACTACACTGGCTGGGGCTTTGGCGAGGACACGCTTGCCAATCCACAACGCAAAGCCATTCGCCACATCAGCGACAGCATTTTTAACTCACGCATCGATGCATCACGCTTCATGAGCCAGTTTGTAACCCATGTTCCTGGTAAGTGTGTAAAGCTACAAGGTACCGAAAAACTAATGGAGGAAATCTTCGACATTGCCGGCAGCCTCCAAAACCACCACGCCTTTGATGGGATGAACCTCTTCCAATACTTTACCGACGAGGAGATTTACGAACTCTGGAAAGTGAAGAACATATACTGGTATCTGCAATGGGCAAACTCTCCACAAGGCGGCCACCGAATGCCATTTATCGAGCGTGCCTTACTCACCAACATGATAGAGACTGCCGACGAAGCTATCGCTCAAGGCAAGCGTGGCGCAACACTGCGATTTGGTCACGAGACCTGTGTGCTGCCCCTGGCATGTCTGCTCGAGCTCGATAATGTGAACTACTCATGCGACGACCTTAACACCTTGCATGAGCACTGGCGCAACTACGAAATTTTCCCCATGGGCTGCAACATTCAAATGGTGTTCTACCGCAATGCAAGCAACGACATCCTCGTCAAAGTGCTGCTCAACGAGCACGAGGCAAAGCTGCCGTTCAAAACCAGCACGTTCCCCTACTACCGCTGGGACGACATCAAGCCCTACTATATCAACAAACTGAAAACCGATATCAACTGGCCTAAATAACTTTGAGGACAAAAGCATTGCAAACCTGCGGTTAGCAATACGACATAAATAAAAATAAGGCGCTGTTCCCACGATTGGAACAGCGCCTTTATATTGGGCTATTTAAGCAGTTCTTGAGAACTTATTAGAAGAGAGACATTTGGTCTTTTTCGTCATCGTTGCCGGTGAACTCAATGCCAGCGTCGAGGTCGTTCAGAATCTCGCTTTGCTCCTCTTGCTTGTCTTTACTGCCCTTGAGCTGCTTCTGCATTTTCTCAATTTGCTCTTTCAGCTTCTCATTGTCACTAGCAAGTTGCTTGTTGCTCTCCAACAGCTCATCGTTTGTAGCCAAGAGTTTCTCAAATTTGATGTTACTAGAATTGTCGCCTTGCGAGTTCAACTTCTTTTTGAGCTCAGCGATTTCATCGTCCTTGCGCTGTTTTAGTTGCTCAAATTTGTCAATCTCAGCCATCAACTCCTGAGCTTGTGCAAGCTCTTCGTTAGCCTTCTCGAGCTCTTCATTGGCCTCATCAAGCTTGTGATGTAACCAAGCAACTTGTGCCGAGAGCTCCTCAATTTCCTCGTCTTTGCTGAAACCGTCGACCTGAGCCTCGGCGTTACCACCTTGAGCTTTAGCCTTGAGGTCATCAACTTGTTTTTGAAGCTGTGCTATTCTTTCCTTCGACTTGATAGCATCCTTTCTCTCCTTCGAGAGCTCGTCATTGAGTTTGAGCAGCTCTTCTTTAGCCTTGTCGTTACCCTCTCCCTTTTCTTCGTTCATTTGCAGAACTTTCATCTTGTTCTGAAGGCTTCGGTTCTCCATGTCGGTTTTTTCCTTAGCCGTCATGAGTTCCTGCATCTTCATTTGAAGATCATTATAACGGGTGAGAGTTGTTTTACGAGAGTTCTCAGTAGCTTTAATCTTATCTTTGAGTTCCTCAATTTCATCATAGGCTTTAAGAGCTTTGTCATCGGTCTCCTTTAGCTTTTCGATAATTTCGGCTCTTTCTTTGTTCCATCTCTCGGCGGCATTGTCGAGCACATCTTTTCTCAATCTTGACTCATAATCGCGGAACTGAGGCTTCAAGCTCTCCACAATAGCCCTTGTCTCGGCCTCAACATTAAGGTTATTGATGATGTGTGGTGATAGATTACCATTGATGATATTCATGAGACGCTTGAGAATGTTCTCAGGCACCCCGTCCTCTTTAGTAACTGCCAGTCCAGTCATGTCAACCTCCTGTTGTGGCAACTCAACGCGCGTATAGGATGGCTTGGGCTGTGGCTGTCCCTGAGCATTGACCTCACGGTTTTCGTTAGGGTCATTACTGCTCTTGGATTTCTTATCGTCCTCGTCCTTGCGCCAAGGGTTGTCGTAGTTTCTCTTCTCGAAATAGTCGAGATCATCAACCCCCTCACCAAAGTCACCAAGACCAAGGACCTTCTTTAATGCATTATTGAAACTCATAATATTATATTTTTTGATAGTTATTATTCAAACTTCAGAGAAATCGGGTAAAGTTACAACTAGTTTTTCAATTTTGGCACCAATTTTAGAAATATTAGCAAAAATACTCGTTAAAAGCCCAATTTCTTCGTCTCGATTCGTCTTTAAAAAAAAGGGATTCATCGCCCTTAATTGATTGTATGTCTTTTGAGACTGCAAAGTTAGTCATTTTCCTTTAAACTTTTATCAAACCACCCAATCTAAATAACAGAAAGCGGTGAAAACGGTTGCCAACTCAATGTTAGATAAGAAGTTTTATACATTTTAAAAACCGTTGACATCGATTCAAAAACCAATTGCACCAGATGGAAAACCATCTAAAGCAACACAAATAATGTTTAACAGCTGGCAACAGCATCAAAACTCAAGAATTATGAAAAAAATGATTTTAAGCATCGCAATCATCCTGGTAACCGCAGGTCTGTCGGTACCATCGGCAATGGCACGCGAGATGCGTGGCGGTGCAATGAGCCACAGGCCAGGTGTAGAAATGCGCGGTCCAGGCCATGGCCCGAGAGTTGAGAGGCCAATGCCACGCCCCGCAATTGGTGGCCACCACGCTGCTCCACACTACGGTATGCGTTTCGACCGTCGTCCAGCTGGTGTAGTAATCAACTTTGGAGGCATGAGCTTCATCTATAATAACGGTATTTTCTACAGCGCATTGAATAGCGGCTTCGAGGTAGTTCGTCCTCGCGTAGGCATGATCGTACCCTCACTGCCAATGGGTCACACAGTGATAATGCGCAACGGTTCACGCCACTTCGCACACAATGGCATTCTCTATAGCCCAATGCGTCGCAACGGCATCGTAGTATACCGCATCGCCGGCTTCATCTAAAAAAACATATCGTGGGCCCTGCTCATAGAAGACAGATGTCAGGGTCCACATTTAACAATAAATTACTCATAATAAAATAATTAACATGAAAAAGACAGCATTAATGATTTTAGTGGCAATATTAGCCACAACCACAGTGACAGCACAAGACAAAGAACAACGTGAACACCGCGGTCCAGATCCTGCTAAGTTCATTGAGAAACAGGTGAAACGCATGGATAAGAAACTCCAACTCACCGACGAGCAGAAAGAACAACTCAAAGAATTTTATGGGGAGTTTGACAAAGCTCAGCAGGCGCGCATGGAGCAGATGCGACAAATGGAGAAACGCGATCGTGAAGCCCTTAACGGCAAAATCAAGTCGATACTCACCGACGAGCAAAAGGCAAAGTACGACGAGATGAAAGATAAAGAGAAAGAAATGTGGAAAGAAGGTCGTGGCGACTTCAAAAAAGGCGGCTTTGGTCAGGGTCGAGGACATGGCAGGCCGGGCAGAATGGGTCACGGCGGCCACCGAGGCTTCGGAAGCAATGGTGACTTTGGCACCGAGATGAGCGACTAAACGCCATTCCACACCCTAAAGTAAATAATTTTTCATAAGCATAAAATGGTTAATAATGTTTTGATTGTAAGGCTCTAAAGGAATGATTAGAATAACTGCAGCGGCGCTTCGACGATGAAGCGCCGCTTTTTATGTTCATTGAAGAACTATAAACGGCAATGAGTATAGTCACGCCTATATTGCTCTAGGACCTCCATATCCGACTAATGACCAAAGAAAACAATATTAAAGCTAATGTTAGGGGATAGCATATTTTTAAGAACAATACAGTTATTCTGAAATTTTTAGTTTCTTAGGCAGATTGCTGTGCTCATACTCCTCATTCACTATATCCAAAGCCGCTTTGTAATATTCTTCCTTGCTCCTGTTGTCACTAGCCTGCGACTTGGCAAATTCAAGAATTCTCAATCGGGCATTCTTTATTTCAATCAATAAGTCGGCTCGTGTTTTATAGTCATCAATGACAACGTATTTATGCTCTAGTGTGGTGAAAGCGGTTTTAGATTTCGCATGTAGTTGTGATTTCAAAGCCTCGGGGGCAGTAATGATTTTTATTTGCTCTTTTTCGGACAGTACACCTTTGGTGTCAACGCTTATCTGTACCTTTTGTTCTTGAGGGAAAACTTGATGTTTGTCAGCTTGCAAATCACTTGTCGCTTTCTTGTGTTCGGTTGCTGATGATGCGCTTTTTGTGTTAATGTTAGCTTCTTGATTTTGTTTATTTTGCGGTGAGATTTGATAATTGGACGACTCGGAATCGTTTATCATCTTTTTTTCCTGGGCTGAGTCATGATTAGCCATATTCTCAGTGCTGTCAATGCTATTATGGGGCTTCGTGATGTTTTTATTAGCCGTTTGAGGGTCTTCGATGCTCCCAACGTAATTAATGCCCCAAATAATCAGAATTAGCAATGTAACAATAGAGATTAGAATCCTTACAATAAGCTTATCAATAATTTGTTTTCTTGACAAAGAGTGCTGTGCATCGGCTACTGTCGCAAACCTTTGGTCGGGTGTGCGCTCAACACACTTCTTCACGAAGTTACGATAGTAGGATGGCACCGACTGAACTGCATCTTGACTCTTTCCATTATTGAATAACTTAAGCAACACCTTTCCAAACGAATAAATATCGGTCCAAGGTCCAACTTCTCCACCATCGAGCTGCTCGGGTGCGGCATATTCTCTTGTCATTCCAGCAGCAATAGACTGGTAACAATCGCTATAGGCAAAGCCTAAGTCAACGAGCTTCACCTTGTGTCCTACACGGGTAATCATGATATTAGAAGGCGTGAGGTCAAGATGCAGTACTTGGTTGTTGTGCAGATAATCAAGCACATCAAGCATTTGTGTCACAAACTCCTTTAGATTTCTCTTATCTTTAAAAAAATCAGGATTCTTGCTTATAAATTCATCGAGATTATCACCGTCGACCATTTCGGTGAGAATATACACACCTTGCTCATCGCTTCGCTTGTCGATGTAGCGCACCAGTGACTGGTGCTCAAGTCGATAGCCTATGTCAAACTCTCTCTCAAAAGCTGTGATTAACAATGGATTGAAAGCCATCTCGGCCTTGGGACGCTTCATGAAATGCCACTTGCCGTTAATGCGCACCCTATAGGTGTCGCATGTGCCGCCAGTGGACGCCAGCTTCTCAATAACCTGCTGTCCACTGTCTAGGCTCATTTCGTGTGCAAAGTCGCTGGTTTCCATTTCTTAAGTGCTTAATATCTTTCAAGTTCCTTGATATATTCATAACGATAGTGGTCTATATCATCCTTGCTGAAACCGTTTTTCAGCAATAGCTTGTAGAGTTCACCGCCTTTATTTATCTTCTTACTGTAATAGTTATAGATATTACAATATTGTTGATGGTCAGTGGCTTTGCTCACTTCCTTGGCATAGCTTTGCACTACCGGGCGTGCTACAACCATCATGCGTCCAATTAGGTCATCCCATAATGCAGCATGCCTTGCTTGAACTAAATCATAGCCTTGCTTAGATAGAGCATGCGTCAGTTTTTTGCGCCAAACTCCAGAGTGACCAACCGACTCGCTTTCGACAATCTCTTTTTCAAGCTGCGATAAAGACTTGGAATATTCTTCAAGCTCTTCGAGAGTGGTAATGGTTGCCACATGAGTAGCAACACTTTGCAATCGCTGCGTGACAATATTATTTATCCGCTCATCTACGTCAGTGCTTAACGTCGCTGATATTGCCACACTATCGAGTTCGTGAAGACATTGCTGGCGACAGTTGTCAAGCAGCTTTTTTTCTAGACCTTTTGCGAGGAGTTCATCGTAGGCTCTGTGAATAGGAGCATAATATTCACTTACCATATACATAACGTCATTTTTGTTACTAGCGGCAAACGAAATCTCGGCAAGCATCGCCTCCTTTGCTTCGAAGGTCGCTCCCTTCATGTATAATTCTATTATCGCAAGGTCCATGTTGTGATTCTCTATCCACTCCTTGTCCCTGAGGCGTTCGTATGCCTTTTTTTTTGCCATGAACGGATGGTTCATATAATGAGATTCTACAAGCTTGTAGGTCTCTTGGAATGAGAGGCCCGTGGCATCGGCCAGCGAGTCGATGCGCTGGGGTAGAAAACCCGACACTTGCTTCCAAGCAATTATAGCTTGATCATAGTTGTCATCGCTAATTACCTGGAATACATCAAGAGGCTTGAACCACCGGCTGCATGCTTCGTTCACAGTCTTGGCCTGAGCCGGAGATTGACCATGAGCATTAACGGCTAATGCAAGCATTGTCGCAGCACAAAGCAGTAAAACCTTATTTCTTGACATCATTAGCATTTGTTATCCTTATGCCGGTTATGCCCCCAATCTTCCCTGCGGTAAAACTGCCCAATGCCACTCCGCCGCGAGTAACATTCTGGGCATAGAGCGGATAACCGAGCACTAAGTGTGGAACATCGACCACATCGCCCTCGCGCAACTTGCCGTTGACACTCTCAATCACCACGCATTCGTCGCCGCGTGTGTGGCGCATGCGCACCATGCGGTCAGGCGGATAAGTCAGTTCTATCATGTCACCTTCACAGAGCGAAGCAACGACAACACTCTCCACGTCTTCAAAGTCGGAGTTCCCTTTCTCTTTAGCAAACTGAGTCATTGCCTCCCAAGTATCATGGCCCACGTAGCGGGCTATGGTGTCGAGAGTAAACTGGCGTGCCTGCTTAACGTCGGTTACCATTCCCAACAGGCGCTTGAGGGTGTTAACACTGATGCTCTCACCAGTAGCCTCAAGCACGTCGTAGTGCAAGGCATCCACATCGGCAGGATACCGTATTTCACGCCCAAAGCGCTGTTCTATAAGTGCTTTTTCTGTGTCAGTTATCATATCAAGCGCAAAGGTAAAACTTTTTTCGCAATATTCAATTCAATGTAACGCGCGATTATCTCATAAATTGAAACGGATGAAACGGATGAACCGTTTTAGACTCTTTTACCCTAATTTTGCAAACGACTCAATGGATTATATTAATACTATGTATAACTAAATCATTATTCTTATGAAGAAAATCTTTTTAATCATGATTGTTGCCCTGGCAGCTACAGCAAGCACCATGGCACAAAATTTTTTTAGCGACGTGAACTACAGCATTAATGCGGGCTTGTCAATCTCCGATTGCAACAAAGTCTTCAACGAAGTGAAGCTGGGCCCATCGCTTGGTGCCGATGTGGCGAAGCCATTTCTCTATCTAGGTGATGGCAGGCACAAGTTCTACGGACAGGTGGGAGTGCATTTTGCCAAGTGGGGAGGCAATAAGCCGGGCACATTCATGACAGGCGACGAAAGCGCTATGGCCTATCATTTCACCATCCCGATGTGCGCCGGCTACCAATTCAAGTTAGGCAGCAAATGGTCGCTTTATACCGAACTTGGTCCCTTCATCTCGTTCAAAGGCAAAGAGGGTGAATTCAACGAGAACAACTACGTGGAATGTAAGTCAGTGATATTTGGACTTGCGTTCAATCTCGGCATTCGCTACAAGCGCTTCTCTATTGCCTACATCAACAATCTTGGCTTCAGCGATTTTGCCAAATATGCTCCAAATTGGGAGCCAAAGCCCCAATCACTCAAGAGCAAATCAGTCACCTTTAACTTGCGCTACACATTCGGAAGCATTTAACCAATAGCATAAAAAAACAGCTCACATGTGTTGCACTTTTTAAAAACTTTCTTTATATTTGCACTTGCAACGGTTTGGCACCTCATGTGTCGCCTTGCGTGACATATTTTTAGGGAAGCGTTTTTTAGCTTTCACCTTGCTTGTGAATCTGGACAATTCATCAAGAGGTCAAGGGGGAAACATCGCAACGCAATCCTTTGGTTTGATTCTACGATCACGCCTTGCGCGCATCATAGTTTCACTAAAGGTGTGAGCTGTTTTCAATTTATCTTGACCTCGGGCAGTCCAGAGCCCACAAGCAGGATAAAGGCGAAACAGGCTCACGCTTTTTTTGTGTTAACATATTAAACTTTTATAACCAATAAAAACAAATTTCATCATGAAGAAAATTCTATTAATTGCATGCCTGGCTGTGTCGATTGTGACCACTGTAGCCATCGCCAAGACATCTAATGAGACTCAAACAAAAAAACAAGTAAACGCCATTGGGTGGAACTCCACCAGCCACAACCACCAGAGCATCTTGCTTGCCGACATCTCCGACTCGCAGCAGATTCCCTGCCAGTGGTGCCGCAAGACCCAACCGGCTTATTCCAACTGGTACATCTGTAACAACTGCGGCTTCCGCGTGTGCAGTCAGTGCACAAACAAACACTATGGACCTTACAAGAAATCTCCCGATGGTAGTGGACAATGCAGCCAGTGCAGCCGAGGAAGATTGTTCATATCAACATACAAGAATGGACGAGTGGTAAGGAGATAACAAGAATAAACTCATTATAACAATAACATAAAAAAATAGTACAAACATGAAAAAATTAAACCTTCTTTTCGTATTATTGGTCATGGCATTTGCCTTGCCAATAACTTGTGTGGCATCAACAGCACCTGAAGAACTTACCATTTATCAAGTCCAATCGCCGTCTCAAAACTTAATATTTTCAAGTAAGAGTCAGCTTGAACAACTTTTGAATTCACAATGTCGAAATTACAGAAATACAAGTGTTGATGCCAGCATTATTTTCTCGTTATATGATGGACATTTTTATTTCAACAGTTTTGACTATGGGACATACACAATAAAAGAAATTATCGACTGTGGTCGTGATGGTTATGGAGCAGAATTGAAGTTACATTTCTATGTCGATAACAGCAATGAATATTCTATGAGCCTTATGCCAGATGGATTCTTCTTTAATCCCATTAAAATAGACAAAAGAGCTGGCGTTGTAATTGGCATTTACCCCTATGTTAAAAGGGCAAATAATGACCACGACTACACTTTCTCTAAAAGTCGAAAATTTGGTCTCCACGTCATGTCATCATCAGATTTCACCGAAGTATGTTGTGTATATAAACTTATAAAATAAAAGACTAATTCGCCAAAAAAAGAATATGAAAAAATCAGTATTTATTATATTATCGTTTTTTATTTTAATTTCAACAGCTAATGCTCAAAATAGAACAGATGAAACCATAACGGTAAATGGCGTTAGTTTTAAAATGATTTATGTTGAAGGTGGCACATTCATGATGGGTGCTGCCGAAAATATGAGAGCCCTTGACAATGAGCGCCCTGCCCATCAAGTGACCCTTTCCAACTATTGGATTGGTCAAACTGAGGTTACGCAGGAGTTGTGGCAGGCGGTGATGGGCAGCAATCCGAGTAAAACTAAGGGTAACAAGTTCCCAGTGGAAACGGTCAGTTGGGACGACTGTCAAGAGTTTATCTTGAGGCTAAACCAGTTGACTGGCAAGAACTTCCGCCTGCCCACAGAAGCGGAGTGGGAGTATGCCGCTCGTGGCGGCAGCAAGAGCCGTGGATACGAGTACAGCGGTAGCAACACTATTGATGAAGTGGCGTGGTATGATGAAGGAGGATTATTTAAAGAGGTATCTTCTCATGTTGTGGGAACCAAGAAGGCTAATGAGCTTGGCATCTACGACATGAGCGGCAACGTGTTTGAGTGGTGCCAAGACAAGTGGTACAACTATGATGGCAGTCCGACGAGCGAAGGCTCTTGTATCGTGTTCCGTGGAGGCGACTCGGGAGGCGACGAATCAGTATGCCGAGTGACGTACCGAATAAACTACCCTCCCGGCGCCCGCAACAGCATCCTTGGGTTGCGGCTTGCTTTATAATTCTTCCTTTCACTAAACTTTGCGAGC
This sequence comes from uncultured Bacteroidales bacterium, assembly GCA_902792435.1. Classification (GTDB taxonomy): domain Bacteria; phylum Bacteroidota; class Bacteroidia; order Bacteroidales; family Muribaculaceae; genus Sodaliphilus. The sequence continues at coordinate 15,899 of CADAZN010000037.1, forward strand.
TTGATGAGAAAATTTGCTCAATAAAAGAGCAAGTAGTTCGGCGCAAACAAGAAAAGATCAAAATCCTCATCACGCACGTCATCTCATCATCAGACTTCTCTGAATTATGTTGTGTATATAAACTTATAAATTAAAAGATTAATTCGCTTAATAATGAAAAAATCAGTTTTTATTATATTGTTGCTTAGTATTTTGGGATCAACAGCTAATGCTCATCATAGAACCACTAAACGTAAAAACACAAAAAAAAGTATTCCAGCAGCAACACTCCCTTCTGCTAAAGCTACAAATGGAACAATTGAAACCATAACAGTAAATGGTGTTAGTTTTAATATGATTTTTGTTGAAGGAGGCACATTCAATATGGGCGCTTCCGACAAATTGAAAGCATATGACAATGAGCGTCCCGCCCATCAAGTGACCCTCTCCAACTATTGGATTGGTGAGACCGAAGTCACCGAGGGACTGTGGAAAGCAGTGATGGGTAAGTTACCCCATCCTGGAATAGGCGGTATGCTGATACAGGGCGACAACTATCCTGTAAAATGTGTGTCGTGGAACGATGCCCAGGAGTTCCTTACAACCCTCAACGCCCTCACTGGCAAGACCTTCACGTTACCTACAGAGGCACAATGGGAGTTTGCTGCCCGCGGAGGCAATAAAAGTTGGGACTACGTCTTCAGCGGGAGCTACTTCAACGACGAAGTAGGATGGATGAGTGATAATAGTGGTGGCGCGGCACACGAGGTTGCGCAACTGAAGGCCAATGAGCTTGGCATCTACGACATGAGTGGCAATGTATCGGAGTTGTGCAGTGACTGGTATGGTAAATACTATGACAGTGTATCGCCATTAATAAACCCCATAGGACCACCTTCGGGCCCTCATAAAGTGATCCGCGGCGGCGGCTGGAATAGCGATGCCGATCAATGCCGGGTATCGTTTCGTCTAGAGGATCCCGGTTTCAATCCAACCATTATTGGTCTGCGGCTTGCCTTATAGTTCTTACTTCTCTTAACATTGTGAACTAAACGATTTAATTATATAGGCTTACGACTAACTATATAACTTTACTTTACGATCCAAGTCTAGTTTATATTTCTTTGCTTTATACAAATTATATTTTTAATATTCATTTTATCATTATACGTAACTTTTTATAAAATAACTCTCAATATGAAAAAAATTTTTTTAGTCTTTGTTATAGCAATCATGCTTAGCACTAATGCTCACGCTCAATGGAGCATTTACGACTATCCGTCAGTGTTAAATGAGTTTGCTATATCAGAAGAAGAGGCAGTTTTCGAATCTCCCGATTTCAAGTTCGCAGACATCCGTGGCAATGTCAATGACATAACCATTGAACGGTTTAAAACAAACTCATCTTTCACAACCGACAATTCAGTAATTGAGCCATTTTGTGTAATTCGATTTGGCTTTAGAGACAAAAATCTTGCGACCATTAATTATTCTACTTTTAATGCCCAAAATCCTATTTTTAATGGCAGTTTTACAGGTTTTGCTAATGATATACACTATTCTATTTTTCAAGACAAAGTGATAAAGAAGTATTATAATGCATCTATTACTCTAAGCAATGGTTCACTTGGGCATATAACTTCAGATATTGATACTAAAAGGCACAAAGATTATCTCAAAACTATCATTGTGAAGAAAAACAAAAAATTTCCAGGATATAAAATTGAGTTTACCTGGCAAGATGACCATGTTGCGCAAATTACATGTGAAGGCAAAACGATAGACTACATTTATGGTTCAGATGGTGAGCTTGCATCAACAGTAGATAGTGCCACAGGCGTAACATCAACATATGAAATAGTATTGAGAGACCGCTACGGTAATTGGGTTGTCAGAAACATAACTTCGAAATCAAATAATTCAACTGAATACTTTGTGGAAAAAAGAAATATTAAATATTATTCAAATATATATAAGTAGCTGAGATTCTCTGCAAGTTCAAATTATCCCTTTGAGTAGTTAAACTAAAAAGTTAACACTACCCTAAAAGGACTATGACTTTTGATGATGAACTATTAATTCATTATTTTATAAAAAACTAAATTCTTACAAACATGAAAAAATTAAAC
>CADAZN010000038.1 GCA_902792435.1 uncultured Bacteroidales bacterium
ATCATTACGTTTGGATTATCAACTGTAACCCAAGACAGAGTATTGCTTCCTTCGAAGGCATGCTCGCCAATTGTAGTGGTATTATTTGTGTGCAACCCCTCGATGGCAGTACCCACAAACCCATAATCAGGTATGCGCACTATGGACGATGGCAATTGGTCATAGTTGTAGGTATTGCTATTTGTCCAGTTATTGACCTGCTTGAGCGATGAGCAACCCTGCAGCAACGGCATATTCGCAAGTGAAGCGTGATTATACATCATCAGCGTGTCAAGTTTTGTAAACCCATTGAAAACATCGTCGACGCAGTACTTCACCGTTGCGCCGTCGATGGTAACGGGGACTGTCATACGGGTTTTATTGTTTTTGACGCCAACATATCCTGTGATTTGACAATCAGTCCCGCTTCCGCTCATGGTCCAGCCTTTCTGTGCTGAGCTGGTGTGCATGTAGATGTAATCGCTTTCTGAGCCGCATCCCTTGTTGAGGTCGCATGGTGTTGAACCGCCATTCTCTCCTACAGCACCACTTGCGGTGGAATTGAAAGAGATTGATTTTATGGCTGTTGAGCGATAGTTTTCATTGTCGTCGGTAGCAACGTAAAGGTGTATGTAGGCACCTCCAGCGTTGCAGTTGAGGTCGCCCTTACTACTCTCAAAATCACTTCCGCCTACGTATTCCACAAGGTAATAGGTGCGACCATTGTGTGTGACTTCGTCGGGTGTTGAGCTGCTTGTTGATGTTCTGATATAGAAATCGGTAGCGAAATGGCCAGCATCATTGATTTGGTTGCTTCCTTTAGTGTAGAGCAAAAAGATGTAGTCACTGCCTGTGCCACATCCCTTGTTAAGATCATAGTCGACCAGAATCCAGCCGTCGGCAATAAGCTCCGACTTCAGATAGTTTGTTTCGCTTTTTGTGCCTCCAATCAGCACCAGGCCGTCGACAAATTCTTCGGCGCAAACGCTTGTTGTGGCAAGCAGTGCCACAAGAATAAGTAAAATCTTTTTCATGAGTGCATAATTTAGGGTTGTTAGTCAATCACTTATTTTGGTTGCGAATATAAACATTTTATTGCAAAAATGCAAACATTTTAAAGGAAAAATTGCAATATTTAAAAAGAATACAAGGGAACAAGAAAACAAGGGGACAAGAAAAAACAAGCGTGGGAGAATTGTCCTTGATTCCCCCACGCGGCATTGTGAATTATTCATTAAAGAACACGTCAGCCCAACTATGAACTGTAAACTGTGAACTATGAACTATTTCTTATTTCCCAGCAGGATATTGTATATCACTGTGATGTCAACAGTTGTGATGAAACCGTCACCGTCCACATCGCTGGTGGCTATGAAGGTCTCATCGCCGTTAAGCAGGTAGTTGTAGATACAGGTCACATCGGCAGTGGTCACTGCGCCATCGCAGTTCACGTCGCCAGGGACGTTAACAATAATCTCCTCCCAACCGGCATATAGCGTCATGTCGCCAGGAACTGCGGTGTTGAAATCCCACTGGTTGGTGCAAGCGGCATCGGTGTACCAGCCTGTGAAGTTGTAGCCATCGGCTACCAGAGGTTCGGGTTCATCCACCTTATCAAGGTTGCTCCACTGAATAGTCTTTGGATCGGGAGTTGAACCATGGCCATTGTTGTTGAAAATAACCATGCAGTGCCAGTGCTCAGTGAGGTTAGAAGTTCCGCCCTTCCACCAAGCGTCCTTAGTCACAGCGTCCCATTGCTGTTGGTTTCCGTCAAACCAAATGTTTCTCAAATTATAGCATCCATAGAAGGCCTCTTTGCCTATAGAATGAAGAGTGGGTTCGAGATAAACATTATTAAGACCAAGACAATTCTCAAATTCATGCAGCCCGATTGAGTAAACATGCTCCAAAGTAATAGTTTTCATTGACTTTCCAAATCGTTTGGTAGCGATAATCTGCTTGTCGGGATAAGATTCCCACCAGTCGCCATATGAAGAAATTTTCAGGTTTGAATTAATCAGCTCCCAGTATAGCATATTATGGCTTGCTTCATTTGTTCCACCACACCAGCCGCAAGACCATGATGTGCCATTTTTAATAATCAAGTTTGGTGAATATATGTACATCAATGGATTCCAGTCTTCGATAGAACCTGGATAAGATACTTGGCAGTTTGAACTGATGTTTTCGAAAGCAGAATTTTCGATTAGGACGGGTGATGTGTTGAATGTGACAGATGACAGATTGTTACAGCCACTGAATGCATTAATTTTGACACTGGTAACAGCATCTAATGTTATTTCGTTAATTGCAGTGCCAGCGAAAGCAGAACTCGAAATGGTTTTCATGGATGGTGGTGTCAGGTAATCAGTATTTGAAGTTCTGACATTGTAAAAATTTGAGCAGCCTTGCATCGACGGCATTTCATCAATGATTGTCTCACCAAAGAATTTTATAGTTTCAAGGTTTGAGAACCCATTAAACACTGGTCCAGAGAAGCCAATCACCGTGGCCCCATCGATGAAAACGGGCGCTACAATGTTGGTTATAAGAGACTTTGGACCTTCAAATCCCTTGATATAGCATTGGTCGCCTGCATAGTTCGTTGTGTATATCCATCCAGGAGCTCTTTCGGCGTGCATATAGATGTAGTCACTGCCTGAGCCACAGCCGGTGTTGAGGTCATAGCCTGTGGTTCCCTCCATAGTAGTCACTCCACCGTCGGCTGTAGTGTTGAAGGATATTGATTTAACAGTGCCGTAGTCACGGCCTTGGGAGGGATAATCTTTAGTGTAGTAGAGATGGATGGTGGCGCTACCCGAGCCGCAATGGCTGTTCAGGTCACCCTTGGTGCCCTTGAAATATTCACCGCCATCGAAAGGCACTAGGTAACAGATGCGGCCATCTGTGTTAACGATATGGTCAGGAGCGGTGTCATCGTAGGTCCTAATCACAAATTTGGTGATGAAAGCACCAGAGCTAACTGTGGACTCATCAGCCTTCTTATAAAGCATGTAGATGTAATCGCTGCCCGATCCACAGCCAGAATTCAGGTCCTGGTCGATGACCGTCCAGCCCAGATTGGAATAAGTGCTCTTCAGCATGTTTACCTCGTTCAATGTGCCGCCAATTACCATCACGTCGGTGATGTACTCCTCGGCCCATACAGTAGTGGTAGCAAGCAAAGCCACCAGTAATAGTAAAATCTTTTTCATAAGTGTTTGGGTTTAATGGGTTATTATTAATATCATTCATTTTGGTTGCGAATATAAACAATTTATTGCAAAAATGCAAACATTTTAAAGAAAAAATCGCAATATTTAAAAAGAATACAAGGGAACAAGAAAACAAGGGGACAAGAAGACGAGACAAAACAAGCGTGGGAGAATTGTCCTTAATTCCCCCACGCAGCATTATGCATTAAAGAACGCGTCAGCCCAACTATGAACTGTAAACTATGAACTATTTCTTGTTACCGAGCAGGATGTTGTAGATTGCAGTAATATCGACGGTTGTGATGAAACCGTCGCCGTCCACATCGCTGGTGGCGATGAAGGTTTCATCACCGTTAAGCAGGTAGTTGTAGATGGCGGTGATGTCGATGGTTGTCACCTCGCCGTCTCCGTTAACGTCGCCATACACTCCACCGGCAAGGGTGGTAACCTCCATCTTGTTGGACCACTCGCCATGAATGTTGCCCCTCACGGCACGCACGTCAAAGAGGTAGGTGGTGGCGGGCTGCAATCCAGTGACGGCATAACTAAGGCCGGTAATGCCCGAGATAATCCTTTCGTCAAGGTCTCTGGTCGAGGATTTGGGTATCACGCGCAGTGTGTAGCTTGTGGCGCTCGGGCACTGAGTCCAGTTGGCGGTGAATCCGTCGGCCTTCACCTCGGTTGCCGCTGTGGCTATAGGTGTCTCAAGGGCATTGAGCGGAGTCTTGAAGCCTATCTCATAGAGCTTGGAGAAGTCGTTGAAGATTGCCACCTTATAAATGACGCTCGGGTCGAGAGGGTCCGATGCCAGCACCTCTGCGGTGTTGGTAGTGGTGTTTTGCTTGGTCTGAATAGCGGTTTCGCTTGGGGTGACGGTGCCGTCGTCATTGAGGGTGCACTCATAGATGTACATCTTCAACGGATAGGTCGAGTTGCTGCGGTTCACTGCCAGCTGCTTAACTTGCGAGCAGTTGGTCACAAAGAACGTTTGGCAATCCTCGCTCCAGTCGGCAAATTGTCCCTCGCCGGCAAAATAGCTTGCGCTGCCGGGGAACACGTCGATGGCTGTCCATGTTGCTGAGCCAGTCCTCACAGTGCCCGCATTGGTGAACCAGTTCTGTGTGGCGTCGGCCTTTATCACGCCATAGTTAGAAACGGTTAGCCAAGCGCATTCTTGGCTTTCATACTCGGTATATCTGTAGAGATTACGAATGTCGCTGGTGTTCCATCCTGCCTCATCGATGGTCTCATATTTTGAGATGTCGAGATATGGGTCACTTGCGGTGTTGCCTTCGTTGGCTTTTCCGCTGAGCTCAACTGTCACGCTCTCGGCACCATTGCTGCTAAGCACCAATGAGCCCGAGAATCGGCCCTCGACCGATGGCTGGAACGTGACAGCCACCTCAACTGGGGTGTCGAGATTGACGCTGCTTTGAGGAATTGTCGTTGGCGAAACTATGAACACGCCGTTGTTGTCGTTGAGTGTCAATGTCACGTCGCTAGTGAGATATACGCCCTTGAGGCTGATTGTCTTGGTGATGGGGCGCTTGAGCGATGTGGTATAGTCGAGTGAAGTGGGCTCTACCATGAGGGTGGGCACATGTGGCCGTGCCACACCTGTGATGGGTACAACCACCGTCTCTACATCCTCGTCGGCACATGAGAGGGTGAGGGTCGCGCTGGTCGAGCCAGCCTGGGTGGGAGCATAGGTGACAACCACGTCAACACCGCTTGCTGCCTCTTCGGCAGTGATGGTGGTGTGACTCACGCTGTAGGCATTATCGCCGCTGAACGCAACGTTGATGTTGCTCTCGATGTTGTGGGCTTTAATTCGCACCGCTTGGGTGTAGGTCTCGCCGGCAAAGCCCTGGAAGTCGACAGTAGAGGGCGTTGCCCTGATAATGCCTACCGAAGGCTGAACACCGATAATCATTATCTGATTCAGGTTGAAGTTGGCGCCTGTGTCATCGATAAAGGCATTCAAGGCACACCAGGCGTTGCCCTCACCGCTCCAACCGAAGTTGACGTGATACTTGTTGGTGCTAGAGTCATAGCCGTCGACGTTGAAGGCGTGGCCACCAGCAGTGCCGGCAGTGCCAAGATAAACTATAGGTCGTCCTTCTATTATCTCCTCTTGAATGAGAGCTGCCCAGCTGGCGTCGTTGAAATTTTCCTTTTGAACCATGCGAGTGGTTGCCTCATCGTAGCCAAAGCCTATGAACATATCGGCAATAATCTGGGCGTTGGCGGTGTAGATGCCGCTGCCTCCTGCCTCGGGAGTGCCATACTTCATGTGCTCGGCCTGACCTACATAGCGCATCAGCGTGGCAACAGCATTGGCTTGAGCGGTAGTGTAGCCAGTGGCGTGAGAGCTGGTGTAGTCGTCAATCATGTTGTCCCAGTCAAAGGTTACAGCTGGCAAGGCAGGATAGGTGTAGTTCACGCTGGTCCATGTGCCTATTTCAAGAACTCCATCATAGGCAGGAACGGGACCAACCTGCTCAACTGGATACTTCCAGTAGTAGAGAACCATCGATGCCGAGGTGGCTGGGCAACCGGTGTAGCACATATAGTTTGTGCCGTTGTAGTTAAACTTGCATTGGTTCCAGTAAGGCGCCTCTTGATCCCAAAGGGCCGTGAGCAGTGGACCAATGGTTGTCTCATTTGCTTTTGGCGACTTGTGGGTCGTGAGCTTGTTGACCTTGGCTTCGGGGTGAGCGAGCAGCCAGTCGAGCTGCACCTTGTAGCCGTCGAGCCACGCCTGCATGTTGGCGGGAATGCGGTCGAGGTTTAGAGGCTTGTCGCCATAGGCGAGGATTTCCTCGGCGCGGTCGTCGCCCGACACGATGACATAGGATGTCTCGGTGTTGAAGATGTAATACACAGGAGCCTTGGCGGTCTCGCCCATCTCGGTCTTGATAAGTGTGACATCGGCAGCTCCAGGTGCCATAATCTTGCCGGCATACACTTTTTGAGCAAGGTATTGCTCGGCCTTAGTCTTAGCTGTTAATACATCAACAGGTGCTGCCATCAGCTGCAACGCAACTGCCATGACAGTGAGTAGTGATAATAGCTTTTTCATTGATGTTTTTATAGTATAGTTTGTTAAGATAATTTCTAATTTGTAGGGACGAGGACTACCTCGTCCGCAGTCTGAATAAATAGCCTTCAAAAATACAAAAAAATTATTATTATGCCAATTTTTTCGACAATCATTCAACGAATACTCATTTTTATTTACTATTTCACTGCTTTATTCATATATAATTAATTTTTTTATTAACTTTGAAGCGATAAAATAGAATCAAGCTTAATAACTCAAAAACGACATACTTATGAAACGATTATTTCTTCTCTTAGTGACAATGACGGCGTGCGTCGCTGCGTGGGCGGCCGAACCTTATGTGGTATATACCCCAGATAACACCACACTCACCTTTTATTACGGCACGAAACCCAGTGGGGCTTATGGTTTGAATGACGGGCAGTCTTTGACAGAATGGTACGATATTGGCCCCTATGTAACGCGAGTGGTTTTCGACCCATCATTTGCGCAGGCCCGCCCCACCAGTACCGCTTACTGGTTTTCTGAGATGTATAAGCTCACAACTATTATTGGTATAGATTATCTCAACACCAGCGAGGTGGAATATATGTCTTATATGTTCTCCAACTGCAAAAAACTAACGAACTTGGACTTGAGGGGATTCAACACATCGAAAGTAACTATCTTTCAGCTCATGTTCAACTATTGCACTAATCTCACCTCTTTAGATTTGAGCAGTTTCAACACATCAAAAACGTTGACTATGTTTAAAATGTTTTATGGATGTTCTAATCTCACCACCATCTTTGTGAGTAACAATTGGACTACACAAGCTTTATTTCCTTCTTATTCGAGTGACGTTTTCACGGACTGTACTAAACTCGTTGGCGGTGCAGGCACCACCTATGATCCCAACCATGTTGACTTTAATTATGCCCACATCGACGGTGGTCCCAGCAATCCAGGCTACTTGACTAGCGCAACTAGCATAACTTACGACCTGTGGGTTAACGGAGTGCAGGTGACTGGTGCCAATTGCAACAATCTCAGCAGCATTGAAGGTGTGAGCGGCACTGTAACCTACAATCCATCGTCCAAGACTCTCACACTTGATAATGCCAGGCTGAGCTGTGGCGAGACAAGCAATGGAGCCTGCATAAGAAGTAGCATCGACGGACTGACCATTAATGTGAAGGGCACAAGTAGCATCTTAGTAACGCCATCTGGCACCAATATGAATGGGATGGTGCTGTCAAACACCACGATAACAGGCACCGATACACTTGGCGTGCAAGGAAGGAAATCAGGCATCACGATAGTTAGTGGCAAAACCCTCACGGTTAACAATCTACATTGCTTGATAGCCCGAGGCTCCTATGGCATTTATGCATCGAGCCCTACCAATACTCGACTGGTGATGAAGGGTAGCGGAACTAATGTTATTGCAACTGGCGGTTCGGGTGCGATACGCAACATGGAAGAATTGGTTTTGGAGGACGGGTTGAGAATCACCGAACCCGTTGGAGGGTATTTTGCGGGTGGAATCCTGTATGATGCCAGCGGCAATGTGGCGACTCGAGCTACCATCAGCGGCATGCTTGGCGATGTGAACGGTGACGGCACAGTGACAGCGGCCGACATTACAGCACTCTATGATGTCCTGCTCAACAATGACTACAGCCACGTTGTCAACGGTGACCAAACTGGCGACAACATCATCACCGCCGCCGACGTGACTGCATTGTTGCATTAGATAGTGTTTTATTAAAGACAATTGCTCTCGAATATTAACTCAAAAACGATATACTTATGAAACGATTACTTTTTCTTTTAGTGACAATGACGGCGTGCATCGCTGCATGGGCAGCCGAAGGCTATGCGGTTTACACCCAAAGCAACCACACCCTCACCTTCTACTACGGCACAAAACCCAGTGGGGCTTTTGGCCTGAATAGTGGCATCAACTATCCAGAATGGTACAATTACGGCACCTATGCCGCTGTAGAGCGAGTGGTCTTTGATCCATCGTTTGCCCAAGCACGCCCCACCACTACCGCTTACTGGTTTTACGAAATGGAAAACCTCACCACCATCACCGGATTGAACTGCCTCAATACCAGCGAAGTAACAAATATGCTTGGAATGTTCTGGGGTTGCAAATACCTCACCTCACTTGATTTGAGTAGCTTCAACACGGCAAATGTGACCGACATGAGGTTTATGTTTAATAAATGCGAAAATCTGACCTCACTTGATGTGAGTAGCTTCAATACTGCAAATGTGATTAATATGTTGGCAATGTTCTGGGATTGCAAAAACCTCACCTCACTTGATGTGAGCAGCTTTAACACTTCAAATGTTACCGACATGAGTGCTATGTTCGAAAACTGTGGCAAACTTACCTCACTTGATGTGAGTAGCTTCAACACGGCAAATGTGACCGACATGAGGTTTATGTTTAATAAATGCGAAAATCTGACCTCACTTGATTTGAGTAGCTTCAACACAGCAAATGTGACCAACATGAAAAACATGTTCGAGAATTGTGATGAACTTAAAACAATTACCGTGGGCAGCACTTGGAGCACAGAGGCAGTAACCAGCTCAACAGATATGTTCACTAATTGTTTCAAAATCGAGGGTGGTGCAGGAACCACCTTTAGTTCAAGTTACACCGATGCCTCTTATGCCCATATCGACGGCGGCCCCAGCAATCCAGGCTACCTCACGGGTGCAACCTACGATTTGTGGATTAATGGAGTGCAGGTCACCTGCGCTAACCAGAACGGCGTTACCGGTCCTGGCATCAGTGGCTCGGTAACCTACGACGCCAGCATCAACACCCTGACGCTCAACAACGCCACTATCGACCGGAGGGGGCTCTCGGTGTGCGCCATCGAAAATGCCTATGGTGGCCCTACCAACCTAAAAATTAAACTTGTGGGCGACAACAAGATTCTTGCTAACACAAATAACATTGCCATAAACGCAAAAGAATCGCAGGGCTTTACACTTTATGGCTCAGGTTCGCTCCATTGTGGTGGTGCCCTCTACCTTGATGCACGCGACCACTTGACAAACGATGCCACAGTGTCCTACATCAAGGATTGCTCGGTTTATTTTGATAATATTTTGTCTGAAGATTATGAAGAGTGCCTTACCATCAACAATGCCGATGTGACTACCGAATACTTAGATGTTGGCAGTGACCACAACGGTTACAAAGGTCTGAATCTCGTCAACTGCTATGTGGCATCACCCGCCAATGGTGTCGTGGGCAATGGTGGATGCATCATGGTTAATGGCGATTACTGGGATGGTCATGTCGAAATCAAGCGCTCGGGCGTTCCTGGTGACGTGAACGGCGACGGCACAGTGACAGCGGCCGACATCACAGCACTCTATGATGTCCTGCTCAACAATGACTACAGCCACGTTGTCAACGGTGACCAAACTGGCGACAACATCATCACCGCCGCCGACGTGACTGCAAATGCATAATTGTTTGTGGAAGACAATTAAGGACAAGACAATAATTTTGCCTTGTCCTTAATAGTATTTATATTTATCTAAAGGGCGTTAATTGCCAAGCAGGATGTTGTAGATGATGGTGATGTCAACGGTTGTGATTTCACCGTCGCCATCCACGTCGCTGGTGGCGAGGTAGGTCTCGTCACCATTGAGCAGGTAGTTATAGATGGCGGTGATGTCGATGGTTGTCACCTCTCCGTCGCCATTCACGTCGCCATAGATGCCACCTGCAAGGGTGGTGACAGTGATTAAGTTGGACCACTGGCTCTCCTTAGCTCCGAACACTGCCTTCACATCGTAGAAATAGGTCGTGCCAGGATCAAGGTCAAGAACCTTGTAGCTGTTGGTTGTGATGCCAGTAAATATCACTCCGTCAAAGTCAATCGACCTTGTAGCTCCAGCACGCTCACCATCGATGATGTGGATGCTTGTAAGCACTACGCGCTTGCCATTGGCCGTTGTCTCAAACTTAATCTTCTGGCCAGCGGCAGCGTTGCAGTCAAGCACTACAGTGTAGGTTGCCTCGTTGTTGTCGGGAAGAGTCACTGTCTCACTTGCGTTGCCGCAAGAAACCTTGAGGTTGCAGTTGGTGTCGTTGTTGAAGGCCTTGGCTTTGAAGGTGACAGTGACCTTGTTGTCGGTCAATGTGAGTCCAGGAGAAGTCAAAGTTCCTAACGAGGAGCCTGTGCCCAAGCGCGCACCGCCAACAGCCTCATAGACCTTAGAGCCTGTCCACCCCTCATTGTCCATATAGTTGTCGAGGGTGTTGCCTATATCAATAGAGCCAGCCTTGGTGAAGCCTGCGAAGCTTTCGGTGAGAATGTCGTAGTTCTTGGGCACAACGCGCAGGTTGTAACTGTCGGCGCCCTCGCATGGCATCCAATTGGCGACAAAGCTGTTATTGGCAATCTCGGTGGCGGCAACAGCCACAGGCACGGGATAACTTGAGAGCGGAGTCTTGAAACCTATCTCATAAAGGTAAGAGTAGTCGTTGTAGATGTGAACCATGTAAATCTTGGATGCATTGAGCTCGCTCGAAGTTATTACCTCGGTGGTATTGTAAACCGAACTTTGCTTGGTGTCGATAGGCGTGGTTCCAGCGGTTACCGAGCCATCGGCATTGAGTGTGCACTCATAGATGCGCATAATCAATGGATAAGTAGAGCTGCGGTTGTAGGCATACTGCTTCACTTGAGTGCAGTTGGTCACATAGAAATACTGGTTGAGGCCATTCCAGTCGCAGGCATAGCTGGTCTTTGAGCCAAAATAGCTATCGTCGCCCAGGAAAATGTCGGTAGCATTCCATGAAGTGCTATAAGATTCACTGATGTTGTTGTCGAACCATTCCTGCGTTGAGTTTGCCATCATAACGCCATAGTTTGAAACGGTGAGCCAAGCGCAGTCTTGGTCCTCACGCTCGGTGTATCGATACAGATTCTGGATGTCGCTCGTGCTCCAGCCGGCCTCATCGATTGTCTCATACTTGCTGAGGTTAAGATATGGATCACTTGCGGTGCCTCCATCAACAATCTGACCCATGAGTTGAACGGTTTTGCTCTCAGCACCATTGCTGGTAAAGGTGAGTGCTGCGTTGTATTCACCCACGGTAGCCGAGTTGAAAGTAACAGTTACAGTAACAGGGGTGTGGGCATCGGTGCTGCTTTGAGATATGCTCAATGGCGACACAGTGAAAGCTCCATTCGGGTCGTTGAGCGACACCGTCACGTCGTTGGTCAAGAACGCGCCAATGAGGTTGATGGTTTTGGTCACTGGCGACGATGCAATAGTAGCAAACGTCAGGGTGTCGGGCTCAACAAGCAGAGTTGCCACACGGGGTAGAGCCTCTCCGGTAATTGGCACTGTAACTGTCTCCGCATCATCGTCGGCGCAGCTCAAGGTAAGGGTTGCCTCGCTGTTGCCTGCCTGGGTTGGGGCATAGGTTACGGTCACATCAAAGCCGCTCGCCGCTTGCTGGGGAGTGATGGTGGTAGCGTTAATGCTATAACATTCGGAACCAGTCAAAGCTACGTTTATATTACTCTCGATGTTGACGGCATTGACTTTCACAACCTCGGTGTAGGTCTCCCCATCAAAGCCTTTGAAGGCTACCTCTCCGGGGTTGGCAATGATTCGGCCCACGGGTGGCTGAATGCCGAGCACCATGCGTTGATTGTCGCTGAAGGTGTAGCCACGGGCTGAGAAAGCGTTCATGGCATACCAGCTGTTGCCGTTTCCGCTCCAGCCAAAATTCACGTGATACTTGTTGAGACCGGAGTCATAGCCGTCGACGTTGAAGGCATGGCCTCCAGCGCCGCCAATGTCAACGCCACAGTACACCACAGGACGATGATTTATCATCTCCTCTTGCACCATCTGTGCCCATTGCTCTTCGCTATAGTCGCTCTTTTTCACAAAGCGGCAAATGGAAGCGTCATAGCCGAAGGCAATGTACATGTCGGCGATAACCTGGGTGTCGCTGGTGAAGATGCCACTGCCCTCGGTGCCATACATCATGTGTTCCTTTTGGCCCACGTAGCGCATGAGCGTTGCGACAGCTGCCGCCTGCTCGGGGGTATAGCCAGTGGCCATGGGGCTGGTGTAGTCGTCAATCATGTTGTCCCAGTCAAATGTGACAGCTGGCAAGGCAGGGTAGGAAAAGCTAACGCTGTTATACTCGCTAATGTCGAGAGTGCTGGTGTAGGAAGGGATTGGGCCCACTGGTGTGGTGGGGTATTTCCAGTAATACAGCACCATCGATGCCGAGGTGGCAGCACAACCGGTATAGCACTCATAGGTGGTGCCATTGTAGGTGAAATGACACTGGTCGTTGTAGGGCGTTCCTTGGTGCCAAAGGGCTGTCAACAATGGCCCTATGGGATAATTGCCTTTGAGCATAGGCGACTTGATGGCCGTGGGCTTGTCGACCTTCTCATCGGGGTGGGTGAGCAGCCAGTCGAGCTGATGCTTGTAGTTGTCGAGCCATGCCTGCATGTTCTTGGGCATTCCCTCAAGTTTCAGGGGTCTGTCGCCCACAGCGAGGATTTCCTCGGCGCGGTCGTCGCCCGACACAATCACAAACGAGGTTGCTGTGTTGAAGATGTAATACACAGGAGTTACGGCATTGTCGCCCATCTCGGTCTTGATGAGCTTGGCATCGGTGGCTCCAGGGGCCATGAATTTACCTGCATACACCTTGTCGGCAAGGTACTGCTGGGCTTTCATCTTAGCTGTTGAGACATCAACAGGCGCTGCCATTAGTTGCACTGCAACCATGATGACAGTCATGATGGATAGGAGTTTTCTCATTGAAGAATTATTTAGTATAGTTGTGTTTTAAATAGCCTATGATTAGTAATCACACAATATCAATCATTGTGTTTTGAAAAATAGCCTTCAAAGTTACATAAAAATAATTATTATTCCAATTAATGGCTATTTTTTCAACGAATGGTAATAGATTGGTGCACAAAAACAATGAAAGCGCCCTCGGTTGAGCGCTTCCATTGAATTGTGTGTTTATTGTGGTGTTATTTCTTGCTACCAAGCAGGATGTTGTAGATTACGGTGATGTCGACAGTTGTAATCTCGCCGTCACCATCCACATCGCTGGTGGCGATATAGGTCTCGTCGCCGTTGAGCAGGTAGTTGTAGAGGCATGTGATGTCGATGGTGGTTACTTCACCGTCGCAGTTCACGTCGCCAACAATACCGCCACCCAGTGTGGTAACCGAAATCAGGTTAGACCACTTGCTCTGCTTAGCACCAAACACAGCCTTCACGTCATAGAGATAGGTTGTGGCTGGATCAAGGCCGGTAACCTTATAGCTGTTGGTAGTGATGCCAGTGAATGTCACACCGTCGACGTCAATCGACTTGCCGGCGTGCTCGCCATCGATGACGTGAATGCTGGTAAGAATCACGCGCTTGCCATTGGCAACGGTCTCAAACTTAACCTTCTGTCCAGCACCTGGAGTGCAGTCAAGCACTACAGTGAAGGTTTCTTCGTTGTTATTGGCCAAAGTGACTGTCTCACTTGCGTTGCCGCAAGAAACCTTGAAGTTGCAATTGGTGTCGTTGTTGAATGCCTTAGCCTTGAAGGTTACAGTAACCTTGTTGTCGGTCAATGTGAGGTCAGGAGATGTCAAGGTACCAACCGAAGAACCTGTACCAAAACGAATGCCGCCAATGTTCTCATAGAGCTTAGAGCCTGTCCAGCCGGCATTGTCCATGTAGTTGTCAAGAGTGTTGCCTATATCCATAGAGCCAGCCTTAGTGCACTTAGCGAATCCCTCGGTGAGGATGTCGTAGTTCTTAGGAGCAACACGCAGGATGTAGCTGTCGGCGCCCTCGCACAGGTTCCAGTTGGCCACGAAGCTGTTGGCAGTGATATCGGTTGCGGCATTTGCCACAGGAGTCTCATATTGATTGAGTGGAGTCTTGAAGCCAATCTCCAGGAGGTCGGGATAAGAGCCGCCACCAGTCAGTTGCACCTTATAAATCTTTGATTCATCGAGTTCAGCCGAAGTGATAATTCCGTCGCTGCCTGTATTAGTATCAACTGCACTACTTGAAGGAGTGACAGTGCCATTGGCATTGAGCGAGCACTCATAGATTGCCAAGCTTGCCGATGAACTGCCCCAGCTGCCGCCCTTAACAAGGGCTTTGACTTGTGTACAGTTGGTTACAAAGAATGCTTGATTTCCGCTTCCATAAACCGAGTAAGCCTGGTTGCTGCCAAAGTAAGCACTTTGTCCTTGGAACACGTCGCTTGCGTTCCATGAGTTGCTATATTGTGAGAGCGATGTACTAGCCAACCAGTTCTGGCTTTCATCAGCCTTTTGTGCACCGTAGTTAGAGACAGTGAGCCAAGCGCACTCTTGCTCTTCATACTCGGTGTACTTGTAGATAGTGCTCATGCCATCCACAGTGGCTCCAGCCTCGTCGATAGTCTCATAGTTGGCGATGTTGAGGAATGGGTCGGCAGCGGTGCCACCATCACGTGCTATAGCAGTGAGGTTTACAGTCTTGCTCTCGGCACCCTCGCTGGCAAATGTGATTGAGCCAGTGAAGCTGCCCTCTGTTGCCGAGCTAAACGATACAACAACATTTACAGGAGTGTTGACATCGGTGCTGCTTTGTGAAATCACAGTAGGCGAAACCGAGAACACACCCTTGGTGTCGTTAAGTGTTACGGTAACGTCGCTGGTAATGAAGGCACCTGTAACAGTGATAGTCTTTGTCACGGTCTTATCAAGTGTCGCAGCGAAGTCGAGGCTCGAGGGCTCAACGAGAAGGGTAGGAACGCGTGGCTGTGCCACACCGGTGATGGGCACGGTAACGGTCTCCACTTCCTCGTCGGCGCACGAGAGGGTGATAGTTGCACTGGTATTGCCAGCCTGGGTGGGAGCGTAGGTAACTACTACGTCAACACCATTGGCAGCCTCAGTTGGAGTGATGGTTGTGTGGCTGATGCTGTAAACATTGTCACCGCTCAGGGCGATTTCAACATTGTTCTCGATGTTACGGGCCTGAACTCTCACGGTCTGGGTATAAGTCTCGCCGGCAAAGCCGTTGAAGTTTACCTCCGAAGGATTGGTCTTAATCATGCCCATTGGGGGCTGGATGCCGATAACCATCTGCTGGTCGCTGTTGAAGGTGTAACCACCGCCATCCGAGAAGGCGTTCATCGCGCACCAGTTGTTACCGTCGCCGCTCCAACCAAAGTTGATGTGATATTTGTTAAGGCTAGAGTCATATCCGTCAACATTGAATGCATGGCCGCCAGCACTTGGATCTACCGCCATGTATACTACAGGACGACCCTCGGCCATCTCGGTTTGAAGCAGATTGGCCCAGTTTGCATCACTGTAACTTGACTTGTGCACTAGGCGAGTGGTGGCCTCATCATAGCCGAAGAGAATGAACATGTCGGCAACATTCTGTGCCTCGGTTGTGTAGATTCCGCTACCATTAACGCCATACATCATGTGCTCGGCCTGACCCACGTAGCGCATCAGGGTAGCTACTGCCGAACCCTCGGCTGTGGTGTAAAAGTGGTGGCTGGAAGAGATGGATAGGTGAAGTCCACCTCGTTGCCCCAGTAACCGCCACCAATGTCAAGCGTAGAGGAATAAGCGGGAAGAGGACCTACCTGCTCGGTGGGGTATTTCCAGAAGTAAAGCACCATCGATGCCGAAGTGGCGGGACAACCAGTCACGCAAGTATAGGTAGTGCCACTATATGTAAACTTACACAGGTTGTTGTAGGGTGCGGCCTGGTCCCAGAGGGCTGTCATCAATGGACCTGTGACAGATTTTTCAAGGGCACTAGACTTGAAGGTAGTGGTTTTCTCAACCTTAGCATCGGGGTGAGTGAGAAGCCAGTCGAGCTGTTCCTTGTAACCGTCGAGCCACACCTGCATGTTCTTTGGAATGCGTTCAAGCAAGAGGGGTTTGTCGCCCACAGCGAGGATTTCCTCGGCACGGTCGTCACCCGAAACGATAACGAAGGTGGAAGCTGTGTTGAAAATGTAATACACAGGAGTTTGTGCTTTCTCGCCCATCTCGGTCTTGATGAGCTTGGCTTGAGTGGCCGCAGGGGCCATGTACTTGCCGGCATACACCTTTTGCGCAAGGTACTGCTCGGCCTTTGTTTTCGCTGTTGAAACATCAACAGGTGCTGCCATTAGCTGCAATGCAACCGCCATGACAGTCATTAGAGATAAAAGTTTTCTCATTGTCAATAAATGGTTTTGTTATTGAATAATTGTGTATTTTAGTAGTGACTACTGTTTTTGATTATTTTCTCACAAAACAATCGTGCTTTACAAAAAGCCGTCAAAGTTACATTTTTTTATTGATTTATACAATAATAAGGTGTAAAAATTCGCGCATTATCCACATCTGTCCCATTATTATACACAAAAACATCTAAAACGACCTGTCTACTTAGAATCTAGAAAAGTGGTAAAAATATTTAGAATAATAGCATAAATACTATTTTTTTGTTTACCTTTGCCTATTAAAATAAATGATTTTACGCCATGAAACGTTTTATAGCCATCTTATTATTAACATTAGCCATCAGTGAGGCATGGGCATGCACCGCAGTTATTGCATCGGGAAAGGTTACTGCCGATGGCCGTCCTTTCATTTTCAAGAACCGTGATGCCAGCGATGGCACCAACAATTCGCTTTTAACCCTTCACGGAACCAAATATCAATATGTGGGTGTGGTCAACTACTCCTCTTCTTCAAGCCCCACCAGCATCTGGTATGGCCACAACGAGGCGGGATTTGCCATCCTCAACACATTGTCCTACTACTTCAACAGTCCCACGTCGAAGGCCAACACTAGCGCTGGGGCACTGATGAAGAAGGCCTTGGGTCAGTGTGCCACCGTCGACGAGTTTGAAACTCTGCTACAGCAGACTCAAGCGCAGACCACACCGGTGACGCTGAGCACTAATTTTGCCGTGATGGACTCGCTGGGCAATGTGGCGTTTTTCGAGACTTGCAACACAAGCTACACCAAGTTTGACGCCAACGACGAGGCGGTTGCGCCCAATGGCTACCTGGTGCGCACCAACTACTCATTCACCAGCCCTTATTATGATGTCACCAATCATGTGGGTGAGCAGCGCTACAAGGCTGCCTGCAAGTATATGGACGACAACTTTGCCGACGGCAAGATTGATGCGATGCAGGTAGTTCACGAGTTGCCACGATATCTCTATCATGGCGAGCGAGAGGTGAACCTGTGGGACGATATCCCCAACGACATCAACGATGTTACCAACACCTACTTCAGCAACTTTATACCACGTTACACTAGTGCCTCGGCATCGATGATGCAGGGTGTGCTTGAGGGTGAGAATCCCATCAACACCGTGAGCTGGCTAGCCATTGGATGGCCTTGTGGCTCGTTTACCGTGCCCATCGTTATCACGCCATCGAGGGTGCTGCCCGCTGTTGTGAAACGCGCCTCAGGCACCTACAAGAGCGAGATGTGCACCAATGCCCTCGAGCTTAAAAACCGAGTCTTCACCATCTACCACGACGGCACACAAAGCACCGACAGCATCGACCTCTCGAAACTCATCAATTTGGAGGAGACAGGAATCTTGCAGAAGGTGATGGCTGCCGATGCGCAAGTCGAGGAATTGGGAACTGAACTGATCAATCAGCTCAGAGCTGGCACAGCGGGCGAAACCCAGGTTGCCGCCTTCTACAACTGGGTTGACGACTATTGGCGCGAGTTCTTCAATCAAGCTGTGTCATCAATCGGCAATGTCGCCGTCGACAGCGATAACGACAACGACAACGACAACGACAACGACGATGCCTATTACTCTATCAACGGTATCCGTTATCCCATGACACCCACCTCACCAGGCATCTACATCAACAACCACCGCAAGGTCCTCATCAAGTGAACAATATCTAAACACAACATGAATCCGTATAACCTGCGGAAGTGGTCAAAAAAACGAAACTTCCGCTGATTATAAGTTGTTTGTGCCTAAATTTGATTTGTTTTCTTTAACTATTTAGGGGGGTGGTTAAGAAATGTTAAGAATCTAAATAGTTGTGCAGTATTTTGTGTTATTTTGTGTTTATTTGTAAAAATATCTCCATAAATTACTAATTATTATTGTCATGAAAAAAATATTACTTTCTCTCATTGCCTTATTACCGTGTGTGGCTTTGTTCACATCTTGTGAAGATGATATTGGCAAGCGCCAAGCAGTCTTCACCGCCACAATGCCAGCCGATGACTTGTCATCCACACGGCCTGGCAGCATAATAAATGGCGTGCCAGCGGCTGATGGTTTCAATCTGAATGCCCAGTGGAAAGAGGGCGACAAGATACAGATTTTTGTCCGTCAAGACGGAAAAGTGTATCAGGCTGAGAGCCCGTCCACTGTTTCTGACATAAGCAGCGATGGCAAGACTTGTTCTTTTGAGATTGTGTTGCCAAAGTCGGTCAACCGTGATAAGGACTACGAGATTATAGGCGTGACTGGGGTGGAAGCCTGTATCGATGGAGACGATATTATCGCCACTTGCGCCCTCACGCGATTGGGCATTGACAGCAACGACGCACCGTTGCTGCCAATGTGGTTCACAACCAAGAAGGGCAGCAACCAAGCAAAGTTCCGTCACCTGTGCGCCTACGAGGTTCTCTATGTGTATAACAGTTCTGAGTCAAGTATCACGTTTAAGCACAGAGGATTTGAGGTGATGACTCCCTGGTACAAGTACAGCGATAAAATCTCGCTTACTGGCAATTATATTTCGGCTGTTCAAGGTGATCAAACTGATGCCGAGAGCAGTGTAATCACTATACCTGCCAGCATGACGGGCACGATAGTGTCATGGTATATTCCTGCCGATAATAAAATTGGTGGCACATCCGAAGCCACAATCAACAATGCGAAGCTAAAAGCCGTTGTCAATGGTACAGCTGTAACCACAATCGACGCATTGAGTTCAGCAAAAACTCTAGTGCGTGGCAATGCCTATTATATGGAAGCCAATTGGGATGGCTCGACGCTGTATTTCTCTAATGAGTTCTGCCCCGATGGAAACCATCCGCATGCGATTGACCTTGGCCTTCCATCGGGAACAAAGTGGGCATGCTGCAATGTTGGAACCAATACCCCTGCAGGATGTGGAGACTATTTTGCCTGGGGCGAAACCGCTCCCAAGTCGGCATATACAAAATACAGCTACAAGTGGTTCATCGGTGGTGACAACCATAATATCTCAAAATACTGCGGTAGCAGTGATTACGGCACTGTCGACGGTAGAATCGAACTCGAATTGGAAGATGATGCCGCCTACGTGAACTGGGGCACGCAGTGGCGAATGCCATCTTTGACTCAGCTTTACGAATTGTTTAACAACTGCACAAGTGAGTGGACAATAGTAAATGGCATGGGTGGATATCTTTTCAAGAGCAAAACAAACGACAAGGCGATTTTCTTTCCTGCTGTCGGTTGGGTCTATAATGGGATTCAGGGATTAGGAGAAGATGGCGAGTATTGGTTACGCACTTATTCTTATGATTATTGGCCTCACCAAGCTCATATCCTGGGCTTCCGTAATGGTGATAGTCTTACGAGTATGCTTACGGCTGCATATTATGCCCGACAATATGGTGCAAACGTTCGTGCAGTGTATGTTGGACAATAATTAGATTATTTATTAACAGATTAATAATTGAGTTATGAAAAAGATAATCTCCATTTTCTTAATTGGTGCATTTGCGCTGTGCGGTGCACCACGAATATTTGCGCAATATTTTGATTCAAAGCGCGAAAACTATCCAGTGCAAGTTGTGGAGGAAGAACCCAATAACGAGTTGGCATTGGGATATGGCGCACCCATTAACACGTCAAAATATTTTGACCTCCTGAGTGTGTTATATTACAGCGAATACAATAAGAGGAGCATCGCCGGACCTATATCCATCGAGTATTTCCACTACGTTACCCCCACGATAGGGATTGGAGCAGTAGCTGTTTACAATCTCAGTGGCATTACTTATTACTATGGCGATGACACAAACTCTGAGAAAGTGATCTCCGCCACAAGCAACATCAGCTGGATTACTCTATTGCCTGCAATTAAGTTTAGATGGCTAAGAAAGGAGCATGTGGGTATCTATTCAAAACTCAGCTTTGGCGCCACCTACGGTGTGGAAGTCATAACGAAGAAACTCCCTTCTGAGGTGGTGAAGATCAAGAAGCATTGCTATGCCTTATTCCCCAATTTCCATGCGTCGCTGGTGGGAGTGGAGGCTGGCAGTAGAAATATTCGAGCCTTTGCCGAACTGGGCTTCGGTGAGCAGGGAATAATTAACGGCGGGGTGAGATACAGGTTCTAAGTTGCAGACTGAGTTATATCAAACAACTTTCACAACATATTAACAACACAAACAACAATAAAAAGCTGTGAATGTTGCAGCCTTGTTGTTCTGATTGTTTTATTTAAATTGTTTCTTCCCTGCCGATGGTTATTTTACCGTGAGTGGCTTTTCTTTATGGTGAAATGGGTTGGCTTAGAGTAAGCACTTTCGGTCGACATTTCGGTAGTACTGTCCGTGCTGTGTATGTTGAACAATAGTAGATTCATCAAAGAGACGACCTATTGAAGACAATACCACAATATAAAAACACCGCAAGAAAAAGAACTCTTGCGGTATTTTTTAATGTTGTCTCGCCACCCCACCATCCACTACCTTTGCGCACCCACGTACCTTAATTATTTATCACCACCATGAAAACCAGAAAGTTGTTTTATTTGTTATCAAGTTGTTCTCGTTGTTTGATTCAACCGAGCCAATGGGGATGTCTTTGCCTGAAAAAAGTTGACTCACTGTCCCATTTGTCCCACGCGCCCCATCTGCCCCATCTGCCCCACGCGCCCCCACCGAACCAACTGAACCAACCGATTCCACTGATTCCACCGATTCCAGCGATTCCACTGATTCCAGCGATTCCATGCACAGCGACATCTTAGCGCGCCAGCGCAAAAATAAATTTTAGTGCCGTAGGCACCACACTACCAATCTTAGCCCGAAGGGCAACAATCTTTAGCGCGCAGCGCGGCCCCACCGAACCCACTGAACCAACCGAACCAACCGAACCAACCGAACCAGCTGAACCAACCGATTCCATACAAAAAATTAAAGCGCTTCAATGAGCGCTTTAATTAAACCATATGATAACTAAGAGCAATTCTTATTTTGCTCCGAGCAGGGTGTTATAAACAACTGTGATGTCAACTGTGGTTATCACGCCGTCGCCATCTTGGTCGCCATAAGTCATACCCTCGGTATCGCCATTGAGGAGGTAGTTGTAGAGGATTGTGATATCAACTGTGTTAACCTCGCCGTCGCCGTTCACGTCGCCAACAACGGGATTAACGCTTGGGTCATCGTCATCCTCGAGGAACACGGGCCATGGTGAAAGAGAGTAGTCGATTCTGTTAGACCATTCACTCTCAAGGCCACCAAAG
The DNA here is from genome assembly GCA_902792435.1 of uncultured Bacteroidales bacterium. Classification (GTDB taxonomy): domain Bacteria; phylum Bacteroidota; class Bacteroidia; order Bacteroidales; family Muribaculaceae; genus Sodaliphilus. Next base: position 21,795 of record CADAZN010000038.1, read on the forward strand.
TAAACAGATTTCACATCATATGACCAGTAGTCATAACCATTGAAGTGTGTGATGCCATCAACATTGGTGGTGAAAGAGAATGTGTTGTCGGTGATTTTGCTAACGTAAGTAGTGTCTTCGTCCCACGCCGGAGTCACATACTTGGAACCCTCGCTGTAATCGCCATAATAAAGCTTGAAATCGGTCATGATTACGCGATGATCTTCCTCTTCGCCTCCATCATTTGGATTATACCAATAAGTGTTCTTGAATGTGAAGAATGCCTGGTTGTTGTCTAAGTAGTCGGGGAATGGTCTTTCAATCATAAAAGTGTAAAACTTCTCCTCGCCCGAAATCTCAAAGGCTTGAGTATATTGTCCCATCGACACCAGCAACTCGCCACTTTCTACACCTGCAGCAGGTTTTGCCTTGAACTTAAGGGTGTATTTCCTGAGGTGTCCTGGAATTCTGATGCCCTCAATTGGAGTCACAACCGAACCATTATTCTTAATCAAGATACCACCATCAGCACCCTCGATGTCAACACCAGTCCAACCGGCATTGTCGGTGTAAGCATCAAGCAGCTCGTAATTGTTAAGGGCTAAGCCATCGGTGAAATTAGAGAATTTCTCGCGATAAATCAAGCCTTTCAATGGGGCTGGATAAGTGCGCAGAGTATAGTTCTTGGCACCTGGACAAGCGCTCCACGACATTGTAACATGTTCCACTTCTATTTCGGTGGCGTCGTAAGCTACAGGAGGAACAACCTCTCCATCAAACTCGCCTGGAGTCTTGAATGCTATCTCATAGAGATAAGAGTAAGAGTTAGAAATCACAATCTTGTAAATCTTCTCGGGGTCGAGCTCATTAGAGGTCATCACCTCGGCACCAATATTTTGGTTAGTCAAGGTTTCGATAGGTGTAGTTCCTTCGGTGATTGTGCCGTCGGGATTCTGTTCACACTCATAAATCTCCATCTTGAAGATATAGTAAGAAGCGTTACTGCGATGATAAGCATATTGCTTGACTTGTGTACAGAAAGTCACGTAGAAAGTCTGTGTCTTTGTGGGCTGCTTGTATTTTACCGAATAAGCAGCGTTGTCGCCAAAGTAAGCGCTTGGGCCGGGGAAGATGTCGGTAGCGGTCCACGCGTTGGTGTACTGCGTGTCAGTGTCGGCATCGGTCATGGTGTTCTCAAACCAGTTTTGAGTAGCGTCGGTCTTCATCACACCATAGTTTGACACTGTGAGCCAATAGCCACTGCCCTGCTGGGTGTACTGGTAAATGCTCTGCATGCCATCTACAGTGGCGCCAGCCTCGTCGATGGTGGCATACTTAGTGATGTTAAGATAGGGGTCACTAGCAGTGCCAACGGCCATCAATGGCAGCGCAACCACCATGACGGTCAATAGGGATAATAACTTCTTCATAAAAGTGGGAATTTGAATTGTTAATATAGTTGTTTTATGTTTTTCATTTAAAAATCCGTCAAAGATAACAATAATTATGGTAATATGCAAAAAAGATGAATTTTTTCACGTAATTCGCTTTAAAAAAGATAAGTAAATGTAAAAATGGGTGCGCCAGAATTCCGGCGCACCCACTCTATGTGTTGTTCAGTGTTTTTAGTTATTGTTGCACTCCGAGCAAGGCGTTATATACCACTGTGATATCGACTGTAGTAATGGAACCGTCTTTGTTCTGGTCGCCGTTAACCATGCCCTCGGTTTCTCCATTGAGGAGGTAGTTGTAGAGGATAGTGATATCCACTGTGTTGACCTCGCCGTCGCCGTTCACGTCGCCAGCAATACCCACAGGATCGTCGTCGTCGACATCCTCAAGGAAATCGGGCCATGGCGTTAACCAGATAGGAATCTGGTTAGACCATTCGCTCTTGATGCCACCATAATATACTGCCTGAACATCATAGTAATAGTAGGCGTAGTCCATGATTCCAATAGACATATCAATTTGTTCATTGCCTTCCTCATTTATATACTTGCCAAACCTGAAGCTGGTGCTGTCGCTTGGAATGTTGTTGACAAAAGTGGTGTCACCACTCCAGGCAGGAACGATGTACTTGGGAGAATTCACGTTCTGTGGCTCGCTGTAATCGCCGAAGTAAACCTTGAAATCGGTTATAACAACGCGGTTGTTGCCTGGCTCATAGGTCGTGTTCTGGAATAAACCGCCTATAAACAAACGTGAAAAATAGTCGGGATATTCCCTGTCTACTACAACTGTGTACCATTTCTCCTCAGGGCCTAAATCTACATTGAGATTTGTGTTGCCGTTGGCGAAAAGGAGCTTGCAGTTGGTGTCACCATCGTAGGCTTTTGCCTTGAATTTAATTGTGAATTTCTTCACGAAGCGATAGATACTCACATCAGCCTCCGAACCCGAGAAAGTAAGTTGGCCTCCATTGTTGATCACGATTCCGCCATCGGCACCTTGCAGGCCGTAACCCGACCAACCATTGTGGTCGGGATAGCCGTCTAAATCTTGAAAGTCAACGCTGTCGGCTTCAAATACATCATTAGCGGTGATATTGGAGAATTTGTCTCGGAAGATAAGACCCTCGGGCTGAATTGGATAAACCCTCAAATTGTAACTCTTGACGCCTGGGCAAGCGCTCCAATGGCAAGTGAAGGCCTCACAAAGAATATTGCTGGTGTCATAAACTTGATGATAGGTTAAATCAGTTACGTCATAAGCTACAGGAGCAGTTATCTCGCCATCAAACGCACCTGGAGTCTTGAAACCTATCTCATAGAGATAAGAATAAGAGTTAGAGATTACCACCTTATAAATCTTCTCGGGGTCGAGCTCACTCGAGGTCATCACCTCGGCACCGATAGTTTGGTTAGTCACGGTCTCGATGGGAGTGGTTCCTTCGGTGAGTGTGCCGTCGGCGTTCTGCTCGCACTCAAAAATCTCCATTTTCAAAACATAGTAATTTGAGTTGCTGCGATGGTAGGCATATTGCTTGACTTGGGTGCAGAAAGTCACATAGAAGGTCTGTGTCTTTGTGGGCTGCTTGTATTTTACCGAATAGGCAGCGTTGTCGCCAAAGTAGGCGCTTGGACCGGGGAAGATGTCGGTAGCGGTCCACGCGTTAGTGTACTGGGAGCCGGTGTCGCCATCGGTCGTGGTGCTCTCAAACCAGTTCTGTGCCGCATCGGTCTTCATCACGCCATAGTTTGACACTGTGAGCCAATAGCCGCCACCATCTTGGGTGTACTTGTAAATGCTCTGCATGCCATCTACAGTGGCGCCAGCCTGATCTATAGTGGCATAATTGGTTATGTTAAGATAGGGGTCATTGGCAGTGCCCGCAGCCATCAATGGCAGTGCAACCGCCATGACAATTAAAAGGGATAATAATTTCTTCATAATAGAGAGAATTTGAAATATTAATTAGTTATTTATTTTTCGGTATTATACAAATAGCCGTCAAAGTTACCAAAAAATATGGTAATATGCAAAAAAGAAGGATTTTTTTACAAGAATCTCTTTAAAAACCTTAGTTTAAGACAAAAGCAAAGAGCCGCCCCAAGACTCTGGAGCGGCTCTTTTATATCGCTAAGAAATTCTTATTTCTTCTTAGCACCGAGTATCGTGTTATAAACAACAGTAACATCGACTGAGGTAATGGCACCGTCGCCGTCTTGGTCGCCGTTGACCATGCCCTCGGTCTCACCGTTGAGGAGGTAGTTGTAGAGGATAGTGATATCCACTGTGTTAACCTCGCCATCGGCGTTCACGTCGCCAGCAAGGCCGCCGCCAAGTGTAGTGAAGATGGTCGATGCGGTCCAATTGGTGAGAATCGATTCATACTTGCCTTGAACCTGTACCTCGTAGGTGGTGTTAGGTGTCAGTCCTGCGAGGGTGTAAGGACTGGTGACGCCATTAACATAGTTCCACTCTGCTGCCTGCTTGGTGGTGAGAGTGATGGCATCGATGAACATGAAGTCTTTGTCGGTGCAGTTATAGTGACGGAAGGCAATATAACCAGTTTTACCTTTATAACTGCTCAAATCAATAGATACTTCAGTCCATTCGGTTGTGTTGGGCGAAAGCATGTCATCGGTAACTGGCACAAAATCACTCACATTTTTACCAGTGGTAGAAACATAGATGCGATAATTCTCTTGATAATTATTGCCATCGTCCATTATGTAATATTTGAGAGTTCCACCAAGGTCTGCAATTTGAGGACTGATTAACCATTGGTCGGGAGTGACAGCACCCACTGAGTTGCTTATCCAGCTTCTTGACATCACAACATAAGAACCGTCTTTGGCGGTAAATTGTCCGCTGAAGTTGCTGGTTAAATCAACTGTCTGCCAGTTGTAAGAGTCGCCATCGGTGTTTATGAGAGTCCAATTTCCAAGTCCGTTCTCAAAATTCTCAGAGAATGCAACTTCTTGCTCACCTGCCTCTGCATCATACTCTCTCCAACGCAAGTTCCAGCCATCATTGTTCTCACCTGGAGTCCAAGTAATGTTGGCGGTAGTGGTTGAAGGATCGGCCTCCACGTTGATAGGTATCGCGGGAAGCGTCACGTTGAGGTCGGTCTTGAAGCCAATCTCATAGAGGCGAGAATAGTCGTTGTAGATTCTCACCTTGTAGATCTTGCTTGGATCCAAAGCGCCCGAAGAGAGCACCTCGGCTTGATTGGTGGTCTGGCTTTGCTTGTTGACAACAGCTGTAGTTCCAACGGTGAGTGTGCCGTCGGCATTGAGGGTGCACTCATAGATTTGCATCTTCAATGGGTAAGGATTGCCCGAATTGTAAGAAGATTGGATGTTGTAAGAAAGCTGACTTACCTCACTACAGTTGGTCACATAGAAGTTTTGCCAAGCCTCGTTCCAGTTGCAGTAATAGGCTGTGCCAGTAAAGTAATTGCTGCTGCCCAGGAAGATGCCGGTTGCATTCCAAGTCTCGTTGCCCGACTTGGCTGTGCCCTCAAAGTCAAACCAGTTCTGGTTGGCGTCAACCTTTTGTGCGCCATAGTAAGAGAGTGTGAGCCAAGCGCAAGCGTCACTTGGATACTCGGTGTAGCTGTAAATCTTTGACATACCGCTCACTGTGGCACCTGCCTCACCAATTGTGTTATACTTGGCGATGTTCAGGTAAGAGTCGCTAGCGTTGCCGCCCTCGGCAGCCGAGGCGGTGAGTTGAACGGTCTTGCTCTCGGCACCATTGCTGGCCAGCACGAGTGAGCCGGTGAAGTTGCCCTCGTTGGCCGAGTTGAACGAAACGGTAACAGGCACACCATTGGCTGCGTTGGCAGCGGTGATGGTGGTTGGAGTTACGCTGAACACACCATTGTTGTCGTTCAGAGTAACAGTAATGTTATTTGTCAAGAACAGACCAGTAACGTTGATGGTCTTAGTCACTGTTGACGACAAGTTTGCCGACATGCTAACCGAAGTTGGATCAACATTGATAGTTGGAATCTTGGCTTGGGCAGTACCAGTAACATTCACAGTCACATTGTCGGCACCACTGCTGGCGAGAGTAATGGTTGCGTTAGCATTGCCTGCACTGGTGGGCTTATAGGTTACTGTAACCTGAACACCATTGGCTGCATTGGCAGCGGTGATGCTTGTGGGAGATACAGTAATATTGTTCGAACCTTGCTTGGTGATGGTGATGTTGCCCTCAAGGTTGTAACCAGTAACGGTGAAGGTCTTGGTGTAGGTATCGCCCACATAGCCCTCAAATGCGAGGCTTGCAGGATCAACGGTGATTTGTGGACCAAGGGCTCCTGCGGGAGGAGCAATACCGATAATCATAGCTTCACCATAGTTGAATGTGTAAGAGCCTCCACCCTGTCCGGTAGAGTTATTGCCAGTGGTGAAGTTGTGCAGAGTGCAGTAGCCATTGTCTTCGCCACTCCAACCCCAGTTTACATAATATTTACCGCTTGTGTCGCATCCAAACACGTTGAAAGCATGACCTCCAGCACTTGGGTCCGAAGCGAGATACTCGATGGGACGGCCGGCATGCAACTCGGCAAGCATCCAGGTGTTCCACTGAGAATCGGTATAGTTCTGGTTGTAACCTGCATATCCTGAGGTGAGGGTGAGCAGCTGAGCATCGGTGTAACCAAAGGTGTGGCAAGCCTCGAGAATGTCGGGGTCGTAGGCACCACTACCGCTGGTAGTGTACTGCATGTTGCAAGCTTGACCCACATAGCGCATCAGCCATGACACGGCTTCAGCCTGGGTAGAGTTGTAGCTGTAGTTGGTGGGACCGGTGTACTCATCGAGCATATTAGCCCAGTCGGCAGCCTTTTCACTCAGGGCAGGGGCAGTGACACCGCCACTTACCGATACTTTGGGTAACGCCGGATAGGTAGCAGGCCATTTAAAGATATAGAAGCACATACTCAGTGAGGTTGCTGGGCAGCCAGTGTAGGTGTGAGTGCTTCCACTGGTGGGGGTATGGTTCCAGTAAGGTTCGCCCTGATCCCAATTGGCGTTGGTCAGTGGAGCAACAGCTGTTGTTGCTTTAGGAGTGTAGCCGTTGGGCTTCAGTGTGCCAGCCTTGAGGCCGTCAATCTGATATTTGTACTTGTTGAGCAACCACTGCATTGCGGGGGGGATGTCGTTGATGTCGATGGTTCCTTCCTCGCCATACATCAGGATCTCGGGAGCTAGGTCATCGCCCGACACCACTACATAGGCTTTGTCGGAGTTGAAGATGTAGTAGTCGGTTGCTTCGGGTTTTGCTACCGACGCCTCGGCCTTGACGAGCTTTAGGTTGCTGGTGGCAGCTGCTCTCAAGCGGCCGTTGGCAACTTGCTTGGCAAGGAATGACGTTGCTGCATTCTTGGCGGTAGCCAGGTCAACGTCGGCTGCCTGCAACTGTGTCGACATGCACAGCACGAGTGCTAATGCCGACAACATTTTTAGTCGATTAAATAGTTGTTTCATTTTGCTTAGAGTTTAGTTAATTATAATAGTTGTTTCAAACAATTAATTCCTATTAGTTTTTATAAAACCCACAAAGGTAATAAAAAAGTTTTTTAATTCAATAAAATTCCTTGAAATTTTAATGATTATCCATGAATAATAAACAAAAGCGCCTCCAGGCAGGAAGCGCTTCTGTTGAATGATATCACACTGATAGTCTTACTTCTTCTTTGAAGCGAGCAGGATGTTGTAGATTACTGTGATGTCAACTGTGGTGACTTGTCCGTCGCCATCTACGTCGCTGGTGGCAAGGTAGGTCTCGTCGCCGTTGAGCAGATAGTTGTAGAGGCAAGTGATGTCAACAGTAGTAACCTCTCCGTCGCAGTTCACATCGCCAACGATGCCACCAGCAAGGGTGGTAACCATAATCTTGTTAGACCAGTTACTTGACTTAGGACCAAATACTGCCTTCACGTCATAGAAGTAGGTAGTGGCTGGGTCAAGGCCAGTAACGTTGTAGCTGTTGGTTGTGATGCCAGTGATTGTAATGCCATCAAGGTCGATTGACTTGGCAGCGCCAGCATGCTCGCCATCGATGATGTGGATGCTGGTGAGTATCACACGCTTGCTATTGGCGGTGGTCTCAAATTTAATCTGCTGGTTGGCTGCAGCGTTGCAGTCAAGCACTACAGTGTAAGTTTCCTCGGTGCTGCTGGCAACTGTAACAGTCTCACTTGCATTGCCACAAGAAACCTTGAGGTTGCAGTTAGTGTCGTTATTGAAGGCCTTAGCCTTGAACTGAACTGCTACCTTGTTTTCGGTCAATGTGAGTCCAGGAGAGGTGAGAGTGCCAACCGAAGAGCCTGTGCCTAAACGAATGCCGCCGATATTCTCATAAAGCTTAGAGCCTGTCCAACCTGCATTGTCCATGTACTGATCAAGAGTTGAACTTAAATCAGTAGAGCCTGCCTTGGTGAACTTCGAGAATCCCTCGGTGAGGATGTCGTAGTTCTTAGGAATGATGCGCAGGGTGTAGCTGTCGGCGCCATCGCATGGATTCCAGTTGGCGGTGAAGGTAGTAGCGCCAATGTTGGTTGCTGCGGTAGCTATTGGAGCTGGGAGTCCGTTGATAGGAGTCTTGAATCCAATCTCATAAAGCTTAGAATAGTCGTTGAAGATAGCAATCTTGTAAACCTTCTCTGGGTCGAGAGGATCAGAAGAAATAACCTCCTTGCTAGTGGTAGTGTTCTGCTTGGTTTGAACTGCAGTGTTGCTAGCAGTGATAGTGCCGTCGGCATTAACAGTACACTCATAGATGTACATCTTCAATGGATAAGAAGTGTTGCTGCGGTTCTCAGCAAACTGCTTAACCTGAGAGCAGTTGGTAACGTAGAATGTCTGGTAATCCTCGTTCCAGTCGGTGTAGTAAGCATTGCTGTTGCCAAAGTAGGGTGAGCTGCCCAAGAATACATCGGTAGCGCCCCATGACTCAGTGCCGGTCTTTTCGGTGCCTGCGATGGTGAACCAGTTCTGGGTGGCGTCGCTCTTGAGAGCACCATAGTTAGAAACGGTGAGCCAAGCGCACTCGTCGTCTTCATACTCGGTGTAATTGTAGATAGTGGTCATGCCACTCACGTTAGCGCCAGCCTCGTCGATAGTCTCATACTTAGCGATGTCGAGATATGGATCGGCAGCAGTGCCCTTGTCGGTGGCCTTAGCAGTGAGTTGAACTGTCTTGGTCACAGCGCCATTGCTGGTGAGGGTGAGCGATGCGGTGTATTCGCCCTCTTCGGCCGAAGTGAAGGTCACGTTCACGTTAACTGGAGTGTCGATGCCAGTGTTGCTTGCCGAAATGGTAGTAGGAGATACTGTGAACTTGTTGTTCTGGTCGGTGAGGGTAACGGTGATGTCGTTAGTGAGGAACAGGCCGTTAACCTTCACAGTCTTGGTAATTGGAGTAGACAGCTTAGCGTTGAAGTTAAGAGTCTCGGGATCGGTAAGGATGGTTGGAACACGTGGCTGAGCCACACCAGTGATGGTCACGGTCTGTGTCTCGGCCTCTGCACTTGTGAGAGTCAGTGTTGCATTGGTCTCGCCAGCTGCGGTAGGAGCGTAAGTAACGGTTACGTTAACGCCACTGTAAGCATCCTCAGGGCTGATAGTGGTAGGAGTTACGCTATAAATGTTTGAACCGCTCTTAGCGATATTGATGGGCTGAGTGAGGTTATAACCCTTAACTAAGATAGTCTCGGTATAAGTCTCGCCTGCATATCCCTGGAAGTTTACATTGTCGGGCTTAGCAACGATGGTTGGACCTTGATGCTGGAGGATGTACTCGATACCGTCAAGGGCGTTGATGATACCATGTCCACGAGACATTACAGGGCTAGAAGCACTAGCGGGATAAGCTGTTGCAGTCTCAGCAATCACTTCCTTCACGCGGTCAACGTCGAGAGTTGGGTCGGCCTGCAGATACAGGGCTACCACACCAGCGGCGCAAGGAGTTGCCATTGATGTTCCACTCATCTGTCCCCAATTGTAGGTCTGGCCGTTGTAGGTCGTTGACCAAGAGACTGACTGGTAAGAATCATAGCCATTAACCGACGAAATCACATAGTGTCCAGGAGCGGTGATGAATGGCTGGTTAACGCCGTTGAAGTCGGTACCATAGCTTGAGAAGTAAGCCACATCGCCTTGGCCGTAGCCATCGCTAGAGCGTGATGCCTGAGCACCCACACTGATGACCTGAGGACATGTCATGTCGTCGCACATAGAGCCCTCGTAGGTTCCTGGGGTGATGGTGTAGCCACTCACGCTGCCCGACGATGAGCTAAGTGTGCTGTACCAGCAGTCGGTATAAACGTTGATAGTGTTGCCAGCTTGGCCTTTGATAACATAGGTTGCTGCCGACTCGCTACTCTCGATATACAGGTTGTAGCGGTTGTTGAAGGCATCCACGCCACCCGAAACAGTGACGTTGCCAAAGCTACCGCTGGTCATCCAGTCGCTCTGTGAGCTGCCGATGATAACCTTGATTTGAAGCTCATCGCTAGTGCTGTTCCAGATGTCGCAAGCACCGGTAGCCGATCCCCACCAGCTGCCCGAAACGTTGTTGGTGACAGCCATGTAGTCGCTGGCGCTTGAGAGGGTTTTGTGAGCGTGACCGATGATGTCGGCCTCGTTACCTGCGGCAAGCAGAATCACTGCGCCGTAGGTGTTGGCAACCTCGCTATAGGCACGGCTGATGATGCTGGTGCCGTCGTGAGGACCAATGTCGCTACCCAAGCTGATGCTGATTACACAGGGCTTGCCAAGTTGCTGAGCATACCAACCAATGTACTTGGCTGAGCTCATAATGGCATTGTCGGTAAGTGAAGAACCGCAACCTGCGAGAATCAGGTCGGCCTCGGGAGCCATACCAGAATAGTTGCCTACATGCGAACCAGCAGCGATACCCGAGGTGTGAGTACCATGGCTCTCGCCATTGTCGTCGCAAGTAAGGTTGGCAATCTGGCTTGGGGTAGTGTACTGATAACCCATGAGCTGAACACCGTCGATAGTAGCCTTGGTGCCGCCATTAGCGCTTGTTGCATTAGGCATGTAAACCGCTTTCACGCGGGTGTTGCCATTCTCATCAAGAAAAGCGCGGTGGTTGAATTGGATACCGTCGTCGATAAGACCAACAACCACACCTTGTCCGGTATAGCCTTGTGGAAGGCCATAGTTGGTGCCGTCCCATGCCTTGTCGGCGTTAACGATGCCTTTGGCTACGTCGGTGAGCAGTCGTGCGTTGCGTGCAACACCCACTTGCTTAACGCCTTTAAGACGTGCTACGCTTTCTATTTTGCTTACAGGAATGCTGGCAGTGACAAAGTCGCTGAACTTACCAGTAACTTTCACTCCGTTAGCCTCGAGTTCGGCTATCGAAGATCCATTGAGGGTGATGAAGCATTCAACATACTCCACACCATTAAGGGTTTTGGGCATGGCAAGAACCGACTTGCCATCAGGAGCCTGAGCCACGGCATTGGCACGCTGCTGCAGGAACACTCGTGTTGGGGCACTTAGCTTATCGCTAGCTAGCATAGCCAACGACACACTTGCCGCCATCAGGATTAGCAGTAATTTTTTCATGTGAATTTAGTTGTTAATATAAATAATAGGTGTATTAATGTCTAAAAAGCCCACAAAGATACTAAATATAATATAAAAATGAATATTTTTTTGATTTAAAAATTTAGAACTACATAAAAAAACAATTTATAAATTAGATTCAAAATGAAAATGGGTCGAGAAACAATCGCTTCTCGACCCACTCTAAAATGTGGTATGTTAATAATTTAAGGTGTTATTTAATAATAACCTTTTTGCCGTTGTTGATGTAGATGCCAGGAGCGCTTGGCATGCCGTTGAACTTCACGCCCTGGAGGTTGTACCAGTTGTTGTCCTGCTTGTCGGTAGCAACAGTCTCGATAGCGTTGGGCTCAGACTCAGTAACTTTCAAGACATAAGATTTAGCCGCCTTATCAAGCTGGCTTACAAAAATCTCAAGGTCATAAGTACCAGCATTTTCCATGCACCAGCATTTTCCATGCGGAAGTTTGCACCGTCAACGAGATTTACTGGAATGCCCATTAAGTCGCTGTTGAGCAGGAAGTAGCCAACATCGTTGGCATCCACACCACCAAGCCATGTCCAGCTGCCGTCCTCATTAGGAACAATAACCTTGAACTCTGCGCCAGCCTCAAGCTCTACGCTAGATGCGGTAAGAACGCCATCAACATCCTCAAATGCGATGCGGCCACCCTCTTCGGTCTGGTTCCAGTCGTTGAAAGTACCAACCAAGTAAGCCTCG
>CADAZN010000039.1 GCA_902792435.1 uncultured Bacteroidales bacterium
TATGTGGAGCACCGCCTTGCTTCGCTCTTCGCTCGTTTCTCTTACAACTATGATGAGCGTTACATGCTCCAGGCAACTATCCGTCGCGACGGTTCAAGTCGTTTTGGTGCTAATCACAAGTATGGTGTGTTCCCCTCATTCTCGGTGGGATGGAACATCATGAACGAGGCTTTCATGGAAAGCACTCGCAACTGGCTCAACAACATGAAACTGCGTTTCAGCTGGGGTAAGAATGGTAATGAAAACATTGGTGATTTCCGTTATACCGTACTCACCACCAGTGGTGGCACAAGCAACTACTATTTTGGCCGTCAGGCTACTATGATTTATGGTTCAAAGGCTAATGGACTTGCCAACGAAGACCTGAGATGGGAAGAAAGTGAACAGACCAATGTTGGTATCGACCTCGGATTCTGGAACAACAAGCTCACCTTCTCGATGGATTACTACATCAAGAAAACCAATGGTATGCTAATGGAAATGCCCATCCCATCTTATGTGGGTGAGGCAAAACCAATAGGCAACGTGGGTGACATGAAAAACTCAGGTATTGAGTTTGAGCTCGGCTACCGATGGAACATTGGCGATGCACAATTTGTTGTTAAGGGCAATGCTGCTTACTTGAAGAACGAGCTTAAGAATCTGGGTAACGACACTGGTTTCCTGAACTTTGGCATCAGCCAGTTCAGCGATGGTGGAACACGTGCCGAGAACGGACAGCCATTCCCATTCTTCTATGGTTACAAGACTGCTGGCGTGTTGCAGAACATGGACGAGGCTAATGAGTATAACAACAAATATAGTGCTGGTTCGCATCCTGGCGATTTGATTTTCGTTGACGTGAATGGTGACGGCAAGATCACCAGTGACGACCGCACTAAGATTGGTAAGCCAACACCCGACTGGACATTCGGCTTTAATTTCAACGCCGAGTGGAAGGGCCTCGACTTTAGCATCTTCTTCCAGGGTGTGAGCGGTGCCGACATCTTCGACGCTACTTGGCGTCAGGACATCGCTTCGGGCAACTATCCTACTTGGGTACTTGGCCGATGGACCGGTGAAGGCACTTCTAACAAACTTCCTCTGCTGAAACTCGGTGACGCCAAAAACTGGGTATGCAGCGACATCTATATTCAGGACGGTTCTTATCTGCGTCTCAAGGACATCACCTTGGGCTACACTCTGCCTCGTAACCTCACTCGCAAGATTCGCGTTGAGCGTCTGCGCTTGTACGTACGTGGTGAGAACCTAGTAACTTGGACCAAGTACTGGGGATTTGACCCCGAGATTGGTTCGGGAAGTACTTCTATGGGCGTGGACTATGGTGTTTATCCACAGGCACGCACATTCACAGTAGGATTCAATCTCTCATTCTAATCTAAACATTCTAAAGAAAGGAAATCATTATGAATAAATATATTTCAATTATCGCAGGTATTGGTGTGGCAGCTCTTGCCCTCACCTCTTGTAGCGACGACTTCCTCGAGGTAACGAATCCCACTGGAGAACCTCTTGAGGAATACTATAAAACCGACGAGCACCTCAACGAGGCGCTGACATCGGCCTACGCTCCTCTGCACTGGCCCGACTGGGATGGTGTGGCATATAACGATCTCACCGTCGACGCCGAAATCATGGGCGATGACTTCTGGGTAGGCGGAGCCAATATCTCCGACAACCAGCACTGGCACAAGCTCTTCAACTTCGAGGGTGATGGCAACAACACTTTGAGCACCCTTTGGGGCGACTTCTACAGTGGCATCAAGCGTTGCAACGATGTGATTAAGTATTGCTCTTGGGGTGGTGGCACCGAAGCCAATCGCAAGTCATTCGAGATGCAGGCACGATTGCTTCGCGTGTACTATTATAATATCCTGTGGCATTACTATGGCAATGTGCCATTCTATTTGGAGAATCTTAATGAGCCATACACTGCTCCACAGTTGACTGCCGACGAGATTTACAATAAACTGCTTCCCGAACTAGATGAGATTATCGCTTCTAACGTGCTTCCCATGCGCTGGGCTGCCGCCGAGAGTGGTCGCGTGTCGCAAGCCATGGCCTACATGCTCTATGCTGAGATGGTAATGTATCAAAACGATCAGTCTCGTTATGCTCAGGCACTGGGCTACATGAAGCAGATTATCAACGATGCCAACTACTCGCTCAATCCCGACTTCGCCAACTTGTGGGCCGAAGCTGGAGAATGGTGCTCGGAATCAATTTTCGAAATCAACTACGATGACGACAATGCGCAGCGCGACTGGGCCACTGCTTCCAATCCTTATCCTCCGCTCTATGCCGGTGGCACAGTGTTCCCAACACTCTGCTCACCCAATGGCTGGGGTGGTGGCGAAGGCTGGGACGGTGGCAACGATGGATGGGGCTTCCTCCCCATGCGCGTTGAAACCTATAACATGTATGCCGAAAACGACAAGCGTCGTGATGTGACCTGCTGGGACTTGCGCGGTTACACCTACACCGAGCGTTATCAAGACACTCACATCTGGCACGGCAAATATCGCCCACAGAGTGCCAACAACCAGGATTGTCCTTCGTCGAAGAACCTGAACTACAACAACAACAAGCGCATTTATCGCTATGCCGAGACATTGCTCAATGCTGCTGAGCTGTTGCTGGCGACTGGCGGTGGTGCCGGTGAAGCACTGGGATATGTAAACCAAGTGCGCGCCCGTGCTGGCCTTGCCAACCTCACCACTTTGGACATCGACGACATCTACACCGAGCGTCATCTGGAGTTCTGTGGCGAAGGCAAGCGTTATTTCGACTTGGTTCGCGCCGAGGGCATCAATGGTGCCACACAGAAGGCTTCGACAGTGCTTGTTCCCGACAGCTATGGTTATCGCACCAGAACATGGACTCCTAACAAGAAGCACATTCCACTGTCACAATCGGAGCTTGATGCCGATCCTACATTGGTTCAGAATAACTACTAATTAATCATCTAGAAAAAAACGATCATTATGACGACTAAGATATATAAACTTTTCGGTGCTGCTATCGTGAGCCTGAGCTTGATGGTGGGTTTCACCTCTTGCTCTCCCGATAGTTTTGAGGTTGCTGATCCAACCGCTGTTCCCACGCTTGATGGCGTTGACTTTGATATCAGCGTGGATCAGGAGACCAACCAGATGATTGCCACTTACACTCCACGCCCTGGAACCTATCCTATTTGGATTATAAATGGAACTTCTTATTCTACTCTGCAAGAAGTGGGTTACCAGAATCCTGAGGCTGGCACCTACACCATTAGCCTGAAACTTGGTAACCGCAACGGCTTTAGCCAGGGCACTGTTACTAAGTCATTCACCTTCAACGAGACCAAGATTGACTACACCGCCGACTTCCGTCGCATTACTGGCAAGGAGTGGCGCTTCGCTAACAAAGAAGTTGCCCACCTAGCTTGTGGCCCTGCTGGAACTGCAGCTACTGAATGGTGGAGTGCTGGACCAAATGAGAAGGAAGGTACCGGTATGTATGACGACCGCATCAGCTTCACTGCCGATAACCGCAAGGGCGGCTCGTTCACCTATAATCCCGGTGAGGATGGCCTCACCTATGTGAACAAAGGTACCACCAAGTGGGGCACAGGCGCCGATGCCGACTTTGATGCTACGATTGGTGAGCAGACTTCGACTTGGAGTTTTGAAGTATATGACTGGGAAGATGCCGAAGGAAATGTCACCAAGCAGACCTATATCCAGCTAGCTCCAAACACTGTGTTCCCTTACATCAGCATGGACGCTCAGTATGAGAACCCCAAGTTCCGTATCGAGGAACTCACTGCCAAGAAACTGGTGCTCATCTATGAGGCCCCCGACCGCTCTATCGCCTGGCGTTTCATCTTTACCAACGGTGAAGATGAACCCGACGTGCCCGATCCAGCAACAGTTGTTGACTGGGATCCCGCTTCACCAGCCAACCTGTGGACTCCTGTCGAGACAGGCGAAGCCTTCGATGCCGTAGGCTGCTGGTTTGCCAACGATGGCTGGGCTCAGATTGCCGATCCCGAGTGGTCGCACAGCGACGGTGAGTGGTTCATCACCATGCCCGAGGGCATGGGTGGCTCGCAGTGGCAAGGCCAGTTCCACATCGATACTAAACTGACTGCCAGCGCTGCCAAGAAATACAATTTCTATTTGGTAATGGAGGCTGATAATGATTGTCCGGGAGTGACCTTTAAGTTGACCGACTCGGGTGATTCCAACTACTTCTTTGAAGTACGCAAGGACGTGGAAGCCGATAAGCCCTTCGTGTTCAAGCAAGAGAACGTGATGCTTGCCGAAGGCAAAGATGCAACAGCACTTCGCATGTTCTTCGACTTTGGTGGCACGCCCGCAGGCACTCATGTGAAAATCAGCAAGATTTATCTGGAAGAGGCTGTTTCAATATCTTATGACGATGCCGATAACCTGTGGCGTGCAGTGGATGAAGGCTCAATGTTCGACGCCTTTGGCTACTACTTCGCCGACGATGGCTGGGGCCCAATCGATTATAGCCCCGCTACGCACAACGGTGACGCCTATGAGTTGACCCTTCCTGAGGGACTTGGTGGCTCGCAGTGGCAAGGTCAGTTCCACATCGACACCAAGCTCACTGCCAGTGGCTCCAAGGCCTATCATGTGCAGTTGCAGATTGAGGCTGATGCCGACCTGCCACAAGTGACCTTCAAGCTCACCGACTCGGGCGACAACAACTACTTCTTCGCTGAGCGCAAAGATGTTGCAGCCGACACACCAAATGTTTTCACTTGGAAAAACGTGAAGCTGGCCGAGGGCACCGACGCCTCGACGTTGCGATTCTTCTTCGACTTTGGTGGCTCGCCCGGTGGCTCCCATGTGAAAATCAGCAAGATTGTCCTTAAAGAAGCATAAAAAATGAAACGTTACATGCTTCACACTATATTATTGCTATCTCTCACTGCAGCCCTGCTGGGCTGCGGTGGAGACGGCGATGGACCGCAAGCCCCGGTGACCATCACTGCCTCGCTTGATGCCATCACTGCGCCCGCCGAAGGAGCGACCTTTGTTATCGACGTGACCACTACCGGCAACGAGTGGGACGCCTATGCAACAGGCGATTTCTTCACCATTAGTTTGCAGGGCACAACCACCAAGAAGGGTAGTGTAACAGTCACGGTTCCAGCCAATGCGCTCACCCAGGCTCGCAATGGCACGGTGGTAGTAATGTCGGGTGCAGCCCGCAAGACTATCACTGTGACGCAAGCTGCGGCCGAAAAGCCCGCCTATGATGCGCCCGATGGCTACTCGCTAGTGTGGAACGATGAGTTTGATCATGGCAATGAGCTGAATGGCGACTACTGGACTCACGAGGTGAAGAACTCGGGATGGGTAAATAACGAGTTGCAAAACTATGTGAACCACATCACCCCGGGTGGCTCCTATGTAACCGAGCTTAAAGACGGCAAGTTGCGCATTACCTGCCTGAAGGAGAACGGCAAGATTTACTCGGGTCGCGTCTATGCCAAAGCCCGTGAAGGCTGGAAATATGGCTACATCGAGGCTAGCATCAAGCTGCCAAAGGGCAAGGGCACATGGCCTGCTTTCTGGATGATGCCAGTGAACTTCCAGTCATGGCCTGCCGATGGCGAGATCGACATTATGGAAGAGGTGGGATACCACCCCAACTATGTGTCGTCGAGCCTGCATGCCAACGCCCACGTCCACACCAATGGCACACAGGTCACTCACGAGATGCTGTGTCCTGGTGCCGAAGGCGAGTTCCACAAATATGCGATTCTTTGGACCGAGCAGAACATCACCACCTACGTTGACGACAAGGTTCAACTTTCTTACGACAACCGCGGCTTGGGTCATGACGACTGGCCCTATGATGCTCCCTTCTACATTATCCTCAACCTCGCTTGGGGTGGTGATTGGGGTGGAGCCCAAGGTGTTAACGAGAATGCACTTCCTGTCACTATGGAGGTCGACTACGTGCGCGTGTTCCAAAAGAAATAGAGACAGGGTCCTTTTTTAAGACAATAAAGGACAATATTCTTTGCTCCCTTTTTATTAAGGACAATTGCCGCTGGCATCTAGGGTCGAGGCCTGCCTCGACAGCTAGCGCAAAGCAAACTCCCCCTCTAAGATAGAGCGGGATATAGGGGGAGTAGGACCAATAGTGCATTAAGCATAGTGCATTGATAAAAGTCTTCTTTATAATGTTTGATTGTGGCCGTGAATGGCATGATCGCACCTTTTGCGGCCACTTATCTTTAGAATTTAGCAACTCATGAACAGATTGATGGTTCTCCTCACATTGGTCTTGATGGCAACCGTGTCGCTTGTTTCAGCGCCCGCCAGCTTCGTCAGGGTGGATGGTCCCAATTTGGTAAAGCCTGATGGTAGTAAACTGTTTATACAAGGCACGAACCTTGGAAATTGGCTGAATCCTGAGGGATATATGTTCGGACTGAGCCGCACTAACTCGGCATGGATGATCGACCTGATGATTAAGGAGGCGGTGGGCCCAGACTTTGCCGCTGAGTTTTGGCGGGTGTTCAAGGACAACTACATCACCCGCAAGGACATTGAATTTATCGCCTCACAGGGTGCCAATACCGTGCGTCTGCCCTTTAACTACAAGCTCTTTACCGACGAGGACTACATGGGGCTGACCAAAAATCAAGACGGCTTTGCCCGCATCGATTCGGTGGTGGAGTGGTGCAGGGATGCAGGATTGTATCTCATTCTTGACATGCATGATTGCCCAGGCGGACAAACGGGCGACAACATTGACGACGGACACGGCTATCCGTGGCTTTTTGAGAGCAAGGTGAGCCAGGATTTGTTTTGTGACATCTGGAAACGCATTGCTAGCCGATATAAAGACGAACCCGTAATCCTTGGCTATGAACTTGCTAATGAGCCTATTGCTCATTATTTTGAGAACAAGGATGCATTGAACCTGCTTTTAGAGCCCCTCTATAAGCAAGCGGTGAGTGCTATACGCGAGGTTGACGGCAACCATGTGATTCTGCTTGGTGGCGCGAGATGGAACTCCGACTTCTTTATGTTTACCGATTGGAAGTTTGACGACAACATCATGTACACGTGTCACCGTTATGGCGGTGAGCCCACTGCCGAGGCCATTAAGGACTACATCGACTTTCGCGACAAGACTCAGCTGCCCATGTACATGGGTGAGATTGGGCACAACACCGATGAGTGGCAGGCGCAGTTTGTTAAGGTGATGAAGGAAAACAATATAGGTTACACCTTTTGGCCTTACAAGAAAATTGACAACTCTTGCATGATGGGCATCACCAGGCCTGAGCAATGGGATGACATTGTGGTGAAGTTCTCGGAAACGCCTAGAGGCACTTATAAGGAATGGCGGGAGGCACGTCCCGACCAGGAAACGTTCCGAAAGCTACTGTTGAAATATGCTGAGAACAGCCGATTTGAAAACTGCCAACGCCAGGATGGTTACATCCGCTCGATGGGGCTTAAATAATGCACAATGCATAATTCATAATGCACAATCGATAATGAACGATGCTCAATAATATTATCTAGTATGAAGAAATTTGTATTCACTATAATAGCACTGCTTGGTGTGGCCGCAATACAGGCTTCCATCTTGCCAGTGTATCTCGACGAGAACCGTCCGCTGGAGGAGCGGGTGGAGGATGCGCTCAGTCGCATGACTCTTGATGAGAAGATAGCTCTTATCCACGCTCAGTCGAAGTTTAGCAGTCCCGGTGTGAAACGCTTGGGAATCCCCGACTTGTGGACCGACGACGGGCCTCATGGAGTGCGCCCCGATGTGCTGTGGGACGAGTGGGAGCAAGCCGGGCAAACCAATGACTCGTGTGTGGCTTTTCCTGCCCTCACTTGCTTGGCTGCGACGTGGAACCCCGCGATGGCGCGCCTCTATGGCGAGAGCCTGGGAGAAGAGGCTCTGTACCGCGGCAAGAACGTCATTCTTGGGCCTGGAGTCAATATCTATCGCACTCCGCTGTGTGGGCGCAACTTTGAGTATCTTGGCGAGGATCCATGGCTCGCCTCACGCATGGTGGTGCCCTATGTTCAAGGATTGCAGTCACGGGGCGTGGCAGCTTGCGTCAAGCATTATGCGCTCAACAATGATGAGGAGTACCGTCATCAGGTGAACGTGATGGTTAGCGACCGCGCTCTGCACGAGATTTACTTGCCAGCCTTCAAGGCGGCGGTGCAAGAAGGCGGCGCATGGGCTTTAATGGGCGCCTATAATCTCTATAAGGATCAGCACAACTGTCATAATGAAATCTTGCTGAACAAGATATTGAAGCATAACTGGCAATTTGATGGCGTGGTGATTTCAGACTGGGGCGGCGCTCACAGCACTGAGCAAGCGGTGATGAACGGCCTTGACCTGGAGTTTGGCACATGGACCGACGGTCTCGCCTTTGGCACGTCTAATGCCTACGATAATTATTACCTCGCCCAGTCTTACAAGCAACTCATCCTTGACGGAAAGTTTTCGACCAAGGAACTTGACGAGAAAGTGCGACGAGTGCTTCGTCTGCACTTCCGCACTACGATGAACCGTCAGCGTCCTCATGGTTTTCTGTGCAGCGAGAGCCATTATGATGCAGCACTGAAAATCGCCCAGGAGGGCATTGTGCTGCTCAAAAACGAGGCTCCGAAGGGTAAAGGTTCAATGCCAATTCTGCCTCTGGATGCTGCCCTTAAACAACGCATCCTTGTGGTGGGCGAAAACGCCATCAAAATGATGACCGTGGGCGGTGGTTCCTCGTCGCTTAAGGTGCAGAAGGAGATTTTGCCACTCGATGGTATCAAGGCGCGCTTTGGCAATGCACAGGTCGACTATGCCCGCGGCTACGTGGGTGACACGGTGCAGAGCTACAATGGTGTGACTGTTGGGCGCAGCCTTTATGAGACGCGCTCTAAAGAAGAGCTGTTGAATGAGGCTGTTGAGAAAGCTAAAAATGCCGATGTGGTGATTTTTGTTGGTGGCCTGAACAAAAGCGACTATCAAGATGCCGAGGGCCACGACCGCAAGAGTTATGACCTGCCTTATGCTCAGAACGAAGTGATAGAGGCACTGGTGGCTGTTAATCCCCGTTTGGTGTTTGTTGGCATTTCAGGTTCAGGATTTGAGTTGCCATGGTTGGCTAGGGTGCCGGCTGTTGTTCAGGGATGGTTTGTAGGCTCTGAGTCGGGTGAGGCCATTGCCAGCGTGCTCGCTGGCGACGTCAATCCTTCGGGCAAGTTGCCATTCACTTGGTATGCCGACGTCAACCAGTGTGGCGCCCACGCTTTGAATGCCTATCCTGGCGTGTGGCGTGAGGGACATAAGATTATTGACGAGGAATATAAAGAGGGTGTCTTTGTGGGTTACCGCTGGATTGACAAGCAGAAGTTGAAACCAACGTTCCCCTTTGGATATGGGTTAAGTTACACCACTTTTAGGCTTGGCAAGGCCGTTGCCGATAGAAAGGAACTTACCGGCGACCAACAGATTTCGTTCACAGTGAGTGTTACCAATACTGGCAAGCGCTCAGGTGCCGAGACCATACAGCTCTATGTGAGCGATGTGAAAGCAAGTGTTGACCGCCCTGTCAAGGAGCTGAAGGCGTTCCAAAAAGTGTTCCTACAGCCTGGCGAGACGCGCGACGTGACGCTTAGCATCGACCGCAATGCCTTGAGCTTCTATGATGAAGTGTCAGGACAATGGAAAGCAGAGCCAGGCACTTTTGAGGCGTTGATTGGCACGGCTTCTAACAATACTCCCACCAAATGCACCTTTGATTTAAGATAGCATCATACGCACTGTAAAAATTAATATTGATTGAAAAGAGTCTGAGAAAAGTAATCTTTGTCTCAGACTTTTTTTTTACCTTTGTCGCCATAACTTCTAAGACAAAATGAAAAAGACACTAGTTTTACTTTGTTGGTTGCTGCTTGTGGGGACAAAGATGTCGGTGGCTCAAGATAATTTGCTGAACTATTATTTGCAGATTGACGAGGCTATCAATCATTCACCGGAGTATGTGGCAAAGCATGAGATAAAAATTGGGCTTCAACGCCAGGCTCTAAAACGGGAGGCCACCCCAAGCGGAAAGTTCCAATGCAATTTTCGGCTATATGAACTCTATAAGCCTTTCGTTAGTGATTCGGCGATTTATTTCCTCAACCAGTGCATTGAGCTCGCAAAGCAAATGAACGACCCCTCGGCTTTGGTGCGTTGCTCGTCGCTGCTAGCCATAAGAAGCGCCAACATCGGCATGTATGATGAAGCGCTGTGCATGCTTGACTCCATCAATACCGAGGGAGCCGACACCCTTGCTCTGGGAACTTACTATGAGGCCTACAACAATGTGTATAGTGAGCTTTCCTACTACACGCGCCTTGACAAGATGCGCGAAATCTACCTTGAAAAAGCTCACTACTACGAACAACTGATGATGAAGCACTTGCCACCCACGAGTGAGGCTTGCTTTTTGCGGCGTGAATTGAGCGCACAGGGCGAAGGGCGTTTCAACGAGTCAATGAGAATCAACAATGATTGGCTCG
Organism: uncultured Bacteroidales bacterium; assembly: GCA_902792435.1. GTDB lineage: Bacteria > Bacteroidota > Bacteroidia > Bacteroidales > Muribaculaceae > Sodaliphilus. The sequence continues at coordinate 10,566 of CADAZN010000039.1, forward strand.
CTACAGTGGAGCCAGGTTCGCACCCCTATGCTTTGGTGGCGCTTTACCGATACATCGAATTCAAACTCCAAGGCGACAAAAAGGAAATGATGCGTTGGCTTGTGGAATCGGTGTTGACCGACATCAAAAATGCAACCATGGATCAAGGTTCGATGTGGGAACTTGCCAATGAGCTGATGATACAAGGTGACATTGAGCGCGCATCACGTTACATCAGCTTCACCAGTGACTGTGCCAACCGCTATGGCTCTCGACAACGAAACTGGCAAATAGCACCATTGCTTACCGCTATATCCAAGAATTACAAAACTAATAGTGAACGCGTTACCACACAGCTGCGCATCACTATCGCTCTCATCAGCGTGCTTGCTATGTTGTTGCTGGGCGCTCTGCTCTTCTTGCATCGCCGTCACAAGCAATTAACAGCAGCAAGAAACGAACTGCATGCCACCAATAGCCAGCTGGCGACACTCAATGAGGAATTGAAAACTGCCAACGAACAGCTGTCGGAAAAGAATGTGCAGTTCTCAGAACTTAACGCACAGCTCTCGGAGAGCAACCGCGTGAAAGAGGAGTATATTGGACGATTCATGAGCCTATGCTCACAATACATCGATAAACTTGATGCTTACCGCAGGATGGTAAACAAGAAGATGAGGAACAATGAGTATGATGAACTGTTCCGAATTACGAAATCAACCGAACTCAAGGAAACCGAGCTAGAAGAACTCTATGAGAATTTCGACAGTGTGTTCTTGCATCTGTTTCCACACTTCGTTGAAGATTTCAACGCATTGCTCCAGCCCGAAGCGCAGGTGCAACCCAAAGAGGAGAACCGACTCACCACCGAAATACGCATCTTCGCACTCATCCGTCTGGGCATTGAGGACTCCTCAAAGATTGCCGAGTTCCTGCACTACAGCGTCAACACAATCTACAACTACCGTGCACGCATCAAAAACGGTGCCATCGCCAGCCGCGAGCAATTCGAACAAAACGTCAAAAAACTCGGCCAAATCCAATAAAGAAACCTAAGCACTGAATGAATTATTAAAAGTTTCGTCAGCGCATTAAACTCCCCCTCTAAGATAGACCAATGGTGCAAACCGAACCAGCGGCAAAACAAGTTGCAAGGTGAATGAAGTCCATTGATGCTGAAAGAGCGGGCAGGGGAGGAGTACAGCTATCCTATCTTAGGCGAGCAGCCTTTCTGCCTTTACCGGACACTAATTTATTATTATCCCTCCTTTGACCAAAAAAACGGCCCAAGTAACTCACTCAGGCCGTTCACGTTATTGAGAATTAAAAATGAATTGTGAAGAGGTGTTTTTTAGTATATCACCTTGTTGGTTGTTGTTGCTCCATTGCTGTAGCGCTTCTCCACGATGTTGATGCCTGGATAAGGACGGTTGCTTGCCACGCCCATCATGTTGTAGTAGGTAACGCTTATTACCTTAGCCTCAGCATTGATAGTGCCAATGGCCGTTGGAGTGCTATTGTCGAAGGTAACAACTTTTTTGGCTTCGGCAATGAAGTAATCCTTACCTGAACCACCTTCAGTTTCACCCTTTCCACCCTGGTCTAAACCTGCACCTTGTTGACCATAAACTGATGTGGCATAGAGACGCACGATATAGGTCACTTTTTTAGTGCCATCATAAGCAAAGTCAACAAACAGGTCATTTACCGCAACATCAGTTTGGCCAGGATAGGTAACATGGAGACAGTCATAATCGCTTGCCCACGGTGTCAAAACGCCAGTATTTGGATTTATTCCTTCACCGCTCTGGTTCTGCTCATGATTGACCATCTTTTCTCCCTCGATGCGTGTAGGATTGACTGTGCCATCAATCTCGCGCCAAACGCGGTAGTAGTAAACGAAGTTGATGTTGCTCACATTGGCTGAAGGCAATTTTGGGGTGATTTTCAAGTTGACACGATATCCCATCAAAGGACCATCATTGCCATAGAATGGATTGGTTTTTTCCATAGCTGGGATGCTAAGCTCTACACCTGGGTAACCAGTACGCTGGATGTCGCAACCATAGGAATTGGGTCTCGAGGCATCACCGTTGTAGAGGGTGTTGATAACGGGCACATAACTGCTTGTCAAATTGTCGCTTGAACTGTTGATATCGTGAGTGGTGATATTGCCACCCTCGGTGCCTACGCTCTCGATGTTCACCAGCTCGTTAAGCTGTCCTGCATCGTTAAGAGCATAGATATAATATTGTCCGCTATTGTTATAGTTCTCGGCCTTGCCAATTTTGGTGAAGTATTTGAAATTGTTCTGCCTGAGTCGGCGAATTTCATAATCCACAAGGTTGGCGGCAGGATCGTTGATTACCTTGAAGGTAATGGTGTTGTCAGGAGTTGCCTTTGCGCTGTGGTCAACGTCGGCAACCACCTCATCATGAGTGCGGCCTTCGCCCGAGACAAGGTTCTCAGTCTTATATACTGGCACATTGAATCGGTTGCTTCGCTCAATATAATTTACATTAACAAGTCCTTTCAGATAATAGACGTAACCTTCATCCTGAAGGTTAGAAACTGTTGACTCTTTAAAGCGGTCATAAAGTACAATAACTGGATTATCGATAGTGATAGTACCATTGACCTCAAGGTCGGTGGAAGTGTTTTCGTCAAAGAGGTAATCTGGTGTCACTTCCTGAGTATATTTATCGTTTAAATCTTTATATATTACTGTATAATTGTAGGCGGTAACAACGTTATTATCATATGCTGAAGGAATAAAAGTGATTTGAGCGATTACGTTCTCTGTTTCACTCACATTACCATTCTTTATTGACCTGCGGCACAATCTGTAAGCCTTATCGGCAGTATTAATCTTACCAAACTCAAGGGTGTTGGTGGGATTAATCGACACGGTGTTCCTGTAGATATTATATTGTTTGCTTGCATTCTCAATATAATAGCGGCTGCGATATTCTGTAAGCTCGGTGAAGAAAGCATTCTTTAGGCCTGGAATTATAACAGTGCGCACAGGGCTCTCGGCGCTAAGAGTGATGTAGGGGTTGCCGTCTTCGGTGATAATGTTCCCGTCATTATCATAGTTGATGGGGTGAGCGGTGATAACATATCTGAATGTCTGGGTCTCATCGGTTTGCTCCACAAGATAGCTATGATTTTGAACACGCACCAAGCCATTCTCCTTCTGAACATCTTGAATGAGTGTGCGTGAGCCATCTTCGTTAACAATATAAACATAGAAATGCTGTGGAACTTCAACACCAAGTTTTTCTTGAGTGAATGAGGTGCTCCAATCAAGATTTACTTGATAGTAGGATTTGTCATCGCCAGTGCTATAGTCCGATGGTGTTGCTGTGGCATTAAGGTCGGCTGTGTACATGAGCACTTTGGGGGCAATCTCGGGATGAAATTCGCCATTGTCATTCTGACCCCTTCCATAGTTTTTAAATACCTCGCCAGTAGAGCTATCTGTATCATCTGCTGTATTGGCATGATAATTTTGGTAGTCCATATTGTACTCAAAGCGACGGTCAGGCATAAAGATCGTGAGGTTAGACAGGCTGTAGTTCTCTCCACTTTGGTCGATGGTGAACCAGTGGGCTGGATCATATCCAATCACATTACCACAGTCATGAATACAGGGATAAGAATGACCTGCCTTAATCTCGTTGATGAAGTTGGTGGTTTCCGAAGCCGTGGCATAGTTCACAGGGCTAACTTGCTCATAGGTCATGTAAAGAGGCGCGGCTTTAGATGCCCTGGACTTGCCCTTCGACAGGAAGAAAAAGCGGTTGGTGCTGATGCCGTCAACCGACATTAAATAGCCTGGATTGTTAGAGTCATGAACACGTGTAAAGTTCTTGACCAGCTTAATCGACTGGAATGCGGCATCAATAGTGTTTCCTTGGCTATTTTTATAGCTGTCTTTAACCTGAACAAGAAACATGGTCATGCCATCATCATTGGGATTGGCGATAGTTCCATCATTATTGCTCTTGTCCCAAGGTGTGCCAAAGCTAGCATTGACGTCATAGTTAAGCTTCTTGTACTGAATGGGATTACCCTCATTGTCCTTGTAATCATAGGCATAATGAATGCCAGGGATTGTGGGATCAGTGTAGACTTTCTTCAGCAAAGCTTTAATCTGATTGGGGGTTGTGGCCTCATCGATGAGGTTTGCGGTTTGTTCTACACCATTAGCATCTATATAAGTATAGGTGTAGGTACTATAGTTAAAATGGGTGACTTTTGATGTCACATCGTGGTGCACTTTAGCATTTGCGGCAAAACAACTTGCCAGTGCAATCAATACTGCTAATAATTTCTCAGTTTTTTTCATAGTATAATTCTCAATAAATCACTAATTGTTAGTAAATTACAAATTCCCAAAAACCTTTTTTAGTCATTTGTGTAATAATATCGACTACAAAGTTATAATTATTGGTAGTATTGTGCAAGTGAATCCTATTAAATTATGTTTAAATATTATAAATTATATTACAAACTTACCCCAATTTAACGGTAAATTTTAGCAAATTTATTAAATATTATAAACTATATTACAAACTTACCCCAATTTAATGGTAAATTTTAGTAAATTCATTAAATATTATATATTTTTAAGACTAGTACTTATATTTTAACAACAAATCATAACCGCATAAATATACAGCACCATTCAATGCTATTTATGCCCTATTTAATTAATTCACAGTTCTTTTGTGATAAATGTGTGTGATTCTTTTGGCTCGGCATATGATCTTGATAAGCCACACACATTTTTTCCCTATCTAATTTTGTTGAATACTGTAACTTGCAATTCAATTTTTTTTGGCATAAGTACAACAAACCTATGCCAAATCATAGCACAGGTTTGTTATATCATAGTAAAAAACAATTAAACTAATGCCCACAAGAAAAAATAGTTGCTACGCTCGAAGTGCCCCTCTAGCCGATGGCTTCCATGATGTGGTGCAAGTGATTTGCTAGTTTGTCAATAGATTACTATTTTTGCACATAAATATTTAGTGCTTAAAAAATCCAAATATATGAAGCTTCATTTTAAAACTGTCGAGCTTGAGAATTTACTAAGCATCGTCGCTAACCTTGAGAAGGACAAACCAGGAGAAGAATCACTAAATGACTTGTTCGTGGTTGAAGTTGATGAACTTTTTTGTGATAGCAAGTCGGCAAAGAACACTAAGGTGACAATCGACTATCGTGACCATAAAAATCGACACATCGGCTTTTATCACTACGACGACCTCGTTTATGAGTGGAAGAATGACGACATAGCGACTGATGCATTGATAATGTCCATAGCAGAGTATATCTGCCGTGAGTGAGATTGAGGATTAATGTCACATCTGGCACATAACCGAGTGCAAGCCTAATCAGTACGCCGAAATAATGCATTCCTTAGGCAGTGAACCAGAAATTGAGGTGATGGCAATAGTGTATGATGCCGTTGCTGACCGACTACTACAAGAAGTGCCTGCTTGCTGAACGGCACAGTCTCATCGTGGAACTGCCGGAAGAGAAGTCGTCGAAGAAGTAGTCAAGCTCCCTTTACTGGAAATCATTAATGCTTGCTGATAGCTGATTGTGTGCTGCTAGTGGGCATTTGTTTGTGTAAGTGTTCATGTTGTTATATTAATTTTGATCTCTGGAATTAGATTTCTAGAGTTTTTTTGTTGGGGGAACCTTCTTTGGGTCAGGACGCGCGGCCCCCCAACACCGAATCAGGCTTACACAAAAGGCAATTATAAAAGGGGTCTATTTTCTTAATAAAAGAAGTTTGTTTATCTTTGTAACTTGAAACTCTAAAAAAAATACTATTATGACTGAGGAACAAGAAGCAAGAATCAAGCGAGAATCAACCAGAATGATGCGAAGGTACAATGCACAAGGTTTTGTGTGTCCAGATGGTTGCAGTACCAGACATTACACAAGTGTTGTCAGAGACATAATCAAAAAAAATGTGACCAGCACTCTCAAAAAAAGAAAATGGGGAGAACTGACTGAAAGGGATTTGTACTTTATTCTTCATAAAGTCAATGATGAGGTTGATGAATGGTTTGATTGGAAATGATGTTAAATCATTTTTAATACAGGTCAAAATGTACTAATTTGTCTGATTGTTATGTGGCGATCTTCCAAAGGCTGGCGCATAACCTCTAAAACGCTGCGATTGAACTCTGGGAGCTCATCAAGAAAGAGCACACCATTATGCGCAAGTGATATTTCCCCGGGCGTGGGATAAGTGCCGCCACCAACTAGGGCTACGGCGCATGTATACGAAAATGTGGTGGGACAGAATAGTATATTTTCCATCATAATATGCTTAATTTCAATGTTTTCACTTGGACATGTGAAATTGACTATTATTTTATTATGCTATA
>CADAZN010000040.1 GCA_902792435.1 uncultured Bacteroidales bacterium
TGAGTGAATTGTTTTGCCCAATGGGCTAACATATTCATTGGCGTGGGCTGACTGTGTTGCTTATCCTGGGTGAGGGCAATGCTAGAGCCTGACGATGGGATGGGCAAAAGTACAGATTCCCACGTCTTTTTTTATTTCCATTTCATAACCAAGCCTAAAATCAGGGGAATCTAATAGGGTAGAAAAAACTTTTTATTATGACACGGAAAAGATTCCATTTATTATTTGTAGTGCTTACACTACTAAGTGTTGCTGTTGTGAACCAGAGTTGCGTAACATCAATGATTGTCTCATCATTGGTTAAGGATCACAAGAAAAATAGCAAGCAAAACAAATTAATGAAGGAAGCTATAGGTCCTTTAGATCTTGGTGAATACAAGATAGACAATGTTACCGAGAAGGTAACTTTGGGAGAAATGACATCTTTCCTTCAGTCAAAAAACTGTGTGGCGGTTGATAGCAAAGAAGACTATCAGGGAAAGATAGATTATATTAAGTTTGTACCCCAACAAGATCTATACAAGTACTATTATAAATTAAAAAATGGCAAAGATTTTTCCAATGCTAAATTAGGAAAATGTTGCGTTCTTGCTGAGGCTGAATATTGGATGACTCATGAGGTTTATTATGAACCTAGTGTTTGTGAGGTCTATTGGTCAGGTGAGGTTGTTAATGGGTACATAAATGGAAAAGGCTCTGGTATAAATCTAAATAATCTAAAAATTTATGAATCAGGTAGAGCCGAAGGATACTTCTATTATTTTGAAGGAGAATACGTCTCTGGAATTCCTGTAACGGATATAAATGCTTATTGTATAGAGATGGGAAAAGTGGGAAATATTAGTGAGATTAGTCCAGAAATAATACCTAAGCAGGATGCGAAATTCTTTCTTGAGAAAAACAGAGACAAACTTGATCAAGCAATGTTAGATAATTTCGTCGCGGGTAATACAGATTTCCAATATGAGAAAGTCAGAAATTTAATTGCAGATTACAAGAAGTATGCCGAAGATATTATTCTTAATGAAAAAACACCTCAACTGAGTCAAGGGATATATGGAAGAGATATAGTAGGCGTAATGAGATTAGTTATAAGAAATTCTCCTGAGGATTATAATAAACGACATACATTGGTGGCATTTAAAAATTCAGAGGGCATTGATAAGAATAAAATCAAGGAATTATTATCACTTGACAATAAGCCATTATTAGAATCCATAGATGAAACATTAAAGTATATGGATTTACTCGATGGGTTAGCACTTACATCGGGTAAATATGCCGAAAGAGCAATAGCAGAATACGACTTTTCATATATTCGTCAATTTGGAGCTCCTAATATAGAACGTTCTAATTACTATTCTGTGATAGATAATGCAATTAATATCGCTAAAGAATTAGAAAAGAACTCCACAGGAACTTTGCGAGAGAAATATGCTGTTGCGGGACAAAAGATCAGTAACTGGAAAAATTCTATTATTGATGTGAAAAATTACGTTTATTCTGAAGTAAATAGTCGTGAAAAGAGAAGGAAAGAAAGTGAGGAAAAGAGGAGGAGCAGTGGGCAACATGAACTTGACAGTTATAATACAACGGATCCTTCAGGGAAAATTATCACTATGAGCGGCATTTTTAGTTCTTACAAAACTTATGAGAAAGATGGTCGTATATATACAAAAGGTGGAGATTACTGTAAATATAATGTCATTTATGACACTGATGGCAAATTAAATCACTATACAATAAATTATTCGACCAAAAAAAATATTGAAAAAAGGGATTTCGAATCTCTTGCAGAATTAATAGAGTATTTTCTCAGCAAATAGGGATTGTGATTCATAATATAAGCCCGCTGGTGGTTAAGAAAGATCGCCGGCGGGTGATTTTTTTCAGGCTTGGCATGTGCCTTGGCAGTCGGGGTAGGCTGAACAGCCCCAAAACTGTCGACCTGCTTTTGCGCCTCGCTTTATGGTGCGCTTGATCATCGGTTTTCCACAAATTGGGCACTTAGGAGCTCCTTGCTCTGAAGACTGTGATGCTTGTGTTTTTATTCGCTCCTTGCTAAGGCCCTCGGTGAATCCTCCTGAGGATTTGAATTCTTCAAACTGACGCGAGATAAGTTTTTGCAGCATGCTTATGTTGCGATTAATTAGCAGCTTTAAGGAATTGACTCTCACCTCGAGATTATCACTTTCAACCCAAGGAGCAAAACGCTCGCGTTGTGCTTGGACATGCAACCACGCATCGCGCTCGATGTCCTCGCCATAATTTGGGCGTTCAAGTTGCAACATTTGGATGGCATTGTAGTTATCGCTGCCTTTTGGCCAGGGTTCTATATCATAGGTAAGTGAGAATGCCATGAAATCACTAAGCAACTCACTCAAAGTGGCTCGAGCCACATCGGTGAGACGCATCTCGGTTTCACGGCTGGTTTGCCTGCGCGAACAGCCTTCGGCGATATTAGCAGGAGCACTTCTTGCCGCCATCACCATTTGGTCATAAAGCCGGCCGCTAGGGTCGTTGGTTTTATTAAGATAACGCTGGCAAAAACTAATTGTAGCTTGGTGGATGATGTGCGACATTACCCAGGCATCGAGGTAGTAGTAACCCTTTATTGATTATATCTCGATTGACATGATTTTTTGATTGAATGATTAATCGAATATTCGATTATTCGAGTAATCGACAATTCGAATTATCGACTATGAATTATGAATTAAGCATTGCGAGGAATTGGTCTTCGTTGAGGATTTCAATTCCTAATTTTTTTGCTTTCTCAAGCTTAGCGGGGCCCATGTTCTCACCAGCAAGGATGAAACTTGTTGCCTTGCTGATGCTGCTCACGTTCTTGCCGCCATTCTGCTCAATCATCGCCTTGTACTCTTCGCGCGAATGATGTTGGAACACACCACTAATCACAATCTTCTTACCCTCAAGTTTGGTAGTGCGGTTGGCAAGCTCCTCTTCGCTCAGAGCCATCTGCAGTCCTGCCCATCTCAGCCTCTCCACAATGTCGCGATTGGTGTCGACGGCAAAGTATTCCACTATGCTTTGAGCAATCTTGGGTCCTATCTCAGGGATAGCGGCAAGCTCCTCGGCACTCATTTCCATCAAGCGGTCGATGTTATGCACGTTGCGAGCAAGCACCTTGGCGGTGGTCTCGCCCACAAACTGGATAGACAACGCAAAAATCACTCTTTCAAATGGCACTTGTTTTGATTGCTCGATGCCACGCATAATGCGCTGAGCACTCTTGAGCTGGAAGCGGTCAAGACTCACGAGCTTGTCCACAGTGAGGTCATAAAGATCGGCGATATTGTTTACTAGCCCGCTCTCATGCAGCTGAGCTGCAACTTCCTCGCCTATGCCGTCGATGTTCATGGCATGACGGCCCACAAAGTGCTCTATGCGGCCAGTGATTTGCGGCTTGCATTCCCATTTGTTGGGGCACACCCATGCCGCTTCACCCTCAATGCGCTGCAATGCAGTGCCGCACACAGGACAGTGAGCGACAAACTTCAGCGGCTCGGCACCAGGCTCACGTTGTTTGGTGTCGACTCCCACAATTTTGGGGATGATTTCACCGCCTTTTTCCACATAAACCATGTCGCCATCGTGAATGTCGAGCTGGCGGATAATGTCCTCGTTGTGCAACGATGCACGTTTTACTATTGTGCCACTCAGCAACACTGGCTCAAGGTTGGCAACTGGGGTGATGACACCTGTGCGTCCCACCTCAAAGCTCACCGACTTGAGCTTGGTGCACTCGCGCTCGGGAGCAAACTTATAGGCAATCGCCCAGCGTGGCGACTTGGCAGTAGCGCCCAGGTTGAGCCACTGGCGCAGCGAGTTGAGTTTAAACACAAGACCGTCGGTGGCTACTGGCAATGACTTGCGCTCTTTGTCCCAGCGCTCAATGAAATCGGTAACGGCGTCGATTGACTCAAGCACCTCGGTGTGGGCTATCTTGAAACCCCATGAGCGCGCTGCCTCCATTGCTTCGGTGTGGGTCTTGTAGGGCAGATTGTCGCCCAGGATGAAATAGAAATAGGCATCAAGCCCACGGCGTGCCACCTCGGCGCTGTTCTGCAGTTTCAAAGTTCCAGCGGCAGCGTTGCGGGGATTGGCAAAAAGTGGCTCCTCGTTGAAGGCGCGTTCCTTATTCAGGCGTTCAAAGCTTGCCCATGGTAGCATTATCTCACCGCGAACCTCAAATTTTGCAGGAAAATCCATGCCTTTAGGCAATTCCAATGGAATGCTGCGAATAGTGATGACATTGGCGGTTACATCATCGCCACGTACACCGTCGCCACGTGTCACGGCGCGCACCAGGCGACCGTTCTCATAAGTCACCGATATGCTCGTGCCGTCATATTTCATCTCACCGACGATTTCGACCGGTTCGCCACCCAAGCCGTCCTTGGCACGACGCAGGAAGTCTTGCACCTCCTCAATGCTGTAGCTGTTGCCAAGCGACATCATGGGGCGCTCATGCTGCACCTGCTTGAAACCTTGACTCAAGTCACTGCCCACGCGCTGGGTGGGCGACAGTGGATCGGCCATCTCGGGATGTTTCTCCTCAAGGTCTTGCAGCTCACGCATCAGGTGGTCAAACTCCTGATCGCTGATAGTGGGTTGATTAAGGACATAGTAGCTGTGGTTGTGGCGGTTTAGCGTCTCACGCAACTCCAAAATCCTTGCTTCCTCGCCAGTGGGCTGCTTAGGTTGTTCAACCTGCTCCTCACTATTGTTATCTATCTCAAAATCGTCGAATAAACTGGGCTGAATATTCATTATTGTTTATATTATGATATTCGTTAACAATCACGAAAACATTACCAATTACACATTGCAAATATAGGCTTTTTCTTTTGTTTCTGCAATTAAATAATTCTTTTTTACAATCTATCAAAAACCATTTTTGCTCAGCTTCTCTGTTTTTTTGTGCATAGTTAGTCATTGTTGTTTTTTTTATGTATATTTGCACACTATAGTTATATTAGATAAATGATAGAGAAGAACAAAATTAAGCGCTGGTCGCAATGGGCTGCATGGTTGGTAGTGGTTGCGCTACTAGCAGTTTTCTATGCCAAAAAAGGCGATAATCAGCCCGCCGAGCAACAGGGCGCCGAGCAATCGCTTGTAATGTTCCCCGAGGATAACACCAGTACCACGCTCGGCAATGACGCTTCTGTCAACTATGAAAGCGTCTTGTTCCCTCGTGGATTGAGCGACAAGGTGGTAAAGTATAAGGGCTACACTGCTCACTTCAACAAAGACCTGCACATTCCCAACTGTGTAACCTATGAAATCACGGCTAATGAGGCACGAGGCAAGCGCGACCGTAGTGGCAATTTCGAGCGTGACGAAAGCGTGGCAGGATGCCCAAACTGGTGGGACTACCGCGATTCGGGCTACGACCGTGGTCACATGGCACCTGCAGGCGACATGAAATGGGATGAGCAGGCAATGAACGAGACGTTCTATCTCACCAATGTGTGTCCACAGGACGCTGCTCTCAATGCTGGCATGTGGAACGATATCGAGATTAAGGTTCGTGAGTGGGCCCGTCGTGATAAGTCACTTATCGTGGTCACGGGGCCTATTATGGATAAAAAACACGAAACCATAGGTCAAGATATGGATATAGCCGTGCCCGATGCGTTCTTCAAAGTCATACTATCGCCTAACACCACTCCAAAGAAGGCGATTGCATTCATCTGCCCCAATCGCTCTTGTGGAGGTACTATGAAGAGCTATGCGGTGAGCGTCGACGAGGTGGAAAAACGCACAGGCATGAACTTCTTCAACGCCTTGCCCGACGATGTGGAGAACCGCATCGAGGGCACTTGCAACATCAATCAGTGGCTTGACCGATAATGTTTGGCATGTTTTTTGTAATTATCAAGCTGGAACATGTTTAACTAAATTGGTTTTGAAATGATGAAGAAGTTTTTGTATATTGGTTTAGTATGCATCCTGGCTGTTGTCATGGTGCTAGAGTTTACGTCGTTTTCGGCCTTCGCCAAGAAAAAGAAGCGTGACAAGAACCAAAACAGGATAGAGCAATACACCGATTATAATTTCGACCGCATCGGGAGAAGCAACAGCAATGGCTCACAAATTGCTCAACCAGTGAACTCTAATCTCACCGAGGTGCGCATTAATAGCCGCTGCACCAATGTGCTGAAGCGATATCCTGCTATGACTGTGAATTTCAATTACTCTTATCGGGTGCCCAACTGCGTGAGCTATGTCCTCACTAGCGATATGGTGGCGATAACCAATGGCCCCAATGCTCAGAATCGCCGCAACTACAAGTTCTATGCCGACCCGTCGGTGAAGGGCTGTCCTGAATGGTATGAGTATCGTGGCAGCGGTTATGACCGTGGGCACATGGCACCTGCCAACGATATGCGTTGGAGCAGGCAGTCGATGAGCGACTGCTTCTTGATGACCAACATCTGTCCGCAGGATCACGACCTCAATGGCGGTAGCTGGAATAAGCTGGAGCTTAAAATACATGACTGGGCAAAGCGATATGGCAAGATTATTGTCGCTACCGGACCTGTTTTCAGTGGAAACAGCCGGCGCATAGGGCAGAACAACGACATTGTGGTGCCTGCTGGCTTCTTCAAGGTTGTGCTTGACCCAAGCCGCAATCGCGCCATAGGCTTTGTCTATGAGAACCACGAGGGTGGAGGTGGCGTAGCCCGTCATGCCTGCTCGGTCGACGATGTGGAGCGCATCACTGGGCATGACTTTTTCAGCGCCCTCCCCGATAACGTGGAACGCTCCATCGAAAGCAACTACAACTTCGACCAATGGAATTGAGCTCTCCGTGTGAAGAACGAGAATAGAGGCTCAACTTTGAACTATGAACTAATAACTCTGAATTAAAATAATGGACACAATTTGCGCAGTATCTACACCCCACGGCATGGGAGGTATAGCCGTGGTTAGAGTGAGCGGTGACGAGGCTCTCGACATCGTGCAGCAGCGATGGCAAGGTAAGTCATTAAGTGAAATGGCTAGTCACACAGCTCACCTGGGTCACATTATCGACTCGCAAGGCGAACTCCTCGATGAAGCTGTGCTCACGTTATTCCGTGCCCCAAATTCGTTTACTGGTGAGGATGTTGTCGAAATCTCGTGCCATGGATCGATGTGGATTCAGCAGCAGATTGTCGGTACTCTCATCGATGCTGGTTGCCGTGCAGCAACAGGTGGCGAGTTCACACAGCGTGCTTTTGCCAATGGCAAACTCGACCTGTCACAGGCCGAGGCGATAGCCGACATCATAGCATCGCAATCGCGCGCCTCGCACCATGTGGCGATGAACCAGATGCGTGGTGCCTTCAGCCGTCAGTTGAGCACTTTGCGTTCGCAACTGCTGCAGTTTGTGTCGTTGATAGAGCTTGAACTTGATTTCAGTGAGGAAGATGTAACTTTTGCCGACCGTGAGCGCCTAACCACACTGGCAACTAATATCAAGAAGGTGATTGACTCGCTCGCAAGTTCCTATCAGGCTGGAAACGCTATTAAGAACGGCCTGCCGGTGGCTATCGTTGGACCTACCAACGCAGGCAAATCTACACTGCTCAACACTTTGCTAGGCGATGACCGAGCACTAGTGAGCGATATCAAAGGCACCACTCGCGACGTTATCGAGGACACCATCGTGATGGGAGGAGCATTGATTCGTTTCATCGACACTGCTGGCATTCGCGAGTCGAGCGATGTTATCGAGAGCATGGGAATAGAGCGTTCGTTCAAGAAGATGGACGAGGCTCGCATCGTCCTGTGGGTGGTCGACGCCACAGCTCCAATTGCCGAACTCGAGAACTTCCACCAGCAAATTGCAGAGCATTGCCAGGACAAGGCTGTGATAGCCGTAGTCAATAAGATTGACGCAAGCGACACACAAGCTATCGTCAAGAAACTAAAGGGACTTGATATTAAAATTGCCGAAATATCGGCACGCGAAGGCACTGGAGTGGAACAACTCAAGCAAGACATTATTGAAGCTGCTGCCTTGCCACAGGTTAACGACGAGAATGCCGTTATTGTTACCAATGCCCGCCACTATCATGCCCTTGTGCGAGCCAGTGAGGCAATCGACCGCACACTGCAAGGCCTCGCAACAGGCCTCAGCGGCGACCTCGTGAGCCAGGACATTCGCGAGTGCATGCACTACCTGGGCGAAATTACCGGCGAAATCTCCACCGATGATATCCTCGGTGAAATCTTCGCACACTTCTGCATCGGCAAATAGATTTTTGCAAATAAACTATATTCGAACGAATATAAAACAATAGTTTTTATGATAATTTATATCCGAAATGATATAAATTAGTTTTTTTTGTGTAATTTTGCATTCGAAATAGTATATTTATATTATGGGAAAGACAAAATTATCAATAGCGGTAAAAGCTTTGCGTAAAGAATATGGCCTAACTCAGGAAGACCTTGCCATGAAGTCGGGAGTTGGACTTAGTTTTGTTCGTAGTTTGGAGCAAGGCAAGCAATCTTTAAGGATGGATAAAGTAAATCTGCTCCTTGACCTGTTTAATTATGAATTGATTGCAACAAAGAAACAAAACAATGAAACAAGCAAAAATATATCGTAAAGATATTCTTGCAGGCCTGCTCACTGAAGATGGAGGTGAGTATCGCTTTTGCTATGAAAATTCTTATCTTAGCAGTAAAGATGCTGTTGCAATAAGCCTCACGCTTCCTTTACAAGAAAAAGAGTTTGTGAGTCCTGTTCTCTTTCCGTTCTTTGATGGTTTGATACCCGAAGGTTGGCTGCTAGATGTCGCCCTACGAAACACTGATATCAGTATACTTGATCGTATGTCACTACTGTTGCTCTGTTGTAAGGAATGTATTGGTTCAATAAGTGTAGTTCCAATCAATAAACAAGATTATTGAAAATGTGTAAATGTCTGTATTGCTATAAAGAACTTGAAGAAGGTCAAAAAGACTTTCATCCACGTTGTGCCAAAAAAATCTTTGGGATTAGTGAAGCACCAGCTCTTGAGTATCGTCATGAGGATATCGACGAACTTGCCGAGATGATAATAAGAGCTCAAACTTCACTGACTGGAGTACAACCTAAATTGTCGCTTAACCTAAACAAACATGATGGCGACAACCGATTGACGATTGTTGGACTGTGGGGAGACTATATCTTCAAACCACAGAGCGATAGATATTCTCAACTTCCAGAAAATGAGGATTTGACCATGCACCTCGCCGAAGCGGCAAAGATAAAAGTTGTTCCCCATAGTTTAATTCGTATGGCAGATGGAAAGCTTGGATATATAACTAAGCGCATTGATCGCTCTAAAAACGGCGAGAAGATTGATATGGAAGACATGTGCCAACTGACATTACATCCCACTGAGTATAAGTACAAAGGGTCACATGAACAAATCGCTAAGGCCATAATGCAGTATTGTGATATGCCTAAGTTGAACATAACCAACTACATGCAGTTGTTGCTGTTCTGTTTTGTGACAGGAAACAATGACATGCATCTGAAGAACTTCTCGCTTTATCGTCCCAAATCAGCCTATCAGATGACTCCCGCCTATGATTTGCTAAATGTTGCAATCGTAAATCCCGAGGATAAGGAAGAACTAGCATTAACTCTCTCTGGTAGAAAGTCAAAATTTAATTTGAATGATTTCCTTAAAGCTGGGACTTCTATGGGACTTGACACAAACGTAATGTTACGTCTCATAGATAACATGCACAAATCATTCCCCAAGTGGAAAGTTCTGATTAAAGATTCCTTCCTCAATGATGATATGAAGCGCAGATATGAACAGCTTGTCACATCAAGGTTAGAACGGCTACGGGTATAATAACTTCCAAAATAACAACACCCAAACCACTTTGTGTTATTAATGAGCGAAATCTCAACCGATGATTTCCTCGGTGAAATCTTCGCCCACTTCTGCATCGGCAAGTAGGTGTTGCGTTGGCAAATAGGTATAGTTTTGTCCTCTTTACATATCAAGTGAGTTAAACTAGACCTTTTTTAAGTTGACAACCAAAATTCTTGATTGTCAGATTTTTTTATATATATGGTAAGGAAGATATTTATTTATTATCGCTATAAAATGCCAACGCTTGGTTACATATGCTATTGACTTTCGCTTGTTGATGGTTGCAATAATTTGATTAGCAACTTTTTCAACTGGCATCACCCAAAACAATCCTTCGCCTTTTGCCATTGCCGTATCAACGAGACCAGGGCGAATATCAGTAACTATTATATGTCTTCCATATTTGAACGCCTTTTTGTTTAGGGCTTCCAAGTAGTTGATTTGATAGGCTTTGGTTGCGCTATATGCTGGCGCCATAGGTTCACCTCGCAGACCACCAATAGAGGAAATAGCAACAAGATGGCCATGACTTTGTTGCTCAAAAATGTGGTAGAGCGTATCAATGACAAACGTCCATCCCACAACGTTAGTGTTAATGATTGGATGCTCCACAGCATAGTCCAAAGTGGCGTTAATGTCCCCTATACCAGCACACACGATAGCAAGATCGATGTGTCCTAGCGCTTCTTTAAGAGTATTAATAACTTGTTTAATCTCTTCTATATTGGTGATGTCTGCTTGGGCTGGAATGGTCTTGAATGGATTCTTCTGATACAATTCGTCTAGCAAATGTGCACGTCGGCCAATGATGCCAATTCTATTGTTCTCATTTGAATATTTCTCGAAAAGAGCTTTACCAATACCAGAGGAGGCTCCGATGATAACGATATTCATATTGTGCTTTTTGTGTACAAAGGTAATAGTTTACCAGTAAGCCTAAGCACAAAAGAAAAGCAAAAGAACCCACTTGGTTGCAAACTCTCAAAACATTTTGAGAATTACAGTTCAAAAGTTATCTCTCTACGGATGTTACTAATAGTTGTAGGTGTAACTTTCAGAAAAGATGCTATATCTTTTAGGTTGATATTTTGTATTATTTCAGGACAACGAAGTAGCAAGCGCTTATAACGCTCTCTGGTAGTCATTCGATACGTATCAAGATATTGTGTATAGACCTGCGAAAAGAGATGATCGGAAATGGTTTGTTTGAGGTCTTTCATGCCATCTGAATCTAAGAGTTTACATAAATCTTCACCTGTTAATTGAAAGACATTACAGGAAGTTCCTGCAACAATTGCTACTTCTGATGTCTTACCATAAAGACAATTAGGGTAATCACCCACGAATTCACCCTTAAATGCAAAACCTGTAATGTAGTCTTTTCGTTCTGAAGAATTATGTACCTTGTAGTTGAAATATCCACAATCAACATAAGCAATATAATGAGACTTTTCACCTGCTTTGACGAAATAATCGCCTTTAGCGTATTTTGTCACTCGTCCATTATTAATAAAATACTTTTGCAGGCCTGATAGGTCAAGACCATCGATATAAGAATTGAAGTCTATCATATAGCCAAATGTTTAACTCAAATATTGGTGATTTTTGTGGAAATTTATCTCTTAATTTGTAATTTTAGCGAATTCTATAATTATTTTTAATAACTTCTTGTCTTTCTCAATATTGTTCAATAAAGTCGCGAACCATCTTGAAAATGGGTTCGTAGCTGTCGAAGCGAACCGTCTCATAGGTGTCGAAGATGGTGTGGTAGTATTGGAACGCATCGCCTTTTTCGTTCTCGAGGAAGATGCATGGAACGTGGCGCGTAGCAAAGGGGTAATGGTCGCTGTTGGCTGCCAAGTCGCCACGATGCAATTCCTTGAAATAGTTCTTGCCTTTGTTAATCTTCTCAAATAGCGAGAATCCACGCATGCCTTCATCACTAACCTCACAATACTGAACAGGATTGTTATCGCCTATCATATCAATATTGAAAAGGTACTTGATTTGCTCTAGAGGTACGATGGGATGCTCCACATACCAATTGGAGCCACGCAAATTGGCATCCTCGCCCGAGAAAGCCAGGAAGTACATGTCATATGGTGGGCGATTCTTTGCGTAGTATTCTGCAAGTGTCACAACAGCAGCAGTGCCTGAAGCATTATCGTTGGCTCCAGCGTAGAATACTTTCTTGCCCAGATTGCCTATATGATCGTAATGTGCCGTGAAAACGTAGCAACTATCGTGACGTTGCCCAGCAACTTTGGCAATTACGTTGAAGCACTCATAGTCCTTTAAGAACTTATTGTCAACATTAACGCTGACGTTCTTAACACCCTCAATTGCCTCGGGTGTTACCCAAATTATAGGCTTATCCACTATGTGATCACCATAGGCCTTGAAAAACTTGATGGGTGATGCCCATGTGTAGATGAGACCAGCATTAGTGCATTCTCCATTTTTCTGAAGGCGAGAAAATACATCTCTATGACGATAGGTAAACCAAAATTCGCAAGCAACCAGACAGTTGGCATACTCGGGCTTTGCTAAGTCAGCAAATATGCGCTCGGGATTAAAATTCAGGGTGTCAACATGATAGACGGGGAACTTTCCGTGTACGCCAGGTGAATATTCTCGCATTGAGAAATCAATGCCAGGTCGGAGCTTCTTGCCGTCGGCACTCATTTCCATCTTGCCGCCGAAGGTGTTTATGTCCAATTTAAAAGGTTGGATAATAACCTCGTCAACACCAGCTTTTTCATACTCTTTCTGCAAGAATTTACCTGCCTTATTAGCACCATCCTTGGCATAACCACGCCCTTGATATTTTGAGGAACTCAACTCTTTTATGATGCTTTTGTAGTGCGCCAAGTTTTGCGCACCAACCTGCATGCCGGCTAGCACTAAAACAACCAAAAAGACTATCTTTTTCATATCGATTTAAGAGTTATTATTTGACTTTTCATACAAAGGTACAATTATTATTCAAAATTATAATAAAATGTCAAGAAAATTCATTCGTTGCTTCGCGTGACTTTCATCCATAATTTGTATCTTTGCGATAAGAATGATCTGCATTATGTTGAATGATCTCTGGAAACATATAGTTTATCCCGCCAAATCGGTAAGTGATGAGAAGCTGAGATGCACTTTTGAGGGCAAGTGGGTAGTGATTACAGGTGCTTCGTCGGGCATTGGCGAGGCTTTGACTCTCAGGCTGATAAGGGCTAAGGCTCGTCTGTTTCTCATTGCTCGTAGAGAGGAAAAACTGAAATCTCTGTGCGATAAGGCTCTTGAGAATGGTTGCGAGGCGCGATATAAGGCTATTGACTTGAGGCGACGTGATGAGCTTGATGCTTGGTGTGAAACGCTCAGGGGGGAGTTGCCCGAGGTGTCTTTCCTCTTTTGCAATGCTGGGAAATCAATCAAGCGCAGCATCAGTTCTTCCATCGACAGGATGCATGACTTTGACCGCACAATGGATTTGAACTACCGCTCGATGGTGGCATTGTCATTGGCCCTGATGCCATCGTTGCGTAATGCTTGTGGCAGAATTGTGTATACCTCGTCGGTGAGCAGTCGTTATCCATTTGCGCCAGGATGGTCGGCCTATCATGCGTCGAAATGTGCCGCCAATGCATGGTGTCGCACTGCTCGCCGAGAGAACAAAAAGCTCGGGGTTAAGGTCCAGGTGGCCTATATGCCGCTAGTGCACACTCCCATGGCTGATGTGAATGATAGTTATAAGAATCTGCCAGCCTATTCAGCCGATGAGGCTGCGTGCATTTTGCTGAAGCTGGCAATGGGTAATAAGTTCCGTTACAAACCCTGGTGGGCACTTTAATGCAATGAACAGGACTATATTATCAAAATTAGTAAAGTTGCACCTCATCACTCCAGGTGGCATTTATAGTCTAATCAGGAGCTTCAATGGCGATGGCATATCGCTGATGGCATTGTTGCGCTTTTCGGCTACTTATTACTCAGATAGATGCGCTTTGGTCTCGGATGAGAAGCGGCTTACTTACAAAGAGTTATATAGCCTTGCCCAGCAACTTGCTAAAATGCTTTACCAAGATTATGGCCTCATTGCTGGAATGAGTGTGGGTGTGATGTGTCGCAATCACATCACGATGGCATTGCTGCTGCTGGCATTGTCACGGCTTGGCGTTAGAGTGAAACTGATGAATACCGACATCGCTCCCAATTTGTTGGAAGAACAGGTTGAGAGGGGCAAAATAGATGTGCTTATCTATGATTCAGAGCTGAAAGAGCAACGAGTTCCCGTTGACTTGCCATGCAATATGCTGCATAGCGAAGACCTGTATCAAAAGGTTGTCGGCAATGCCCAACACCTCAATGTGAAACTGCCTCGCATCAAGCGCGGTGGCGATATCTCAGTTTTCACTGGTGGCACCAGCGGAAAGAGCAAGGAAGCGTCAAGGAAAATGAATGTCAACCAATTTTTGCCGCCATTATTTGCTTTGCTCGAGCAACTTCGTCTTGATGAGCGCGACAGCGTGTTGCTCTCGTTGCCTGTGTATCATGGGTTCGGACTTGCCACGCTTGTTATGTCCTTGCTGATGGGCAAGAAGGTGTGCTTGATGCGTAATTTCGATGCCGAAGAAGCTCTGAAGATTATTTCCCTCGAGGAAATCGAAGTGGTGCCGTTGGTTCCTGCCATGCTCGCGCGTCTTTGGCAAATTGATGAGGCACAATCACTGATGAAGACTGTGAAGTGCATAATCTGTGGAGGCGACCGCCTCGACAAGAAATGGGTAGACGTCACCTCCGAGCATCTTGGTGATGTACTCTTCAACCTCTTTGGTACCACCGAGGCTGGATTTTTCATGATTGCCTCGCCCCAAGACTTGTCACGCAACGAAGAGGTGACGATAGGACGGCCCATACGTGGCGTGAAATGTAAGGTGGAGAACAAAGATGGTCAAGGAGTTGGTTCGTTATGGGTGCGCTCGGGCTGGGCAATGATTGGGCTAAAAGACAAATGGCAGAATACCGGCGACTTGGTCTATCGCAGCCCTGATGGTTGTTATTTCTATCGTGGTCGTAGCGATAACATGGTGGTGTGCGGTGGTGAGAATGTTTATCCCGAGAATGTGGAAAAAGTAATAAATTCTCACACCGATGTCTTGAACTCAATGGTTTACCCTGTCTCCGATCCGCTATTTGGCACTGTGCTCAATGCCAAAGTTGAACTGAAGCCCGACTCAACCTTAACTGCCGAAACCCTAAAAGAGACACTGCGCCCACAGCTCTCACGCGCCGAGATGCCACATCACATCACTATCACCACCATCAGCCTGAAGAATTCAGGAAAGATGGCTAGAAAGAGCAATTCTACGGAGTCTTGGAGATAGTTTAACTCCTTAACTCCTCAAATTCCGTAGATATATTTAATTCAATTTGAACCAATCGCTGCGGTGTGTAATCTCACAAAGCTGTCGAAAAGCTGGAGGGGCGCTGCGCTTAAAATTGATTGAAAATTGCATTGATGCTGGATTACTTCACACAAATTATCGTGAATTGACCGCAAATTATCATTGAATTATCAGTTTTTGAGTTGGGCCGCGCGCAGCGCGGATGCTTTATTAATCTCACAAAGCTGCGAGCAGAGCTCGTCACAAAGCCGGCTTACGCCGGAAATTAAAACTCCTCGCTTGCGAGGCTATGCGACACTGATAGGTGCAACTTTGCGAGAGAACATGGAATCGGTGGAATCGGTGGAATCACTGGAATCGGTGGAATCGGTGGAATCAGTGGAATCACTTGGTTCACCTGACTCACTTGGTTCACCTGGTTCACCTGACTCAGTTTTATCAAACAACAAGGACAACTGAATAACAAACAAAACAACTGTTGTTTTGTCGCTACTTGCTAGATTTTTATTTTGTTTTCTTTGTTTCATGGTTATATTTTTAATAATGTACGTGTGTGCGCAAAGGTAATGGGTGGCGGGGCGGCGAGACAACATTAAAAAACGGCGAATTGTCCATGAATTATCAAACAACTAAAACAACACAATAACAACCAAAACAACTGTTTTTGTTAATCTCAAAAAGTCCTTAATCAATGCACAAAGCATAATGCATAATGCACAATGGGGGCTGCGCCTGTTTATAATTCATAATGCACAAAGCCTAATGCATAATGCACAATTGGGCTGCGCGCGGATGCTTTGTTAATCTCACAAAGTTGCATCTATCGATGTCGCAAAGCTGGCTTACGCCAGATTATTTTTTCTTCGTAAGTCTCTTGAGGAAATATCTACGGAGTTATGGAGTCATGTAAACTCCTTAACTCCTCTAACTCC
>CADAZN010000041.1 GCA_902792435.1 uncultured Bacteroidales bacterium
TACGGTGCAGCTTTAATGCTGGAATACCGTGTAATTTTGCATGTAAGGATTTCGCGACAGATATAAATATCCATGATCTAAATCATAATAGAAAGTGTCATGTCCACCATCATAGTAGTAGATTCTAATGCTACTTCCATTGTCGTCCCACTCAAATCCATAGGTGCCCCAATATCCGTAGTCATCATAGAACGACATCGAACCAGTGCCGTTGGTATAGAACTGAATCTCCATATAATCGTAGTCGGTAGTGTAGATGGGATAGTGAGTGTAGCCTTCAACACCCTCAATCGCATACCAACGTGACCCCGATATGGGTGACCAGAAATGACGGTCGCAGGAGCTAAAGCCCAATAAAATAACCGTCAATAATAGGGTAATACTTAATTTTTTCATATCTGTAGTTTTTTTATTATTAATCTTAAACTATATATTATGATTGCAAAGTTAGCAAAATCTTTTTGTTTAATTTCGCTATTACCACCTTTTTTTATCATTTGACCACTATAATTGTAATAAAGTTTAAAATTTTTCGTAAAAAATTTTGTGATATCAAATATTTACCATATATTTGTAAACTTGATAATCAGTTAATTAACTATAATTATTCACTTTAAAACAAAACTATTATGAAAAAATGGAAATGCACCATCTGCGGTTACGTTCATGAGGGCGAGGCTCCTCCCGAGGAATGCCCATTGTGTGGCGTTGGCCCTGAGGATTTTGAGGAAGTAGTTGAATAAACATTTAATCGATGCCTCGTTTTTAGATGCACAATTATCAATAAAACTAATTTACTAACTTAATTTTCACAACAACAAAACAATCAATTGATTATGGCAAAGAAATGGATATGCACAGTGTGCGGTTATGTTCATGAGGGCGACACACCTCCCGAGAAGTGTCCACAATGTAAACAACCAGCCGAGAAATTCAAAGAACTCAAAGAGGACGAGGAGGTAGCTTATGCTGCCGAGCACACTCTGGGAGTAGCTAAAGGTGTAGACCCCGAAATTCTCGCAGGATTAAAAGCTCACTTCGAGGGCGAGTGCAGCGAGGTAGGTATGTATCTTGCAATGTCACGCCAAGCCGATCGTGAAGGTTATCCCGAAATTGCCGAGGCTTTCAAGCGCTATGCATTTGAGGAAGCTGAGCATGCTGCTAAGTTTGCTGAACTGCTGGGCGAAATCGTTTGGGACACCAAGACCAATCTTGAGAAGCGCGCCGCTGCCGAGGCTGGTGCATGCGAGGATAAGTTCCGCATTGCCAAGCTCGCTAAGCAGCAGAACCTCGACGCCATCCACGACACCGTTCACGAGATGGCCCGCGACGAGGCTCGCCACGGACAAGGCTTCACTGGCCTGTTGAAGCGCTACTTTGGCAAATAACCAATAGCACTGATATTTATTTATAACAAGGGTGTGTCAAAATAAATTGGCACACCCTTAATTTTAATAAATAACGTGAGTTTAATTAATTTTACTGTTTTATAATCATTGTGTTAGCAACTTCTCCTCTAAGATAGAGGAGGTTGGGGGGAGTATGATATACAATTTAACTATTACAACACTCTCAATTAATACTTATTTGCCACAGCAGCAGCAATCTTTCTTCCCATCAAGCAGCTTAACGATATCCTGCTCAATGAGCTTGATGTCGTGAGTGGGTTCATAACGAGCAACCACTTTTCCTTCGCCATCAACCAAGAACTTGGTGAAGTTCCACTTGATGTCGGGCTTGCTGGCATAGTCAGGATCGGCCTTTGTCATCATCTCGTCAAGCACTTTGCCAATTGGATGCTCAAGGTTGAAGCCCTCAAAGCCCTTTTCCTTCTTGAGGAAGGTAAACAGCGGATCCTCATTCTCACCATTTACCTCTATCTTCTTAAATTGTGGAAACTCGGTACCAAAATTCAATGTGCAGAAGCTGTGAATCTCCTCCTCGGTACCAGGAGCCTGGTTGCCAAACTGGTTGCAAGGAAAGTCGAGAATCTCAAGACCCTTATCTTTATAAGCCTTGTAAAGCGCTTCAAGTTCCTCATATTGAGGAGTAAATCCACACTTTGTGGCAGTGTTAACTATGAGCAGCACTTTGCCCTTATATTCACTCAAGGCAACATCATTGCCCTTGCGATCTTTTACTGTGAAGTCAAGTACACTGTTCTGTGCCATAACGGTTGTAAAATTAAGTATTATAGTTAATAATAAAATTGTCTTTTTCATGTTATCATCAATATTATAAAATAAATGGTCAATTAATCTAAATGAAAAGATATTACATACCAATCATTAACATATTCATCACTTTGAATAAGTGAGAATCCTATATATTCATTTCCATCATGATGCTTATAATATTTGGATTTTTTTGCGCATGACATAAATGCATCGTGATCGGCTTTTTCTTTAAAATATAGAGAAGTACCATTATCGGTTGTCAACATAACTTCTACTGCAAAAGCATGAGCACCTGTCGAAGTGAGATTAGCTGTCCAATCGTTATTTGGAATAGCAGTAATGTTCTTGCCATAAATAAACCATTCTTCAGTTCCATATTCTTCTTCATAAGTTTTCTTAAAAAGTTTCTTAAGGCCTAAATTAACAAGATTTTTCTCGTTCCAATGTGTTCCTTTAGCAATCATTGTAACAAGTTTCTCATATGATATGCTGTTGTTGTTGCTTCTTGCTTTTCGAGTCTTGCCATCTACATTTATTGATGCCACAGCTATGATAGCAACTAATGCTAACAACATAATTCTTTTCATAACATTAAGCATTTTATTGTTAATTATTTCTTAATGAGTCCCAGGCGGTTGGAAATGTCGAGCATGCGCTCGATGGGGCGCACGGCCTTGACGCGGGTTTCTTCGTCAACCTCAATTGTTGGTGCCAAATATTTTAGCGAATTATAAAGTTTCTCGAGGGTGATGAGTTTCATGTAGGCACACTCGTTGCATGCGCAGCCGGCATCGTCGGGAGGAGCGGGAATAAACTCCTTGTCGGGACAGCGTTTCTTCATCTCGTAAATGATTCCGCTCTCGGTAGCCACGATGAACTTGTTACAGTCGCTGGCAACAGAATAGTCGAGAAGAGCCTTAGTGGAGCCAATCTTGTCGGCAATAAGGCGGATGGGCTTGGGACACTCAGGATGTACAAGTACTTGAGCATCGGGGTGCTCCTGCTTGAGTTCCATAATCTTCTGGATAGAGAATTTCTCGTGAACCTCGCAATAACCATCCCACACGAGCATGTTGCGGCCAGTGATGCTGTTAATGTAATTACCCAGGTTGCGGTCGGGACCAAATATTAGCTTCTCATCCTCGGGGAAACTGTCAACAATCTGCTTGGCGTTACCACTGGTTACTATCACATCGGTGAGAGCCTTCACTGCAGCACTGGTATTAGCGTAGCTAATAACAGTGTGGCCTGGATGCTCCTTTATGAACGCTTCAAATTCGTCGGCAGGGCAGCTGTCGCTAAGCGAGCAACCCGCATTCAGGTCAGGAACAATAACAATCTTGTCAGGACTCAAAATCTTAGCAGTTTCGCCCATGAAGTGTACGCCACACAGCACAATCACTGGTGCCTCCACCTCCTGTGCCAGTTGCGCCAGAGCCAAACTATCGCCAATGTAGTCGGCAAGATCTTGTATTTCGTCACGCTGATAGAAGTGAGCCATTATAACGGCATTTCTCACTTTCTTGAGTCTTAATATTTCTTCCTTGAGGTCGATTCCTTCGGGAATTATTTCCTCAACATAGCCTTTTTCAACATTCATAATATCATTATTTTTATTTTATTATTTTATATCTTTTATAAAAAGTAAAATGATGATGATAATAGCCTGTTAATTTAGTTGAAAACTTTTTTCTCTAACTATTGCATTTTTAGTTATCATCGTTTCTGTATCAGTTATTATCAGGTTATGAACAACTTTAAAAATTGATTTATAACTAATTGAGTAGTTTATTAACAAGCTGTTTACAACTTGCAAAGTTAATAAATTTTTTGAAAAATAATGCACAAAAGCCCAATAAAACTTGTGCAAAAAGAATTATATAATTTGTGAAGAATAAATTTGGAGAACGAAAACTTTTTTATAAGCACGACGAGTTAGCAAAATGCAAATTTTTAGTCCACTTTTTTTCAATTATTTTTCAACCATTATTCACAGGGTTATTAACAAGTGAGTTGTTGATAATTCACAGCCTTGTGATGCATTGCACTAGAGTGACTTTTTATTTATAAAAAGCCGCAAATACGTTATAGGAATGCACAAAAAATTAAAAACTTTACCAATTTCTATAACAAAGTCAAGATTATTCGAAAAAACTAATTAACTTTGTAGGTTTTAATTAAATTTAATTTATTAATAATGAACAAAGCCTTTAGATGGATTTACAACACTTTGAGAGCCACTATTATGATAGTGGTGGTTCTCCTTGTGCTGGTCTATACTGCTCTTTATTTAGGAGTGAGTATGCCCTATTTCCAGAATAAGCTAAAGG
Organism: uncultured Bacteroidales bacterium; assembly: GCA_902792435.1. Lineage (GTDB taxonomy): Bacteria > Bacteroidota > Bacteroidia > Bacteroidales > Muribaculaceae > Sodaliphilus. The sequence goes on from CADAZN010000041.1 coordinate 4,508, forward strand.
CTGTTGCTGAGCGCGAAGCGAGCAAGTTTCTTGAGACTAACGTCACTATCGATGGCGTAAGCATCTCTCCATTCAATCAAGTGGTGCTCACGGGAGTGAATATTCCAGATCAGCAGGGTGGCGACCTCATTAAGGTTGACAAGTTGGGTGCTGGAGTGAGTCTGTATGACTTGGTTGTGCGTAGAAAAATAATATTCAATTTTGCCGAGATTGACGGATTGCATGGCACCATTACTCGTCCCGATAAAAATAGCCCCACCAACTTGCAATTCATAATTGACAAGTTCAAACCCAAGCCCGATCAGCCGCCTAAACCCTACGACATAGTTATTAACAATGCTATATTGCGCAATTGCGACATTGCCTATGATGTTCTTAATGAACCACGCAAAGCAGCAGGCCGATTTGATCCAAATCACATGAAGATTACCGACCTCACTGCCGACCTCGTGTTCCCCCGCATTAAGAATAACGACTTTGTAATTGACGTAAACAGGCTGGCTTTCAACGAGCAAAATGGCCTTGAGCTCAAACAACTGAGTGGAAAATTTAAAATTGATGATACTAGAACCGAGATTAACAACTTGGTTGTAGAATTGCCGGGCACTAAACTCACGCCGTCAAACACCACATTCCACTATTCATCACTAAAGAATGCCATCAACGAGATAAAGCTTGCGCCACTGAGCGTGAAGATGGAGGACAACTACATCACTCCTGCCGACCTCAAAACGTTTGAGCCCAAGTTGGCAGAGCTCAATGAGCCGATTCATTTCACAGTTGATGCGTCGTCGACATTTGACAAGATTGATGTGCACAAACTATCGTTGAATACACGAGGCATTACGCTTGATGTTGACGGCTCGGCTACTAACTATCGCAGTGCCAGGGCTCTTGATCTTCATATCAATAATATTGACCTCAACGCATCGGGAAGTGAGATATCACGGCTTACACACAACTTGGCAAATCTGCCTGCCAATGTGCAAAATCTCATTGACAAGAGCGGTGATATCAAGCTCACGGCCAAGAATGTGAGTGCCGACCGCCTGCGCGACAATCTCTTGATTGATAATCTTGACTTGCAGGCACAAAATGGCGGAGTAAAACTCAATCTTGCAGGTAATTTCCAAAATATAAGTGATGTAAACAATTTACAGTATAATATCAAGAATATTGACCTGGATACTCATGCCAGCAATGCGATGACAGTAGCGCAAACTTTTGCTACATTGCCACCTCGAGTGCAAGAATTGTTGCAAAGGGCCGACCACATTAAACTCAATGCAGTGGCTTCGGGCGACTTGAGAGATATAACCGCCAAAGCTAAGGTTGCCACGGGAATTGGCAACGTCGACCTTGATGCAGTGCTGCACAATGGCAATGAGAAAAGTGTTGACGGTCATGTTATAGCCCGTGACTTGGCTCTTGGAACAATCATTGATAAGACCGACATGCTCGGCAATGTTAGTGCCGATGTCACGCTCAACGGCTCTTTGCTTGCCGATAATACTGTAGTTGCTAAAGTTAAAGGCAAAGTCGACTATATCGACCTCAAGGGCTACCGCTATCACAATGTTACTGCCGATGTTGATATTGACCATAACAACTATAACGGCACCCTAGCCATCAACGATCCTAATGGTAAAGTTGATCTTAACGGAAAGGTAATGCTCAATGGCCCAGCTTCAACCTATGATTTCGACCTTGTTGCCCATAATCTGAATTTGGCGAAGATGAACCTCATTAGCAAGTATCCTGCCAATGCTCTGAATGTGAAAATGAAGGGTAGTGTAAAGGGCGACAATCTCAATAATTTTGCTGGTAATGTCAATGTTGATAACATTTCGTTCATCAATAGCACCACTGGCAAGGGATTTTACATCGACAATTTTAGTGTCGATGCTAAGCGCGACGGATATCCACAGCACATTGACATTAGCACCGACTTCTTGCAAGGCTCGGTGAATGGTAATTTTGATTTCAACACTATTGTACCAGCTGTGAAGTCGATAGCAGCCAAATGTTTCCCGCAGTTTATGAGTGGCCAGAATGTTAGCGGCAGCCGTCCCAATGGCAAGAACGACTTCACTTTCAACTTTGTGGTTGATCCCAACGAAGAGTTTGAGAATTTCCTCTCGTCCTATGTCAAGTTGCCTGTAAAAATTATTTACAAAGCCACTATCGATGGACATTTCAATGAGTCGACAAGTACTCTTAGTGCTGATGTAAACCTACCCTATCTGCAACAGGGTAACAAGATTATTGAGGGCACTACGCTGCATGTTGCTAAAGAAGAAGGCAGTGATAACGTAATGCTTAACGCACACACCATCTTCCCAAATAAGAAAGGTAACATTGCCCTTAATCTTGATGCCAACGCCGTTAACGACTGCGTTGACGCCAACATCAATTGGATTTTCAAACGTGATACCGACTATCATGGCAATGTTAATCTGTCGGCACTATTAGGTCGTGATTCTAACGGTAAGTTCATGACAACGGTTAATGTTAATCCCACCGAGGTTGTGGTTAACGACACAGTGTGGAATGTGCAGCAGGGTAATATAAAATATGAGGCGGGAGTTATTGACGTTGACAACCTGCAAGGCTCTTGCGACGACCAATTTATTAAGATTGATGGAAAAGTTTCAAAAAATCCTGACGACGAGTTGAGGGTGTCACTCAAGAACATTCATCTCGATTATATCTTCGAGACTTTGAAGATTAATCATGTGAACTTTGGCGGAGAGGCTACTGGTGAGGTGCTGATTGCCGACGTGTTCTCGAAGGCGCCACGATTGAGCACAGCTCCTAAACTACACGTCAACGACTTGCATTACAATGGTGCAGCGATGGGCGATGCCGACATTGAGAGCCATTTCGACAGCGAGAACACCGGAGTGGTGCTCGGCTGCGACCTCTCGCAGAGCAATGGAAGACACACCTATATAAATGGTGAGATATTTGCCGCTTCCGACTCGTTGTATCTTGAATTTAATGCCGACAAGGCTAACGTGGAGTTTATGAAGCCTTTCATGGAGGCATTCACTCAGGAGGTTCACGGACAAGTGTCGGGCCATGCCGTGCTATTCGGTAATTTCAAGACAATTGATCTCATGGGCGATATCTATGCCGAGGATTTCAGCATAAAAGTGGGTTATACCAACACCACCTATTCTTGCACCGACTCGGTTCACATTCGTCCGGGACTCATCCAGTTTAGCGACATGACTATCACCGACCGCGACAAGAACAAGGCAAAGCTTCGTGGCTGGCTCAAGCATGACGCATTCCACAATCCAGAGTTCAATTTCACTATCACCGATGCCCGCAACTTCTTGTGCTACGACATTACGCCCACTATGAACCCCGACTGGTATGGAACTATCTATGGCAACGGCTCGGCTATTATTGCCGGAGAACCTGGCGAGGTGCGCATAAGTGTCAACATGGAGTCGGCAAGTCGCAGTAAGTTCACTTTTGTGCTTAGCGACACTCAGGAGGCCAGCGAGTATAATTTCATCACCTTCCGTGATAGGGATAAGAAAGACTTGCCTGTTGCCGTTGTCGACACTGTTGCTAAAGCCAACGATTCGGTGCCCGAGATAGTGCGTCAACTTGCCAAGCAAATTGAAACCACTCAGCAACAGCAATCTATGCCAACTCATTATAGCATAGAACTGCAGGCCGACATCACTCCCGAGGCCGAGATTATTCTCGTTATGGACCCTGTGGGTGGCGACCGCATTCGTGCCTTTGGTTCGGGTAATCTCAGGCTCAATTACAACAGCATAGACGAGGCATTTGAAATGTTTGGAAAATACACGCTTGAGAAGGGTTCTTACAACTTCAGCTTGCAGGACATCATTCTCAAGGACTTCACCATTCGCAACGGTAGTACCATCAGCTTTGATGGTGACCCCTATAATGCCCTGCTCGACATCAGTGCCGTTTATAGCCTTAATGCCAACTTGAGTGACCTTGACGATTCATTCTCTACCGACCGCGACATCAACCGCACCAATGTTCCGGTTAATGCGTTGCTCAACATTAAGGGTGGCATCAGTGAGCCTGAGTTGTCGTTTGACCTTGAGTTCCCAACACTCACCAGCGACGCTTATCGCAAGGTTAAGAGCGTTATCAGCACCGACGAGATGATGTATCAGCAGATTATTTATCTCTTGGCACTCAACCGTTTCTACACCCCCGACTACATGCAGGCCAATAAGAACAACAATCAGTTCACATCGGTGGCTTCGTCTACCATTTCCTCACAGTTGTCTAACATGCTTGGACAGTTGAGTGAGAACTGGCAGATTTCGCCAAATTTCCGTAGCAACAAGGGTGACTTCAGCGATGTGGAGGTGAATCTCGCCCTCTCGAGCCAGTTGCTCAACAACCGCTTGATTTTCAATGGTAACTTTGGATATAGAGATAACACCTTCAACACGCGCAACAGCAATTTCATTGGTGACTTCGACCTTGAATATCTGCTCAACCGCAGGGGAACCATAAGGCTCAAGGCCTATAACCATTTCAATGACCAAAACTACTATGTGCGAAATGCTATGACAACTCAGGGTGTGGGAGTGGTGTTCAAGCACGACTTCGACCGCCTATTCAATAAGAAGAAATCGCTTCCCACTTCGGTCGAGTCTACACCAATCAAGCCAACCGACGATAGTGGTGACTCATTACTGCGATTCACAAGCAGAAAAGCACTTCCCAATAACGATACCATCAGATGAGAAGAACGATATTATCCATATTATTAATAATGATGGCATTGCCCCTGATGGCTAACGTTATGGGTGATAGCATAGCTGGCACTACCCCATCTCGCATCAGCTATGTTGACTCGGCCTACAGAAAGGGAACCTGGCAACAGGTTTCGGTTGACGACCGCAGGCAGTTCATCAAGCACCTTCAAGATAGTATCAATGCTCTGCCATTCGACACCACGCGCGACAAGGACTATTGGCGTCGTGCTATAGTCAATGGTGAATGGAGTTTCTTCACCGACCCCACAGCCAAGAAGCCTGGATTGCTGAATTTGGCCTATAAAGCCTATAAGTTTTATTCTAAAGCTTTCAATAACTACGACACCGCCTATGTAGTTGGAATTAGCAAAGACTTTAAGGTGATGCTCATCAACAATAACTGGCTCGACAGCTATGGTGGAATGATAGCCGACAAAGACATGAAAGTGTTTATGCATTCCGACATAAACTCCAGCGTGGGACTGCATTTCTCTTACATGGGCATTGGCTACACCTATATGTTCGACCTCGACAATGTGTTTGGCGGCGATCCCACCAGGCATGCCAAGTGGGAGATGTCGTTTGCTACTTCAAGATTTTCGTTTGAGGCCTATCATTCTCGCAACACGGGACTGGTGACTATAGAGCGTTTTGGCGATTACAACAACAAGCGACGTGCAATAAACGATTTTGGAGGCCTGAGCCAGCGCACTTGGGGCTTTGACCTTTACTATTTCTTCAATCATCGCAAATATTCACAAGCTGCCGCCTATAGCTACTCTAAGATACAAAAGCGCAGTGCAGGAAGCTTTATAGCTGGTTTTCTTGTCTCAACGCAGAATGTTGACGTCGATTTCACAACTTTGCCCGACGACATGAAAGACTATCTCCCCGATGGTGGCGAGCGCTTGTACTACAAGTATCATCATCGTTCCTATTGTTTCCTGCTGGGCTATGCCTATAACTGGGTTTTCAATCCCAAGTGGTTATTTAACGTCACTGTGGCTCCCTCGATTGGATGGAATCACTCGTTTGACGACTCGGTCGATGGCAAGCGCGACATGCCAGCTGTTGATTTAAGGGGAAGATTGGGTTTGGTTTATAATATCAGGAATTTCTTCTTTGGCTTGCAGTTTGTGATTGATGCCCATCTCTATCACAGCAAGTATCACAATTTCATCAACTCTCAGGAAGACCTCACTTTTAATGCAGGCTTCAGGTTCTAATTTTAACTTTCAATCTCACCCCCGCCCCTATGTGCAAGGTTCTGATCAATCGATGTTTAGCAGTGGTGCCTTTGTTTCTCTCATTGGCATTGCTAAGCATTGATGCTCAAGCCCTGAACATCTATAGCGGTGAATATTATTTTGACAACAGCAAGCTCAAATTTGAGACAGTGAGGCTGGTGGTGGGAAATGTGAACCGCGACTTCACTGCTGTCTACAACATGGAGCCTGTCGATGGCACTCAATGGTGGAAGGTGGTCATCGATAGCGATGTGAAAGACCTCACTTATTTCACCTTTGTTGAGACCGATATGGAAGAGGGCGTTTTTGAGGTGAAAATTAGTGTGTTTCTTGACATCCTGAGTAATCTAAATCCCAACTTGCGACGCACCGGTCTAAAATCCCAAACTAACATTGTCGACGATCCCAAGGCGCAGCATTGGGTTTATTGTCCTTACAACAATGCTGCGATGAGCGACGGATACTGGCGGCCCGACTATAGCTACGACGCCACCGTCTCGGGTTCGTTGCCGGTGGTGTGGCTCAACACTCAGGACTCGGTTACCATTTCGAGTAAGGACCACTACATCAACGGCACGCTGTGGATTGAGGACGATGAAAACCCGCTTGGCTCGAGCGAGCAGCCTCTCACCATCGAGGTGAAAGGAAGGGGCAACTGGACCTGGCGTAACTCGTTCAAGAAGCCTTATAAGGTGAAGTTTGCATCACAGCAGTCACCACTGGGCCTTGACAGAAGTCGTCATTTCATTTTGATGGCCCACTGCGAGGACATCAGCGGCTATCTGCGCAACACCACGGGATATGAGATGAGCCGGCTCATGGGCATGCCCTACTCGCCCAGCGAGACCCCTGTGGAGCTCGTGCTCAATGGTGAGTATATGGGGCTCTATTTCCTGAGCGAGAAAATCAGGGTCGAGAGCGGCAGAGTCGATATCGTGGAGCAGAGCGACATGGAAACCATCCCCGATAACGTCACGGGGGGATGGCTGCTGGAGTTGAGCGACGACGGAAACAAGGTGATTCAGCAACATCAGGGCAACGACCCCGCCAACCCGGAGTTCTGCTTCGTCACCCAGTCGCCCGAGGTGCTCTCCAACGAGCAGCGCAACTACATTCGCAACTTAATAGCACGTGTCGACAGCTGCATCTTTGTGCCCGACAAGAACGACCGCGGCTGGGAACAACTTGTCGACATCGTCACCCTGGCACGTTTCTACATCATTCACGAGGTGATGGAGAATGTAGAGGCTTTCTCGGGGAGTCTGTTTATGTACAAGGACCTGGGTTGGGACGAGAAGCTCATGTTTGGGCCTGTGTGGGATTTCGACAACAGCTATTTTCAGGACAACACCACTGGCGACCACTTCATCTTCGACTACCCTAGCCAGTTCCCCTTCTTGTGGATAAAAGAATTACTCAAGTTTCCACGGTTCCAGCAGCAGGTGAGAGCCGAGTGGGCAAAGTTCAATCGCGACCAGGTGCTGCAAGGCGTCGTCGACCATGCCTGGCAGTGGCGGGAGCTCTTGCCCGTTGCCGAGGCGCAGGACGCCATGCGGTGGCCCATGTATGCCAGCACGCACGGGCCCGAGAAGCCTGTTCAGTATATCGAAGTGCTCGCGCGCAAGGTGCAATGGCTCAACCAGCAGTGGGGCAACGCCACCACCACTGGCGACGTTAACGGCGACGGCGTGGTCACCGCCAGCGACGTGATCGACCTCCTCGACTACCTGCTCAACTCGCGTGACATCCCTGGCTACAATTACGACATCAGTGGCGATGGCGTCGTCACGACGCACGACCTGGTCGTCCTTTACCAATGCCTCTTGGGCTTATAACATAATTAGTGCTGAAACAACTGTTTGGCAATTAACATTAGCTATTAAGGAATATGTTAAAAATAAATGTTAATATTGGTATTGAATTTAACTATTTTAAAATGTTGAGGTGTTGCCCTTATCGCGCGCGATTTGATAGTTGTGAAAAAGTTTGGTTGCAAACAAGCCTATTAGAATTACCACTTGAAAATAAAAATATTGAGGCTGGCAATCTTCACTCAATTTTGGTTAGCTTGAATTAATAGGAAACAATAAAGTTGCAGTTCAACCTTCGATATTGCCAAGAAACAGATAGGAATCAAAGTTTTGTGAAAAATACATTTTTTGGTCCTAAAAGGTTAAAATGTTACTTTTGCGCTCTTAATATAATATAAATTTATTAAATTTGCATCGCTTAATTATGAAATTGTCGGGCTGCAAGAGAGCAGCATGGGCATTTTAGAAACGAGTAACTCCAAAGTTTACTGGACTTTAAAACAACTACTAGCCTCCTCTATTCCATACTAAAGGTCTTATAGCAATTGCTATGTGCCTTTAGAGTGCCTATTCACACTAATAGGAATTAAATGAAACCAAAGTTTCAAGTTTTTAGAACATTATGAAGTTTAATCATAATTATTTGAAGTTTAATCATTAATTGTTTACTGTATGAAGAGACTTTTGTCAACTCTGATGGCCGTGTGCATCATCGCTATAGGTGCGTCGGCTAGCAAGATCGTTAAAGGTAAGGTCATCAGTGCAACCGACAATGAGCCACTCATTGGCGCCAGCGTGCAAGCCATAGGCTCTAATCAGGGAACTGGTACCGACATTAACGGTGAATTCACAGTAACCGTAAACGACGACATCAAGCAGCTTCGCGTGAGCTACGTGGGCTACAAGGAGCAAATCGTTGCGGTTGCAAGTTACGTAACAGTAGTTCTTGAGAGCGACGACCTCACTCTCGACGAAGTAATGGTTGTGGCTTATGGTCAAACCAAGAAGACTTCGTTCACTGGTTCGGCACAAGCCGTTAACAACAAGAAGATTGAGACTCGTCCTATCACAAGTGCCACCAAGGCCCTTGAGGGTAACGTGGGTGGTATCCAGGTGGGCGGTAGCTCGGGTCAGCCAGGTGCTGCTCCTGTGATCCGCATTCGTGGTTTCGGCTCTATCAATGCCGACAACAACCCCCTCTACGTGGTTGATGGTATTCCTTTCGACGGCAGCATCAGCGATATCAACCCCAACGATATCGAGAGCATGACCGTGCTTAAGGACGCATCGGCAAGTGCCCTTTATGGTGCTCGTGGTGCCAACGGTGTCATCATGATTCAAACAAAGAAGGGTAATGCTGGTAATACCAACGTTACTTGGCGCTCTACTGTTGGTTGGTCAAATCGTGCCACCAAGCGCTACGACAACGTTGACCAGAAGGAATTTGTTCAGCTCACCTACGAGGCCCTGCGCAACCAGGCTCACTTCAGCAATGGTTACAGCTGGGCCGAGGCCGAGTCTATTGCTCGCGCAAATCTTGGCAAGCAACTCGGTGGCGAGCTCTACAACCCATTCAAGAACTACACTTGGGGCGACATCATCGACCCAGCTACTGGTCAAGTGCGTCCCGACGCACAGGCAGTTTGGAACGAGGACTGGCTCGACGCTGTTACTCGCAAGAACGCCTTCCGTCATGAGCACGTGTTCTCGGTTAACGGTGGTAACGAGAAGACTCAATACATGTTCTCTCTTGGTTACTTGAAGGAGAACGGTATCTTGAAGACCACAAGCTTCGAGCGCTACAGCGCACGTGCTAATGTCAACAGCCAAATCAAGGACTGGTTTGCTGCCAACATCAACACCTCTCTGGCTCACTCTACCAGCAACTTCAGCGACTATGAAGACACTGCTACTTCTAACCCCTGGTACACCGCACAGTTCATCAACCCATTGTTCCCAGTTTATCTGAAAGATGCCCAGGGCAACAGCGTGTATGACAACGACGGCAACATCCAGTACGACTGGGGTGAGAATGCACAGCGTCCCGGTAACCTGAACGACTTCAGCTCACTGGGCATGCTGCTTCTCGACAAGGCTAGCAACGTTCGCGACATCGCTGGTTTGCGTACTGGCCTCGTGTTTGGTAGCGACCTCGAGAAATACGGTTGGCGTCAGGGCATCAAGTTCGCCGTTAACTTCGGTATGGACTACAACACCCGCAACCGCAACTTCTACATGAACTCACAGCACGGTAACCAAGCCAACGCTGGTGGTCTGCTCTACAAGTACAACTATCGCACTCAGAGCTACACCTTCAACCAGTTGCTCACTTGGACCCGCACATTCAATGAGGTTCATAACATTGACTTCCTGCTCGGTCACGAGTGGTATGCTTATAAGTTCAACTACCTCGCTGCAGGTAAGACTAACCTCGTTGACGGTATCATGGAGCTTCGTCCAGCTACTTCACTGCAGCTTGCCGATTCTTACACCGACAACTACCGCATCAATTCATTCTTGAGCCGCTTCAACTACAACTACGATGACCGTTACTATCTGTCGGCTTCGTTGCGTAGTGATGCTTCTTCACGCTTCCACAAGGATCACCACACCGGTATCTTCTGGTCACTGGGTGCTAACTGGCGCGTATCGAAAGAGGCCTTCATGAAGGACATTGACTGGATCCACAACCTGAGCGTTAAGGTTAGCTATGGTGAGCAGGGTAACGACAACATTGGTTCGTTCTATGCTTGGCAGAGCCTCTATGACCTTAGCTACGCCAACGGTAACAACATTGGTGCTATCATCGCTTCTCTTGAGAACCAGGAGGTAAGCTGGGAGAAGAACTCTAACCTCAATGCCGGATTCGAGGCTGCACTCTTTGCAGGCCGCCTGCGCATCGACTTCGAGTACTTCTACAAGAAGACCACCGACATGCTTCTCGAGTATCCTATGCCACTCTCTACCGGTTTCAGTGGCTACTGGGACAACGTGGGTGACATGCGCAACACCGGTTTTGAGTTGAACATTGGCGCCACTCCAGTGCGCACCGCCGACTTTGAGTGGAACATCAACGTGATGCTCAACCGCACCAACAACAAGGTGCTCAAGCTCACCAACGAGTCTCCCGAGATTATCTCTGGTATTCGCGTGATTAAGGAAGGCATGCCCATCTACACATATTATATGAGTAAGAGTGCTGGTGTTGACCCAGCTACTGGTGCACAGCTCTACTGGGCTTACGACAAGGACGAGAACGGCAACATCACCAACGAGTACATCACTAGCAGCAAGGCTAAGGCTAACGAGTGCAAGTACTACATGGGCAGCCGCATTCCTAAGCTCTATGGTAGCATTGGTACCGACTTCTCTTGGAAGGGCCTGAGCCTCTCTATCCTGACTACCTATTCACTGGGTGGCAAGATTTACGACGGACTGTATGAGAGCGGAATGGACCTCTGGTACATGAGCTCTACTTGGCACAAGAACGAGCTTCGCCGCTGGCAGAAGCCAGGTGACGTTACCGACGTTCCACGCGTTGAGATTTCTAACTCACCTGCTGCCAACGACCGCTTCCTCATCGACGCTTCTTACTTCGCAATCAAGAACATCACTCTGGCTTATGCATTGCCAAAGGTATGGATGCACAAGATTGGTATCGAGGGTATCAAGGTGTTTGCTTCGGCCGACAACGTTGCTCTGTTCACTCACCTCAATGGTATGGATCCTCAGTACAACTTTACTGGTGGTACCAACTACGACTACAGTCCTAACAAGACTTACACTATTGGTCTGGAGGTTAACTTCTAATTAAAAGAAAGGAGACAATACAATGAAAAAATTTATATATGCTATTGTAGCGATATGTGGACTTCTCTCGTTGAGCAATGAGTGGTGCCACTCTGATGAGCGACGGTGTGAAAGCATTGGTTCCATTGAACGGTATCTACCGCTCGATGTACACTGCCGGATGGTCAACAACCGGTAACACCCACCAGTGCTTCGGTATCAGTGCCTACAACCTCATGGCCGAGGTGATGGGCGACGACATGATCATGGGTGCCTCGGGTTCGGGATGGTTCTGGTATGACGCTGTTTACGACGTGAAAGACCTCTTCACCCGCTCTTCTTGGCGTTCTTACGACTTGTGGAAAGCTTACTACACTTGGATTGCCAATGCCAACTATATCATCGCCGCCGAGGAAACTATGGGTGGCGCTACCAACGACAAGAACTATGCCATTGGTCAGGCTTATGCAATTCGCGCTTACTCTTACTTCATGCTGGCACAAAGCTTCGCTCGCACCTACAAGGGACACGAGAGTGAGAAATGCGTGCCTATCTACACTGAGCCTACTTTTAAGACCACTACTGGTCAGCCTCGTTCGAACGTTGCCGACACCTATGCTCAAATCGACAACGACATCAACAAGGCTTGCGAGCTGCTCAAGGGTCTGCCACAGCAGAACTCGGCTCACATGAGCTATGCTGTTGCTCAAGGTATCCGCGCACGCATCGCACTCGTTAAAGAGGACTGGGCCACTGCCGAGGCTGCTGCCGAAGAGGCTATCGCCAAGAGCGGCAAGCAGATTGCCAAGGTTGATGAGTTCATCGGTCTTAACGATGTCACTAAGAAGAACGTAATGTGGGGTGCTCAGGTTATCGCCGACCAGGCTAGTGGCTATGCTTCACTCTTCGCTCACATGGATACTGTGGCCAGCTATGGCCTTGGTGCTCCTAAGATGATTACACTTTCTCTGTACAACAAGATTTCTTCTACCGACGCTCGCAAGGCTTGGTTCCCCGATCCTGCAAGTTATGAAATCCACAGCTCTTTCAATCCCAACAACCCTGACTATGGTTTCAATGGTGCACCATTGCAGCGCAAGATGTACTTTAGCGACCCAGCACAGTGGCTTGGCGACTACATCTGGATGCGTGTTGAGGAGATGTACCTCACTGCAGCCGAGGCTGAATGCCGCCAGGGCAAGGACGGTGAGGCTAAAGAGCACCTGATGGCCCTGATGAGCCAGCGCGATCCTGAATACACTTGCAACAAGAGTGGTAACTCACTTGCTGCTCTCACTACCGAGAGCACTGGTTCGCTGCTCGAGGAGATTCTCCTCCAGCGCCGTATCGAGCTTTGGGGCGAATTTGGTCGTATGTACGACATCAAGCGCTTGAAACAAGGTTTCGTTCGCAATGCTTCCGATGGTTGGAACTCTGGTGCCCTCTTGAGAGGACGTCCAACTACCAACCCCGAGAACTGGATGTGGGTATTGACTATTCCACAGGCCGAGTTTGATGGAAACATCAACATGGACGTGAGCACCGATCAAAATCCTCTTGATGATTAATAACCTTCATTAAATTTTTAGAATTATGAAAATGACAAAATATTTATTTGGATTAGCACTCTTGGCATTGGGTATGACCATGGCAAGCTGCGACAAAGAGAATGAAGGTGCTATCTATAATTCGGCACACAACAATGTCTCTTGGGAGCAAAAGGCTATGGAGACTACCACTGCCCAGGAGAATATTGTTGTACCAGTGATGGTTACCCGCAACACCAAGGCTGGCGCACTCACCGTGAGCTATACCACCGAGTCTAGCGACCCCGACGTGCTCAGCGATGATTGCAATGGCACAGTTACATTTGCCGATGGCGAGGCAACTGCTTTCGTTAATGTGAAAGCTACTGGTATGGAAAAAGGTATTACCTACACCTACACCATGAAGCTTGATGATGGAGCAGTGGCCGATGCCGACCCAAACACTAATAATGTGAAACAAACTGTTACTGTTACTATCGTTAGCGACTACACTTGGGTTGATGGCGGAGTGTGCATATTCTTTGACCGCAACTTTGCCGATGGCTCCACAGGAGTTGAGGTGCCAGTAATCAAGGCCCTTGAGAATTCTAGCATCATCCGCTTACCCAATCCTTACCTCGCCATCTACGGCGGTAATCCCGAGGATGCAGCCAACTTTGCTTCGAGCGACGACATCACCGTAACATTCTTTGATGAGCCCGACGCCCATGGTAACGTTGGCGAGATTTCAACTGGTGGCGTTATGGGTGGTTACACTATCGAGTACCTGCCTAATGACTATCCAAGCTATTGCTACTTCGTGGGCGAGGAAGGCAGCTACACCGTTGGTCACTTGATTGGCGTGGATGGCGTGCCAACCTACGTGGGTGGATTCAGCTTCATCTATCCAGTAGAACAATAATGGGCAAAGCACTCATGCATTGAATGTTTTAAAAACACATCAAGCATAATTGTGACAAGGGTGGCGAGAAATTCGCCACCCTTGCTGTTTTTGGTAGGAGAAAGAGCCAAATCTTTAACTGTTAAAAAATAATTGTTAAATCGAAAGAAAATTAACAATCGGACAAACTGAAAAAAGTGTGTAAACTTAAGTTTTGAATATTTGGGTCAAGCAAGATGTGAAATAATGTTTTGGAACCAATAAAACAATAATTATCAAGAATATAAGGTAGTGAAGGACATTGACTCCAAAGTAGATGAAAAGTAGTAATTTTGTCGAATTGGGTAGGTGTTTGTAAAGATATTTAAAAAAGTGTGTAAAAAACGGAAATACAAATGAGTGAAAACAAACTGCGAGCTAAAAGTTAAAGATTCATTTTATTTTGTAACATTTGATTAATATATGTAATTTTGCAATCGTTGTTTCCGTAAGGTTAGGCATGTAAATTTAGTAAAACGAAATATAAATAGCGAGCCTCTCCACAACCCACTATCCTCACCAAGCCTGCGGCGAGCAACACAGATAAATACTTAAGGACAAACCTTTTAACAAAAATTTGAATTTATATTTTCGAGTATAAAATTTGAAGTTTAATCATTAATTGTTTACTGTATGAAGAGACTTTTATCAACTCTGATGGCCGTGTGCATCATTGCTTTGGGTGCAGCGGCTAACAAGACCGTTAAAGGTAAAGTCGTTAGTGCAAGTGACCAGGAACCACTGATTGGCGCCAGCGTGCAAGCAGTGGGTGCCAACCAAGGCACTGCGACCGACATTAACGGTGAATTCTCGCTGACCGTAAACGACAATGTGACACAGTTGAAAATCAGCTATGTTGGTTTTGTGCCACAAATCGTTGCGGTTGCAAGTAACATAACAGTAGCCCTCGAGGAGGAAGACAACACACTCGAGGAGGTTGTTGTGACTGCGTTGGGTATCACTCGTAAAGAGAAATCCATCGGCTACGCTGCCACTGCAGTGAAAGGCGAGGACCTCGTGAAATCTCGTGCGAGCGACGTGATGACCAGCTTGGCCGGTAAAGTTGCCGGTGTGCAAATCGCAGCAACATCTTCCGACCCAGGTGCTTCTAATTCAGTTGTAATCCGTGGCTTTAGCTCATTGAGCGGTAGCAACCAGCCACTGTATGTTGTTGACGGTGTTCCCTTGAACAACTCGGCAGTTTACAGTAGTGAAGGTCTGGACAACGGTTTCGACTTTGGTAACGGTGCCAACATGGTCAACCCCGACGATGTTGAGAACATGACCGTGCTCAAGGGCGCAGCCGCAACCGCACTCTATGGTAGCCGCGCTGCCAATGGTGTGATCCTTATCACCACCAAGAGCGGTAAGAAGCAAAAAGGTATCGGTATCGAGTACAATGGCGGTGTTCAGTTTGAGAACGTTTTGAGACTGCCTCAGGTACAGAACGACTTCGGTCAGGGATGGTATGGTGCCAAGACCATGGACGAGAACGGTTCGTGGGGTCCCAAGTTTGATGGCGCTCTTCTGCGTTATGGTAAAGAGTGGAACCACTCTCAGCAGCGCAAGAGCTATGTGGCTATCCCCAGCAACATGAAGGACTTCTTCGACACTGGTGTTCGCTACAACAACAGCATCTCATTCAACGGTGCAACCAACCAGAGTACTTACTTCGTATCGCTGTCGCAATTGACTGATGATGGTATCATCCCAACCAGCAGCGACAAGTACACCAAGTACACCTTCTCGGCTCGTGCAAGCCACCGTATCAATAAGGTGATGCTGAGCACATCGCTCAACTATGCTTACAACAAGAACAGCTTCGTAACCACCGGACAAAAGACTGGCTCTATGTACAACTCTATCATGCAGACTCCTCGTGATATCTCGATCGTAGAGCTCAAGGACCTCAGCTATCCATTTGCAAGTCCAGGTTACTACTACACTCCTTATGGCGTTACCAACCCATATTATATTCTTGAGAACTATGAGAACAAATATGAGGCTGAGCGCTTCTATGGTAAGATGCAAGCCGACTACGACTTCGCTAAGAACTTCAAGTTGATCTACCGTTTCGGTTTGGACACTTCTACTGGCCACCACAATTCAGGAAAGCCTAACCTTGAGACCCTCTTTGCTGGCACAGCCAATGGTGAGGACCTCGTGGGCGAGACTGGTAGCGTTACTCAGCAGACCACCCGTCGCCGTGAGATTAACCACGACTTGATGGTAACCTACGACAACAGCGAGCTCACCGACTGGATGGGATTGAACGCTGTAGTTGGTTTCAACGGCAACGAGCGCAAGCTCTCTTACCTCTATTCTGGTATCACTAACTTGACTATCCCAACTTGGTATGACCTGGGCAACACTTCTGAGAAGCCCGAAGTTGACCAGTATCGCTGGCACCGTCGCTTGTACGGCATCTATGGTCAGGCTGAGTTCTCTTTCATGAACCAATTGTTCCTCACGCTCACTGCACGTAACGACTGGTCTTCTACCCTGCCTAAGGGCAACCGCTCGTTCTTCTATCCTGGTGTGACACTGAGCTGGATCTTCACCGAGCTTCTTCCCAACGACCTTCGCGACTGGATCTCTTATGGTAAGGCTCGCGTAGCTTGGGGTAAGACTGGTAACGATGCCGACGTTTACATGACTCAATCTATCTATGGTCAGGCTTCGGCAAGTTCTAGCGGCTGGGGTACTAGTGCATTCCCATTCTCAAGAACTGGTACTAACGCCTACACCGCAGGTAACGTGCTTGGTAGTGCTACTCTGAGTCCTGAGATGTCGACCGAGACCGAGATTGGTCTTAACATGGCATTCTTCCACCACCGCCTGTCGTTTGACTTCTCTTGGTACAACCGTGTATCCGACAAGCAAATCTTCTCATTGAACATGGATCCTGCAACTGGCTACACCGCACAGAACACCAACCTTGGTAAGATTCGCAACCGCGGTATTGAGTTGCTCATCAATGTTACTCCCGTCAAGATTGCCGACTTCCAGTGGGATTTGACCTGGAACTTCACTAAGAACCACAACAAGGTTCTCGAGCTGCCCGA
>CADAZN010000042.1 GCA_902792435.1 uncultured Bacteroidales bacterium
TGGTGCCTTAGCTCAGGTGGTAGAGCAATGGACTGAAAATCCATGTGTCCCCGGTTCGAATCCTGGAGGTACCACATAACGAAACCGCAAGTGGCTTTTACAGCTGCTTGCGGTTTTTGTTTTTTGTGTATTCCCCCTGCCAAGTCAGATATGATTTACGACACAGTGATGTGATGGATTATGGCGCAAGTGGAACCAAAGATGATGGATTTAAAACTGCTTTGTCGCATCGACCACTGATATTTGCGAAATTTTGGCAACTTAACTACAATTAGTGAATAAGTGGCTTGAAAATCATAATAAAAGGGGATTGTCCTAGCGAGCCGATAGCGGTAATTTTGCATCGGTAAAATGATGACATACGATAGACTGAATCTATTTATTAAATGTATAAACAGTCTATTTATGAAAAATCTTTTGAGATGTGTCATATTGGTTTCGGCACTTATGTCAATGGGAACGCACGTGGCGGCTGCTCAGATTGACCGAACTCAAACCGATACAACACAGATTAAACGAAGCAGGTTAACGCTTGGCGGTTACGGGGAAGCCGTGGCCAGCCGAATGTTCTACAGCAACAACTACAAGCGTTATACCGATGCTTCGCTCTACAAGAATGCCAGCTCATTCGGTCAAGTAGATTTGCCTCATGTGGTTTTCTATGTGGGCTATGACTTTGGACGCGGATGGTCGGTTGGCAGTGAGATAGAGTATGAGCACGGTGGCACCGAGAGTGCCATAGAGATTGAAGAGGAAGAAACAGGTGAATATGAGAAAGAGATAGAGCGCGGCGGTGAAGTGGCACTTGAGCAATTCTGGATTCAGAAGTCGTTCAGCGGTGCGCTGAATATCCGTGCTGGTCATATTATTGTGCCTGTAGGAGCCACCAATGCCGCTCACGAACCCGACAAATTCTTCACCGTTTATCGCCCTGAAGGAGAGAACACCATTCTGCCGTGTACCTGGCATGAGACCGGTATCAGTATTTGGGGCCGTAAAGGCGATTGGCGTTACGAGGGCATGCTCATAGCTGGTCTCGACGGTGACCGATTAAACAACAAGAACTGGATTCACGATGGAGCGGGAAGTCCCTACGAATTTAAAATGGCAAGCGCCCTCGCCGGTGCAGCACGCATCGACAACTATTCGGTCGATGGTCTGCGTTTGAGCCTCAGCGGTTATGTTGGCAACAGCGGATGCAACACTCTCAACGCTTCGGGAAAATATGCTGACGTGAAGGCGACTGTGGCCATTGTCGCATTTGATTTCCTGTATAACAATCACAATTTCATTGCGCGAGGCAATTTTGACTATGGCTTCTTGAGTAATTCACTTGAATTGTCAATAGCCAATAAAGCAAGCCGAAAGGATTCCCCCTCACCCAAGAATAATGTTGCAAAAAATGCAATAGCTATGGGTGTAGAGGCTGGCTATGATTTTGGCAGTTTGATGGCACCGTTGCACTCTAGAGGGCAACGCCTCTATCTGTTCGGGCGTTACGATTATTATGACGCCATGTTCAAGACCGTTCAGAACATGACAAAGGAAGAAGAATGGGGTCGACAAAAAATCACTTTCGGCCTTAACTATTATCCCATCAAGCAGATTGTGGTAAAGGGTGAATGGAGCAACCGAATCTTCAAATCGCAATTCAACAATGAGCCCACAGTCAGTCTCGGCATCTGTTATTGCGGAATGTTCAATATATAACGATTTATTTAAAACACATAAAAATGAGTATCAAAGATTTAACAAAACAAGGACTACTGCTTGTAGTCATGACATTGATGCTTGCTGCGTGCAGTGACAGCAAGAATGATGAACCCGATCCCGTCGATTCACAGAAAAAGGCCATTCTGACCCAATATGTGAACGGCGTCGTAGTCCCTACTTACCGCTCGCTTGCCGATAATGCGATAGAACTTAGTGATCTGTGTTCCGAACTGAAAGAATCACCCAGTCAGGCACTGCTGCAGGAGGCGTGCAACAAATGGATTGAAGCACGCAAGTATTGGGAGTTGAGCGAAGCGTTCCTCTATGGTGCCGCAGCTGACTATTACATTGACCCACACATTGACTCATGGCCACTTCAGAAGAACCAGCTTGACAATATTCTTGCTAACAGTACGCTTATAGCTGAGCTGAACGAGGATGGTGCTGGAGCTGATGGTTTTGCCACATTGGGCTACGGATTGCTGGGATTCCATGCGGTTGAGTATGTCTTGTTCCGTGACGGACATGCACGCAACATCGGAGACATCAGCGAGAACGAACTCATCTATAATGCTGCCGTCGCTGAGGATTTGGCATGGCAGACTGTGCGTCTTGAAGCTGCTTGGGCAGGTATCGACAATGTGACTTCGGCAAAACGCAAAATCCTTGAGGAGAATGAGCTAGAACCAAGTCTCAACTACGGCGAACAGATGATTAGCGCCGGACTCGCCGGCAATAGTGCCTATAAGACACAGATTGACGCTATGATTCAAATCCTGCAAGGAGCAAGCGACATCAGCGATGAGGTGGGCAACACAAAGATTACCGATCCGGTGAATTCAGGCAACGTGCTAGACGTGGAATCGTGGTACAGTTGGAACTCCATCGCCGATTTCACCGACAACCTGCGCAGTGTTCGCAATGCCTATTATGGCAGTCTTGACGGTTCGGTGAACAGCAGCTCGCTCGCAGCCTATTTGCACAAGAACAACCCCACTGTTGACACAGAGTTACGCAGTGCCATTGACAATGCAATCAAAACTGTAGCCGCCATGCCGGCCCCGTTCCGCAACCATCTCACAAAAGCCGAGACACAAGCGGCCGTTGATGCTTGCAACAAGTGTATGGAAGCTCTTGACGCGGCAATTGAAGTACTACAATAATCAAATACAAATGATATGAACATTAATAAATCATTCCCACTCATTCTGATTGTTGCTTTCCTAGCGATTTTGACTGCTTGCAGCGACAGTAACGGTGACACGCCGAATCCCAGCACAGTGCTGCCCGATGATTACTATACAGGAGGCAAGTTGGGAACAACATTCAACACTACGGCATCGGCCTACGAGCAGTTCACAGAGTCGGTGGAAAAACAAGGACTTGTGGCATCGTTCAAGCGCGGAGAGCGCATCTTTGAGTCTCCATTCGACACCGATATTGATGAACAAACGCCCATGCGTGGTTTGGGACCATTATGGGTGCGTTCAAGCTGCATCGTTTGTCATCCTGGATATGGCCACGGAGCAAGGCAAACTTCCTATAACTCCAACAACATAGGCAATGGCTATCTGCTTGTGCTCACCGATGAGAACGACACTTATCTGTCGTCATTGACAGGTATGCCACAAACTAAAGCTGCACCACCATTTAAGGCTCCCATCAACGAGCGCATGATAAATATCAGCTGGTTACCATATACCGATGAATGGGGCAACCATTTCCCCGATGGCGAGACCTACGAGTTGATTTACCCCGAGGTGACTATTCCTCAAGAAGCGTTTTACGTTCCACTGCAAGTGGGTGGTCAAGACATTGCCTACAGCCAGTTGCGTGTGCGTCTGGAAAGCACCATAGGCATTTATGGTACTGGCATGCTTGATGCCATTGATGAGGATGCAATCCGTGCACAGTATATCGCCGAGGAACAGGCCGGAGCAACGCTCAATCCGGCCATTTGGAGCAATGGAGACTTTGTGAGCTATTATTCCAATGCTTTGCAAGGCGACGGCACAAAATATGTGCGCCGTTTCACCTACGCCCTGTCGCGAGGCCCGCTTCAGGATGCTGCTGGAGCTAACGCCATTTGGAACATTACTAACGTTACACGCAGTGACCGTCGTTATCACTACATGACTGCTGCTTATGCCACGGTGGCTTCAAAAGACCCTGATGTGCAGAGCAGTTTCTACACCTACTATCCTGCTTGGAGCAAGACGGGGAATGTGGAAACCGACATCTACAACTACTTGATGGGGAAAGATCTCCCTGCCGAGATGACCGACCAGGAATATATCGACTTGATGGTGTGGCATCGTGGACTAGCTGTACCTGCAGCACGCGATGTGGAGAGTGAGGATTTCCAGCGTGGTAAAAAAATCTTCAATGAGATAGGCTGCGCCACCTGCCACCGTCCATCATGGACCACAGGTAACGATGTGATTGTTGATCCAGCCAAGTTTTTCACTGGTGAGCGCGCCAACTTGTTACCACGTTATCCCAATCAAACGATTTGGCCTTATAGCGACCTAATTCAGCATCGCCTGTTCATGAAGAATGACATCCGCACGGGTTGGTGCCGCACAACACCCTTGTGGGGACGAGGCTTGAGTGCTAAATGCACTGGTGCCGACGACCGCTTGCACGACTGCCGTGCCCGCAATGTCATTGAAGCGATAATGTGGCATGGAGCCGCAAATAGCGATGCGCGTTTCACTGTGGAGAAATTCCGGAAACTGAACAAAAGCGACCGTGATGCTGTGGTGAAATTCATTAATTCTATTTAATATCCTTTTTAATGAAACGCATCCTGCCACGTATCATTCTTTGGTTGGTCATGACAATGATAGTCTGGCTCGCTGCCGCAACCGTGATAGAACGGGTTCGCGGCAGTGAGGCGGCTTATACCTTGGCCTATCATTCGTGGCCGTTTGCGACTTTGTGGGCAGTTATTGGCGTGCTTGGCATAGCACTTTGTTTCATGCTCCGTTTGTACCGCAAACCTGCTGCTTTTGCCATTCATGTCGCAATGCTTTTAATTCTTGTCGGTGCTGCATTGACATGGACAACAGCGACTAATGGTGAATTGCAACTTGAGACAGGTAACACTGCTTGTTCTTATGAAATTAGTGACTGCAGCAATATAGAATTGCCATTCTCGATTTCATTGGAACGATTCGACATGCAGTGCTATGCTGGCACACAAACACCCTCGGCCTTTGTGGCGCATGTTTTATTCAAAAGCCAGAACGGAAGTACTGAGCGTGCCGAAGTCTCGTTAAACCACATTGCCTCGTTTGGCGGATATCGTTTTTGCCTGAAGGGATATGAGCAAGATGGCAATGGAGTTGCGCTCTCCGTCACGCATGACCTTTACGGTATAGCGGTCACGCATTTTGGTTACCTGTTGCTCTTGGTGGCTATGATTGCTCACTTGCTTAGCCGTCGCACTCGATATAGGCAAGTCATAAAACGGCTAAATACAAAAAATGCTGTGATGGTGTTATTGTTTTTTGCACTGCCTTCTATGGCCCAAGCCAAGCCAAAAGTGCTGCCTGAGGATGTGGCCGACGATTTCGGGAAAATATATGTGATGCACAGTGGAAGAGTTTGCCCCTTTGAGACAATGGCCCGCGAGATTACCACGAAGCTCTACGGCAAGCCCTCTTATAAAGGCTGTAACGCCTGTCAAGTGGTGACTGGCTGGTGGTTTTTCTATGATGACTGGGCCAAAGAGCCTATGATAAAGGTTAAGAGTGGAGAGGTGCGCCAAATCCTCGGTGTGCAATCAAAGTATGTGTCACTCAACGATTTCTTCGATGAGCGGCACAACTATCTCCTTCAAGAATCTCTCGTTACACCATCGAAAGATGTGCTTGAAGCCAACGAGAAATGTCAAGTGGCTACAGCTCTTGGATTGGGAAGTCTTTTTCGTGTAATGCCATTGCGTCGTGAAGGACAATTGCAATGGTATGCCCCTGGGGCATTGGACATCCCTACCGATATTGAAGAGGGGAAATGGGCATTCATGAAAAACGGAATGAATTATTTCAACGAACTTGTCATAAGCAACAACTGGGATGACTGTCGCACTTTCATTGACAAACTGTATCAATTCCAACAGCAGGAAGGAGGAAATCTGTTGCCACCAAAACATCGAATCCAAGCAGAATTGCTATATAACCGTATGGAGGCGACCTTGCTGTGTGCAATTTTGCTTGTGATAGTCGGTTTGCTCTATCTCATAATGTCGATAAATAAATTTGAATATCGAAAACGACTGCTCAATATCATCGTTATTGTTGCGCTTGTTGGCTCGTTCCTATATCTGTCGTTGATATTGGCTTTAAGATGGATGGCAAGTGGGCATTTGCCAATGAGTAATGGTTATGAGACCATGCAACTGATGGCATGGTGCGCCTTGATTTTCTCGCTGTTGTTGTGTCGCAAGTCGCATTTTCTTGCTGCGCTTGGCACGTTGGCTGCGGCATTCACTTTGTTGGTGTCTTACATCAGTGGGGCAAATCCTGCCATCACGCCGTTGATGCCTGTACTCAATTCGCCATGGCTATGCCTTCATGTGGCAATCATAATGCTGGCCTATGCTTTGCTTGCCGTTTTAACCTTGAACTCAATAGTTGCCTTGTTGCTACGCAAAAAATTAGAGATCGTTGAAAGATTGCAGATTACTGCGCAAGCAGTGCTGTTGCCGGCTGTATTCTGTCTAGCTGCGGGCATCTTTATCGGTGCCGTGTGGGCTGGTGTGTCTTGGGGCAGTTATTGGTCATGGGATCCCAAAGAAACGTGGGCATTAATCACCTTGCTTATTTACGCCATGCCACTGCATGACAATTCACTGCCGAGATTCAAGCAACCTTTGTTTCTTCATACATACATTGTACTTGCATTTCTTTGTGTTATTATCACTTACTGGGGAGTGAACAATCTCCTCGGTGGCATGCACAGTTATGCTTGACGTCACAACTCGCGTCGGGTGCCGTTCATCATTTTACCAAGATTTTAAATCTATCGTTCGGCACCTGCACGAGTTGTATTTTCCTTACATCCCCTGACGATAAAAAAGCCTGAGACCATTTGGCCTCAGGCTTTCAAATAACTATAACAAGTTATTTTTACTTTTTCTTGTTGTCACTGCGCTTAGCAATAGCGTAGGCTACTGGCGAAGCGATGAACAGTGACGAGCAGGTACCGATGATGACACCGAGGATCATCGCGAAGATGAAGCTGCGGATTGACTCACCGCCCAGGAAGAAGATGACGAACAATACCAGCAAGGTGGTTACTGATGTCATGGTTGTACGGGCGAGGGTCGAGCACAACGCATTGTTGAAGGTGTCATACAAGTTCTGTTTTGGATAGAGCTTGCGGTACTCACGCACACGGTCAAACACAACCACTGTATCGTTCACCTGATAACCGATAACGGTCAGGATGGCGGCGATAAAGGTTTGGTCAATCTCCATTGAGAATGGGAATACTCCGTGCAAGGTGTAGAAGCCGATTACCACAAATGCGGTGAAGGCTACTGCAGCAAGAGCACCAACCGAGAATGCCACATTGCGGAAGCGGATGAGGATGTAGAGTGCCATAGCCAAGAGTGCGAAGAACACTGCCCAGCTAGCATCGCGAGTCATGTCGCTTGCGATGGTTGGACCCACCTGCTCACTCTGCTGAATACCAATCTCGGTGTTGGTCACGTCGAACTGGTCGCGAGTGGGCTGCTGCTTGAACGAACCCTTGAGGCTCTCGAAGAGTGCGTCCTCAATTTCCTTGTCAACCTTCTTGCTGTCGGCATCCTTAATCTTGTAGTTGGTAGAAACGCGCACCTTAGTGTTGTTATCAATGGTGATAACCGAGGTGTTGGCTCCTGGCAACTTAGCTGCTACAGCGCTTCTAAGGGCTTCGGTTTGAACTGGCTGGTCGAATTGAACCACGTAGTTGCGACCACCCGAGAAGTCGATACCAAGGCTGAGGCCACGTCCAGGAATGAAGAACATGGCGATGATTGCAGCAACAACACAAATCACAACAATGAGACTGCCTTTGCGCTTGCCCATGAAGTCAAACTTCACGTTCTCAAGCAAGTGGCGAGTCCAAGGAGTGCTGAATGTCATGTTGGCAAACCAGCCCTTGTTGATTAACCACTCGAGGATTACACGGGTAGCATATACTGCAGTAAAGAACGAGCAGCAGATACCGATGATGGTGGTAATAGCAAAACCCTTGATAGGACCAGTACCCAAGATAGCAAGGATGATACCAGTGATGATAGAGGTCAAGTTAGAGTCGAAGATTGCCGAGAAGGCATTGCCATAACCATCGGCAACAGCGGCCTTGAGGGCCTTACCAGCACGGAGCTCTTCCTTGATGCGCTCGAAGATAAGCACGTTGGCGTCAACGGCCATACCCAGCGCAAGCACGATACCGGCGATACCAGGCAGTGTGAGCACGCTCTGGAACGAAGCCAGGATACCAGCGGTGAAGAAGAGGTTGAAGATCAGACCCAAGTTGGCAATAGAGCCAGCCTTGATGCCGTAAACGCATACCATAAAGATCATCAGCAGCACGAGTGCTACGAGGAACGATACAAGACCCTTGTGGATAGATTCCTTACCCAGCGATGGGCCAATCACGCTCTGGCTAACGATGTTGACTTTGGCGTCCATCTTACCACTCTCGAGCACGTTAGCAAGGTCACTTGCCTCCTCAGGGGTGAAGTTACCAGTAATCTGGCTGCGTCCACCGTCGATTTGCTGGTTAACGTTAGGATAAGAGTAAACCTGATCGTCAAGCACGATGGCAATTGCTTTACCAACGTTCTGTGCTGTGATGGCCGACCACTTGCGTGCACCCTCAGAGTTCATGGTCATCGAAACCTGATTACCTTGCAGGTTGTCGAAGTCGGTCGAAGCGCTAGTCACAACATCACCTGTGAGGACTGCCTCTTCGGGCTGATGCGACTTCAGAGCTACGAGAGCAAATGTCTCGGGACCGTTGTTCTGTCCATGGTTAACGGGTTTTACTGTCCAGCAAAGCTTAAGGTCGCTCTTGAGTGTCTTCTTTGCAAGTTCGCTATAGATGATCTTGTTAACAGCGGCAGTGTCGCTTTCAAGAGCAAAACCAACTTCAGGCGATTGGTTGCTGATATTGCCACCAAGCAGCTCAATAAGGCTCTTGCCTGTGTTCTTGTTGGCCTTTGCGGGCTCAGCTGGTTTCTCAGCTTTAGCCTCGGCAACATTCTCAGTTGCTGTAGAATCGGCCGCAGCAGTTGCTGTAGTGTCAACAGGAGCAGCGCCTCCGCTTTGAGCATAAGCTTTGCTCAATGCAGCGATGTCGCCAGCAACCTCGCTGCTGCGATATGTCTCAAAGAACTGAAGGTTGGCGGTGCTCTGGAGCAGTGAAGTTACACGCTCAGGCTCCTTGATACCTGGTAACTCGAGCAGAATGCGTCCGGTGCTTTGCAGCTTCTGGATGTTAGGAGCAACCACACCAAAGCGGTCGATACGTGTGCGCAATACCTTATAAGAGTTGTCGACCATCTTGTCAACTTCCTCTTTGAGGTAGCTCTCGACTTCGTTGTCATTAGCTTGTGGGTTGTCTTTGATTTTCTGAACACGGCCGCGGAAGATTTGAGCCAGGCTGCCTTCGGGCGCTAATTGCTTGTAGTTCTTGCAGAAGTCACCAACAAAGTTCTCACTGCTGGGGTCTACTTTGGCAATAGCCTGATTGAATTTCTTGTCCTGGTTGTTGCCTGAGAGCACCTTGAGAATGTCGGGTACCGAAATTTGGAGCGTTACGTTCATACCGCCCTTAAGGTCAAGACCCAAACCAAGCTGCTTCTCTCGCACTTCCTGATAGGTGTATCCGAGATACACTTTCTTCTTCTCGATGCTACCGATGTAGTTGTTGTAGGCTTTGCGATATGTATCGTTCGACATGTCGGGGCTGGCAATCTTAGCCGCCTTGAGGGCGGTTTGCTCAGCTGTGGTCTCGTAGTGGTTAGTCACAAACGAGAACGACAGGTAGAAAATGCATATCAGCACCAATGCGGTAGCAATAGTTACGATAAAACCTTTAGTTTGCATTTCTTAGTGTTATTAATTATGTTTTTTTATTTAATTCAATGAATGTTAGTGCTTTTTACACGTCGGTAAGGCGCGAAAAAAGCACTTTTTCACGATTTCAGCCTGCAAATATACAACAAATTATTAATGTGGAAAAATTTTTTTTCTCAATTCTTGAAGCAGGGATGCTTTTTTTGCTTGATTTTTAGGACTGTGATGGGGGGATGAGGGATTAGTGATGAGGGATTAGTGATGAGGGATTAGTGATGAGGGATTAGTGATTAGTGATGAGTGATGAGTGATTAGTGGTTAGGGATTAGGGATTAGTGATGTTATCTTATTGCGCCTTGTTTCACGTCGCGGTATTTGTCGCCACTGTAGGAGCTGTTGTTGATGAATCCGTTGCTATTGAATTCGTCTTCCTCATCCTCGTCGTTGTTTTTCTTTTGGTTGTCCTTCTTTTGTAGCTTGTTGTTGCGATCCTCAGGATGGAACTTGCGTATAGCCTCTGGTTTCTGCTGGTCGGCCGATTTCTCATACACGTTCCATGTGAGCGTTATGTCGCTGAATTTCTTCAGCTTGATGGGGTTGTGGTAGTAGAACACATCCTCGGGTTGCAGATGCTGGCTGTAGTTGCCGGTGTCCCAGCGTCCGTTGCCGTTTTTGTCGAGAATCATCATCACAAAGTAGGTCTCGGGAAGCACGTTGTAGAAGTCGGCATATCCATCCTTTACATCAACGGTGCGTAGCAATCTTCCTGTCTTGTCGAGCAGGTGAGCAAAGGCTAGTCCGCTGAAATTGGTGCAGTGGACGTGAAGATTGGCGTACTCTTCTTCGCTCTTTACTTTGAAAGTGGAGCGGATTGTGTCGCAGGCTACGCCGTAGATTGACTCTATTGCAAGCGAATCGATGGTTATGCGGTAATCGGTGTTCTGCTCGAGTGACATGGGTGCCACATAGCGGAAGATATCCCACTGGTTGGCGGGCTGCATTGTTGGCAGGTCTACAGTAGTCCATGTGCTGTCGCGGTTCATCTTCTCAAGGTGGATGCCGCGCATGTTAATAGAGCCAATGGGGGAATCGGCGCGCAACCACAGCGAGTCGGTGATTTCGGCCTGATTTTTGTTGGTTTCAACATTGAGTAGCTTAGGCTTAACTGTGAGCATGTCGCGAAGTCCACGAACTTCTATCTCGACGTCGGTGGTGTCTTCTTTGCCTTCCTGGCGTAGCTTGGCGAGTTTCTCCTCGAGCTTTTTGAGCTCTTTCTCATTCTTCTCGCGTTCCTTGGCAGCTTTTTCAAGCTGTTTGCGCTCGCTTGCGCTGCGCTTGCGGGCGAAGGTCAGGGTATCGGTCTTTAGCTCCAACGAGTCGTTGAGTGCTGTTGCCCAATGAGTCATTTCAAGCTTTATGGTGTCGGCCTTTATCAGTGTGGAGTCGGTGAGCCAGTAGACTAGAGAGTCTTGTGCCTCGCGCGTTTCTAGCTTATACCAGTTGTCATCGTAGATTTGGGGTTGAAGCACGCGTGCTGTGGGCATCTCGGGCATAGTTGCCGAATAGAGGACAAGCAGTTTGTTGTCGCCCTCGCGCTCGTTTTTTCTGAAATAGATTGACTTGTATTCCTCGTTGAAGAGGCTCAGCAGCAAGTCGTTGGGCAGGAACTCAGTGTGCGTTGCGCTCATTATGGTGTCGATGCGTTGGTCAAAGGTGAAAACCGTGTCCTGCGACGTGAATTCACGCGTGCTGGGAACAATCACCTGGTCGAGGAAAGCGATATCCTCGGTGCGCACCATTTTGTAGTCGCCATCCACATCGCGCAGAGCGAAGACGTGATACTCGCCTGGAGCTACGTTGCGCAGGGTGAACTCGCCACGGCTGTTGGTGCGGCTCACGCGGTCGAAGGGTAGGGTGCTGAATGCCGAGTCGTTGAGGTTGCTGTGCAGTCCCACGAGCACATTCTTCATTGGCTCCAGGTCGTTGGCGCGGAGCACCATGCCGCTCACCTGCAGCGAGTCGATGTGGTCGCCAGTCGAGAAAGCGAAACTGAATCCGTCGAGCACGTTGCCCTCGTTGTTGTCTTCGATTGCATCGGTGAAGTCTATCACATAGGTGGTGTTAGGTTCTAGCTCGTCTTGAAACTCCACGGTGATTTTCTTGCCCTGAGCGCGAATGGCAGGTTGCTCCTTGGGTGCTGGTGACACTACCACACGGGTGGTTTGATCCTTGATGTTGACAATCTCATCAAAGTTAATCTCCACCTTCTTGCCCTTGAAATTGACAGCTCCTGGCATGGGATTGCTGCGAAGCATCATGGGCGGAGTGTAGTCGCGTGGACCACCCTCGGGTGTGCCTATGTTAGCGCACGCCATCACCGCTATTGCCAGAAGCGATAAGCAAGCTAAATATAATATGTGTCGCGCAAATTTCATTGTTTAGGCTGCAAAGATAGTGATTTAAAGTGATAAGTGTTAAGTTTTAAGGTTTTTTATAAGGGAGAGGAGCGGTTCATCCTGTTGTGGCAATGGCGGCGGCGAGGGTGTTGAGGTGGTAGCAAATCTGCTCGGTGAGGCACGTGTGCTGATTGTGGTGCTCAAAGGGTGAGATAAGCAGCAGGTCGCCGCGGGTGCAAGCATCAAAGTCCTCGCCCGACGGCTTGGAGAGTGGTGTGAAGCCATTGTCCACTATCTTTATCACCTTGCAGTGAGCAGTTTGCGCTGCTTTTATCACCTCTTTCTCGCCTGGACTGATGGCTGGCGACACAAGCACCACACCACGATGTGCCATTGCCAAGAAATGTTCCACCCGCTCCTGAATCTGCTGATTGGTCAACTTGCGGGAGCACTGCACAGCGGCTTTCAGGGGGTAGTCGAGCAGGAACAGGTTGCCCAAGGCTTCAACCTGTTGCCCACCGGCCTCAACCTTTTTTCTCACTTTGAAGAAGTCGCTGTTGCTTCTCTTCATCCACAGTCGCCTTGGGTTGTCAATGATGTAGTCAATCATACGGTCAAGCTGACTATGACTCTGCAAGATGCGGTCGTGGTAGTCGCTCTCCCACAACGGCGTGGTGATATTCAACTCGCGAGCCGCGAAAGTGCACGCCTTCTTGAAACTATTAATAATTGTGCCAAGATGCACGTTGGTCTTCTTGGTCACAAAAAGGATGCCGTGGAAATGGTCGGGCATAAGTTGGCTTCTAAGCACTTTTACATGAGGATGATGCGATGGAATCTCGTGCCAGTAGCGTTTCACGGCATCGCCCAAAGCCGACGCCTTAACCCATGCCATGTGGCTCTCGTCAGGTCCACATAGCGAGCCAAGCAACTTGCGGCGTCCAGCAACAACAATCGTTATCATGTAGATGCAGCGCCCATAATAGTCATGACCCGCCATGCGGCGCGACATTGAAGGCTTCTTCTGGTATTTCCCGGCATTGCGTTGCCACCACTGCCGCCGTTGTTCATTGCGATAATCATCCATAGGTGCAAAAATAGCGATTTTTTACATTTTAAGCAACTAAAGAGAGCATTTTCCCCTCAAGAGCGAGATTGCAATAATAACGAGGCGCTTGCCTCGCAATACACAACCCACCACCTAGAGAATTGGAAAAACGAGAGAAGAAGCTGCGAGAGAAGAATCCTGGTGGTAGCTTGGTGGTGGTCAAGTATTGCGCCGCACGCGCGGCGTAAAAGTTACAGCCGAGCGGCAAGCTGCGATAGAAGAATCCTAGTGGTGGTCAAGTATTGCGCCGCACGCGCGGCGTAAAAGCTGCAGCCGAGCGGCAATCTGCGAGAAAAGAAGCCTGGTAGTAGCGAGATGGTGGTCAAGTATTGCGCCGCATGCGCGGCGTAAAAATAGTGGCAAGGGCGCTAAAAAAGATGCCCGCCACTCATTGTGGCAGGCACCTCTTTAATATAAGGAAGTTTTAAAATCTAAAACTGATTACTTTCGAAGCATCTTGGTAGTTGTGCGAGAACCGTCGGTGTACTCGGTAACCACAATGTTAACGCCCTGGAATGGCTTGTCGCTAACAATACCTGCAACATTCACGTACTTAACGCTCTTAACCTCACCATTGCCAGTCTCAACTGTGTTGATGGCAGTAGTAATATCACTGCCACCATTTTCACTAGGATCGAGGTCTATTGGATAAAGAGTGATGCCAGTGGCTGGAGTGGTAACGTTCTTAGGTCCATAATTATCCTTATCTGAACGTTGTACGATGGCTTTAAACCTGTAAATATGCTCATCCTGCAAACTGGAGGTGAAGTTTGTACTTTCAATAACATTGTATCCTGTTCCTATATAGAATGCTCCATCAAAGCCGCTTTGACTAGGAACAGTGAAACACAGATTTCTCGCATCCCATTGAGCATATGTAACCTCGCATATCTCCTGAATCTTAGGATTCATGAAGAAGTAGTTTTGGTCGCTACCTGTGGTGTAGCCACCATCCTCATCGTTGCCCCAA
>CADAZN010000043.1 GCA_902792435.1 uncultured Bacteroidales bacterium
AAATCATACAAAAATGGCAGATTTAAAAGCTTTTGCAGAACAATTAGTTAATCTTTCAGTTAAGGAAGTAAACGAGCTCGCTCAGATCCTTAAGGATGAGTATGGTATTGAACCAGCCGCTGCTGCTGTTGCAGTTGCCGCAGGTCCCGCCGCTGGTGGTGCTGCTGCTGAGGAGGAGAAATCTTCTTTCGACGTAGTGCTTAAGGCTGCTGGTGCCAACAAGCTCAAAGTTATCAAACTCGTTAAGGAACTCACTGGTCTTGGCTTGAAGGACGCTAAGGCTCTCGTTGACAACGCTCCTGGCACCGTTAAGGAAGGTCTTGCTAAGGCCGACGCTGAGGGCTTGAAGCAACAACTCGAGGCTGAAGGAGCTGAAGTTGAACTGAAATAATACTGCCTGTTTATCAGGTATATAGGTTAAGAATCCCAAGAGATTGTCGATTCTTAACCTTTTTGTGTCTTTTTTTATTTTGAGTTCACCTTAATTTTATTTTTCAATGTCAGTTTCCAAAAACAATCGCATTAATTTTGCACGCGTCAAGAATCCTTATCCATATCCCGATTTCCTTGAGGTGCAATTGCAATCTTTCAGAGATTTTCTGCAGTTAGATACTCCCACAGAGAAAAGAAAAAACGAGGGACTCTATAAAGTGTTCAGCGAGAATTTCCCTATCGAGGACACTCGCAACAACTTTAAACTTGAATTCCTTGATTACTTTATCGATCCTCCACGTTACACCGTGGAAGAATGCCTCGACCGAGGTTTGACCTATTCTGTACCTTTAAAGGCAAAACTCAAGCTCTCTTGTGACGACCCTGACCATGAGGACTTTGCTACTGTTGTTCAGGACGTTTATTTAGGAGCTATCCCTTACATGACCGAGAAAGGCACTTTCGTTATCAATGGTGCCGAGCGTGTGATTGTGTCGCAGTTGCACCGCTCACCTGGTGTTTTCTTTGGTCAGAGCGTTCATGCCAATGGTACAAAACTCTATTCAGCGCGAATCATCCCATTCAGGGGCAGCTGGATTGAGTTTGCTACCGACATCAACAACGTGATGTATGCTTACATCGACCGCAAGAAGAAATTGCCAGTAACAACTCTCCTCAGGTCGATTGGTCTGGAGACCGATAACGACATCATCAAAATCTTCGGTCTTGCCGAGGAGATTAAAGTGAACAAGACTAACCTCAAGAATGCTGTGGGCCGCAAACTCGCTGCACGTGTTCTCAAGTCGTGGAACGAGGACTTCGTTGACGAGGATACCGGTGAGGTTGTAACTATCGAGCGTAATGACGTGGTTCTTGACCGCGACACTATCATCGAGGAGGACAACATTGAGGAGATTCTTGACTCGGGAGTACAAACTATACTCCTGCACAAGGAAGATATCAATACAGGTGAATATCAAATCATATTCAACACTCTTAACAAAGACACATGTAACAGCGAGAAGGAGGCTATCAACTACGTTTATCGTCAGTTGCGCAACGCCGAGCCACCCGATGACGCTAGTGCACGCGAGGTCATCAACAACTTGTTCTTCAGCGAGAAGCGTTATGACCTGGGTGATGTGGGTCGATTCCGCATCAACAAGAAGCTTGGCTTGACTACACCCGACGAGGTGCGAGTTCTCACTAAGGAAGACATCATCGAGATTATTAAATATCTCATTGGTCTTATCAATAGCAAGACCGATGTTGATGATATCGACCACTTGAGCAACCGCCGCGTTCGCACTGTAGGCGAGCAGCTTTACAACCAGTTTGGTGTGGGCTTGGCACGCATGTCGCGCACCATTCGTGAGCGCATGAATGTGCGTGACAACGAGGTGTTCACCCCAATCGATCTTATCAACGCCAAGACAATTTCGTCGGTTATCAACACATTCTTTGGTACCAACGCATTGTCGCAGTTCATGGATCAGACCAATCCACTTGCCGAGATTACTCACAAGCGCCGTATGAGCGCCCTAGGTCCTGGTGGTCTGTCGCGTGAGCGTGCAGGATTTGAGGTTCGTGACGTGCACTACACTCACTATGGCCGTCTGTGTCCAATCGAGACTCCTGAAGGACCAAACATTGGTCTTATCTCATCGTTGTGTATTTATGCCAAAATCAACAAGTTGGGCTTCATCGAGACCCCTTACCGCAAGGTTGAGGACTCGAAGGTGAACCTTAACAATGATGAGATTGTTTATCTCACCGCCGAGAGCGAGGAGAGCAACATCATCGCTCAGGGTAATGCGCCTCTTAACGACGATGGCACATTCCAGAAGACTAGGGTAAAGGCCCGTCTGGATGCCGACTTCCCAGTAGTGTCGCCCGACCAGATTTCGCTCATGGACGTGTCGCCACAACAGATTGCTTCGATTGCAGCCGCTATGATTCCTTTCTTGGAGCATGACGATGCTAACCGTGCGCTGATGGGTGCCAACATGATGCGTCAGGCAGTGCCACTGCTGCGCAGTGAGTCGCCTATCGTGGGCACCGGCATTGAGTCGCGTCTGGCTTACGACAGCCGCACTCAAATTCAAGCCGAGGGACCTGGTGTTATCGAGTATGTGGATGCCGACGTTATTCGCATCCGTTATGACCAGACCGAGGACGAGGCTTTCGTTAACTTCGACGAGCCAGTTAAAGAATATCGTCTGCCCAAGTTCCGCAAGACCAACCAGAGCACCACTATCGACTTGCGTCCAGTGTGCAACAAGGGACAGCGAGTAGAGAAGGGCGACATCCTCACCGAGGGTTATTCAACTAGCGATGGTGAGCTGGCATTGGGACGTAACCTCAAGGTTGCTTACATGCCTTGGAAGGGTTACAACTATGAGGACGCTATCGTGCTCAATGAGCGCATGGTTCGCGAGGACATCCTCACTTCGGTTCACGTCGACGAGTACACTCTCGAGGTGCGTGAGACCAAGCGAGGCATGGAGGAGCTCACCAGTGATATTCCTAATGTTAGCGAGGACGCCACTAAGGACCTCGACGAGCGTGGAATCATCCGTGTGGGTGCTCATGTGCTTCCTGGCGACATCCTTATTGGTAAGATTACTCCTAAGGGTGAGAGCGATCCCACTCCCGAGGAGAAACTGTTGCGTGCCATCTTTGGTGACAAGGCTGGCGATGTGAAGGATGCTTCGTTGAAGGCTAATCCATCGCTCAAGGGGGTTATTATCAACACTCGACTCTTTGCGCGCGCCGTGAAGAAGAGAAAAGGTAAGGGCGGAGACCCCGAGCTCCAGAAACTCGACGACGAGTACGGAGCACGTCTGTCTGAGCTCAAGGACCGTCTCGTTGAGAAGCTGCTCATCCTCACCGAGGGTAAGCAGTCGCAAGGCGTGAAAGACTTCCTCGACACCGAGGTTGTGCCTAAGGGCAGCAAGTTCACAATAGAAGTACTCAAGAACATCGACTATGATTCGGTTAACTTGAGCCGCTGGACCAACAACGACCACATCAATCAAATGGTGCGTCAGTGTGTGATGAACTACCTGCACAAGAGCAAGGGTATTGACGCTGAGCTGCGTCGTCGCAAATATGATATCTCTATCGGTGATGAGCTGCCATCAGGCATCATGCAGATGGCTAAGGTCTATGTTGCCAAGAAACGCAAAATTGGTGTGGGCGACAAGATGGCCGGACGTCACGGTAACAAGGGTATTGTTTCGCGCGTAGTGCGCCAGGAGGATATGCCATTCCTTGCTGATGGTACTCCTGTTGACATCGTTCTTAACCCACTGGGTGTGCCTTCGCGTATGAACCTTGGTCAGATATTTGAAGCTGTACTTGGATGGGCTGGACGTGAACTCGACGTGAAGTTCGCCACTCCAATCTTTGACGGTGCATCACTCGATGACCTCAATGAGTGGACCGACAAGGCTGGCCTGCCACGCGTGGGCAAGACTTGGCTCTATGATGGTGGCACTGGCGAGAGATTCGACCAGCAGGCTACTGTGGGTGTGACCTACATGCTTAAACTTGGCCACATGGTTGAGGATAAGATGCACGCCCGTAGCATTGGCCCGTACTCTCTCATCACTCAGCAGCCACTTGGTGGTAAGGCTCAGTTTGGTGGTCAGCGTTTCGGAGAGATGGAGGTTTGGGCTCTTGAGGCATTTGGTGCTAGCCATGTCCTTCAGGAGATCCTCACCATCAAGAGTGACGATGTCACTGGACGTAGTCGCGCTTATGAGGCTATCGTCAAAGGCGATCCTATGCCAACTCCTGGCATTCCTGAATCCCTCAACGTGCTCCTGCACGAGTTGCGAGGATTGTGCTTGAGTGTGACTCTCGATTAATAGTTAAACGTTTATCTCTTTCATTATCAATATATCATGGCTTTTAAGAAAGATAATAATAAGATAAAGAGCAGCTTCTCTAAGATTACCATTGGATTGGCGTCGCCCGACGACATCCTCGGCAATTCTAAGGGTGAGGTGCTGAAGCCCGAGACCATCAACTACCGTACCTATAAGCCTGAGCGTGAAGGCTTGTTCTGCGAGCGCATTTTCGGTCCTGTAAAGGACTATGAGTGCCATTGCGGCAAGTACAAGCGCATTCGCTATCGCAACATCGTGTGCGACAGGTTCGCTGCCCAACAAGATTGGTTATTTGCTGGGTCTGCCCACCAAGAAACTCGATTCGGTCATCTACTATGAGCGTTATATCGTTATCAACCCAGGTAATGTGGTTGTTGATGAGCAGAGTGGAGCGTTTAACGTAGTGCCAGGCATTGCCGAGAGCACTAAAGATCGTGACCAAGCCAACCGTCTGCACAAGTATGACTTGCTGAGCGAGGAGGAATATCTCGCTATTCAGGAGAAATTACCCGAAGGTAACCGTAATCTCGAGGACAGCGATCCTAACAAGTTCGTTGCCAAGATGGGTGCCGAGGCTATCTATGATCTACTTGCTGAGCTCAATCTCGACAAGCTCTCTAACGAGCTTCGCGACCGTGCTAGCAACGAGACATCACAACAGCGCAAGACCGATGCCCTCAAGCGTCGTCAAGTGGTTGAGATGTTCCGCGCAAGCAAGAATATGAACCGTCCTGAGTGGATGATTCTCAAGGTTATCCCTGTGATTCCACCCGATTTGCGACCTCTCGTTCCCCTCGATGGTGGACGTTTCGCCACCAGCGACCTTAACGACTTGTATCGTCGCGTGATTATTCGCAACAACCGTCTCAAGAGACTTATTGAGATTAAGGCTCCCGAGGTGATTCTTCGCAATGAGAAACGCATGTTGCAAGAGGCAGTTGACTCTTTGCTCGATAACTCTCGCAAGTCGAGTGCTGTTAAGAGCGATGCTAACCGTCCTCTCAAGTCGTTGAGCGACAGCCTTAAGGGTAAGCAAGGCCGCTTCCGTCAGAACCTGCTCGGTAAGCGTGTTGACTATTCGGCACGTTCGGTAATCGTCGTAGGTCCTGAACTCAAGATGGGCGAGTGCGGTATCCCCAAGGATATGGCAGCCGAGCTCTACAAGCCTTTCGTTATCCGCAAGCTCATCGAGCGCGGTATCGTTAAGACTGTGAAGAGTGCCAAGAAGATTGTTGACCGCAAGGAGCCTGTAGTATGGGATATCCTCGAGAACGTAATGAAGGGACATCCAGTGCTGCTCAACCGTGCGCCAACACTGCACCGCCTTGGTATCCAAGCATTCCAGCCCAAGCTCATCGAGGGTAAGGCAATTCAACTACATCCTCTCGCTTGTACACCATTTAATGCCGACTTCGACGGTGACCAGATGGCTGTCCATCTGCCACTGGGCAACGAGGCTATCGTTGAGGCTCAGATGCTCATGCTCATGCCTCACAATATCCTTAATCCTGCCAATGGTGAGCCTATCACCGTGCCTTCGCAGGATATGGTACTGGGACTTTACTACATCACCAAGCTGCGCGAAGGCGCCAAGGGTGAGGGTCTCACTTTCTACGGTCCTGAGGAGGCAACTATCGCCTTCAACGAGGGCAAGTTGGCGATGAACGCCATCATTTCGGTGATGGTCGACGACGTGGATGCCGATGGCAATCCCATCAAGCACATTGTTAAGGACACATCGGTGGGTCGCATTATCTTCAACAACTGTGTTCCTAGCGAGTTAGGATATGTCAATGAGGTGATTTCTAAGAAGTCTCTTAAGAAGATTATCACCAAGGTTATTCGCAATTGTGGTGTGCCTCGCAGTGCCAAGTTCCTTGACGACATCAAGAACCTGGGTTACTACATGGCCTTCAAGGGAGGTCTGTCGTTCAATCTTGACGATGTGCTTGTACCACCCGAGAAGCAAAAACTCATTGAGGAAGGTGATGCTCAGGTTGAGGAAGTGATGAACAACTACAACATGGGTTTCATCACCAACAACGAGCGTTACAACCAGATTATTGATATCTGGACTCATGTGAACAGCCGCTTGACCGACACTTTGATGAAGCAAATCTCGACCGACAAGCAGGGATTCAACTCAGTTTATATGATGCTTGACTCTGGTGCTCGTGGTTCGCGTGATCAGATTCGTCAGCTCTCTGGTATGCGTGGTCTTATGGCCAAGCCTCAGAAGAGTGGTGTTGAAGGTGGACACCAGATTATCGAGAACCCAATTCTTGCAAACTTCAAGGAGGGTCTGTCGGTGCTCGAGTACTTTATCTCTACTCACGGTGCCCGTAAGGGTCTTGCCGATACTGCCTTGAAGACTGCCGATGCCGGTTACTTGACTCGTCGTCTTGTTGACGTGGCACATGACGTTATTATTAACGAGGAAGACTGTGGCACTTTGCGTGGCCTGGTTTGCCGTGAGGTTAAGAATAATGATGACGTGGTTGCTACTCTGGGCGAGCGCATCGTTGGTCGTGTTTCAGTACACGATGTAATTGATCCAACCACTGGCGAGGTTATCGTCGAGGCTGGTGAGGAAATTGGCGATGCTGCTGCTGAGCGCATCAATAACTCTCCAATCGAGAGCGTGGAGATTCGTTCGGTTCTCACCTGCGAGTCTAAGCATGGTGTTTGCGCCAAGTGTTATGGTCGCAACCTTGCTAACCATCGCCTAGTTCAGAAGGGCGAGGCTGTGGGCGTGATTGCTGCTCAGTCAATTGGTGAGCCTGGTACTCAGCTTACACTGCGTACCTTCCACGTTGGTGGTGTTGCAAGTAACATTGCTGCTGTTAGCAACATGACTTCTAAGTATGATGGTCGTCTTGAGATTGACGAGCTCCGCACAGTAGCCGATAAGGATGGTCACGATATCGTGATTGGTCGTATGGCCGAGATGCGCATCGTTGATCCTCACACCAACATGATGCTCACAACTGCCAATATCGTCTATGGTTCGAAGTTATTCTTCAAGCCTGGTGATATGCTCAAGAAGGGTGACGTGATTTGTGAATGGGACCCATTCAACGCCGTTATCGTGAGCGAGGTAGGTGGTCGCTTGAAATACAAGAACCTTATCGAGGGCGTGACCTATCGCAATGAGGTTGATGAAACTTCTAACAAGAGTGAGATGATTGTCATCGAGTCGAAAGACCACACTCGCATTCCCGAGGCACAGCTCTTCGCTGTTGAGGACTTCGACAATCCCGATGCCGCACCTATCAAGACCTACTCTCTGCCAGTAGGTGCCCACTTGATGAAGGTGGAGAATGAGGAAATCACTCCTGGTGAGGTATTCGTTAAGATTCCACGTGCTTCAAGCGGTGGCGCTGGTGATATCACCGGTGGTCTGCCACGTGTAACCGAGCTCTTCGAGGCCCGCAACCCATCTAACCCTGCTATCGTTAGCGAGATTGATGGTGTGGTAACCTTCGGCAAGATTAAGCGTGGTAACCGTGAGATCATCGTCACTAGCAAGAATGGCGAACAAAAGAAGTATCTCGTGCCAATGTCGAAGCAGATTCTCGTGCTTGAGAACGACTCAGTGCGTGCCGGTACTCCACTCTCGGATGGTGCCGTTACACCTGCCGACATCCTTCGCATCAAGGGCCCAACAGCCGTTCAGGACTACATCGTTAACGAGGTTCAGGACGTTTACCGCCTGCAGGGTGTGAAAATCAACGACAAGCACTTCGAGGTTATCGTTCGCCAGATGATGCGCAAGGTTAACATCATCGATCCAGGCGATACCAACTTCTTGGAGCAGCAGATTGTTGACAAGCGCGACTTTATGGACGAGAACGACCGCATCTGGGGCAAGAAGATTGTCATCGACTGTGGCGACGCTCTCGACATCGACAAGGGTCAGATGATCACTCCTCGCAAGCTGCGCGACATCAACTCGATGCTCAAGCGCAAGGCTCTGCGTGAGGTTAAGGTTCGCGACGCTGTTCCCGCTACTAGCGAGCAGATTCTGCAAGGTATCACACGTGCCGCATTGCAGACCAAGAGCTTTATCTCGGCAGCTTCCTTCCAGGAGACTACCAAGGTGCTCAACGAGGCTGCTATCAGTGGCAAGGTCGACCACCTCGAGGGCATGAAGGAGAACGTTATTTGCGGTCACCTCATTCCAGCTGGTACTGGTCTGCGTGAATACCAAACTCTCGTAGTGGGTAGCAAGGAAGACTTCGACCGCGCAGCGGTAATTAAAGACGCCGAGGTCGTTGATCAATTACACTAAGAATTAACAATAGTTCGCTTTTAGCGAAGTAGGACATTGTTTATTTTTCATAGATTATTAACTCTGAAGTTGTCGCTTGTGACAGCTTCAGAGTTTTTTTTGCGCACATTGAAAAAAAACATTATCTTTGTGGAGTTGAATTTCTAACACCTAATAGAATTATGGCACAAAAACGCATTACTGTAGCAATCGACGGACACTCGTCGTGTGGCAAGAGCACTATGGCCAAGGCGCTGGCCAAGCGCATAGGTTATGCCTACATCGACACTGGCGCTATGTACCGCGCTGTGACTCTCTACTGCTTGGAACTAGGTATGATTGATGGAGACAAGGTTAACAAGCCTAGATTACGTCGTCACATGCCAAAGATTGAGATTTCTTTCAAGGTGAATGAGGAAGGAAAGAGCGACACCTGGCTCAACGGACGCAATGTTGAAAATGACATTCGTGGCATGGAGGTGAGCAACAAGGTGAGCTTAGTGTCGGCTATTGGCTTCGTGCGTCGTGCTATGGTTGAGCAACAGCAGGCTATGGGCCGCAACAAGGGCATTGTGATGGATGGACGCGACATTGGCACTGTTGTGTTCCCCGATGCTGAGCTCAAAGTCTTTATCACAGCTTCGGCTCAGGTGAGAGCCGAGCGCCGTTACAAGGAGCTTCAAAGCAAGGGCGACACCACCACAACATTTGAAGAGGTGCTAGCTAATGTGCAAGAGCGCGACCGCATCGACTCCACACGCAAGGAGAGTCCGTTGCGACAGGCCGAGGATGCGTTGCTGCTCGATAACTCTAATCTCACAATCGACGAGCAAAATGAGTGGCTCTATAACGAGTTTCTCAAGAAAGTAAAAGGTACAAAGTAATTGTCACTTCTAGAAAAAATCTAATAACTAAAGCGCTTCAATCTTTCTCAATGTTTATCGAAATTGACAATGGCTCGGGATTCTGCTTTGGAGTGACTACTGCAATCTCCAAGGCCGAAGAAGAACTCGACAAGACAGGGCACCTTTATTGCTTGGGAGACATTGTGCACAATAGCAACGAGGTGGAGAGGCTCAAGCAAAAAGGGCTTGAGACCATCACCCATGACCAATTGCGAGAGTTGCATGATGTGAAAGTGTTGCTGCGTGCTCATGGCGAGCCCCCTGAGACTTATGAGATTGCTCGGCGCAACAATATTGAGATTATTGATGCAACTTGTCCCGTGGTGCTACAGTTGCAGCGACGCATCAACAAGAGCTATAATAGTGCTGAAGATGGAGCACGAGAGCCGCAGATTGTCATTTATGGCAAGAGAGGGCATGCCGAGGTAAACGGATTGGTGGGACAGACTCAAGGCAACGCGCTTGTGATAGAGAGCCTTGATGAGATTGACAAAATAGACTTTACACGCGACATATGCCTATATTCTCAAACTACCAAGTCCTTGCAGGGATTCAAGGCAATTGTTGAAGAGATAAAACAACGAATTGGCGACAATGTGGAATTCAAAAGTTACGACACAATTTGCCGTTCGGTGGCTAACCGAATTCCACAAATTCAGCAGTTCGCACGTCGTCATGAGCTCATCCTCTTTGTTTGCGGCAGCAAGTCGAGCAATGGCAAGATTCTCTTTGGCGAGTGCCTTAATGCCAATAGCGACTCTCACATGATTAGCAACGAGACCGAAATCGACCCATCGTGGCTATTAGGCAAGCGCAGCATTGGCATTTGTGGTGCCACATCCACACCTCGATGGCTCATGACGCAAGTCAAAAACTACTTGGAAGAAAACTTCTCTAATATATGACAAAACGCACGCTTTTCATAATCATTGGGCTCCTCTTCTTTCTTGATGTGGCGGCTTTGATTGTCTATCTGGTTGGTAATTCCAATCCCGATGGCAAGAGCCCCATTGAATATGTGCTTCGTGACAGCATCGTGCACGAAATGGCCGATACCATCCCCGATAAGTTGGTGGTTGACCAGTTCGACACTATTTCACGAAGTGCCACCTTTGTGTCGCTCGACAAGATGATGGTTGGCAATGTTTCCAAGCCAATGACTTGCACGATGAAACTTAAGTTTGTGTGGCCCAAGTCGATTAATGGCAGGGATGATGTTTCTAGCTTGCACAGCCAGCTCTTGAGCCGTGTGTCAAGAATGGGAGGCGATAATGTCAACGCGGTGATAAATAGCCTGTTTGAAAAGCCTGAGTTTGCGCGTCGCTCTTTAAATTTCAAAAAAACCACTGCCCAGGTCGATTCGCCCGGCATTAATCACACAATTCAGAATTACCGCATCTTCCCTTATTTCAGCACCAACTATTTGCTTGAGATGGTTGTCCTGGTTGAGAAGCACAACGGTGCCACGCTTTCTCGCAGCATGAATATCGTTCACTACGACCGCGTCCACCACAATGTTATAACCATCGACAAGATATTCGACCTTTCACAAGTCGACAAGATTCTTGCTCTTGTCAACCAGAAAATAGAGAGTGAGAAACTGGAAGGAACCCACGTCAACTGGCATGAGACTGGCGTTTTGCCCACCGAGTTCCTGCTCGGGCGCAAGAGCGTGGTGTTCTATCTTGCCGATGGAGCCATTGCTCCCCGGGGTACTGGTCTGCACGAGGTGATGGTCTCGAACGATGATCTCGAGCCGTTTTTCACCAATTATTACAATGAGATGCTTGTCAACGACTCTCATTTTGTCACCTATGAGTTCATCTCCCTCTAGTTATTTCCCACTCATCACTCATTACTCATCCCTCATTACTCATCCCTCATCCCTCATCCCTCATCCCTCATCCCTCATCACTCATAACTCATGCAACCATTGGATAGCCTCAAGCAATTTCTAGATCGTGAGGCGCAAAGGATAAATACTGTAGATTTCATTGCTAGCGACCCGGTGCAATTCCCCAGGCGTTTCTCAGCGCTGCGCGACATCGAGATTGTGTCACTGCTCTCGGCTACTATCGCTTGGGGCAATCGCAAGATGATTTGCAACAATTGTGAAAAGCTGCTCCACATTCTCGGCAATGAGCCAGCTGCATTCCTTGAGGATGAGGCCTATGAGGCTTTGCCCGATGAGCTCAACATTCATCGCACTTTCTTTGCTCGCAATTTCAAGTACATGATGCGCGGGCTCAGGCGCATCTACCACAAGCACGACTCGCTCAACGACTTTGCCATTGCCAATCGGGTGGGGCAGAGCCAGGAGCCAGCTTGGCGACTGGTTGAGCTCATGCAGGACGAGATGGCCCAGGCCAACGGCGGCAGGCTTGACTGCCGATGCCTGCCCACCTGTCTCGCAGCCACAGCCCTGAAGCGCATCAACATGGCGCTGCGATGGCTCGTGCGAGACGATGGCATCGTCGACATGGGAGTGTGGAACGCCATTCAGC
This sequence comes from uncultured Bacteroidales bacterium, assembly GCA_902792435.1. Lineage (GTDB taxonomy): Bacteria > Bacteroidota > Bacteroidia > Bacteroidales > Muribaculaceae > Sodaliphilus. The sequence goes on from CADAZN010000043.1 coordinate 12,005, forward strand.
CCTCGCAATTGTTTATCCCGCTCGACGTGCATGTGGGCAACACTGCTCGTGCTCTGGGAATGATTACTCGGCGCGCCAACGACAAGAAGACTGTCCTCGAGCTCACTGCACTCTTGCGACAGTTCCGCCCCGATGATCCTGTAATCTACGACTACGCACTGTTCGGAGCGGGGATTGATTCATAACTTGACTTGTTGCAAGCCAATAGGGAGACAATATAGAATATACCCCTTAATTAAGCAATGGCGAGGACAGCACCAAGCTGCCTCGCCATTGTGATGTGACTAATAAATAGATAATTAACCTTTAAACTGTGGTTAATGTATTAATGATAGTTTGTTAAAAGCATTGATTACAAAAGGTGGAAGGCTATAAATCTTATAGCCCCCCGCCTTGAATTGTTTTTTAGTTTGCAGGAGTGAGAGTTGCAGTGTACTCCCCTGGGCACGCGAGGGTGAGAACAACATTGTAGGTGCCAGCCTCCACGGTGATGTTCTCGCCGTTGATGGTGAGGTTGTCGAGAGCACCGCCAAAGTTGATGTCCCAGCTATTGTTTGCACGGAACTTGATAGAACCTGCATTGAGGACTACACCGGTGGCTTCCCAAGCGCCAGTCTCAGCATTGTAGGTGAGAGGAGCCTCAGTAGCCCAGTCGGCATTGAATGCGTCGCCAATGATGCCCATGCTGGTGATAGGAGTCACGCTATAGGTCATGTTGTTAAGGTTGGCGTTGACATAAACCAGCCCGTTGGCAGCGATGTTAGCACCGTCAGCTACGAGAGTGCCGTTAGAGCCACCCCAGTTAGTAGCCCAGCTACCCTGATTCTTCTGAATCTTGAACTCACCACCGGCGGTGATGAAGCCATAATAGTCGTTAGCATCCTTCACCGAAGCGAGCTTGCCTCCATTGCCACTCCAACCGTCGGCAGTACCGGCGATGTAAACGTAGTCATACTCAGCAGTTGGGTCAATAACAGGCTCCTGACCATCGGTAGAGATGGTGTAGGTCATGTTCTCAACATCGATGGTGAGGTCGAAATAGGTAGCATTGTAGCTTTTTGGCAAGCAGAAAGCACCCTGGTTACCCTCAACAAGGTTACCGGTGAGAGCACTCTCGCCATTGGTAGCAAAGCTGAGCATAGTGCCGGTCCAGAAGTCGGCTGCGGTGTAGCAGTCCTCGTTAGCAATCTTGAACCAGAAGTCGCCGCTCACGTTGTCAACGTGGATGCTGTAAACGTTAGCGTTCTCAGCACTCTGAGTGAGCTTGTAGCTCTTGTCGGTAGTCGACCAGGCGTTGTTGGTGCCAACTAGATACCAGTTGTTCTCGGGCTGTGGCACAACGGGGTCAACAATCTCACCTGCGATAACGAGAGTCATCTCGGTCAAGTTCACTGTGAGGTCATACTCACCAGCAGGAATCTGGAAGGCTTGGGGAATCTCGTATGTGAGAGGCAGAGGTTGTCCAGCCATCTCGCTTGTTACGAGGAAGTCGCCCTCGCTAACAGCACCGAAACGCTGGCTCTCGATGTCAACCCAAGGAGTCTCGCTGTTAGGATCAGCAAGTGCCTTGGTGAAGCTGAAGTAGCTGTAACCATTGTTCTCGCCAGTAGTAGTCACATGAGCTGTGTAAACTACACCATCCTCAGTAGTCATCTGCACACCATTGTAAGCGCTCCAGTTATTGCCGTTCACCTGGCCAAGGATGTAAACATTGGTGGGTTCAGGAGGCATAGTTGGATAAACTGTCAGTGTCATATCCTCAAGATTAACTTCGAGAATGTATTTTCCGGCAGGAATCTTGAAGGCTTGAGCATTCTCATAGGTAAGGCTCAATGGAGTTTCCAGAGTCTCACCCCAAACAAGGAAGTCGCTCTCGCCAACAGCACCAAAGCGGTAAGGAGCGATGTCGTCCCAACCAGTCTCGCTCTCAGCATTGGCAAGCCGAGTGGTAAAGCTGAAATAGCTATAACCATCGTTCTCGCCGGCAAACTCTACCAAAACAGAATAAAGATTGCCATTTTCCGAGCGTTCCATCTCAACACCAACTGCGGGATTCCAGCTATTGCCGTTAACTTCACCCAAAATGTAAACATGCTCAAACTCAGCAGGAGTGTTACCCAGCAGGATGTCGTAGATGAAAGTGACATCACTGGCAGTAACACTGCCGTCGCCATTAACGTCGGCATTAGCCTCAAACTCTGAGTTGTTGCCAAGCAGTACATCATAAACTGCGGTAACGTCGGCAGCAGTGATGTTGCCATCGCCGTTCACATCACCCTTCACACCAGCGTTGCTGTAGTGAGAGATTGCGAGAACTCCTGCAAAAGCAAGAACCACTGCAAATAATGACTTTAGTAACTTTTTGTTCATAAAAACTAATGTAAAGTTTTAGTTAATAAATAATTAAATGGTTTATTTCTCTTGCCCTATAGTAAATAATAGGGGCATAGTTTTCATCCACAAAAATAGATTATTATAATCACAACACAAGCGATATTTAAATTTAAATTAATTATAAAGGATGCAAACCTTTGCATTCTAAGCACTAAGGATAGAATACATTATTTCGCAAGTGAGCCACGAACTAGTGTTTTTTTGTTTTTTTATGGCTAAACGTGTGGCTTTGTTGAGCAAAATAACTAACTTTGTAGTTTAAAACTAAAGAAACCTTCCGACAAAAATGATTGAAACGGCTCTATATCTGATTCCTGTCCAACTCAGCGATGTTGAGTTGCAGCAAGTTTTGCCTAGTGCCAACCTTGAGATTGTGGGCCACATCAAGCATTTTATTGTTGAGAATGTGCGCTCAGCAAGGCGGTTTCTTAAGAAATGCGACAGGGCAATCGACATCGACAGCATCACTTTCTACGAGTTAAACCGTCACACCAATGCTACCGACATTCCAGCAATGCTGGAACCACTTTCTAATGGCATGCCAATGGGTGTCATCAGCGAGGCGGGATGTCCAGCCATTGCCGATCCAGGTGCCGACGTGGTGGCAATAGCGCAGAGCAAAGGATTGAAGGTTAAACCATTGGTGGGCCCCTCAAGCATCCTCATGGGACTCATGGGGTCAGGGTTCAACGGGCAGAGCTTTGCGTTCTTGGGCTACCTGCCCATCGATGCTGCACAACGCGCACGCAAGCTAAAGGAAATGGAGCGATGCATCATGCATGATAATCAAACGCAAATCTTCATTGAGACTCCCTATCGCAACAACGCCCTTGCTGCCGAGATTTGCAAAGTGATGCCATCTCACATCAAGCTATGCATAGCTACCGACATCACAGGTCCTCGCGAGAGCATCATCACGCGAGGCGTGAAACAGTGGCAGGGTAAGCTGCCCGAGCTGCACAAAGTGCCCACGATCTTCCTGCTCTATAAGTAATAGCAGGACGTGAAGAAGATAGGGCGCTTTAGAGACTGAAAAATGAGTAAATACAATGATAAGAATCGCCAGCAGAGGCGTGGCGACAGCCGATGGATTGATAAGTATGCCATTGGCGAACTGGATTTTAAGGATGAAAACTCACAAGAGGAGGACGACGCCTCTGTCGACCGACAATGTAGTGGATTACACTTTGTGAGTTTTGGAAGCGGTAGCAGTGGAAACTGCTCGTTTCTGGGTAATGAGAACGGAGGTGTGCTCATCGATGCCGGAGTCGACCCTGAACACGTGTGTAGGGACTTGGAAGACAATGGCATCAGGCTCTCAAAAGTGAAAGGCATTTTGCTCACGCATGACCATGCCGATCACATCAGGTATGCCTACAAATTGGTGCGCTCTAACAAGCACATGCGCATCTACTGCACGCCACGACTGATGGGGGGATTGTTGCGTCACCACAATATCTCTAGGCGCATCAAGGACTACCAAGTTAGCATTTTCAAGGAGATTCCGTTCTTTCTTGCGGGCATGAAAATTACTGCCTTCGACACGTCGCATGATGCGACCGACAATATGGGATTTTGCTTTGAGGTCAACGGCAAGTCATTTGTCGTCGCTACCGATATGGGGATTATTACTCCTCGTGCGGAGCACTATATGCAGCAAGCCAACTACTTGATGATAGAGAGTAACTATGACCTCAATATGCTCGATACAGGCAAGTATCCCGAATATCTCAAGGCACGAGTGAGAGGAGAGAATGGGCACCTCGACAACAAAGTTGCAGCCGATTTTGTCGCCAAGAACTATCACGACGACTTGAAATGGGTGTTCCTTTGCCATCTGAGCAACGACAACAACACGCCCGAGCTGGCTGTGGCTGAGATGACACAGAAGCTTCAAGCACGCGGGCTTACGGTAGGTGATGGTAGTTTCGCTCCTATTGAGCGCGACAAGGCCATTCAGGTCTATGCTCTCCCTCGATTTGATACTAGCACTTGGTTCGTTCTCGATGATTAAACTTTGCAACGCTTTGCTAGTCAAATAACTGTGACTTTTTTCTTAACTAAATAAATTATTATTACTATGAAGAAGTTTTTATTCATCGCCACAATCGTGGCTCTTGTTATGGGCACTGCAGTCGACGCTAGTGCCAAAGTGAAAAAGGGCAAACGCAAAGCCACAACCACTCAAACTACTACCAAGAAGGTGAAGAGCAACAAAAACAACATGGTGATTGACCAGGGCATGTGGACCGCCGAGGGAGCACAGCGCCTCGATAATGGCGACGTTGCCAACCTTGAGCAAGCATTCCTTATTGGCTTCTACACCGAATATGTTTACACTGGCAATATATACAACGATTCCTATTTCCGCTATCTGAAGCTTAAATTCACCAACAATGGACTGGAGTCAATTAAGAAGGACGATGGAACCTATAATTGGGAGCTTATCACAGGTAATGGAAACATTAATGCCGAGAACTTCACCATCAAAGAAGTTGAGCCAAAACTTTTCTTGGTAGAAGGTGGTGGCCACAAGTGCCACATAAAAGTTGCCGGTGCCGAAGGCGCTTACAAGATCGACGAGGTTAAACCCTAAATCTCGCAATGTAGCAAAACTAAATTACTCACACTAAAGAGAAAGCTCCTTGCTTTGGATTGCAAGGAGCTTTCTCTTTGTCTATCTTCACCCCCCAAAAAAATAGCTAAGCAGAGAAAGGGGAGGGGACCACTGGTGGTCATCCCACCATGCTAAAGGTGCTATCTCACTACGTGTGCAATTTGCGCCATTCAAATAAAAGGCGTGGCCCACATCTTGTGAGCCACGCCACACTTAAAAGATAGTTTGGTAATTATGATTATTACTGTCCGCTAAAACTTAAAAAGTCACTTATAACCTATCCGCAATGCCGATTAACTAGTGTTGCGGATGTTTTTTCAAAATAGTAAGCCCCCT
>CADAZN010000044.1 GCA_902792435.1 uncultured Bacteroidales bacterium
AATCTTTAATCTCTTTGATTAAATACAAATCGCCACTTGACAAGGCTTTGAAGTTACGTTCTATCTTCTCTATGTCCCAATCCCACCATTTCAGTTGCAAAAGATAGCTAATAAACTCATCGTCAAAGCGTTTCCTAATGACACGGCAGGGATTACCAACGGCTACAGAATATGGAGGAATATCTGAAGCCACAACGGAGTTAGTGCCGATAATGGCTCCATCACCGATATGTACGCCTGGCATGATGGTAACATTCTGGCCAATCCAGACGTCATTGCCCACAACGGTATCACCCTTCAGAGGCAATTCATCTTTCACTGGAGCAATGGCACTTCCCCAGTCGCCACCAATGACATAAAACGGATAGGTTACCGTCCATCCTATGATTGGCTCCATTCATGACAAACTCCACACCCTTGGCAATAGCGCAGAATTTGCCAATAATCAGTCGGTCGCCTATGAAATCGTAAAAATGAGTGACATGCTTCTCGAATTGGTCAGCTCCATCCACGTCATCGTAATAAGTGTAGTCACCTATAATGATACGCGGGTTCTTCACCACGTTCTTGATGAAGCAAAGGCTTGGAATCTTAGGATTCGGAAAAGCCTCATTGGGATTTGGTCTGTTTTTTATCTCCATAAATTCCGATTTACCTGATAAAATTCATCCCCTGCCACTGCTCGCGTTCAGGGTAACCGGGGGTGCCGTTGGCGTGAATCTTCTTCAACAGCCAGGCCATGTTGTCGGCCAGCGTGCGCATAGTCTGCATACCCTCCGTGTCCTGTGTCGCCTCACCTGGTGCAAAACCGTAGGCGATGTTCCAGTATTGCGATGTCACTACAGGCATATTCATCATCTCAAAAATCATGTTCATCGTCTGGTATGCAGCCGTAGCACCACCTCTGCGGCATATGGCAACAGCAGCCGCAGGCTTGTTCTGTACTTTAGCACCTGAGAAGAAGGCACGTTGCAGCACGGCCATCACTGCTCCGTTGGGCTGACCATAATAGACGGGCGAGCCAACGATGAGGGCATCGGCCTCGTTGAGATTCTCTACGATACGGTTGCAGATGTCGTCATCGAAGACGCAGCGGCCCAGTTGCTTCACCTGACACTGTCCACAGGCTATACAGCCACGTACAGGCTTGTTGCCGAGTTGCATGATTTCAGCCTCTACACCATTCTTCTCCAGTCGGCCTGCAATCTCTGTGAGTGCCGTGAAAGTGTTGCCATTCTTGTTGGCACTTCCGTTTAATAGTAATACCTTCATAATGTATATTTGCTTTTAGTTTAACTGATAATATTATACTTATTTGCGCTGAATAAACTTTGCACTGAATTAACAAAGTCTGTTACTGATTGATAAAAGTGTGACCATAAGTCATTAAACCTAATATCAGAGGAACGATAAATTCCGATTTATCGTTCTAATTACGCTGCAAAGATACAATTTTTTTTGTCTTTTGTCACATCGTTCAATCATAGTAGTTTTGCCATAAATAAATTGTGGCTTCAATGGGCTGCGGCAATGTCAAAACTAGTTTTGCCACTGCACTCGGCTTGCACCATTGTTGCGGAAAACCTAACCTTTTTTATTATGATTGACACAACACAACTGACTCAACTTATCTCCGCGTTCCGTGTGGAGACGGAGAAGGAGTCGATCTCGCCGGAAACCGTCGGCTCTTAATGTTGTTTCGCCACCACGCCATCCATTACGTTTGCGCACATGCGCGTTCATTGACATACTGCCACCCCCTATATAACTGTAGTTCTGCATTGCGCCTCAATGTAATCGTAACATCCAAACCGAATCATTAAAATAGATAATTTACGGTCCATTCATGGTAATTTGCGTGAAAAATCTCCATGCGCAGCCAAAATAAAATTCTAGCAGGGAGTAGCAAAACAACGGTTGTTTTGTTTGTTATTCAGTTGTTATTGTTGTTTGACAAAACTGAGTCAAGTGAGTCAAGTGAGTCAAGTGAGTCAGGTGAGTCAGGTGAGTCAGGTGAGTCAGGCGAGTCAGGTGAGTTCTTTCGCCAATTCACTAAATTAGCCGTTAGTGATTCCACCGATTCCATGCGATTCCATTTTCAATCTTAGCCCGCAGGGCAGTAATCTTTAGCGCGCAGCGCGGCCCAACTGATTCAGTTGACCCCTTAATGCAATTTTGTTTTTTCAAGAAAAATGAGTAAATTTGCACGTTAATATTGAGAAATAACCTAAAAGATAATAAAAGAATGAAGAAACTCTTTACCTTTTTGTTGATTGCATTTGTTGCCATTAGCGTTAATGCTGCAGGAGTTATGATTTGTGGGAAAGTCTACAATGAGAATAGTTATCAGCTTATAAATCAGGAACTCACTGAGGCTGGCTACTTGAAGAGCGGCAGTATGGCCTATGATCCTGTGAATTACAAATTGACACTCAACAATGCCGATATATTGTGCGATAAAACTATTATTGAGACCTATCAGCTTGAGGAACTTGAGATAGAGGTGATAGGAAATTGCACACTCAAGACTAAAAAAGAAGGTAATGAGAATGTCGACAATGGACTCAGCTGTATTAATGTCACAGCTGCTAGTACCAAGCCAATGACTATTGATTTCACTGGCAATGGATCGCTGAAAATGACCTCCACCAATATTGCTTTCTTTGCTTTCAACCGATATAGCGTGCAATACAAGTTTGATGGTCCTGATGTCATCATTAAATCGGCCCGCGGCATTTGGTCAACCAGTGTTTATCGTGTGGCTTATAAGATGAATGCAGGCTCGTTGAAGATTTGGAGCGACTACGGAGCCATCGACCACGCTTTCAATATGGATAATGGTGTGTATGGCACTATGTCGTTTGCCCCAGGCATTAAAATCTTGGAGCCTTATGACGGCTATTGGGATTGTGTGTTGCCACAGAACGGTTATGCCATGATAAGACACTTCGCTGGTGAGGCCAAGACTGTGAAGATAGGCAGCACCTATGACCTCAAAGTTGGCGGCGTGCAAGTCACTACCCAAAACTGCAACGACATCCTGGGCGATGGCAAGGTCTCTTACTTTCAAACAAATAACTTCTTGACTTTGAACAATGCCACAATTGAGGACGATTATCAGGTCATCGTCAGCGACATCCAGTGGCTGAAAATCAGGATTGCTGGTTACAACCGTCTCATCACTCATCACAACACCTATGGTATAGATTTAACTGAGTGTGATGGCGTGGCAATTGAAGGCGCAGGCAATGGAGTGGAGAATGATGTGTTGTCGATGGAATCGAGTGTCAATCAAATGGGCATAGGTTACTTCACCCATAAGAAAGGCGAACCTGCCCAAACTTACATCCGCAACTGCTCTATCACAATGCCCGCAGGTGAGATTCAAAACGAGGACAACGACTGCGCGCTCACAATAGAGAACGCATATATCCACTTAGCCGATGGTTACATCAGCACACCGCCAGCGCTCACCCTCAACAATTGCTACATCAGTAAGCCCGTGGGAGGGCACGTTGGTGATTATGGTGAGATTTGTGCCAACGGTAGCAACGGCACGTACTGGGGTGAGATTGAAATTATGCCTGGCACCGCACCCACACCTGTTGTTGTGGGCGATGTGAATGGTGATGGAGAAGTCACAGCAAGCGATGTGACAGCTCTTTATAACTTCTTGCTCAACAATGATAGTAGCAGTTTGGTTAACGGTGACCAGAATGGCGATGGCTCTATCACCAGCGGCGACGTTACAATAGTCTACAGTGTCCTGCTTGGAGATAACTAATCCCGAGCTATAACTATACCACTCTTTTTTAAATAATAATTTATTAACTATCAAAATCAGTATTTATGAAAAAGTTATTTTTAATGTTTGCCGTTGCAGGCCTTATTGCTTCCTGCACAGGTAATGGTAACACTAGCGGCAGCACTACCACTAGCGGAGAGAACAAAGACGGTGAAACCACCGAGAACACCGAGGCCCCAAAAGAGGAGAAAGACACAGTGAGAGGTCCTGTGACAATCGACAACCCAACCTGGACAATCAACGTACCCGAAGGATGGTATGTTCAGAGCGATACCAAGGGCCAAGATCAAAAGAGCTCTTCTTACGTGCGTTTAGAGCCAAACCAGAAGCCTGAAGGCGTGTTTGGCTTGGCATTCATCAAGATTGCTTCTTATCCTTACAAGAGCAACACTGTTGAGGACTCACAAGAAACATTTAAGAAAGCTTTCAGGCTTGAGAATGTTAAGATTGAAGACGAGACCCTTGGTGGCGTGAAGTTTGCTGAAATCTCAGTTCCTGCTAGCGACAAGGGTTCTGAGATGCATCATCTTGCTGCTCCATTGACTCCCGAAGGTGTTGTTTCTATCGAGGTTCATGGATATGATCTTGACGATCCCGTTATCGAGGCTATGCTTGAAAGCTTCAAGCTCAAGCCAGCCGAGCCCGAGGCAAAGTAATTTCCTATTACTAAAGTTATAAATAGTGTGAGTGGAGCACAGCATCAACGCTGCGCTCCACTTTGTTATTGATAGTGGTATTATTACAGGGTAGATTCTTTTTTTTGATGACATTTTTCGGCGATTTTAGTATTTTTGCGTCTTATATTATGTGACGCCCAATGAGCGTTTTGTGATTATGTTTGCTAGCAGCCGCAGAAATATTGACGTAGTGATAGAGGCTAACCTTGACGCATTGGTGAGGTTTGCCTACTTCCGCATTGGCGACCGCGTCGATGCCGAGGACATCGTTTATGATGCTGTGCTGCGTCTGCTTGAAAACAGCAACAAAGTAAATGATGCCAAGTGCTATTTGTTTCGCATTGTTTACAACCTGTGTCAAGACAAGTTCAGAAAAAAGCAGGTGTCAATAGTGCCATTCGAAAACATTGACTTGCACAATGAAACGGAAAACCAACTAGACCAAGAGGAGATAGACCGAATCAATCGCTTGCTTGACGGCTTGCCGCCAAACGAGGAGGAGATTGTGAGAATGAATGTGGTTGACGAGCTTTCGTTTGTGGAAATAAGCCGCATCCTCAATCTTCCACAATCAACAGCAAAATCCCGTTTTTATTCGGGAATGAAAAAACTGAGAGAAAAGTATTTCACGACTAATCAATGACAGCTATGGACGAATTCCAAAACATAAAAGACTTGCTAAAGCCGAAACGCACAATAGGGGCATCTTCTGATTTGCGTCAGCGCATCAGCAAGGCATCGGTTCAAAAGCGCAACACCGTTAACAAAACAAGGTGGCTGTGGGGTGCCGCTGCCGCTTGCGTGGCACTTATTTTTTGCACGACATTACTTTTCAACAAGAAAAGTGCCATTACATCATCTGGCGACTGTGTCGTTTTTGTAGCAGGAAAGCAGGCTGTGGGTGATGATGCTCAAGCAATTGCCGAGGCTGATGTTGCCAAAATGGAGCAGTTCATGCGCACAGTGGCTCAGCAAAATGCAGCCGAGCAAGAAAAAGTCAATCAATTCATGCAACATAAATCTCAACAGAAATGAAACGTCTGATTATCATCATAACATGCATTGTCACCGCAATTGCGGTCTATGCCACTCCGCCTAAGCTGAATGTTGAGAGCCTGTTTGACGGCCGCTACAACGACAACAAGAGTGTGACCATTTCAATCTACAAGAACAATGGCAACTACTATCGCGGATTGACGGTAAAGAACAATCCGGGCATCATCAAGAAAATTGCAGAGGCAATATCGAAAGACTTGCCTAGGGCTAAGGGATATTCCGATTATAGCGGAACTGACGGACAATACACCTCGCTCCAGATTGTAAACAATGGAGAGACAATTTACATCGGCTTGCAACGCGATAGGCATGGAGGAGCATTTTTCTTCATTCAAGGCAAAGAGAAAGCATTCAAGTAACTAATCAATAAATCATTATGGACAAACTATTGAAAGCCATCTTATTGGTGGCTATGCTTCCTGCGTCCCTTTTTGCACAGGAAAACAGCGATTCGGCAAGCATTGATTCCATTGCCGATTACTGGGACAAGGTGCTCGAGTTGAACGAAGTGGTAGTAATAGGACATCGCACAATTCTCAAGCAAGAACCCGATCGCATAGTGTATCTCACCAAGAATGACGTTTTTACCAAAGGGCTTAATGGCATAGAAGTGCTTGACCGCATTCCGCGCGTTTCAGTAGAAGGCGATGCCGTGACAGTTGCCGGCAAATCGTCGGTGCGCTACATTGTTGACGGACGCTTATTAGAGATGTCCGACGATGCCATCGCTATGCAACTGAAGAATCTGCAAGCATCGGGCATTGAGAAAATAGAAGTGCTTACAACTCCTCCAGCAAAGTATGCTGCCGGAACCAATGTTGCTTTTATCAGTATCACCACGCGCAATGAGTCGCTAGGTACGCGTGGAAACGTGTGGGGGAGAGGTGTCGCTCGTGAAGATTTCAGTTACATGCTGGGCGGAAATATTTCGCACACGACACGCAAAGTGGAACTATCGCTGGATGCCAATTGGGGTGACAACCGAGGCATCAACGATCTTGACCGCACTTACACATTTGATGAATACGAAAAAATATCAAATCGAAGCACGCACTTTACCAATCGTGCGTTTAGCATGAATGGGCTGTTCAAGTACAAATTTACCGACCGACTAAACGCCGGCATTATTGCCAACTTCAGCACAACGAGGCTGAAGAGCACGTTGAATGATGTGACTAATGACAAAGGTACTATATTCAGTTCATATAATTATTCTCCGTCTCGCCCTAACAATGCGCTCACATTAACTACATTTGCCGATTGGCAACTTGATGACAAGGGCAAGATGTTGAGCCTCACTTACAACTGGTTCAACAAGTCAACCAAATCATTTTCTGATGTAACCACAACCTGGAATGATGGCTCATCGCACTTGACCAATGACGGACACAACAAATATCGCATCCATTCGGTCAAACTTGATGCCACGCTTCCATTCAAGGCATTTAAAATGGAAACGGGTGTGGCTTACACTTCAATAGGCAACAAGACAGCTTTGACTGCCGGAACTTACGATGAGTCACAATGGATTTTAGACTCGTCTCAGAGCAACGCATTTGACTATGATGAGCACACCGCTGCTGCCTACGTGAGTGCCGAAAAGAGTTTCAGCAACTCTTTTTTCGGTAAGCTTGGGCTACGCTACGAGCATACCAACGTGAAAGGCCTTCAGTCGATAGGTGAGGAGAAACATAATAATAGTTATGGCTATCTATTCCCTTCTTTAAACTTGAGCTGGAATAACCCGAGCATGGGACGCTTCTCATTTTCCTATTCTATGGGTGTCACACGTCCTAACTTTGGAGACCTAAATCCTTTCCGTTACTATACTACCACTTGCGACTATGTGTCAGGAAATCCCGACCTCCGGCCAAGTGTGGCTCACAATGCAGAACTCAGCTACAGTTTCAAGGGAATATATGCGGTGTTCTACAACTCCTATAACCGCAATGCAATTGGCTATGTCACGCGATTCAATGCCGATGGCTCGCAATTCTCTATTCCAATGAATTGCATTAATAATAATAAGGTGGGCTTTTACGCATCCTATTATCGTTCAATCTTCGACTGGTGGAACGTGAACGTAGGGGGTGAGGTGTTCAATACCTATGCCAAATCTAAAATATCCGACTTCAAAGATGTAGATGATAGTAGTTGGAGTGGAAAACTGGAACTTAATACTTCATGGATGCTCAATCGCTCCCGAACTCTCATCTTTAATGTGCGATGCAGCCATTATTTTCCATATCATGAGCGCATGGTGAGCTATGAGGCAATGACACTGATTGGATTTGAGCTGCGATATACACTTCTCGACAACCGTTTGACATTTGTTGCTGCTGTGAGCGACCCATTCGGCTGGAACATCACAAAGTCAACAGCGTTGTATAATAACTACAGCGTCTTTACCTGCAACAATATCCATAGCCACGCCGTCTCGATTCGTGTGTCATACTCCTTTGGTGGCAACAAAGTTAATAACGTCTATCGTGACTCTAAAGAACGAGAATCCAACCGTTCTTATTGAACCAGCTTCATCAATTATATGAATAGAGACGAGTGAAGGTGATTTTCTCTCGTCTCTATTATTAATGAATGTGCCTTAAAACAAATCAACCGGCCACTTGCATGGTCGGTTGATTGCTGGCGGAGAGGACAAGATTCGAACTTGCGGTAGAGTTACCCCTACGGCAGTTTAGCAAACTGCTGGTTTCAGCCACTCACCCACCTCTCCAGTGCCATTGACTGCAAAGTTAGTGCTTTTTTTTATATCTGCAAAGAAATTTGGCAAAAAAATATTTTTTTTGTTCCCGTCATCATTTTTTGCAAGATGCTAATAAAAGGCAAAAAGCTTGATTTATTTGAATTTATTATATTACCTTTGCCATGCCATCAGTTTTTTGCTTTTCACTAATTAGCATTGAAAATAGGTGAGGTGTTCGACATGGCTACATCTTTTGGAACGCTTTTTGCTACCGGGATGTTATCTAAAGTTTTTTGTTGTAACTTGCAAAAACGATTATTTATGTCAAAAGGATCAAACGTTTGGAACAAGGTGGTGACAGCTGCGCTCAAAATGCCTGGTGTTGCTGTCGATAGGGATAAATTTCTCCGTGACGAGCTACATAAGTATGTTATCGACCCGCAAATACAAGCTGCACTAGAACGTGGCACTGTGGGAGTGATACCTGAGAAAATCCTTGACCGCATTGCTGCCGACTGCATTAGGTCTCACACTAAAAAGGTGACGCTGTTTTCGGCTGCGATGGGCATGCCAGGTGGATGGGCTGCATTGGGCACTGTGCCCACCGACATAGCGCAGTTTTATTTCCATGTGCTTGTGCTGGGACAAAAGCTCTCCTATATTTATGGATTTCCAACTCTTCTTGACGATAAAGGACGACTGACGCAGAGCGCGGTTAATTTGCTCACGATATTTGTCGGGGTGATGACTGGAGTAGGGATTGCAACTAAAGCGCTGCAGGAGTTGGGCGAGATTTTGCAGAAGCAGATTATCAAGAAGCTTCCAGAGTATGCTCTCACTAATGGTGTGCTTTATCCTGCTGTGCGACGCATAGCACAATTAATAGGGGTGAAACTTACCAAGGGAAGTGTTGCAAAGGGAATAACCAAGGCTGTCCCCTTGATTAGCGGTGCCATTTCGGGTGTTATCACCTATAAGACCTTCAAGCCACAAGCCAAGCGACTGAGTCTTAGCCTAAGGCGCACAATGTTGCTGCCCGAGCACTCCAGCGCTTCTTCCACGATCGATGTGGACTATCAAGAACTTCCACCCGATTTGCCTCCCGATCTCCCTCTTGAGTGATAATTCTTTTTTAATGTGGGATTCCAATAAAAAATGTCTTGGCAAATGCTTGGTTTTTGCCCAATAATTTTAGACAAAGACGGCCCAAATACAGCCCAAAGAATACAATTGTTGATACATAACGTCAAAAGACAAAAATCGGCTAACTCGCTAATAAAAAGCTCGTTAACCGACTTTTGTGTGACCCCGGAGGGGCTCGAACCCTCGACCCACTGATTAAGAGTCAGTTGCTCTACCAACTGAGCCACGGAGTCAAAAAAAGAAACCATTTTGTTGATTTCCGACTGCAAAGGTACAACTAATTTTTGAACTGACAAGCGTTTTGACCAATTTTTTTTGAAAAAAGTTCAAAAAAGGTGATTATGGACTGTTTTTTTGATATTTGAGTATTATTTTGCGACTATTATTATTGTAATTGTATAAAAAATTGCTATTTTTGCGTGTTAAATGAAAATGAATATAAACTTAATAACATTATACTATGGATTTAGACGGACGTAGAGAGAGCACAAATGTTGAGGATCGCCGCGGTATGAGTGGCGGTGCTAAGGCTGGCCTTGGAGGCGGCATCATGGGTATTATTATAGCGCTTATTGCCATGTTTATGGGCGGTGGCGGCCTTGACTTGGGCAGCATACTTGGCCAAATGGGCAACATGGGTGGCATTGAGATGCAGCAGGGCACCGACAACAATGGCGAGCCTGTTGAATTCTCGGCCGAGGAGCAAGAGTTGGCATCATTCTCAAAGAAAATTTTGGGTGGAACCGAGGACATCTGGTCTCAGATTTTCGAGCAACAGGGACTGGGCGAGTACCGCGACCCCAAGATGGTGCTCTATAGTGGCATGACAAGCACTGCTTGCGGACAAGGTCAGGCAGCTATGGGACCATTCTATTGCAGTGGTGACCAAAGTCTTTATCTCGACTTGTCGTTCTTCATGAGCATGAAGCAGCAGTTGGGTGCCGATGGTGACTTCTCTTATGCCTATGTGATTGCTCACGAGGTGGGCCACCATGTTGAGTATCTCACTGGCGTGCTGCAGCAGATTCACAGCAAGTGAGCTGCTCGCCGACTATTTGGCAGGATGCTGGGCACACTACGACAATCGTCAATTTGGCTCAGTTCAGGATGGCGACCTTGAGGAGGCTATCGACTGCGCTCAAAAGATTGGCGATGATTACTTGCAGAAGAAGGCTCAGGGCTATGCAATGCCCGAGAGCTTTACTCACGGAACTAGCCAGCAACGCATGCGCTGGTTCAAAGCCGGTTATCAAACTGGTGACGTGAAGAAGGGCATCAATGCCGCTATGCAGCTCGACTACAGCCAGCTCTAAATGATGCACCGTCAAGCTCTGTCTTGATGTTGCATTGTTGAAACAACAATTCCCATGATGAGGGTTTAGGTGCCTGATTCATGGGAGTATTTTTGTGCCAAATATCAATAATACTACTCCAAATGGCGAGTATTTAATGTTTGGATACATATTTTTAGTATATTTTACTATAATGTGAGGCTTTATAAAGTAACTACTACCTAATTTTGCAGTCTATTTTTTCAATAGGTAATAAATTTAAATATTTAATTTTATAAAAGGATGAAAAATTTGAGAAACACTTTTTTAGTAGTTATGTTGGGCATGTGCTCTTTGTTTGGTTTTGCTGGTGAATACGACACCGATTATATCACTATTCCTGAGTCGTATATCAATAACACTGGACAAACTTTCCTTCTTGAGAAAGCAGCGAGAATCTTTAATAAAGAATATAGCTTGACGCTGACTAATATTTATCTTAGCGAGTCGTGGTTCTATTGTGACATTGTAATTGAGCATTTCGAGGATGACTTTGAAGTAACTCAGACATGCGACAATGAGTATCCTCAAGATGGTACTCCAGGCACTTCGTCGTCGATTAGCATTGGTAAGACTGCTTATGATATTGTTATTCATTCCGAGGTGAGATTGTATAGGGATGATGATGAGAAGACAATTTCAGTGACTTATCACTTTACCGACACATGGAAGCTTGATGACTATTATTTGGTTGTGACCTTCCCTTATAATCGTAAAACTTGGACAGCAATTGACAATGTGAATTGTGAACCATTGTCGATTGAATATTACGACCTGCAGGGACGCAAGCTCAATGGCCCTCAGCCTGGCATCGTGATAGAGAAACAGGGCAATAAAGCAACAAAGAAGTTTTATCGTTAACCTCTTGTAACAGGTTTGATTGTTTTCATAATAAATCCCCTTGGGCATATTGCTCAAGGGGATTTTATTGTGTAGCTGCCGCTTAATGGCGGCATGGCCGGGCTATGTTGCTATTGCAAATAGATTAGAGACCGCGGCCGTGGCAGTTCTTGTACTTCTTGCCGCTACCGCAAGGACATGGATCGTTGCGACCAACCTTTGGACCCTCGTTGCGGATGGGGGCCACAGGACCGCGTCCTGCCTGGCTTGCGCCCATTCCTGCCTGACGCTGAGCGGCTGCTGCAGCTGCCACTGCGTCGCCACGTCCCTCGCTATAGCGCTGCTGACGGCGACGAGGCTCATCGCTAGCGCGCTGCACATCGTTCTCGTTCTGAACAGGAATCTGTCCGCGCATGAGCGACGAGATAGCCTTGTTGTTCATGTCACCGAGCATCACTTTAAAGAGGTCGAACGACTCGAGCTTGTAGATTACCAATGGGTCTTTCTGCTCGTAGCTTGCGTTCTGCACGCTCTGGCGTAGTTGGTCAAGCTCACGCAGATGCACCTTCCAGCTTTCGTCGATTGAGAGCAGGAGGATTGCCTTTTGCCAAGCCTTTGCGATGCACTTGCAGTCGGTTTCGTAAGCTTCCTTCATGTCGATTACGATGCCATAGGTGCGCTTACCATCGGTGATGGGCACTCGCATCTTGCCTTCGGGCTCCTTGGCACCAGCTTCCATCTGCTGCTTGCAGATGCTTTGGATTACTGGGTTGGCAACCTCGGCTAGGCGCTCGGTCTTGCGACGGAATGCTGTGAGCACAGCGTCAAATAGCTGATCAATATTCTTGTTGCTATCTTGCTTGCGATAGGTCTCCTCATCAAATGGGGGCTCAATAGCATAGGTCGAGAGCACTTGCATCTTAAGGTCCTCATACTCTGATGGACCAAACTTATTGATTATGTCCTCAATGCTATCGTAGAGAGTGTTGATGATGTCGGTGCCAATTCGTTCACCTAGCAGGGCATGGTGACGGCGGGTGTAAATCACCTTACGCTGAGCGTTCATCACGTCGTCATACTCAAGGGTGTGCTTACGGATACCGAAGTTGTTCTCCTCAACACGCTTTTGAGCGTTCTCAATACTCTTGGTTACCATTGGCGATTCAATCATCTCACCGTCGTGCAGACCTAGGCGGTCGAGCAACTTAACAACTCGCTCGCTAGCGAACAAACGCATAACCTTGTCCTCAAACGACACGAAGAATACAGAGCTACCAGGGTCTCCTTGACGTCCGGCACGACCACGCAACTGGTTGTCGACGCGGCGTGACTCGTGGCGCTCGGTGCCGATGATGGCGAGACCGCCAGCCTCTTTAACCTCGGGTGTCAGCTTGATATCGGTACCACGACCTGCCATGTTGGTGGCGATGGTCACAACACCCTTGCCGTTGACCTGACGTCCGGCTTGTGCCACAATGTCGGCCTCCTTTTGGTGCAATTTGGCATTCAGCACGTTGTGCTCGATGTGACGAAGGCTGAGCTGACGGCTCAAGCGTTCCGAGATTTCCACCGAGGTAGTACCCACTAGTGTTGGGCGTCCAGCCTCGCGCATTTTCACGATTTCCTCAATTACAGCGTTGAACTTCTCCTTCTCGGTCTTGAACACGCGGTCGGGGTTGTCCTTACGTATAACTGGGCGGTTGGTTGGGATGTTCACAACATCGAGTTTGTAAATCTCCCAGAACTCACCAGCCTCGGTCATCGCGGTACCGGTCATGCCAGCAAGCTTGTGATACATACGGAAGTAGTTCTGCAGGGTGATGGTAGCAAAGGTTTGGGTTGCGGCCTCAACCTTCACGCCCTCCTTGGCCTCGATGGCCTGGTGCAGACCGTCACTGTAACGGCGGCCTTCCATGATACGTCCTGTCTGCTCATCCACAATCTTAACCTTGCCTTCCTCGTCAACGATGTACTCATCGTCGCGGTTGAACAGGGTGTAGGCTTTGAGCAGCTGGGTAACGGTGTGCACGCGCTCGGCTTTCACCGAGTAGTTCTGGAGCAGCTCGTCTTTCTTGGTGAGTTTCTCTTCCTCGCTAAGTGGCTCATTGGTCACTGCCGAGAGTTCGCTGGCGATATCAGGAAGCACGAAGAACTTGGGGTCGTCGGTGCCACGTGTGAGCACGTCGATACCCTTATCGGTGAGCTCCACCGTGTTGTTCTGCTCCTCAATGATGAAGTACAGAGGGTCGGTCACCACGTGCATCTCACGGCTATTGTCCTGCATATAGAATGCCTCGGTCTTGAGCATAGCCTGCTTAACACCTTCTTGCGAGAGGTATTTGATAAGGGGCTTATACTTGGGAAGGCCCTTGAAGGCACGATAAAGCAGCAGTGTTCCTTCTTTCACCTCTTCAGGGTTGTCGCTGGCCATCAATCGGCGCGAATCGCTAAGAAGCTGGGTGACCAGGCTGCGCTGAGCGGCATAAACGCGCTCAACATTGGGTTTGTACTCATCAAACATTTGATCCTCGCCGCGTGGCACTGGACCAGAGATGATAAGTGGTGTACGGGCGTCGTCGATAAGCACCGAGTCAACCTCGTCGACAATAGCGTAGTGGTGTGGACGCTGCACGCAGTCCTCGGGCGCCATTGCCATATTGTCACGTAGGTAGTCAAAACCAAACTCACTGTTGGTACCAAATGTGATGTCGCAGTTGTAAGCTTCGCGACGCTCCTCGCTATTGGGCTCGGTCTTGTCGATACAAGCCACGCTCAGCCCGTGGAACATATAGAGTGGACCCATCCACTCCGAGTCACGTTTAGCAAGGTAGTCGTTCACGGTAACCACATGAACACCGCATCCAGCCAGGGCGTTCAGGAATACTGGCAGGGTAGCAACAAGGGTTTTACCCTCACCAGTTGCCATCTCAGCAATCTTACCCTGATGGAGAACAGAGCCACCAATCAGCTGAACGTCATAGTGAATCATGTTCCATGTCATCTCGTTTCCGCCAGCTTCCCAAGTGTGGTGGTAAATGGCTTTGTCGCCCTCGATGTCGAGGAAGTCGTGTCCGTCGGCAGCGAGTTTGCGGTCAAAGTCGGTAGCTGTAACCTCTATGTCCTCGTTCTCGGTGAAACGCTTGGCGGTTTCTTTCACGATGGCAAACACTGTGGGCAGCACCTCGTCAAGCTTCTCCTCGATGCGGTCGAGAACCTCTTTCTCGATTTTATCGATCTTGGTCCACAGTGGTTCGCGTTCTTCATACTCGAGAGTCTCAATCTCTTTCTTTATCGAAGCAATCTCGTCGCGCTGTGGTTTTACATACTCCTGTATTTCTTCTCTGATTGCGGCACTGCGAGCACGCAACTCATCGTTCGACAACTGCTCGATTTCGGGGTAAACCGCCTGAATCTTGCGGACGATGGGCATGAGTTTCTTCAAGTCACGCTCACTCTTGTTGCCGAAAATTGATTTTAAAAAACTATTGAATGACATGTCTTATTATTGTATTGTTTTTATTTGCAAATAAATGGAATTATAGCAAAAAACGTGCCAAATCCCTAACCAAGCTGCAAAGGTACAAAAAAGTTTTCAGTTATCGGTTATAAGTCAGCAGTTTTTTAAACCCAATTCGGTCATTAAGATTTATGTGAGAACAGAATTTATTTTGGCACTCCAGTCGGCCCTATGACCGTTTTGGGTTAATTATGTAATTACTACTAACTATTGAATTCTAAATAGAGCAATCTGTGCTCTGTGGGGCGCGGAAATAAAAAAAAGCCCGGCTCTCACGAGTGGGACTTTAAATTTATGAATAGAATCTGTATAGAAAAGTGCAATATAATATTGCTGTCCTAATTATTATGCGGTGCAAAGTTACACATTATATTAAACCTTGCAAAGGGTAAAAAGTCAAATAATGTGGTAAAAAATTCCTAAAAGGGTGGTTTTTTAACCTTTTTGGGTAGTTTTTTGTTATTTTTCCATTGAAAAGTGGAACAAATCAATGCCATTAATATTATTCATTTTTTTAATAACAATGAGATGAAATCAAAAGTTTTACTCCTCGCTTTTGTGGTGCTCGCACTTAGTGCTCAGGCTGCACCAAAAATCAAGACTCAACATTTTGAAGTTGAGGATTCAATCCGCATGTTCGACAAGGAAGACCTTCAGGGTTTAGGTTTTAAGTTTACCAAAACCGTCAGTGTCGATTGGCCCGTGACCGTCAATGGCAAGAAATCTAAAGCCCTCAACGATTTCCTGGTTGAGGAAGTGTTCTATGCCAGCCATAACACTCAGAGTTTCCCTAAGACTCCCGATGATGTAAAGTCGCTTACTGGCTGTGTGAAGAACTGGGTAAGCTACATTCTGCGCTCCAACACTATGGTCAAGGAGTATGTGATTAAGGAGTACGGAACTCCTGGGGTCAAGGACATTAGCAGCAACGACGAGCCCATGAGCTGCTGGTACGAAACCACCGATTTCAAGATGAGCCACACGGTGGGAGATCTGGTGTTCTTCGTTGAGAATGGAGATTGCTACTATGGCGGTGCTCACAACACATTTGGCTCCACCTTCCTGGCTTATGATGCTGCGCTCGACAAACCCATCCGCGTGGGCGACATTGTGAGCAACATGAGCAAGGTTCGTCGCATCTTGCCAAGCTACGACAAGCGTGACAAGGACAACAAGTGGTGGCAAGAAATAGGAGAGCAGGACATCACCAATTTCTACATCAAGGATGGCAAGATGGTGTTTGTTTTCCAACCTTATATGGTTGGTCCCTTCTGCGATGGCATCGTCGAGGTTCCCATTCCTCTCAAAACCCTGAGAGCTAAGAGGCTCCTCACCACCTACGGCAAGAAACTTGTTAATCTCTAGAAAACAAGAGGACAAGAGAACAAGAGGACAAGAAAACAAGAAGATTGTCCTTAATTGTCGTAAAAAACTGACAACTGACTACTGATTAATGCAAAGCACTGCGCGATAAACTGCCGCGGTGCTTTGTGGTGTTATACATAGTGCTCCTGCGCTCAGGCGGCCATCCTTTATTACAGGTTCTGGCAGAGCGCGCCACGGCTTGCTTGAGCTTGAGCGTTGCTCAATGACGAAGCGGGCCGATGCTCCAGGTGCTACAATTCTGTCGCCCAGCATGCACGTCACTGCTCCCATCGTGGGCCGCAAGTTCAGCTCCACACATGGGTTAATACCCGTATTGAGTGGAGAGGTGAGAGTTGAGAGGGAAGAGTGAGAGGGGAGAGAGAGAGGAGCAGATTGTGCATTGTGCTGAGATTGTGCATTGTGCATTATGCATTGTGCATTATTATAAAGGAGCATGTCAACTCCCAGCCAACCGTTGTAGTGTGGTGCCACCATTTCGTTAAGAGTCAGTGTGAGGGCGTCAACCACTTCGTCAAGCTGCGGATAAAGCTCTGTAATCCTTTTCTTTAGTGCGTTGTGTGTTGCCACCTCGCCGTGGCTGTACTGGCTGTGGCTGTCGGTCTCAAACACCGAGTATCCACGTGCTATCGCTTTGCCGTTGCTGCTATGGTACTCCACTGCAAAGTCCATCATCTTGTCGAGAGCCACCTCACACATCACTGACCCCTGGCGCTTGAGGGCGCCGCGGCACCATTGCTCCAGCTCTGGAGTGGTACCATCAATCGTGTGGTAGATGCCACGTCCGCTGCTCGACCATGGCGTCTTGATAAAGCACTGGCGGTGCTTCTCGACAAAAGCCATCACCTCGCTAGTGGTGGCAAGCTCCACGGGAGTGGGGCACAGCTGCTTTCCAAGCAGTTCCTGCAGGCGCAGGTGTATGAGAGTTGTGACACGCCTGTGCGACAGACCTCGCAGGTGGTAAATCTCATCTTTTGAGGGCACACTCTCCTGACTCGCTCCCCACTTTAGCAAGCGTCGGCGCATGTCAAGGCTCCAGCCCCACGGCATGATGCGGTAATCGCTCAGCCGTCGCAGTTCGCTGCGCTTAACGGCGTGAACGTCAAGTCCGAAGGTACTGTCGAGCTGTTCCAGCCACTCGGCATCAAGGTCACTGTCGGTAATGATTAGCGACCCCGGCTCGGCGATAAAGGCGGGCAGCACGGCCAGGTCACGAGCCATCTGCACTGCAAACGGCGGCGCCACATAGTTGATGCCCCCACTCGCCAGCGCCAAATCATTCTGCGGATTAAAAATCAGGACTTCTCTAGACATTGTTTATTGGCCGCTCCTTCGTCGCTAAAAATTATTGCACCTGCGGTGCTAAAAATTAGTTATATTAAAATTTTTTTATTCTTCTAATAACTCCTGATTCTACGTCCCTATGATACCATTCGTAGTAGAGGCTAGGTAGTCCAAAATTAAGTATCATTCCATAAGGAATGTGGGTTATGTTCATATAATTAAATAGCTGATTGCGTTGCACCGAACCAGTGCCATTTGTTACCTTCAGCTCAATGATGATATTGTCGTTGACAAGCAAGTCAATTCTGTAAGATTGATCAAGTTGGACGTCATCCCAGTATATAGGAACCATGACTTGCTTTTCAACCTTATATTCTTTTAGTTCAAGCAAGTATTTTAAAGCCGCTTCATAAGCTGATTCTAAAAGACCGGGCTTAAACTTGTTGTGAACTTTCATCGCCTCGCCTGTAATGTCATAGAAAAAAGAGTATTCAGGACTATATTTTTTTACTATAATCATAAATATAATCTTATGTGCAAAACGCAATAATATTAAGCGACGTTAGGAGCGGCCCAAAAAATCATTCCATGAGCGTGGCATGGCTGGTTGTCCTCTTTGCAAAAATATTAATTTTAGCGCGAAGCGCAATAATATTAAGCGACGTTAGGAGCGGCCCAAGAATTAGTCGTAGAGGGTTTTCACGGCGAGGTTGATGTTGTAGTACTTTGCTTTTCCTGTTACGTCCTTGATTACCTTGATGAATGGTGGGAATTTGGTCTCCTCGCCCTGTGCTTCGCTGTCCATCTCTAGTATGCTGAAGCCTGGGTCAGGATCGATGAACTGGTCGAGTTCGTAGTACTGACCTTCCCAAATGAAGCTCTTGCGTATTTTGTGAATCGACTGGCGGGTGGGGTCGGCGAGAGCCAGCATGCTCATATACTGGTTGTAGCTGATGTTACGCTCGGTGACGATGCGCTCGTTCTCGCCCACGGTCTTGGTGGTAGTCTGCAGATAGACATATTTTCCCTGCATCATGCGTTTCCTGAGGCGCACCACGGTGCCTGGCTCGCTCATGAGGTAAGTTTGAACGATATCAGTCTCGATAGCGTTGGGAATCTCGCCAGTGACCTCGACCATAAACTTGCGCTCGTTCTCGATGGGTGCGGGAATTCCCAGCACGTTAGAAATCTCGCGCAGCACGCGGCGTATCTTGTTCTCGAAGTTCTCGCTGTTGCTAATCACGCGCAGATGTGGATGGCCCGTCCAGGCGTTACGCAGCTTCTTGTCGAGCGTGCATGCCAGTTCCACGCCCTCGGTGCGGGCCTCGTTGTTGCTAGTGGTGTAGAACTCGGCAGCACCATCGGCAGCAGTAACCAGGTGAAGCACTGCGTCATAGCGGCTGTCGCGGAGTTTCTCGATTGGGGTATCAATCTCGGCGGTGATTGCCTGCCAGGTCTCGGGGCTGAGGTATACCGAGATGTCCATCGTACCGCGGTCGCACACCAGCAGCACTGGCTTCTCGCTCTCGCGGGCTATGCTCTCGAAGCGGTCTTCCAGCTCGAGCTGCAGCTGCAGCGTAGCCTTCTCGGCCTGATAGAAAAGCGACTGATTCTTAGTGAGATAGTCCACTCCGCCAACGGCAAACATGGTAGGTACCTCAGGCACTGTATACACTTGATATCCCAGATTAGAGAAATGCTCCACCACTTTGGCGAGCGCGGTGGTCTTGCCGGCGCAGGGGCCGCCAGTAAGCACCACTTTAGTTATCTTGCTCATACAGATATATTTAATGGTTAGAAAATTCGAGGTTAGTTTTAGAAAAGACAAAGATAATAATTTTTTTTGGTTTTCACACAAATTACAGTCAATTGTACATTAAATTGAACGATAATTTGTGCAAAATGCTGGATGATTTATGCATTTTTGTTTTTTTTGTTTTTTGGGACATAATAATTATTTTATCTTTTATTGTTTTGTATGTTTGGAAAAATATACTACCTTTGCACCCATTGTAAGTTTTTGATTTACAGCCTAAAAATATAATAAACCAAACAAAATTTATATTTATACATAAACTTATTTTATTTAAACAAAAACCCAAATTAAAAATGAAAAAAAATTTACTATTTCTGATGCTGGCACTCATCGCCTGCACCTTTGGCGCGCGAGCCGATGAGCTGACAGTGTATGAAGGAACACAAACAAACACTCAAGTGCCTATCTATGGCTCATGGGCTGATGCCTACCAGAAGTGTGAGATGCTCTATGATGCATCTGTTCTTAGTCAAATTGAAGCTGGATCTGAAATTACAGGTTTGACTTGGTATACTCAGAATGCTCCTAGCAGTGGTTATGGCAATGCTAAGTTCCAAATCTTTATGAAGGAAGTTAGCGTAAACACCTTAAGTGCTTACTCTGGCACCGATGATGCCACAATTGTTTATGAAGGTTCTATCGACCCCACAAGTTCTGACAAAAAGGTGACTATCAACTTCGAGACCCCTTACCCCTATCAGGGTGGTATTCTTCTCGTTGGTGTTTATGAGATTCAAAAAGGTTCCTACATTAACACAACATTTGTGGGGGCTTCTGGTACGTCAATAAGCGGTTACAGCAGTAGTTCCTTGAGTGGTGTTTCCGCTAGCCAGCGCTACTTCGTGCCAAAAACTACTTTTGAATATGAGAATGCAGCCCCAGTTGACTACAAGGCAAGCGTGTCGCCCAATGCCATCGACTTTGGCAAATTAGCTCCAAATGCCTCGGCTTCACAGACCATTACCATTAAGAATAAAGGAACAAATGCAATCACTTCCTCATTGAGTGGCATCAGTGCTCCTTTCAGCACCGACTATGTTTCTACCACAATTAATGGTGGTGACGAGTTGACCTTTCATGTTACCTTCAATCCAACAGAAACAGGCACATACAACCAGACCCTCACTATCGACTGTGGTTTTGAAGATGGTGTCTTTAATGTTGTTTTAGACGGCATTTGTGCAAAAGAGATGATTGTTGCCGATGGGACAACGACAAACGACAAATTGCCTGTTTATGGTTACAATTATGACAGCTATAATCAACAGAATCAATTTGTCTACCCAGCTTCGTTGATGACGTCTCTTGTTGGAAAGAAACTGAAGTCAATAACTTTCTATCCAGCAGTATCAGGAAGCTATAAAGGCATTAACTTCTATAACGGTTCTGTAACATTCTCTTTGGCAAGTGTTGCTGAAGGCTCTGTATCCTTCACAGCATCGGACAATACCCCACAATCGCCTGAAGGTTTGACTACTGTGGGCACAATCACTATGCCAGCGGCACCTCAACAAAGTCTCACCGAGTGGAAACTCACCTTTGAAGGTGATGGTTTTGATTACTATGGTGGTGATTTGTTCGTTGATGTGACTACTCTTAAAGGTTCTTGGGGTACAACACATTTCTATGGAATAACAACCGATGACTATGCAGGTTATTCTTGCACAAGCAGTACAGCAAAAACAGGTCAAAAATTTCTTCCTAAGGTGATGTTTGAATATGAGGACGCTGTTGCTCAAGTTACTGTTACTCCCACTGAATTGACCTTTGGCGGTGAGAGCTTCGTTATTGGAAACACCGAAGATAAAACCTTCAAAGTTACTAATACTACTGACGAAGACGTTACACTCACTCTTAACGATGAGAGCGGATTCTACAGTATCGCCCCCACCACCATTGAGGCTGGCGCTACAAGTGTTACAGTTACCGTGACTTATGCACCTACTACTGCTGGCACTCACGATGCCACCGTAACTGTAGGCGACAAGACTGTGACTTTGAATGGTGCTGCAGTTGCTCCTATTATCAGTGGTACAGTAACTCCTGCCGAGTTGACTTTTGAGACATACGAAAATGTTTCAACAACTCAAACCATCACAATTGAGAATACCGGCAACACCGCATTCACTCCAGTATTCAGCGCTCTCGAGGCTCCTTTCAGCATTGAAGATGCTACCGAGATTGTTGCTGGAGAGAGCAAAGACTTCGTTGTTACTTACGCTCCTACTGCTATTGGCACCAACAATAGCACACTCACAGTAGAGATAAACGGTACAACCACCAATGTTTCCCTTAACGGTACTGCTACCGAAGCTCCTCTGGAAATTACCGTTGCTGAGACTGGAGCTACAGCTCAAAGCCAACCAATTCCTATAGAAGGCACTTATTTTGACACAGAAGGTGCATATGGTCAAACCATATATAATAAAGATGACTTAGGTGCTCTTGCTGGCAATAACATCTCTAAAATCAAGTATTATTCAGCTACTACATTTGATGCCGCTAAAATTGGAGGCACAGTGCTTGAGATTTACTTGATGGAGACTGATTACGATGAAATGCCTATACCAGAGGGGGGCTATAGCTGCCAACCATTAACTTTTGAAGGTGCTGCAGTAGGTGAATATATTGTTCAAGGTGGTGAAACCGATATGGAATTTGTTCTTTCAACACCATTTAACTATAGTGGTAATAAAAACCTTGCCATCCAAGTAAGAGTAAAGACCAAATCACCTCAATCTTCTGGATATAATTATCAGTCAATTAAATGGTATGTTGAGGGTAAAACAAGCAACATAAGTTATGCTGGTAATGTTGGTTATAGCAATGGAGGTCATGCATTACTTCCTAAGACAACATTCACTTATGAGAAAGAAGATCCGCATACTATCACCCTCGCTGAGCTTTGCAGGACAGGTGTGATCACCGAAGGCGAGAACGAGTACACTATTAAAGACCAGCTTATTGGAGTCTATGCCGACGATGTAAAGGGTATCCTTTGGTGTAAAGACCAGGGTAACGCCTCAGTTTTCTCTACCTCTATCAATGATGGTCAGGTGGACTTCTTGAAGGATGACCCAGAGGCACAGAATGGTCGTGATTGGGACCAGAGCAACTGGATAGCACTTCACTTCTCAACTCCTACCGCAACCAATAATATTGACCAATTGGTGAATGGGGCTGTAAACTGCTACATCAAGCCTGGCACTGTGAAAGGTAAGTTGATTGATGATGTGAACTACGCATTGAGGATGGATCTTGACCAACTTGAACTTGTAACACAAGCCGATGACCCCGACATTAACCCTGATTACATTCCTAACGTATATTGTCCAGCTAACTTCATGCCTACCAACTTGAACATTTGGGGCAACGATGAGGATGGTGGCTACACCACAGGTAGCGACCAAAACTACTTCTTCATG
>CADAZN010000045.1 GCA_902792435.1 uncultured Bacteroidales bacterium
TGATGTTGTGCTGTTGCTTTTTACTGAAAGCTGCTACTAACGACTCATAAATCTACCCTTAATCGTGTATTGGATGATAGTTGCGGATTTTAGGTTTTAGATAAAAAAGGGGTGTTCGTTAAATTTTAGTAAAAAGTGGCATGGATTTTGCTTATGTGTTTTAAACTTCGATATCTTTGCGATATCTAAGAGACAAATTTATTGTGTATAACAAAAAATTCTATTTATAGAAGCAACATTTAAATTTATGTTTTACTTTAAAATGTTTTAAGTACTATGGAATTTTTTATTATTAGAAATGATGAACAACAGGGCCCCTTCACCCTTGAGCAATTGAGCGGCATGAGCATTATGCCCGACACTCCTGTGTGGTGTGAGGGAATGCCCGACTGGACCACTGCCGACAAGGTGGCTGCCTTGCAGCCATTGGTAGCCTATGCACCGCGCGTTGGCGGTAATACCGAACCTCCTACTATGCCTCACGGCTCAGCTCCACAACCTCCCCAGTGGAATAATGCTCAGTCGCAACAGGCAACTTATGCAGCACCTGCTCCTCAGTATGCGCCAGCTCCCCGCGCCAAGAAGAGTCACACTGCACTGTGGGTTACACTGGCGATAGTCGCGGTTTTGGCAGCAGCATTAGCAATTACTAACCCCGACAAGAGCGACCACTGCAATGCCATATCTAAAGTCACTAAAGATTGGACTGGCGAAAAGATCGAGAACATAGCAGGCGATGGTATAGCAGGCGGTGTTGTGAAGGCAATAACCACACCGATAATGAGCAAGGTTGTGGAGAGCATTGTGGATGTTGACAATTATGGCTTGTGTTCAGTGGGACACATCGATATTGGCGACAGCAAGACCAAGGTGTCGTTTGGTATTATGGGCCATGTATTCACCTTCAACAAGGCTCAGATTGATGCTAAGATAAAAGAGCAAATAGGCATCACCGTGGATGATGCAGTAAATGGTATAAAAGAGAGTATTGGCGGCTGGTTTGATGACGATGAAGAGGCTTCGGCCGAAGTTCCAGCAAACCCTGAAGACGAAGTCACTGCCGAAGAGCGTGCAGAGTCGAATGTTGATACTCCTAACGAGATGGATACTATAATGAGCACAATAACCAAAGAGGTTGCTAAAGGTGCCGGAAAAGTAGTTGAAGACGCATTGAACGACCTTTTTGAGTAAGAGATAGACACGCATCAGTCTAAAATTAAACTGGGCGGAGCCTCTGAAGCAAGAGAGCTCCGCCCAGTTGTTTGGAATAGAGTGAGTTAGAGCTCGTCGTGGGCAAAGGCGAGCATGAGCTTGGTCTTATAGCGTCTCCATTCCAGGTTGAAGATGCTGCTGCCGTGCTCCTTGCCTCGCGGATCGATTTCGCCATAGAAACGCATGAGGATGAAGTGCGAAAGCAGGGCCACAATGGTGTCGTGGATGGCATCGTCAAATCCTATCTTTGGCTCGTTGTTGAAGGCGAATCTCATAGTGATGTTTCGTGAGTCGATGTTAGGGTTGTAGTTGTCAAACTCAAGATAGCCGAGCACCCTTTGCCTGAGGTCGGAGTAGCCTTCTTTGAGCTTGAGCAGCAGCATATTGCGGTTGTCGGGTGTGAGAACAAAGAAATCCTCGTTGTGCGCACCAAACCATGCGCTTTGAGCATAAACGTAGTTTAGAATCTCGTCGAAATCAATGTTGATAGTTACTGTGTGTTTGTCCATGGTTTAAGGGTTAAGAGGTTGTTGTGTTGTGGGTTGTCAGGCAGCAATGTTGTAATGCCTGGCGCAGTTTGTTCTAATCAGTTCGCGCTTGATGATGGCCCATGCATGCGACTTGCTGATGAAGAACCTGGAGGCTCGGCAGTTCTCTAGCACAAGAGGCACTGCTTTAGCCGCCGACATGTGTCCATTTTGCATTAGGCATTTTACCTTTTTTGTGATTTCCATCCACATCTCTTGGTTGATATGGTTTTTAAAAGTGACCTTGTCGGGGTTGTGCAGGATTCTTTTGACCATATCGTAGGCTCGGTCAAATCCCACGTGGTAGGGTGGAGACCCCGAGGTTAGGGTTAGGGACAGGGCAACAAGTCGCTTGTTGCCTACTTTTTTAGCTTTCATGTTGTCGTAGATGGCGCAGAAAATCTCGGCCATCAGTTGGTTGCGTTGCACACGCCGTTGAGCACTCTCGCTCTGGTTTAGATAGTTCATTTGCCGTGTTTATTTAGCCTATCGTCGGCCTAATGACCGATTCGGGTTTAAGGTTAATATCCGTTTTAGTTGTGTGATAAATTAAACACGTTGCAAAGATAATACAAACAATGGTAAAATGCAAATAATTTAAGGTAAATTTACATTATAATAAAATAAAGAATGTTCCGTGAGTCCTTTTTCGGTGCTTCATTGTAGCGAAGCGAGCGCGGGGTTTCTCTGGGTAAAAATAGTGGTTGGTTGGCATCAATGCCAACCAACCACTATTGTTTTGTTAAGAAGAGTACCACACTATTTCTGTGAGGCAAGCATAGTCCTCACTGTCAAGGCTGCTAGAAGTCGAAGGAGAGTCCTAGCTGCAGGTTGAAGTTGAGGGGATGCTCGTTGCGGATGGTGTTG
Organism: uncultured Bacteroidales bacterium; assembly: GCA_902792435.1. GTDB lineage: Bacteria > Bacteroidota > Bacteroidia > Bacteroidales > Muribaculaceae > Sodaliphilus. Next base: position 2,607 of record CADAZN010000045.1, read on the forward strand.
AGTGGCATTGTGGTGATGTAGTGCGACAGCTTGGGCGCGAGATAGACGCCCACGTAGCGGTTGAAGTTGTACTGCAGTCCTGCAGTGGCATGAACCGACCATTGCAATCGCTTGATGGTGACGTTGTCGTTGTTGAACTTAGCCGAAACCACTTTCTCGACAAGAGCCTCGCCGCCAACGAAGGTGCTGAGGCCGCGATATCGCCAGAAGTTCCATTTCACGCCAAATGGCAGTCCCACGAGCATCACCTTTTGCTTGAACTCGCCAGTGCCATTGTCGGGGGTAACATCGCTCGACATTGAGGTGAAGTTGAACCCCACGCTGCCATACAAATTGCCCACTATGCGCTTGTTGAAGGTGATGCCAGCAGTGAGCGGCATGTGGTGGTGGTAGTTGTAGTTGACGGGTGGAGAAACCCTAGGAGTGACGCCAGGTGCAGCTGGTGCCAGCATCATACCCGACTGGTTGCCCGAGGGTTGTGGTAACAGCATCTGGGCTGTGGAGCTGTTGATGGTGGAGTTGTGGTCGGTAGAGATCAGTCCGTTACCATAGGCAGCCAAGAGCATGGTGGGCTTTTTGTGGCGCTTGGTGAGAGCCATTTTCTCACGTGCCGCACGTCGTGCGTTGGCATCGTAGACCAGATGCTGCTGGTAGGTGCTGTCGGTATAGGCTTTCCATGGCTCCATCGCCTCTTGGTTCATGGCGTTGTCGTACTGGCTGTAGAGTTCCTCGAGCGCCTGCATCGTCTCTATGTCATAAAAGTAATCTTCGGGGTTGAACTCATTGGGGTAATCCGACAGGTCAATAATCTCATTGTTGCTGATTGCCATGAGTTCGTTCATGAATTGTTCTTCATCGTTGTGCCTGTTGTTGAGGGGCTTGGCCTCGTCGTTGTTGCGGTGATGTTTCCTAGGCTTGTCGACTGTTGTAGATGGTGAGGATGTCGTGTGTGTTTTTGGTGTGTTGTTTTTTGCCAACATAGGAGTTGTTGCTGGTGCAACATTTGGCACTACAGGTGGTGCTGGAGTGGGCTGAGACGGTTGCGTGGCTTGGGTGGTATCGGTTGGCTGAACGTCTTGTGCGGGTGTGGTGGGTTTCTCGACTTTGGCCAATTGTTGTGGCTGTTGTGGGTTATCGTTGAGCACGAAGAACGCAGTGGTGATTAAAAGTGCAACAGCTGCTGCGGCCGCCGAAGCTTTCCAAATCCATGTAGCAATCTGGCCCCTGTTGTGCTTAACAGGTGCCGCTTGATGTTGGTTGAGGTCCTTGGCTATAGCCTCCCAAGTCCCTGATGGGACATCCTTGGTGGCTTGTTGGGCTTTGTTTTTTATCGCCTCAATCCAATTGTTATTATTTATATCGTTGCTCATAGAGTGTTTTCAATTTATTGCTTGTTGGCAAAAGCTTTGATTTTTTGTGCTAGAATCGCCTTGGCACGTGTGAGTTGTGAAGTGGAGGTGTTGACCGAGATTCCAAGTTGATTAGCTATTTCTTGGTGCGAGTACCCGTCCAGGCAGTAAAGGTTGAACACGGCTCGATATCCATCGGGAAGCTCGGCAATCATCGACATTATCGTGTCGAGGTCGATGTTGTTGACGCTACTGGTCATCTCTTGGTCGTCATCGTCGGGTGGCTCGCCTGCATTATCTAGTGGCAAAGTGTTTTTCACCAGTCGCTTTTGGGCTCGTAGGTTGGAGATTGAGTTGTTGATGGCAATTCTCGTCATCCAGGCTTTGAGCGAGCCCTTACCTCCCCACTTGAAGGAGTCGATGCGGGTGTAGACGTCGATGAGCGTGTCGTGCAGCACGTCGTTAGCGTCGTCCTCATTGGCAACATATCGGTAGATAACAGCCATGAGGTGCGGTGCATATTGTTCAAAGAGCTCTTGCCGGGCAGCCGTTGTGCCCCGCTTGCAGCCTTTAACTATGTCTTTTTCGCTCATCATTTATTTGCACGCCGTGTGATGTGAGGGGTGTAACTCTTTATTCACATGGATTGCAAAATTAGTGCATTGACATTTGAAAAAAAACTTTTTTCTCAAAAAAATGCGAGAATCACCGTGGCCAAACATAGTGTAGCGTGTAAAGCGGGGTGGTGCTTGTTGCCATGAGAATGCTAGGTGCCCCATAACATTCTGTATTATAAACACCGAGGGTGTCGAAATACTGCATGGAAAAGTGCAAAAATTAAACATTTTAACACAAAGTGACACCAAAGGGTAGTGTATCCACACCTTTGGCGCCATAATGTGTGTGAGTATTTTAACAGTTGGTTAGTTGCTCGGGATCAAACAAAGATAATAAAAGGGGGTGTGTCATAATGCTGGTTTAGTGCGCTTCGCGCAGAAATCCAACAAATCATCACAAATCAAACATTATTTAATTTATTGGTTTAAGCAAATTAATTATTTGTTAGATTTAGATATATTTGAATGATTTCTCACGCGTAGCGTGACTCCTCTATTTTGACACACCCTCTTTTGTGGGTTTAAAAAAGAAAGCTGCTCTCCACCTTGTGGAAAACAGCTTCAAAACTTTTTAGCTTGTTGCTAATTACTTACCTTGCTCAGCAGCGGGATCTACAGCGTCCTTAGCAGCGTCAACAGCCTTGTCAGCAGCGTCCTTAGCAGCGTCAACAGCCTTGTCAGCAGCCTCTTGAGCAGCGTCAACAGCCTTGTCAGCAGCCTCTTGAGCAGCGTCAACAGCCTTGTCAGCTACCTCAGCAACAGCAGTAGTGTCGGCTTTGGTAGTGTCAACTTCCTCAACGGTAGTGGTGTCAACAGAAGCACTTGCACTTGCGCTTGCGCTGGTGTTACCCTGAGTGGTGCAAGAGATCATAGATACGCTAGCAATAACAGCAACTAATAAAACTAACTTTTTCATTTCTTAAATCTTTTAATAATAAAACAATAAATAATTTTCTGTGTTGTGTTTTGTTGTAAAAACGGTGCAAATTTATATCAAAAAATTAATATGCAAATCTTTTTTGAATTTTTTTTTTCGATAATTTTTCGCCAAAAACCGCAATTTAACATAAATTCACAAACTTACAATCTGTTACTACATTGATTTATAGTTTGTTGATTAATGAAAAATTGCTTTAATTGGTAAAGTGTTAAATAATATTTAGAAATTTTATTTTGTAAATTATCGATACAAAAAGCGTTTGATACTGCGTTTTGGAGTCTTTTCAAACTCGTTGACCATAATCTCAATTTGTGATACCCTTTCGTAGGGTGCTACGAGCTTATTGAGCTCGGTCTTAACAGTGTCCATGTGCTGTGGTAACTGATCGCGAGTAATGCCGTCACGGTCCATAGCATCGTAGTCGGGGTAGACTAGTGCCACGAGTTTGTGGTCACGGTCGACGACTAGGCTCTCACTAATGTAGAGCATGTTGTTGAGTTTGGCCTCAATTTCCTCGGGATAGATGTTTTGTCCATTAGAGCTGAGGAGCATGGTCTTGAGTCGTCCACGAATGAAGACTGTTCCGTCGGCGCTCAGAGTGCCCATGTCACCAGTGTGGAGCCATCCGTCTTCGTGCAGCACCTTGTCGGTGGCTTCGGTGTTGTGGAAGTATCCGCTCATCACGTTCTCGCCCTTGACGCAAATCTCGCCGGGGATGTTCTCGGGGTCATCGCTCAGGATTTTGCACTCCATGATGCCTGGCAAAATGCGGCCTGCGCTGTGCAGCACAAACTCGCGCCATGGTGTGTGGCTAACGAGTGGAGCGCACTCGGTCATGCCATAGCCCACGGTGAAGGGGAACTTTATCTTATAAAGGAATTCCTCGACCTCGGCATTGAATGGAGCGCCGCCCACGATAACCTCTTCAAAATTTCCTCCGAACGCTTCGATGAGTTTCTCGCGAATGCGGTCATAAATCTTGCGGTCGAGATAGGGAACTGCGAGTGCCCAGCGCAACTTGGTCTGTGTAATCATGGGCACAATCATCTTGCTATAGATTTTCTCAAGCACCAATGGCACGCAGATTACCAAGTGAGGCTTGATTTCTTGCATAGCCTTGACGATTACCTTGGGAGCAGGGATGCGTCCAAGCAGGGTGATGTGAGAACCCACTGCGAGTGGTGTGAGCATGTCGAAGGCGCAACCATAGGCATGAGCCAGTGGCAGGAACGACACGCAACGGGTGCCGCGTCGGTGCAGCTGCGAGTTGATACCATAAACGATATTGCCGGCAAGGTTGTTGCCAGTGAGCATCACTCCCTTGCTGAATCCTGTGGTGCCGCTGGTGTAGTTGATTTCCATGAGCTCCTCGTTGCTGCGCTCAATGTAGTTGATGCCCGCAGCAGTGAATCCACCGGGATAGGTCTGCTCCATGAGTGCGTCGGCATTCTCAATCACCTGGTCGATGTGCTCATCCTCGTTTTGAGCAAGCAGCTTGCCACTGTCGAGTGAAACTGCGGCACGAATGTGTCGCATGTTTTCGAAGTCGAACGACTCCCAGATGGCGTTACTTGCGAAGAGCACTTCGGCCTCGCTGTGGTTGATGATGTGCTGAGCGTCGCGTGGATTGAACTCCTGCAGGATGGGGACGATAACAGCGCCGTAGGTGATGGTGCCTATGAACACAATTACCCAGCTAGGCGTGTTCTTGCCTATTAGTGCAACTCGGTCACCAGGCTTGAGACCACACTCTTTATATATAAGGTGTAGTCTTGCAATGCGTTTTGCAAAGTCGCCGTAAGTGAGAGTTTGTTTGGTATTATAGTCACTAAGTGCAGGGAGGTCCCAGTTGCTGCGGAAGCTCTCCTCAAAAATTTTTATGGTGTTTTCCTTCATCATAGCTTGTGAAGCTTTTATATTTGCAATATTTTTAGACTGCAAAATTACCTAAAAAATCTAAAACTGCAAAAAATGTTGCAACCGTCATTGATTTTTGTTATTTTTGCACCAAAGAATAAGCGGGTTGCCAGTGAAATCGGTTAACTAGTTCCGTCGCTTAATTTTGTGGTGTCGTGCTATGCTATGTGACGTGATGCTACTATCTTTGTGGCGATATATTATTCAAAGGATTATACATTAAATATATAATATTATGAAGAAGAAAACACTCTCCATCATCAAGGATGACCCCTGGCTGGAACCATTTGAGGAGGCCATCGTGGGTCGTCACAACGATTTTTTGAATAAGGAGAAAGAGCTCACTGGCGAGGACGGCTCGCTGGTGGACTTTGCCAACGCCTATAATTACTATGGTCTACACCATGTGAGCAAAGGCTGGGTGCTGCGCGAATGGGCTCCTAACGCCACCGAGATTTTCATCATTGGCGATTTCAACAATTGGACCGAGTGCGCCCCTTACAAGATGAACCGCCTCGATGATGGCAATTGGGAAATCAAGTTGCCCGAGCGCGGCATGAAGCACGGCGACCTGTTCAAGCTCAGCGTGCACTGGGATGGTGGCCAGGGCGAGCGCATTCCCGCTTACGCCACACGCGTGGTGCAAGACGATAATACCAAGATTTTCTCGGCGCAGGTGTGGAACCCCGAGGAGAAATATGAGTTCAAGGTAAAGAATTTCAAACCCAACGTTAAGCCGTTGCTCATCTATGAGTGCCACATCGGTATGGCGCAGAATCGTGAGGGCGTAGGCACCTATGAGGAGTTCCGCACCAACATTCTGCCTCGCATCGATGCCGACGGCTACAACGCCATCCAGATTATGGCTATTCAGGAGCACCCCTATTATGGGTCGTTTGGCTACCACGTGTCGAGTTTCTATGCTGCCTCGAGCCGTTTTGGCACCCCCGAGGAGCTCAAGCACCTCATCGACGACGCCCACAGCCGCGGCATAGCCGTGATAATGGACATCGTTCACTCGCATGCTGTGAAGAACGAAGTTGAGGGTTTGGGCCGCTTTGACGGCAGCTACGACCTCTATTTCTATGGTGACGGCAAGCGCGAGCATCCAGCATGGGATTCACTGTGCTTCGACTATGGCAAGAACGCCGTGCTCAACTTCCTGCTGAGCAACTGCAAGTTCTGGCTCGAGGAGTATAAGTTTGACGGATTCCGTTTCGATGGTGTGACATCGATGCTCTATTATAATCATGGCCTGGGTCAAGCATTCGGTAGCTATGACGACTACTATAACGGCAATCAGGACACCAACGCCATTACTTATCTAACTCTTGCCAACAAGCTCATCCATGAGGTGAATCCTCACGCAATCACCATAGCTGAGGAGATGAGCGGCATGCCAGGCTTGGCACGCAAGGTGAAGGATGGCGGCATAGGCTTCGACTATCGCATGGCGATGGGAATTCCCGACTATTGGATTAAGACCATCAAGGAGCAGAAGGACGAGTACTGGAAGCCAACATCGATATTCTGGGAGCTCACCAACCGTCGCGCCGACGAGAAGACTATCAGCTATGCCGAGAGCCACGATCAGGCGCTAGTTGGTGACAAGACCATCATCTTCCGTCTTATCGATAAGGAAATGTACTGGCACATGATGACTGGTGACGACAACGGCGTGGTTAGCCGCGGTATGGCACTACACAAACTCATCAGGCTCGTGACAGCGTCGACCATCAACGGTGGATATCTTAACTTTATGGGAAACGAGTGGGGACATCCCGAGTGGATAGATTTCCCACGCGAGGGCAACGGATGGAGCCATAAGTATGCTCGCCGTCAGTGGGACCTCGTTGATCGTGAGGACCTCAAATATCAGTTCCTCAACAATTGGGACAACGATGTGATGCACCTCATTGGTGGTGTGCACAACTTCCAGGCGCTGCCCATCCGCAAGCTGTGGGACAAAGACGATGACCAAGTGTTGGCCTATATGCGTGGCGACCTAGTGTTTGTGTTTAACTTCAATCCGGTGAAGTCGTTCAGCGACTATGGCTTCTTGGCTCCGGCAGGAGAGTATCACGATGTGATGGACAGCGACAACGCACGCTATGGCGGCTATGGCAATGTGGATGGAGGAGTGAAGCACCTCACCCAGAGCGACCCGCTATATGACAACGCGGGGCTGGGATGGCTCAAACTTTATATTCCCGCACGCTCGGCATTGATACTGCGCTTGCAACCTCAGCGTCCAAAACCTGCTCGCAAACCAGCAGCTAAAAAGCCTGCCACCAAGAAAAAAACTAAATAATGAGTAAAAAGTGAGGAAAAAGGAACCGTCCCCTTTTCTTCACTTTTCCATTTAAAACTTATCAGTTAATGAACGTTGTAGTTTATTGCTCGGCTAATGCTGGTCTTCCTGAGGAGATTACGTCAATTGCCACTGCTCTAGGGCAGTGGATAGGTGAAAACCGACATTCGCTCGTCTATGGCGGAGTGAATGCAGGATTGATGCACATTACGGCACAGGCGGCTCTTGACGCTGGTTGCCAAAATGTGGTGGGCATTGTGCCTGAGTTTTTCCAGCATCGTGCCGACCCGTTGTGCACCAAGCTCGTGCTTGCCAATGACTTGAACGACCGCAAGTCAAGGCTTATATCGCATGGCGACGTGTTTGTGGTGCTGCCGGGTGGCCTAGGTACTATCGACGAGTGGATATCGACACTATCCACACTAGTGGTCGAGGGTAGTGACCGACCCATCGTTGTGGTGAACTACAACGGGATGTACGCAGCCCAAGCTGAACAGCTGCGCACTACTGCACAGTCGCAGTTTGCCCGCGCAGCGAGCATCGATCGCTCAATCTTGGTCAATAATTCACAAGAACTAATTAACACACTAAACGAAATAAACAAGCTATGAAATCAAAAGTTTATACCCTTACAGGAGATAAAGGAACAACATCATTGGTTGGTGGCCAGCGTGTTGCCAAAGACGACATCCGCGTAGAGGCCTACGGCACAGTCGATGAGCTGAACGCCCACATTGGTATGCTGGCTCATGCCATAAAGGGCGAGATGCCCGAGGTGGAGAAACTTATTTTTAAGATTCAGAACAAGTTGTTCAACTTGGGTGCCTATCTTGCTACTGAGCAGAAGGATGTGGAGTCGCCTGTCTATGGCTTGCAAGAGGAGGATGTAAAAGCTGTGGAGGCGATGATCGACACTCTTGATGAGCAGTTGCCGCCCATGCGCGGGTTCATCCTGCCCGGCGGTACTAGGGCCTCGGTGTGCTGCGACATATGCCGCACCGTGACGCGCCGTGCCGAGCGCCGCGTGGTTACACTGGCCTCGCAACAGCCCCTCAATCCGCTTGCTCAGCGCTACCTCAACCGCCTGAGCGACTTCTTCTTCATCCTCGCCCGCCACTGCAACGTGTCGAGCCATGTCGAGGAGGTGCTCTGGGATAAGAATAGCTAGGAGGTATAGGAGTGATAGGAAATATAGGAAATATAGGAAATATAGGAAATATAATAGACACCATCACTTCCTATCACTCCTATAATTCCTATCATTCCTCTCACTCCTATAATTCTTATCATTCCTATCATTCCTCAAAAATATAAGCTATGGCTAATTTCTTTAAATCTCTCGGCGACCACAAGAGTCTTATTGCTTATAAAAAGGCGATGTGTGTATATGACGGAGCGGTGTTTTTCACTCGCCGATTCATGAGGCCAGGAGACCGAACCACGGGTCAGATGGAGCAGGCGGCACGCTCGGTGAAGCAGAATATTGTTGAGGGAAATATTGATGGGGCTACTTCTACCTATTCTAATATTCATCTATTAAATATCGCTCGTGGAAGTTTAGGTGAACTCAAAGAAGATTTTGAGGATTACCTTAGAAATAATAAACTCTCGCAGTGGGAGTTAAATAGTGATAAATGTGAGTGTGCTCGCAGGGTTTGCGCTCAACACAATGACAGTGACTATTATATTAAGGCTTTTGAAGTTCGCACGCCAGAAACTATTGCAAATATAATGATTGTTATCATCATGCAATGCATGTTTCTAACAACCAAACTCTATGAAAGCAAAAAGGGTGATTTTTTGAAAAATGGAGGGAAAAAAGAGGAAATGTATAGAGTGAGAAAAAACTATCGCGATAATACTGGCAATAGCAATATTGCAAGAGAGCCAGAGGTAGAATATGGCTCTAACGAAGAAGAACTGCCTTTTTAAATTCTTACTTTTCGCCCCGCAATCGTTTGCGTGATTTTTAATTGAAAAAATCGCGCAAATTCACTTTTACACCTATTTATATATATAATTTTGCGTGCTTTTAGCCAAAAAAATACATTGACTTTCAAGCTGTTTTAATAACCATATAGAAAACTTATTCAAAACAAAATTAATACTAAAACAAAATGAAGAAATCTTTTTATCAATGGCTGATTAGGACCGTGTTGGCTCTTGTCTGCTTGTTAACAACCACCTCGGCTTGGGCCGATTTCACTATTTATGTAAAATGTTCTAGTGTGCCATATCTTTATACTTGGTATGGAGATAACAATAATGGTTGGCCAGGGAAAAAATTTTCAGAAACAGTGGAAATTGCCAATGAGTCTTGGTATAAGATGGATGTTTTAGGAGACGTTTGGCATCTTATCTTTAATACTGGAAATGGAACTAGTCAAACTGAAAATATTTACAATATTTCAGAAACCAAATTTTATGAATATAATGGAGTTAGTTCAGCGACCGATGTCACATCAACTTTTATTGGTTATCTAGACACTTACTATGCTACAGGTAATAGCGACGCATTTTTTGGCACTGCTTGGTCGGCTACTGCTAATGAAATGACTAATGATTATAATGGCAACTGGACATGGACATCAGGCCAAGTTCATCTTAATGCAGGTGAATCGGTTGGTTTCAAAGTTGTAAAAAATGGAACGGATTGGATTCCCAGTGGAAATGGAACTG
>CADAZN010000046.1 GCA_902792435.1 uncultured Bacteroidales bacterium
CCCATCGTCAGGCTCTAGCATTGCCCTCACCCAGGATAAGCAACACAGTCAGCCCACGCCAATGAATATGTTAGCCCATTGGGCAAAACAATTCACTCAACGTGGACGTCTACCATGTTGCCGCATCTTCTTGGGTTTATACAAATTTGCTAGATTTGACGATAGAAGATAACGCCGTTAGTAAACGTCCTTTACCAAAATGTAGTTGACCCACTGCCCTCTCTTGGGCCAATAGAGTCATTTGCAAAATTATAAAAATATCTGCTAAGCACAAAAAAAAGGACAATTTATTACGAAAAAGTTATATAATAAACCATTGGCAATTATAAAATTCGATTTCCCAAAGTCTCCAACCTCAAGGCAAACTGAGTCCATCGATTCCATGTTTCAAAATTATGGCGCAAGCCGGCTTTTCGATCGGTGCCGCTTTGTGAGATTATTGAAACATCTAACGACCTAATTGTGCATTGTGCTTTATGCATTTAGGGAAGGGAAGATGTCGTTCTCGATGTGGTCGAGGATGGATGTGAGTTCATCTTTTGTGTTGGCGCGGAGCATGGCGATGCGTGTGTCGCGGAAGTTCTTGATGCCCTTGAACAGCGGTGTGGCGGCTAAATGGCGGCGAATGTGCAGGATGCCACGGTACTCGTCGATGCGATCGATGCTCTCGTCAATTTGACGGCGAATCAGCGCCATTTTCTCATGACGGCTAATCTCAGGAATCTCACCAGTGAGCAGATATTGCTTCATCTCACGGAAAATCCAGGGGGCACCTATCGAGGCACGCCCCACCATAATGCCGTCAACGCCATAGCGGTCATAATACTCGGCAAGCTTTTGGGGAGTAGTGATGTCACCATTGCCAATGATGGGGATTGTCATGCGTGAATTGTTCTTCACCTCGCCAATGAGAGTCCAGTCGGCCTCTCCGTTATACATCTGCGAACGGGTGCGACCATGAATCGTAAGGGCCTGAATGCCACAATCCTGCAGCTGCTCGGCAAGTTCAACAATTATCTTGTTGTTGCAATCCCATCCGAGACGAGTTTTTACCGTAATAGGGAGATTAACAGCTTTTACCACCTCACGAGTAATCTCGAGCAAGAGAGGCACATTCTGCAACATTCCAGCGCCTGCACCCTTTCGGGCCACCTTTTTGACGGGACATCCAAAGTTGATGTCGAGCACCTCGGGCTTAGCCTCCTCGGCTATCTTGGCGGCCTCGACCATGGGTTCAAGCTCACGGCCATAGATTTGAATGGCGGCTGGTCGCTCACCAGGATTTATCACCATTTTGCGCAGAGTACTATCGATGTTGCGAATCACGGCATCGGCGCTCACAAACTCGGTATACACCATATCGGCGCCCTGCTCACGGCAAATCTGCCTGAACGACACATCGGTGACATCCTCCATGGGAGCCAACATCACCGGTCTCTCTCCTAAATCTATGTTGCCAATCTTCATCAGATCAAATTATTAAGCCTGCAATTGCTGGCAGGTTTCGGTATTGCGCGCAAAGATAACCTTTTTTTCTAAAATCAACAAATAACCATCGAGCCATCATTCATCCATGACAGCTCGTGGCAAGGTGATTAGCGACGGGTCGAGAGCAATTTTATAAGGCTCTGTTTTCTTTCCTGTGATGCAGTATTTATCGGCTAGCTCGTCGTCGATAATGCAAGTCTTGAAGCATCGCTTAATTTTTGAGATATACTCGTTGAGGGTGTTGCTCATGGGATTGACGAGGTTGTCGATAGCCTCACGAGCACCCTTGAAATTCTTCTTATCTTAACCTCCACCTCGTTATAGTTGGGCAACACAATTTTCAGGTCGTTGTTCACCACAAGTGGACTGAGCCCATTGTTTTGCCCAATAACGATCTTTCCCTTGAGTAAGGTGTTAATGAGCTCCATAGGATCGTCTTGATATATTCTGACATAATCAAGAATCTGTGCTTGAATGGCTTTCAGAGCATCTTCCTTTTGTTTCTCAATGGTAAGTAATTCTTGTTCCTCCTCAAGCTCAACGTCAGCACGAGCCAAAGGGTCCAATTCAATAGAATCCCTATATTTATAATTCAGCTTGCTTACTAGCTTGCGAAAAAGCGATTCGCTCTTTTTCGGTGCGTCTTGCTCTGAAATTTCCTCTTGAACACGTTTACTGGGTTCAGACTCATCAAAATAATCAATATCATCGCCGCGATTCACTATAATCTCTTGCTCCAGCACTTTGTTACCCTCATCGGTGCTCAGCACATCGGTCGCACTCTCGGCAAACCGTTGAACATCTTTGAACGAATCATAACGGAGCGGCATCTCAACAACAGCTTCCTTGCCAGCATTACCCACATTGATGCGCCGCGCTACAAGCTTGGTTTCACTTACTCCAGGAACCTCTATAACTTTAACATCAAAACCTGTCAAACGCCTTAGCCATTCTAGCAGTTGTGACGGCAGCCGATGATTAATACTCATATCAGATTCCCAAACACGATTAAACGATGTGATAACATATATCACACCATAGCGAAATTCTTTATTAATCTTATCGAAACTTCTTTCTATCAAAGCCATGGTTTATGAGTTTTTACAATAGTACAAAGTAATTTTTATGCAAAAAGTGTGCCATCTTTTTAAAGGTGACACACTTGTCGCGCAAGCTAGATTTATTATTTCTTGAAGAAATCCAAAGAACGCTTGCGCAATACTTCCCTTTTTTCGTCTGCGTCTATTTCTTCACTGCACATCATGAATGCCATATCATTAATGTAATTAATACGACATGATTGGAACTCGTCAAACATGCGTGCTGTGTCTTCTTCGGTCTTCTCGAATGCCATGTGATTGTCAATCGACAGATTGAATGCCACAGCCTCAACGTCGTGGTCGGCACCGATGTAGGCGAAGAGCCATCCTTCGCTCTTGTAGGCTTCGATAAGACTCTTGAGCGCGGCATGAGAATACTCCTTCGATGCATTCTCATAGCCATCGGTGATGACAGTCACGCTGGCAATAGCGTTATTATCACCCTCCATGAGGCGATGCACGGCGGTGATGGTGTTGCCAACGGCATCATACAGTGGTGTCATGCAGCAAGGCCTATAGTCGCGTTCACTAATAGGAGTGACTTCAGCAATGGGTGTTTGCTCATATATTTTGCGTAGCTCACAGCCGCAGAAGGCCACTAGCGTGAGGATGTTGTCCTGCTCAGGATGCAGTTCCTGCCCACATTTAATAGATGCGATGGTCTCGTTCACGCCGTCGATGGCCTGCTTGGTGATGCTGCTCATCGAGCCGCTCTTGTCAAGAATGATCACGTTGTAGACTTTGGTACGATTGTTAGTTTCCATAATTACTGTAATTAAATAGTGAATAAAATGCGTTAACTCGTTTTTACACCGCAAAATTACAGTCAAAAAACTTGCTTCAATGAAAACGACAACCTTGCAGTTTGGATACTGCAAGGTTGTCATTAAGAAAAACAAATATAATAATTTATTCTGAATCGTTGCAAAAAATATTCTGTGACAACGAAACGAGCCTATCAATTCTTAGATGTCTCGAAGAACATGCCATTAAGAACGAAGTCAGGATATTCTCCCAGGTTTATCTCGGTGCAAGTATTGTTTAGCACTTGACTGAGAGAGCCAAAGAAGAAGTAATAAATTAATTTACCCGACTCATTCACGCGGCGCAAGCCATAGACATATCCGTCCTTGTAGCCAATTTTATAGATATTCTTTTTGTTGGTAGTTATAGTGCTAACGTTATTCCCCACGGTAGTAGTGATCTGCCCAAGCGTTCCATCAGAGACATAGAATAACGTGTTGCCGTCATATAACACTGAAGAACCAAATCCATTATAGTTGAACGTGGGCGATGACAATTGCTGACCGAGGGAGTTGTAGGTGTAGACATAGTAGTTGTTGGTATATATCATCTCATTGTCGTGTTCACCAAATTGGGTCGTTTGACGGTGTACCCTAAGAATCAGGCGGTCGTTACTGAAGGCATAATTATAGCTATAAGTAACCCTTTCGCCGGTGCTGGTGCCATTTGGTCCCCAATGCAAGTTGTTATAGCCATAATCGCTTCTCACTAAGCCTACACCCAAGATATAAAGCTCAGAACTATTGCTAAAACTGTTCACGCAAGCGATTTTGCCAGTGGTGTAGTCAACTTTTAAACTGGTAAACGGGCGGTCTTTATTAGAGTTTGATAGCACTACTGAGTTATTTTTCATAACATAATAATAACCTACCGACTCCTTGTCGTAATAAATGTTCTCATCATGATCCATATATGTCCATTTTGCAATGGGCGACCCAATGTCGTATCTCTCGTTATAGCTTCCGTAGTAATATGGTCCAGTACTCTTGAAGACTTTGCAAGTGCTGGATCCCTTAACAATGGCTGCGGCATGGCCCTTGCTCATTGAGAATGATGCCACTTCCTGATTGCCTGTGTCATCGCCGATTTTAGGAGCCGAAGTGCCATTCTTGTTAAAATAGATGGTAGGCACATTTTTGCCGTTTTTAGTTGTATATCCATAAAGCCAGATAGAGGGATTTACCGTGACTTTGATGCTGTAGTTGTAGGTGTCTCCATAGAGGGTTGTGTATTTGAAATACACATAAGAGGATCCCACTTCTTTGGCACAAATGGTAGGCGTGGCAAACACACTGTTGTAGGTGGTGACACACGTGGTGTTAGAAACCTGAAGGTTTTGGACAGTTCCCTCATATATCGTTAAACTTCCCTCCTTAGGCACGAGATTCAATTCGTATCCCACAGGAATTGTTATTTGATTGGTGGAACCATTACCATTAAGTGCAATGAATTCGTAATCATGGCTATAAGCTGAATTACTATATCCTATTACAAAGTCGCGTGTCCATCCCGTCGTACCAGGTCCAGGGTTCATAATGGTGTAGTCTTGTCCTGGATTGAACTTAAAGTTGGCGGTGTACCTAAAGCTGCGCGTGTCGGGCAACGTCACATGGAATACTGTATTTCCTGAGCTGTTGATATCCTCGTGGCGTGCATAAATCACATATTGACCGTTAATCAACTTAGCCTTGGGTGAGGTAGTGGCATATTCGTTATCCACACCACTGCCGTTGATGAAACCGTTGATACTTTGCAGGCTTGTTATGTGTTGGCAATAAGTCATAGCTGTGGATGTGTTGACATTGGTTCCACCAAGGATGATTTTGCTCTCATATAGCTCAAGAGGTAAATTGATGCCCACTGTATTGCCACTGCAAGCGTATGTGCCGGTTCCAAAGGCACAGTCTTGCGGAATGTTGAGGTCGCCCACTTGATCGCTAGACCAATTGGCGCCACGCACCCACATGGCCTTAATATTGCCGCTGCTCTTGAAACCAGCCTTGTTGCTACCTGTGATGTCCCTGAGTGTCCACTTGCCACCGCTACGCACCAGCACATACATGTTCTGTTCCACACCATCGAGTGTGATGTAAATGACATCTTCAGTGTTTTTCCAAACGTGTTGAGTTGGCGCACCCGACGAGGTAGCGCTCGTGTATTCGTTCATCTTGATGTAAGTGGCTGCCGTCGAGGCACCACCGCCACCCAGTAGCACATCATAGACGGCAGTTATGTCGGCGGCTGTAACTTGGCCGTCGCCAGTCACGTCGCTAGTGCTAAGGTAGGTGGTTGAGCCATTAAGCAAGTAGTTGTAAAGCTCTGTCACGTCACTTGCAGTCACCACCTGGTCTTGGTTGACGTCACCAACAACCACGGCTGTCTCGGGAGCAAGGGTGTAGTAGCTTGCCGGATAGGTTGCCGCCACAGCCACCGAGACCCAAAGGGTGAACAGTGAGAATAACAATAATTTCTTCATGACAATATAGTTTTTTAGTGTAAATAATTCAACTTTTGGCAAATATAGTAAAAAAAAATCAAAAAGCCACATTGTCAATGAAAAAAGATGCGCCCCGCGGGGGGGGACGCATCTTTTAAAGTTTCACATGAACAAGTCAATTATTTGATAACAACCTTGCGGTTGCCGTTGATGTAGATGCCAGGAGTAGTGGGCTTGCCACTGAGCTTCTGACCGTTGAGGTTGTACCATGCGTTGTTGTCATAGCCGTCAACACCGATGTTAGCTATACCAGTTTGAGTATCGATTACATACTCGCCTTCGAGTCTTGCGAGCTCCTCGCCCTCAGCGTCGAGTACTGCTACGGTGAGAGCTGCCGACTGATCAACAACGATGCCGGTTGCGTCGTCATAGTTGCTCCACTCCTCTTTTGAAGAAGAAGGAACTAATTGATAAACGATAACGCCGTCCTCAGGCATGTTCTCAACAGTTACGTGAACGGTCTGAGCCTCGGTGTAAGTTCCGAAGTCTACGTCAACAGTGATAACTGGTTCGGGAGCTGGAGCCTCGAGAGTAGTGAAGAGTACCGAAGCGGTCCACTCAGTTGTGTTCTCACCGAAGACACCTTGTACCTGAACCTCATACTCGGTCTCTGGATCAAGACCCTCGATGTCGGCAGGACTAGTTACGTCTTCAACTACGGTCCACTCGCCGGCAGGAACCTCGTTCTTAGTGATGCTGATAGCGTCGATGAGCATGAAGTCCTTGTCGGTGCAGTTGAAGTTGCGGAATGCGATGCGTCCTGATTGACCGGCATAAGCGCTAAGGTCAACAGTGAGCTCGGTCCACTGGATAGAATTTGGCGACTCCATCTCTTCGGTTACAGCTACAAAGTTGGCAAGTTCGGTGCCTTCGGCAGTCGATACATAAATTTGGTAGGTCTCGGGATAGTTAGCTCCATCGTCAACTATGAAGTAGTGGAGTGTGCCACCCAGGTCCTCAATAACTGGGCTGATGAGCCAGTTGTCGGGAGTTAGGGCTGTACTCATCCAGCTTCTTGACATGGCTGCATATTGGCCATCATAAGCTGGGAAGCCACCACTTGTGAAGTTCAATGGGTTAAACTGTAGCCAGTTGTTGCCGTCGCCGTCGCTGTCAACGATTGTCCATTCGCCTGGGAAAGTACCCTCGAAGCTCTCTGAGAAGAGCACGTCGGCCTTAGCTGGAGTGCGGTAGCGCAGGTTGTAGCTCTCTTGTGAGCCCTCCCAAGTTGCCACAGCACTGTTGTGAGTGATGTCGCTGATAGCAAGGTTGGTTGGAACGTCAAGACCATCGGTAGTGGTGAAGTTTACACTTGCAGTCCACTCCGACTCGCCATCGGCATAAACGCTTTGAACTTGTACCTCATACTGGGTTGCAGGAGTGAGTCCCTCCATGGTGTAAGGACTCTCTACGTTCTGTTTAACAATCCACTCTTGCTCGCCAGCGCCGGCTTCGCCAACCTTCACGCCGTCGATAAGAATTAAGTAACCACCAGTGCAGTCGTAGTGACGGAATGCAATGTAGCCCTGCTGTCCCTCATAAGCGCTCAAGTCATAAACTTTTTCTTGCCAAGCATTGGCTGTGGTGAGGCCCTCCTCAAGAGGCACAAAGTCGGAAGCCGCGGTGCCAGTAGTAGAAACATATACAGCATAATTTTCTCTGTAGCCTACGTCGCGAACACCGAAACGAAGCTCACCACTCAATGTAATCTTTGGAGAAATTACCCAGTTGTCGGGAGTGAGATCGGCTTCGGTTTGGGCATCATAACTTGCACTGTAAAGTACAACGTTGGTGCCGTCATATTGCTCAATACTTGAACCTTCCAAGCTGATAAGTCCCCATTTGTTGCCATCACCGTCGGCATCGAGGAGACCCCAACTTACAGAGCCCTCAAAGCTCTCATTGAGAGCATATGAACCCTGAGCAACGGGACGGTAGCGCAGGTTGTAGCTGTCGGCAGTGCCTTCCCAAGTAGCCTTAGCAGTGGTAGCGGTAATGTCGCTAACTGCAAGATTGGTGGGACGTGGGAATTGAACTTGCTCGAGAGTGAAGGTTGCTACAGTGGCGCCGTTAGCGACATCACTACCCTTATTAACACGGCAGATTTCCTCGCCTTCAGGATCATAGATTACGAACGAGCACTCACTTGGGTAGTTGCCCGACTTCCACTTGATGGTGTATTCCACACCATAGCACAGAGCTACATTGCCGTTAGCACTTGCACCTGAGTTTAGTGTTATGCTTGCAACCAATGTACCGGCTGGATTGTAAATCTCAACAGCTGCGCCATTCCAGCCATCACCATAGGAGTCGGTGAGTTCATAGGTGATTTGACCCATGTCGGCGGGATCGCATTCAGGAGTAGTGAAGCTTGTAGACACCCAAATGCTGTAGTCGGTGCCCACAACAGCACGCACGCGCACATTGTATTCAGTTCCGTTAGCAAGAGCATCAAGGTCATAGGTAGTAGCAGTAGCAGTTTCGGTAGTCCACTCCTCGTCGGTAGCTTTCTTGTATTCTACCTGCCAAGAGGTCTCTTCGCCACCTGCTGTCCAGCTAAGTTTAGCAGAGTTTGGAGTGATGTCGCTAACTGTGAGGTTAGTGGGCTTGGGTACAATCACGCCGCCTCCAGGAGTGTAGGTGAAGGTGGTTTTAGCAATGAAGTTCTTTTGAGAAGCAGTCACGTTAGCAAGGCTGTTAGCGTTATAGCCAGCAACTGAAGCGCCAGTCACTGTTTGGCCATAAAACTTAACGTTCTTGTAGCCAGCGTCGGTAGTGTTCTCAATACCGATCAGCAGATTGCCTCCTCCATACACGTAGGGAGAATCAAACTCAATGGTGAGTTTGCCATCGGCTGCAACTGTTAAAAAACCCGTGTAAAGAACATTGTCCTTAGGTTCAAAAGCATTGATTGTGGTGTAATTCACTTCCATCAGATACACATCAGCTGTGCTAGCTGAGGTGTATTCTGCAGTTTGATCGGTGTAGAATGTCAAGGAGGTGATAGAGGCTCCAGACATAGTTTCCAGATCAGCAGCAGGGATTACCATCTGACTTCTTGTGAAGTCGTCGAAGTAGAACATGTAGGCAGGAACTGTGTTGGTATTAACATTTCCTTCATACACGGTCAACGTTTCCTGGGCAACGGCAGGCATAAATGCTGCCATTACCATCAGAACAAAAGAGTAAAATAATTTCTTGTTCATGGAAAATTGGTTTTGGTTAATAATATAGAAAATAAACACTAAGTTCAAATAAAGGCAATTTTTCTAGTCAAGAGAATAAATCTGGTATATGTTATCAATTGAATTGCAAATTTAGTAATTTATTATAAAAATAACAAGATTCGTTGAAAAAAAGATGCAGTTTACCATAAAAAATGATAGGAGGGGAAAAGGCACCATTGCAAAACGGAAAAAATAAAAAAAATGCACCCGCAGGTGCGGATGCATTTTTTAAGTTAACGGTTAAGAAGCTTATTTGATGATAACTTTCTTGCCACCGTTGATGTAGATGCCAGGAGTAACGGGCTTGCCGTTGAGCTTCTGACCATTGAGGTTGTACCACTCGTTGCTCTGGCTGTCAACAGCGATAGTGCTGATTGCATTGGGATCCTCCTTGGTGACAGTCATCACAACTGCGCCATTGAAGTCTCTCAGAACATCCAGTTGAATGGTGTAAGTGCCAGCCTCTTCAATGCGGAAGTTTGCACCGTTTTCACCTTCAACACACATGATGCCTACGCCCATGAGGTCGCTATTGAGCAGGAAGAAGCCAGCGTTGTTGTCGTCTTGGCCACCGAACCAGATAGTACCGTTCTCGTCAAATGCGATAACCTTGAACTCGGCGCCAGCCTCGAGCTCAACACCTTCGATCTTATCATTCTCGCCGAATGCCAAGCGGCCACCCTCAGCAGTTTGGTTCCAACCGTTGAATGTACCCACAAGGAAGAAGCCATCCTCAGGCTCAACAGGCTCGGCGAGAGTGGTGAAGTATACGCTCTCGGTCCAGTTGGTAGTACCCTTCTCCTCGAAGATACCCTGTACTTGAACCTCATAATCGGTCTCTGGAGTAAGACCCTCGATGTTGTAAGGATTGGTTACAGCCTCGGCAGTAATCCACTCGCCGTCCTCAATAACAGCTTCTGGATCTTGGATCAGGAAGTTGTCGAGGTTGAGACGGAACTGGTCAGTGCAGTTGAAGTGACGGATGCCAATGTAGCCCATCTGGCCTTCGTAAGCGCTCAGGTCGGCAGTGTACTCAACATATTGTCCTTCGGCAACGGTCTCGGGGATGAGTTCCACGAAGTCGGCGACATCGGTGTTGCCAGTTGTTGAAACATAAACTGCGAAGTGCTCGGCAGCATAACCTGGATCCTGACCGCGGAGCCACATTCTGAGAATACCCTTGAGCTCAACCAGTGGAGAAATCAACCAGTCATCGGGAGTAAGAGCACTCTGCATGTAGCTTGCCGAAGTCATGCAAGCACCACCAAACACGGTAGGATTGCCATTGCCATCGGCAGTGTTGGTAGGAGCGAAGATGTACCAAGCATAGCCATCGCCATCGGCATCAATAGTGGTCCAGCCGCTCTCGGTTGGGAAGTCACCACTCTGGAGGCCCTCATACTCGAAGCCCTCAACCTCGCCACCAGGATAGCCAACAGTGCGATAGCGCACGTTGTAGGTCTCTTGCTCGCCTTCCCAGTTCACAGTGGCAGTAGTGGCAGTAACGTCGGTAACCTCTACGTTCTTTACCATGCCTTGTCCTGGAGCTGGAAGCATGTAGGTAGTGAGAACTCCACTTGCTGATAGTCCTGCGCCACTAACAATCTCGGCTCCGTCGGGGCCTGTGAGGACATAAGAGCACTCGCCAGGATAGCTGCCAAGCTTCCAGCGGATGGTGTATTCAATGCCATGGCACAAAGCCACAGTGCCCGAGGCAGTGTTGCCAGTTGTGATGGTCAGGGTCTCAACCACAAGGCCATTAGGTGCAACAATCTCAATGGCGTTGCCATTCCAGCCGTCGCCATAAGAGTCGGTGAGCTGATAGGTGATTTCACCCATGTCGTCAGGGTCGCACAATGGAGTAGTGAAGGTAGTGTTTACCCAACCACTGGTGTTGCCGTCACCTGCATTGGCACGCACGCGTGCATAGTACTCGGTGCCGTTGGCAAGTGCGTCGAGATCGATAGTTGGAGCAGTGGCAGTCTCGGCAGTCCACTCCTCATCGGCAGCCTTCTTGTACTCAACATCCCAAAGGGTCTCGGTGCCACCAGCGGTCCAGCTCAAAGTAGCGTTGTTGGGGCCCAGGTTGCTCACTTGAAGGTTTGTGGGTTTTGGCACAACCACGCCACCCGATGGAGTGTAGGTGAAGGTGGTCTTTGGGATGAAGTTTCGCTGGGTTGCGGTAACAGCGTCAAGGCTATTTGAGTTGTAACCGGCAACCGAAGCACCATCTACAGTCTGGCCATAGAAGTACATGAACTTGTAACCAGCATCGGTAGTGTTCTCCATACCAATGAGCAGGTTGCCACCACCATATACAAAAGGAGTGGCAAAATCAATGGTCATCTCTCCACCATCACCAGCTTCATTAGTCACAACACTCACTGTGCCTTGATACACTATGGTAGCATTAGCTTTGGGCTCAAAAGCGCTGATGGCAGTGTAGTCAACTTCCATCAAGTAAACATCGGCTGTTGAAACCGAGGTGTAAGGAACGTTTTGAGAGGTGGTGTAGAATTTCAGGGCACTGATGGTGGCGCCATTCATTTCGGCCAAATCGGCAGCGGGAATAACATACTGACTTCTTGTGAAGTCGTCCCAGTAACCCATATAGGTGGGAACATAGCCATTGGTGCCTCCCTCTCCTTCATACACGGTCAACTCTTGCTGTGCAAAAGCGGTTGTGAAGGCCGCTACCACAAGCAGTAATAGAGATAATAGTTTTTTGTTCATAAACAAACGGTTTTAGTTAATAATATAGGTGCATTACACGCGATAAGTCAAAGAATATAATGGCTTCAAAATATTTATGGTATATTTTTTTAGATATTATTGGCAAATTTATCAATATATTATCAAAAATGCAAGTTTTACGACTAAAAACATTCAATTTGTTGATAAATTATAAAATAAAGAGATAATTTAGAAGAAACAAAAAAAGATGCGCCCCGAGGGGACGCATCTTTTAAAGTTTCACACAGAAACAAGTCAATTATCTAACGATAACTTTCTTGCCACCGTTGATGTAGATACCAGGAGTAACGGGCTTGCCGTTGAGCTTCTGACCATTGAGGTTGTACCACTCGTTGCTCTGGCTGTCAACAGCGATGTTGTCGATACCAGTAACCTTCTTAGAGATTACCATTTGGATAGGTTCGTTGAGACCTCTTGCCTCGCTAACGGTGATTACATAAGTGCCAGCATCATAGATGCGGAAGTTAGAGCCGTCCATGAGAGCGATTGGGTTGTCGAGCAGAGTCTCGTCAATCCAGAAGAAGCCAACTTGGTTAGCATCCTCGCCGCCGTACCAGATCCAGCCACCATCCTCAGCAGGAGTGATGATCTTGAACTCGCCATTAGCCTCGAGAGTTACCTCACCAGTGTACTCAGCGCCATCCTCGCTAACGAGCTCGATGCGGCCACCATCAGCGGTCTGATTCCATCCGTTGAAGTCACCAACTACGTAGAACTCGTTCATGCCGTCGTCGGCAAGAGTAGTGAAGAATACACTTTGGCTCCAGTCGGTAGTAGCCTTAGCATCGTAGATGCCTTGTACCTGCAACTCATACTTGGTGTTAGGTGCAAGACCCTCGATAGTGTAAGGTACTTCTACGTTCTCAACAACTGTCCACTCGCCAGCAGGAACATCGGGAGTCTCACCAGCCATGTAGAAGTTGGTTACGTTAAGAACGTACATGTCGGTTACGTTGAAGTGACGGATAGCGATGTAGCCTTGCTCACCAGCGTAAGGACCAAGGTCGAATGTGTAAGTAGTTTGAACGCCAGTTGCAACGATTTCCTCGCTAATTGGAGTGAAGTCAGCAATCTCGGTGCCAGTAGTGCTTACATAAACCTGGAAGTGCTCACTAGCGTAGCTAGGATCCTGTCCCCAAGCATCGAATTGAACAGTAGCGCCAAGAGTAGATTGTGGAGTGATTGCCCAGTTGTCGGGAGTCAAAGCGCCATAGTTGTTGATGTAGCTGTTAGAAGAGAAGGTAGTTTGTACAGTACCATCATCGAGAGTGAGGTTCCATACATACCAGTTCTGACCGTCGCCATCGGCGTCGATAAGAGTCCAGCCAGTAGGACAGTCACCAGTCTCATAGCCCATGAAGTCCTCAACTACACCATTCTGGATAGCAGCGGTGCGGTAGCGGATGTTGTAGCGCTCTTGTGAGCCTACTACGTCAACAGTAGCAGTGGTGCCAGTGATGTCGGTCACATTAACTGCAGCTGGCATAGCGTCGGCCGATGTAGTAGTGAAGTAAACGAGGTCGGTCCACAGTGAGTTGCCATCCTCGTAAGCACCCTGTACTTGGCACTCATAGGTAGTACCAGCAGCAAGGCCTTCCATAGTTACAGGAGAAGT
>CADAZN010000047.1 GCA_902792435.1 uncultured Bacteroidales bacterium
CCACAAGCCCGGATGGGACGACCGCTGGAAAGAGTTCAGCGAGTGGGCCGACAAGGGTCAAGCTATAGCTAAGGAACTCCTCCACCTCGTTGACGAGGACACCGAAGCCTTCAACCGCATCATGGCCGCATTTGGTATGCCTAAGAAGACCGACGAGGACAAGGCCGCACGTAGCGCCGCTATCCAGGATGCTACTCTTTATGCCGCTCAAGTGCCTCTGCGCACCATGAAGGAGTCGATGAAGGTGTTTGAGATTTGCCGCGCCATGGTTATGGAAGGCAACCCCAACAGCGTTAGCGACGCTGGTGTGGGCGTTCTCGCTGCACGTGCCGCAGTGCTTGGCGCTGGCATGAATGTGAAGATTAATGCTGGTTCTCTCAAGGACCGCGCCGTTGCCGATGCTCTCATCGCCGAGGCCAACGAGCTCATCAAGAAAGCCAACGCAGAAGAGGCCGACATCACCGCAATCGTAGAAACAAAATTATAAATAATCTAGAACATCTAGTCAAAATAATCTAGAACATCTAGTCAATCTAGAATTTCTAGAACTTCTAGTAAATTATAAAAAATGACAAGAGAAGAATTCATCGCCGACATCAGGGCTGGAATACCCGACGTATTGCCCGAACCAATGCCCTACGACACCGAGATTAACCATGCGCCCAAGCGCAAGGACATTCTCAACCCCGAGGAGAAGAAACTCGCTCTGCGCAACGCACTGCGCTACTTCCCCGCTAAGCACCACGCCACTCTCCTACCCGAGTTCCGCGAGGAGCTTGAGAAGTATGGACGCATCTACATGTATCGCCTGCGTCCACGCTATGAGATGAAGGCTCGTCCCATCGATGACTATCCTCACAAGAGCCGTCAAGCAGCTGCCATCATGATGATGATTCAGAACAACCTCGACAAGGCTGTTGCTCAGCATCCTCATGAGCTCATCACCTACGGTGGCAACGGTGCCGTGTTCCAGAACTGGGCACAGTATCGCCTCGTGATGAAATACTTGAGTGAGATGACCGACGAGCAAACTCTCGTGATGTACAGCGGTCACCCACTGGGTCTGTTCCCATCGCACAAGGATGCTCCACGCGTGGTTGTCACCAACGGTATGGTAATCCCCAACTACAGCAAGCCCGACGACTGGGAGCGCATGAATGCACTTGGCGTTAGCCAATATGGCCAGATGACTGCCGGTTCTTACATGTACATCGGTCCTCAAGGCATCGTGCATGGCACCACTATCACCGTGCTCAACGCAGCCCGCAAAGTGATGGGCGATGAGCGCGAGAAGCGCATCCCATTGTTCGTCACAGCAGGTCTTGGCGGCATGAGCGGCGCTCAGCCCAAGGCTGGTAACATTGCTGGTGTAGTAAGCGTTACAGCCGAAATCAATCCATTAGCAGCACGCAAGCGCTACGACCAGGGTTGGGTTGACGAGCTTCACGAGAACCTCGACGAACTGATCCCAGCAATCCGCAAGGCTGTTGAGGAGAAAAAAGTTGTTTCTATGGCTTATGTTGGTAACGTGGTTGACCTGTGGGAGCGTCTTGCCGACGAAGGCATCCATGTTGACCTGGGTAGCGACCAGACTTCACTGCACAACCCCTATGCTGGCGGCTACTATCCTGTTGGCTACAGCCTTGAGGAGTCGAAGCGCATGATGGCCGAGGAGCCCGACCGCTTCAAGGAGTGCGTCTTTGAGTCGCTGCGTCGCCAGGTTGCCGCTATCAACCGCCTGACTGCCGACGGCATGTACTTCTTTGACTACGGCAACGCCTTCATGCTCATGGCAAGCCGTGCTGGCGCCGACATCATGAAGGACGAGACCCACTTCCGCTATCCTAGCTACGTTCAGGACATCATGGGCCCAATGTTCTTCGACTATGGTTTCGGTCCTTTCCGCTGGGTCTGCACCTCGTGCGATCCTCACGACCTGGAAGTTACCGACCGCCTCGCTGCCGAAGTGCTCGACGGCATGATGAGCACCGTGACCGACGATATCAAGGGCCAACTCGCCGACAACCTGCACTGGATTCGTGAGGCTGGCAAGAACCACCTTGTAGTTGGCTCGCAAGCCCGCATCCTCTATGCCGACTGCGAAGGCCGCACCAAGATTGCCTTGGCTTTCAACGACGCAATTCGCCGTGGCGAACTGAAAGCGCCTGTAGTGCTTGGCCGTGACCACCACGACGTGAGTGGTACCGACTCGCCATTCCGCGAGACCAGCAACATCTACGACGGCAGCCAGTTCTGCGCCGACATGGCAGTTCACAACGTGATTGGCGACGCATTCCGTGGCGCCACATGGGTGAGCCTGCACAACGGTGGCGGTGTTGGATGGGGCGAAGTAATCAATGGTGGCTTCGGAATGGTTATCGACGGTAGCGAAGAAGCCGACCGTCGCATCCGCCAGATGCTCCTGTGGGATGTGAACAACGGCATCGCACGCCGCTCATGGGCTCGCAACAATGGCTCAATGGACGCCATCCGCCGCGAGATGGAGCGCACCCCTGGCCTCCAAGTAACCATGCCTAACCTCGTCGACGACGCATTACTCGAAGACTAAGCATTCATGCTTATAATATAATAGCCTCGCCATTGTAAAGTGGCGGGGCTATTTCTATAAATAAAAAAGGTGTTGAAAATTTACAACACCTTTACATTGTCGCATGTTAGTACTCCGACTGGGAATCGAACCCAGATTTTAGGTTTAGGAAACCCACGTTCTATCCGTTGAACTATCAGAGCATCCTCAAAATCGTGCTTTATGAGCCACGAGATGTGGCTGCTCGATTTTGCGCTGCAAAGGTAAGAAATAATTTTATAATAGTTGGGATTTTGGCACATAATTTGCACGATTATAGTTAACTTTGCATAATAGAAACGACCAAAATTCATTGGAAATGGCAAAACAACAAGGTTCGGTAAGGGAAAAGCAACGGGTGTTCACCAACTTTCCAAAACACTACAAGGTGATATTCCACAACGATGATTTCACTACTATGGAATTTGTGGTGAGAGTGCTTGTGGAAGTGTTTTATAAGCCTGAAAGCGAGGCGACAGTCATTATGCTTACAGTGCATGAGCAAGGAAAGGCGGTGGTTGGTATTTACAGCTACGACATGGCCGTGTCGATGACTAATCGAGCAACGGCAATGGCCAAAGCCGAAGGCTATCCTTTGCGCATTACCTACGAGCCAGAATAGTTCACAGTTTTAAGTTATGAGTTCATAGTTGCACGCATACCGTGATATATAGAACTTGATTTGGGATGTTTTATAAAATCATAGAATGTTATGTCAAAAGAAATTATAAATAGTTTTCACTTGCAGGTGGCAATGCGTTTGTCAATAGACAATGCTGTTGCCATGCGCAATCCGTTTTTCACTCCCGAGCATCTGTTGTGTGCGATAATAATCTCTCAGCCCACCATCGACGCTCTTGAAGAGATGGGAATAGATAAGCATTTTTTGTACTCGCCGTTGCGCAGTTACACTAGGGATCTGGAGCAAGTTCCTGATGACAGGCCCTATGCCCTAGAGCCGTCGCAGCAGTTCCAGCAGATGATAATGATGGCTGTGGAGATTATGCAATCGTCCGAGGCTCCTGAACTTGAAATTACTCATGTGATACGTGCTGCGATGCAGCTCGAGGACTCGTTGGCGGCCAATGTCTTGAATCAGTTTGCCAATGAGCACAGCGATTTCTTGAGTACTCTAATATGGAAAATCGAGGAGTACACAAGCAAATTTCCCGTAAAGGGGCATCACATGCCCGATAGTGGAGGCATGTCGGTTGAAGAAAATGATGGCAAGCGACAAGTGCATCTAGCCCCTGAAGACAATTTACCCTATGATGACGATATTAACATGGGCACTTGGCATGACGATGACGAGTTTCAACGCGATGAGTTTGCTGCTAAGCAAGCGTCGGTCAGCGACTTTGTCACCTGTATCAACGACCACCTCAAGGACCACAACCCACTCATTGGACGAGAGGCGGAACTGGAGAGAACTATACATGTGCTGTGCCGAAAAGATAAGAACAACCCACTACACGTGGGTGAGCCTGGAGTAGGAAAAACGGCTTTGATTTATGGCCTCGCTCAACGCATTGAAGACGGCAATGTGCCAGAAATGCTCAAGGGATGCAAAATCTACCAGATTGATATGGCAGGCATGCTCGCTGGCACTCAATATCGCGGCGACTTTGAGAAACGTGTGAAGCAAACGATGGATTACCTGTCGAGCCTCGACAACGCCATTGTCTATATCGACGAGATTCACAGCATTGTGGGCGCTGGTGCTACGGGCGACAGTGCTATGGATGCATCTAACATGCTCAAGCCCTATCTCGAGGGCGGCAAGCTGCGCTTTATTGGCTCTACCACCTACGAGGAGTTTAACCGCCAGCTATCTCGCAGCAAGGGTGTTGTGCGCCGTTTTCAGCAAATCGATATCCTAGAACCTTCGGTTGATGAGACCATCGAAATAATCAACGGCTTGAAGAGCGGCTATGAGAGCTATCATCACGTGACCTATGCTCCTGCGGCTATTGACTATGCCGTGAGAGCTAGCGCAAAGCACATTATGGGCCGCTACCTTCCCGACAAGGCCATTGACCTCATTGACGAGGCTGGTGCTTATCGCCACATCCACCCCACCGACAACAAGAGCCAAACTGTTGACAAATCGCTTATCGACGATGTGCTCAAGAAGGTAATGAAGATTAATGCTACAGCTATGAAAGAAGACAGCAATGCGTTACTCAAGACTCTTGAGAAACGCATCAAAGCGCGCATCTATGGTCAAGACCAAGCAGTGCGCGAGGTGGTGGAGGCTGTACAGATGTCGAAGGCCGGGCTTATTGACGATGGAAAGCCCTTGGCATCGCTGCTCTTTGTGGGTCCCACTGGTGTGGGCAAGACCGAGGTGGCACGCGTGCTGGCACAAGAGCTGGGCGTAGAACTGGTGCGCTTCGACATGAGTGAGTACACCGAGAAACACACCGTTGCCAAACTAATTGGCTCACCAGCCGGCTATGTGGGTTATGAGGATGGTGGACTCCTTACCGATGCCATTCGCAAGACTCCCAACTGCGTGCTGCTACTCGACGAGATAGAAAAGGCTCACGAAGACATCTACAACATCTTGCTGCAAGTGATGGACTATGCCCGCTTGACCGACAACAAGGGGCGCCAAGCCGACTTCCGCAATGTGGTGCTCATCATGACGAGCAACGCAGGAGCTCAGCATGCCGGCATGAGTGTGGGATTCGACAGCAACGGCAGCCGTGGTGGTGATATGCTCAAGCAAGTGAAGAAGACTTTCAAACCTGAGTTCATCAACCGATTGAGCGCCACAGTGGTATTTAACGACATGGACGAGACAATGGCAGGCATGATTCTTGACAAACGCCTGCGTGAGCTTCAAGCCAAACTCACGCCAAAGAAGGTGAAAATAGTTGTAAGCAAATCGGCTAGGGCACTATTACTAAAGGAAGGCTTCACCGCCGAATATGGTGCTCGAGAACTTGACCGTGTGCTGCACCACAGCGTGAAGACGTTGCTCATGCGCGAGATTCTATTTGGCAAGCTGAAACGCGGAGGCACAGCACACGTCACTGTGACTGACGGCAAGATAACTTTAAAATGAAAAGACGCAAATATATCAAACAACTAAAACAACAAATCAACAACAGACACAACTATATTTTTTAAATAGCTGTTGTTTCAGTTGTTGACAAGTTGTTAATGTTGTTTGATAGTAACATTAACTCTCACCTCTTCCCTCTAACCTAATATGATTTTTGAGCTAGATGAACACATTGTTTTTCCACATCCCGAAATGCCACTGCTGGATGATAGCGATGGGATGGTAGCTATAGGTGGAGATCTCTCTATCGAAAGGTTGCTGGTGGCCTATGACCACGGATTCTTTCCATGGTTTGCTTTTAAACTCAAGGAGATTCAATGGTTTTGCCCGCGTCAACGTTTTGTCATATTCCCTAACGAAATTCATGTGAGCCACTCAATGCGCACATTGATGAACAAGCATCTTTATCGCATCACATTCAACACAGCTTTTGACCAAGTGATAAGGGCATGCAGTACTGTTGACAACCGAATTGACGAACTTGGAGCATGGCTTGGTGACGACATAATAGATGCTTATTCAAAGCTTCACGATTTAGGCTACGCACGAAGCGTGGAAGTGTGGCGTGACAATGAACTGGTGGGAGGACTTTATGGTGTAAACTCAGGCACTGGATTCGTGGGAGAAAGCATGTTTTCTCGGGAGCCCAACACCAGCAAACTAGCACTCATAGCACTAGCAAGGCAGATGCAAGAACAAGGTGGCTCACTGATCGACTGCCAAACCCAATCACCACACTTGGAAAGTATGGGAGGAAGATTCATAAGTTATAAGGAATATATCATCACCCTGAAGGGCGCTGATGCATATCACCCCTGGGAAGAGATGCCGTTACTAGAATAGAGTTTTCAGTTCTCAGTATTCAGTTCTCAGTATTCAGTTCTCAGTATTCAGTTCTCAGTTCTCAGTATTTTCATACTCCCCCTGCCCCTCTATCTTAGAGGGGGAGTTTTCATTAGATTCAGCAGTTTGACATATCCTCGTTACATAAAAAAACCACCCTGATGTAGGGTGGTTTTAGTTTTTTGCATCAGTAGTTAATTACTTAACATACTTCTTACCGTTCTGGATGTAGATTCCGTGCTCGGGAACGCTCTGGAGCTCGCGGCCCTGGAGGTCGAAGATGCGGTTGTCAACTGGTTTCTCATCAGTTACGATAGTGCTAATGCCAGTAACAACTGAAATCACGTCACCTTCCTTGTGGAGTGTTAAGGTAACAGGCTCGTCGGCAGTCCAAGAGGTCAGAGGCTCGGGGCCTTGAGTGTAAGACATTGAGTTACCTTGTGGGGTGTCGGGAGCAACAATTGTGTAGTCACCATCATCGCAAGCGCTCATGTCAAGCCAGAATTTACCGATACCAGCAGGCTCTTCAAGAATTGGGAAGAAACGGCAGTCATTGGTCTTGAGAATCTCAATGAGTACTAATTTGCCTTCAGGGTTTACGTTAGACTGAACGTCGCACATTTCGAGAAGCAATTCCTCGCGCTCCTCATCGGTAGCATCATCAAGGCGAGCAAGGATTGTAGCAGCATAACCAGCTGCAGTAAAGTATTTTCTGCTGACTTTCTTCCATTGAAGAGCGTCATTGTCTTTCTCAAGCTTCAGGTTGAAACCGTTGAGGTTCAAGCTTGAGTTAACGAGTTGGAGCTCAATCTCAACCTGTGCAGGATTTTCTGCATTGAGCAAAGCAAATTTCACTTTTGAAGGGCATGGGCCATATTCGCTTACCTCAGCATTGGCGCACAAACCCAGCAAAGCTGCTGCAAAAAGAGTAAAAATTTTCTTCATTTTAAATCGATTTTAATGTTAAAAAATTTAATAATTATTGTTAGTCACGTCATTTCAAAATATAACAACACTTCCATTTAAGGGGCATTGCTGCCTACCTTGCATAGAATTCAATGCAAAATAAGTAAAAGTTTTTTGAACAACCAAACTTTTTTATAAAAAAAACACGAAAAAAAAATGTTTTTTTTAAAATGATAGCCCAAAGAGTTTTATCTTGATTGGGGATGGCCATGACCTTTCATTCTTTCGGACAAGGCACGCCTTGTCCCTACAATGTCCCTACAGTGATATTGAAATTTATTTATTCGGTCACAAAAAAACCACCCTGGTGAGGGTGGTTTTTAGTTTAGTAATTAAGTTTTAATTACTTAACATACTTTTTGCCATTCTGGATGTAGATTCCGTGCTCGGGAACGCTCTGGAGCTCGCGGCCCTGGAGGTCGAAGATACGGTTGTCAACATTCTGGTCAGTGTTGATTGTGCTGATAGCAGTTGTTGGTTTCTCGTCAGTAACTTTGCCATCAACCAAGTACAGAGTGTACTCGAGTGGCTCCTCTGGAGTCCAAGCGCGGGTACCCTCAACACCACCGGTGTAAGAGAACGAGTAGCGAGAAGGAATAGCTGGAGCAGCAAGTTTTACAGAAGGAACTTCCTCACCGTCCTTAGCTTCTAAAGCACCTGTCCAGTCCATCCAGAACTTGCCAACAGCAGTGTGCTCCTCGAGAACAGGGAAGAAACGGCAATCGTTAGTCTTGAGAAGCTCAATGATTACCAAGTTACCGTTTTCCTTAATGTTAGATTGAACATCGCAGAACTCGAGAAGGATCTCTTCGCGCTCTTCATCGGTAGCATCTTCAAGGCGAGCAAGGATTACATTAGCATAACCAGCAGCAGTGAAGGCTTTTCTGCTAACTTTCTTGAAAACAACATTTGAGTTGTCGAGTTCAAGCTCAGTGTTGAAACCGTTGAGGTTCAAGCTTGAGTTGATGACAGTAAGCTCAACCTCTACCTGTGCGGGATTATCACCGTTGAGAAGTTTGAGACCAAGCTCAGAAGGGCAAGTCTCTGGCATTTGAGCGAAAGCGCAAACCCCCATCATTGCAGCTGCAAAAAGTGTAAAAATCTTCTTCATTTTAAAATGATTTTGTTGTTTAAATAGTTAATTATTATTTATTAGTCACGTATATTTCAGATTAATAGTTTTTCCAATTGAATGCCTATTATGAAACCCTCGCTTGGAAAACATTGCAAAATAAATAATATTTTTTCAAAGTACCAAACTTTTCTACAATTTTTTTGCAAAGAATTACACCATTTTTTTGAAATTGTCGGGGAATGGTGAATTAAAGGTCACGGCCTTCCCTGTTATGGGATGTACAAAACTGAGCACAGTAGCATGAAGTGCTATTCGGTTGATTGGGCTTGGGTGCCCTCCATACTTTCGGTCTCCGCTCACGGGGTTTCCCATATCCTGCATGTGCACTCGCAGTTGGTTCTTGCGCCCGGTCTTAATCTCCAGTTCAACCATTGCAAACCTTTTACCTTGTTTGAGTAGTCGATACTTCGTCACAGCCAGCCTTCCAACCTTCTTATCGTCGGTGGAATACATCTCAAATGTGTCGGGATTCTCGGCAAGGAAACTCTTGATTGTGCCTTCGGGCTGAGCGACATCACCCTCGACAACGGCAACATATTTGCGCTCTATCACCATGTTGTTCCAATTGCTAATAAGCTTGTCACGAGCCTGCTTGGTGCGAGTGAGAAGCATGAGTCCCGAAGTGTCGCGGTCGAGACGGTGCACGACATACACATTGGCCTTGTCGCTAAAACCACGCGCGTATTTTTTAATAATATTATATACTGTATCGTCGCTTGGTTTTCCTGCCGCTGTCGACAGCACGCCATAGCCTTTGTCGACGACAATGATATCATTGTCCTCATACACCAACTTGATGCGTGGATGACTGAACACCTGGAAAGAACGGTCGAAGTTTACCCACAGTTGGTCGCCGGCATGTACTGCGAGGTCAAACTGGCGTGACGGTACGCCATTTACTGCCAGCTGATTGTGCTTGAGCATTGACTTAAGCTTTGTGGGCTTGTGATCGGGAAGCAGAGCGGCAGCAGTAGCCAGCAATGTGCCATCTTCTTTGATAGTGAGTTTCGCCACATTGTCGGTAGCTGGCCCACGACGAGGAGACTTTTTAGAGTTCATAATTTATAGTTTTGAGTTCAGATTTGTTTTCTAGTATTTTTTATGTTCTTGATTCACTAGACCAAATTATTATTTTCGGTTGCGGGGGTGATGGTTGAGAATCTCGTTGCGCAGTGTAGAGCGGTCGATGTGCACATAAATTTCGGTAGTCTCGATGCTCTCGTGCCCCAGCATCTGCTGGATGGCACGCAAGTTGGCCCCTCCCTCAAGCAGATGAGTAGCAAAAGAATGTCGCAGCGTGTGCGGACTCACTGTTTTTCTAATTCCTGCGAGCTCACACAACTGCTTGACAACATAGAAAATCATCACTCGAGTAAGCTTGCCACCTCGCCGGTTAAGGAAGAGAATGTCTTCACATCCATTCTTCACCACTTGGTAGTTGCGTGTGTGCTCTAGATATAGACCTATCTGCGTCAACGCTTCTTGCGAGATGGGCACAAGTCGCTGCTTGTTACCCTTGCCTAGCACGACCACATATTCCTCTTTCTCAAACACTTGTGACAGCTTGAGCTCAACAAGTTCCGAAACCCTAAGGCCACAGCCATAAAGCACTTCGATGATAGCTCGGTTGCGCTGCCCTTGCGGTTGCGAGAGGTCGATGCAATCAATCATGCGGTCAATCTCGTCGAGCGTGAGTACCTCGGGAAGATGCCTTCCGATGTGAGGCGATGGCAGCAGTTGCGTAGGATTGCTCTTAACCAGTCCTTCAATAGTGAGATACTTATAGAAGCTCTTGATGCCCGAGATGATGCGTGCCTGCGACCTTGGAGAAATCCCCACATCGTGCAATGAGCACAGAAACTCCTCAAGATCGCTCTGA
>CADAZN010000048.1 GCA_902792435.1 uncultured Bacteroidales bacterium
ACCATCTCTACTAGCCTGCAATCCGTGCATGTGGACCTTGCCCCCCAGTACACCGATTATGTCTTCGTCCTGGATTGCGCTGACATCGAGCGGATTACCATCCGTGGCGATTATTATCCCAACAATTATGGTCAGATTGAGAGCATCCAGATTTATGCCGGCGATGCCAGCGAGCCCGCAGGCCTCAAGGCCATTAACGAGGAGGGTGATGCCACCTATCGTCTCATTACTGGTATCACTCCCAATAAGTTCTACACCGTTAAGAACTTAACTGCCGGTGGCACCTTCTTCTTCCGTGTGAAGGCCCATTACACCGACGATACCTGGAGCCCCTGGAGCAAGGCCAAGACTGTTGTCCTCGAAGGTGGCGGCTATGCAGTGGGTGACGTGAACCGTGACGGCTATGTGACCAGTGCCGATGTGACCTGTATTTACAATTATCTGCTCAACGGCGATGAGACCTTCCTTGACACATGCGACGTAGACGGCGACGGCTATATCACTAGCGCCGACGTTACAGTAATTTACAACATACTTTTAGGAAACTAAAAAGAATAAAATATTAAGATAAGACCCATTCAAGTGCCGCAGGGAATACCCCGCGGCACTTGAGCGTTAATAAGATATGGGCCCCGAAAGTGAGGTGTTCAAGGTATTTGACATCAAAGATGGGTTGCCATTAACGTGATTCTGCTTGCTCTCAAGTAAAGGAAATAGCGCACATTGTGTACAAGAAAAATGGTGGAGGTGGAGCAGTGAGTGAGTTCATTGAATTCCTTTTGAATGATAAATAGCTCTACTAATTAGTTTTATCCAAGAAAAATCTTAAAAAAATAGGCAAAGTTCTTTGTCGTGAAAGAAATTTGTAGTACCTTTGCACCGCTTTTCGCAATCTCTGGCAAGAAGTTTAGGCGTGAGTCTATTAGAGTGGCTTGTGAATATTGCGTAGAGTTAATACAAAAAATTAAAGAAAATTAGTGCAAGTTGAGTGAAATACAAAATGCGAAACGAAGTTTTTCATTTTTATTGCCGAGACGATGCCTAATTTATTAAAATTTCTTTTACAATGGACTTAATTAAAGTTGCAGAACAAGCGTTTGCTACAGGCAAAGAGTTGCCCGATTTTCTTCCTGGCGACACTATCACAGTAGCTTACCGCATTAAAGAGGGTAACAAGGAGCGTATTCAGCAGTACCGTGGCGTTGTTATCAAAATCAACGGCGAGGGAACTAAGAAGCGTTTCACCGTTCGCAAGATTAGCGACGGCATTGGCGTAGAGCGTATCTTCCCAATGGAGAGCCCATTCATCGACAACATCGTTATCAACAAGTACGGTCGCGTGCGCCGCGCCAAGCTGTATTACCTCCGTGGTCTCACCGGTAAGAAGGCTCGCATCAAGGAGCGCCGCTTCGTTAAGAAGGATGCTGCTAAATAAGTTTCTTCTATTTTAACGATGAAAACAAAAAACCGTGGCAGTTGCAACACTTGCCACGGTATTTTTTTATTTATAGAGATCACATTATAAATCACTTATAGTTATTAAAAAAGTCGCACCCATTCATGGGCGCGACTTCTTATTTGTGAGTCTAGTGTTAACTTACTCGGCTGCGGGAGCTTCCTCGGCGGGAGCAGCTTCCTCAACAACTGCGGGAGCCTCCTCAACAACGGGAGCCTCTTCCTTCTCGGGAGCATTCTCTGAGATAACCTTGAAAGGAATCTCAACAGCAACTTCCTTGTGCAGTTGAACAGTAGCAATGTAGTTGCCAAGTTCTTTCACGTTCTCGACCTTGATGATCTTGCGGTCTACCTCGTGACCGAGCTTTGCGAGCTCCTCAGCAATCTGGTTGCTGCCTACCGAACCGTAGATAGTGCCACGGTTGTCGGTCTTAGCGCTGATTGTGAGAGCGATACCCTTCATTGTCTCGGCTACTGCCTCGGCGTCACCCTTGATCTTAGCGATCTTGTGAGCGCGTTGACGCAGGTTCTCGGCGAGAACTTTTAAAGCTGAAGGAGATGCCATGATGGCTTTGCCAGTTGGAATAAGATAGTTGCGGGCATAGCCGTTCTTTACTTCAACAACGTCGTCCTTGTATCCAAGGTTGATAACGTCTTCTTTCAATATAATCTTCATAGTGTGTTACCTCCAGTTTTAAAATTATTTCATCAAATCGGTTACGTAGGGCAGTAATGCCAGGTGACGAGCACGCTTAACGGCGCGAGCAACGCGACGTTGGAACTTGAGCGAGGTACCAGTGATGCGACGAGGCAAAATCTTACCTTGCTCGTTGAGGAACTTCTTCAAGAACTCGGGGTCCTTGTAGTCAATGTACTTAATGCCACTTCTCTTGAAACGGCAATATTTCTTCTTCTTAGTGTCTACCGACAGTGGAGTAAGATAACGGATTTCTGATTGAGCTTGTGCCATAGTTGTGTTTCCTCCTTGCATTATTCGTTAGTTTCTTCTTTAACTTCGGCTTGAGGTGCTTCAACAGGCTCTTCGGCGGGTGCCTCTTCTACCTTGGCAGCACTCTTCTTCAAGCTTCTTCTCTTAAGTGCATACTCGTGAGCATACTTCTCCTGACGGAATGTCAAGAAACGGATAACCTTCTCGTCACGACGGAAAGCTGTCTCAAGCTTGCTTACGATTGTTGGTTCACCAGCGAACTCGAGGAACGCATAGAATCCAGTAGTCTTCTTCTGGATAGGATAGGCAAGCTTGCGCATGCCCCAAAGCTCTTCATTCTCGATAGTGGCACCGTTGTCGGTGAGCACTGTCTTGAATTTCTCTACCGCTTCCTTCATCTGTGGCTCAGACAAAACGGGAGTTAAAATGAAAACGGTTTCGTAGTTGTACATAAAACGTTTGTTATAAATTAATTAATAGTTAATATAAAACTTCTCTTTGCGATTTTTCGCGCGAAAAGCGGTGCAAAGGTAGTGAAAGTTTGCCATTTACGCAAAACTTTTACCCGATATTTTTGTCAAAAAGGGTTTTTTATTAAAAAATGGCGCTTCTTTGGTTTAAATCGGGCTTTATTGCTACCTTTGTTGTGGTTATGGCACGAGAAAAAGTTTTCAAGTTCAAGAGGTTTGCCGTGCTTAACGACAAGACGGCGATGAAGGTGGGCACCGACGGGGTGCTGCTTGGGGCGTGGTGCGATGTAGAGAATGCGTCGCGTGTCCTTGACGTGGGCACTGGATGTGGACTCATAGCACTGATGGTGGCACAACGCAACTCACAGGCTATCATTCACGGCATCGACATCGATGCTAATGCTATCGACGAGGCGCGTTTCAATTTCAATGCCTCACCATGGGGTGGTCGCTTGAGCGCCGAAGTTGCTGATTTTAACAGCTATAACGCTGGAAGCTATGACCTGATAGTCTCAAATCCACCTTTCTTTACCAATGGTGTGTTGCCGCCTAGCGATAGCCGCACTCATGCTCGTCACACAACCACTTTAACCTATGAGTCTTTGCTGAGTCGTTGCCGAAAATTATTGACACCAGGTGGACGCATTGCCATTGTCACCCCTGCCGATGTTGAGCTTGCTGTGCGACGCTGTGTTGTGGAACAGGGGCTGGGGCTTAATCGGTTCACTCGAGTGGTGCCTGTTGATGGGGCGCCAGTCAAGCGGTTGTTGTGGGAACTAGTGGTAGGTGATGTTGAGACCATGGTCTCAACTCTCACCATTTCGGGTAAAGACCGTTCTTATACTAAACAATATCGTGAACTGACTTGCGACTTTTACTTAGATTGAAACTTTTTCTGCTGAAAAAGTTGTGATTTCTAATTAAATATTTTTATCTTTGTAGCAGTTATTAACCATTAAACTTATTGTATGATGAAAAGACTATTGTTTTTGTCGGCAATTCTTATTGCTGTGATTATGTCATCGTGCTCTGGCAGCGACTACAAGGATTATGTACCTGCCGATAGCAAGGTGGTGGCAAAGCTTGATTTCAAGGAGTTTATCACTCAAACTGGCATTGACCAGGAGAAACTCTTCAAGGACATTGTCGAGCAGTATGGCGATGATGTTGCTGACTTTAAGAATTCGGGTCTTGACCTGACTTCTCCATTCTACATCTTTGCGCGCAATAGTGGCTCGGAGTTGGTGTTTGGTTTGGTGGCTAAAGTTACTGACAAGGCTCAAGCCGAGAAGTTCTATGCCAAGAGCTCTAAGGAACAGTTCAAACAGGGCGCTGATTATGATTTCAGTGTGCAAGAGACTGCCGCTGTTGCCATCAACGATGAAGTGATGATGATAGTGGGCAAGGACAAGCGCGACAAGGAGTCGATGGAGCGCACACTAAATCGTGTTATGCAAAAAGACTTCAATGGTAGTCTAGCTGATAATAAGGTGTTTGCACAGGCCGATGGAAGCAAGTCATTCGCTAGCCTTTGTGCCGACATGTCAATAATCCCTGACGAGGCTCTTACTACCGCTAGCAGTGCGGGCATTGAAAAGAAAGAACTCGACGAGATGCGTTCTATGGTGATTAACCTGGAAGGTACTGCGGTTGATGGCGTGTGCGACTTTATCTGCTCTGCCAAGAGCGATAACAAGGAAGTGCAGGAACGCATCGAAAAATCTCGCAAGGCATTCGGCAAAATTTCTGAGAAGGCTTTCAGTTCATTCTCTTCAGGCGACTTTATGGGATTTGCCATGAACACCGACGGCGCACAACTCGCTGAGTTGTTAAAAGACGCCATTAATCGTAGTTCTAATGACCAGATGAAGCAGATGATTGGCGGCATGCTCGATCAAGTTACTGCTATCTTGAGCAAGATTCGTGGTAATGTGGTGGGCGTGATGAACAGTCCTCAAGACTTCATTATTAAAGCCGAAGGAAAGAACATTACCCCCGACATCGTTAACATGATTAATGAAAGTGGCATGGGAAGTGCTTTCGGTCTTACCAGCACTAGCAATGGCTATTCAATTAGTAATCAAGCTTGGTTTGGATACGAAAACGGAAACTTCTATGTTACCTTGAACCCCAACACTGCGGCTCAGCCATCTAAGGTGCTTGGAGGACCAGCCCCAACGTCTCTCACCAACCTGATGAAAGACCGTAAAGCTGTTATTTATGGCAATGTCTCTAAGCTGAAAGACATGGCGGCTCAGTCAGGAAATAGCTCTCGCGACCTCAAGGCTTTTGATGCAGTTTTGGACAAGATTAAATACATAACCTTGAGCTACAAATAATGCAGCATTATTTACCAATACATGAAAAAGCGCCTGCGGGCGCTTTTTTGTTTGTGTTATGTCAAGAGACTTAATTATTGTCCATCATTGTCTGA
This sequence comes from uncultured Bacteroidales bacterium, assembly GCA_902792435.1. Taxonomy (GTDB): domain Bacteria; phylum Bacteroidota; class Bacteroidia; order Bacteroidales; family Muribaculaceae; genus Sodaliphilus. The sequence continues at coordinate 5,309 of CADAZN010000048.1, forward strand.
GAGATCATCCTCAAGTGAGTAGAACAGCTCGTTAACGGCAACATTGTATTTCGCCATCGACGTAGCTTTCTTTATAGCTTTCAGGCTCTTACGCGGAGCGTTGGGAAGGAAGTTCTCCCACAGCGACTTCATCTTCATCAGCAGTTGATGCTCGCCGCCGTTAAGTTGCTCGGTATAGGCGTCGCGCAAGCGGTTGTGGAGCTCGCAATAGTTGTCGGCATTAGCTTTCTCGGGGCACAGCATTGCTGGGTCTTCAGCCAGTCCGCGTCCTATCATCACTGTTGTTATTGAGGGGTATTGCTTCTTAATGCGGTTTATGTCGTCAAGGCTCTTAAGTTCGCCATTATAGACGATGGGGTAGTGGCATTCCGAGAGCATCGCCCCAAATTCATCAAGAATTAGCTCTCCCTTATACTGCTGGCGGCCTGTGCGTGGATGCACCGTTACCTGTGAGGGGTTGATGATGTCAAGCAACGGCATGATGTTGCGCCATTGTGTAGCGTCATCCCACCCAAGGCGCATCTTCACGCTATAGGTCACACCATCCACAGCACTCAATTCCTTAAACAGGGTTTCCACTTCTTCTGGGTATTGAAGCAATCCCGAACCCTTGTGATGCAGTGCGATGGGAGGGAAAGGGCAACCTAGGTTAATGTCGATTGTGTGGTAGCCCATCTCGGTGAGCGCGTCAACCATGCGTAGAGCGTCTTTTGGTTGGCATGCAAGAACCTGAGGCGTGAACACAGGCACAGTGTTGTTTTCAGGACTTACATCGGCAAGGTCACGCTTCCTTATCTCACCATGCTCCACGCGCATAAATGGCCCATAATATCCCTCGGGCCCTCCAAATATCTCATTTTGAGCATTACGCCAGTGACAATCAGTCACTCCCTGCACCGGCGCACACAATATCTTCATCCCGTCAATCATAATTCAATTTTTCTGCAAAGATATAGTTTATTTTGGTCAAGAGCAAGTATTTGTCCTCAAAGCACCTCGGCAATCTTTAATGCTCTTATTTTTTAATAACACAGAGAGAAGTAGACGAAACCTTCGGTATCTAAATCAATAATGGCACGTACATTAAGTTGCGGTGCGTCACGGATAATCAGAGTCTTCAAATGTTTGTCAAAATCGTCAAAACCGTCTGACCAGATGTTTTTGTCTGTTAGACTAATGAATACCAAACGATGTCCATTGTGTTTGAACCCCAAATATTGCCTAGCATAACTGCTAAGGTCCAAAGCAGGAGTCCCATAAATTGAGACATTATTTTTACGCTTATCAATCTCGCGGTTAAGGAGATATTTCGCTCTGCAAATTTCTATATTTTTGAGTTTATAATAGTCTCCTTTTAAAATATCAATATGCTGCTGTGCAATCAGGAACTCACTCTCAGGCAGCACAAAATCAAGAGAATCCATTCGTATCACTGAGATCGGTTGTGGACAACTGATTAATCCAGTAAATGGATCATTCTCATCATTTTCAAGAACTACTTTCATTGGCTGGCGACTGTCGGCAACAATGTCTTGTGGCTTAAGTCCAGGGAACGACACAGTGAGAACAGTGCCATCGGTAACGCTAATGCTGAACTTGCCATCAAAATCAGTTGTGCCGTTTTTTATGCCTTTTGCACAAATACGTGCTCCTATAACCGGCTCTCCATCTTCGGCACTAAGCACTTGCCCTGTCACGATGTTTTTCTCAAGTCTGACAATAAAATAGTTACCCTCAATTTGCCCTTGCACAGATTTGCAAGCTGGATGCTCCACCCTAAGCGAATGGTCATTCTCATCAATCAGCTTGATGGTGAAACACCCATTGGAGTTGGTTATATCAGTTTTTCCCGACGGAAGCACCGTTACAATAGCACCAGACAAGGGTTTGCCCTTATCATCATTAACATTGCCAGAAGCATCAGGCACATTATAACCGCATGCCCAACCACATAAAATCGATGGAGGTAATAGCGATATTTGCATTGGCTGCCCATCAACTGCTACCACGGCTTTTTCATAGTGTCTGTCAGTAACAACAAGAGAATCAGTCTGCTTAGCACAAATGCTGAACCGCCCATCAGCATCAGTCGTAATGCTAGTTTTAGTATCCTTAATTGAGACAATTGCCCCTCTCACAGGTTTATTATCAGAGGCATCAACCACAACTCCAGTAACTATCATAGGCGATGAAGCACCCTGACTTGCCGATTGCGCCCCCACAGTGAAGCCCGTAGCACAAACCATCAGCAGCAATATAACCCATATTTGATATTTTCTTGCCATAATTCAATCTGTTTTTTGCCATCGGCAAAGATAGCGGTTTTTCGCTAAAAAACATTTATTTACTTTTACTTAAACGATTTTTGTTTATGACAACCACCTTCTTAATCAAGTAGATGATTGTCAATGTTATATACGTATAAATTAGTTGGGCTTCGGCTGTGCACCACCATTTCTGCCCATACCAGTTTATTATCCTTCCATCGGGCATAACCTCACTAAAATTTCCATAGCATATGTCCTTCGGAATGCTGTTGATTATAAAGTCAATAACATAATACACCACAAGATACAGAATGCATTCCACAATGCACCAGCGACTTGTTGTGAGTACGCTGCGATCTATTTTGGTGAAGTACAAGAATATTATAAACAGCAAATTAAACCAAGCCAAAACACCTGGCACTAAAAAAAGAGCAACACCCATACTATAGCCTAGCGAGCCATCTTCATTGGAGTCAGTAAAAACCAGCGCTCCAATATACATAACAAACATAACAAGTAGCCAAGTGACTACAGTGATGAGATAAGCACGCACAAAATGCCAGAACTTCAACTTT
>CADAZN010000049.1 GCA_902792435.1 uncultured Bacteroidales bacterium
CGTCACAATCGGCCTCAAATTCCACCCTTGAAGGGGTGTCGATTGAGCCAAAATCCTCTTCGATTAAATCCTCAATTGGAGTAAGGTTGCTGTTTTTCAATTCTTCACGTGTCATATTATTTCCTCCCTTTGTCTTCAAAATACGCTCACGCTCACCCGGGGGATATATTTTTCGGCAAAGTTAACTAATTAGTAAACAACATGCAAGTTTTTCAGTAATTTTCTTGCCATAATTCAATCTTTTTTCTGCCATCCGCAAAAGATGTTTTTGAGCTCAACAGCTATCTTCTCAACCTTTTACAATTAGCTTCTAAACGACGTACTACGTATTCTGCATTTGGATCTTTTATTAATATGTAAATATACTCATCTAATAATTTGATTGCATCTAATCTTGAAAAGTATAATTTCTTTATATTACCTTTTTCAACTATTGATATGCAATAATCGCCGTATTCAAAATCACCTGGCAAAGACGATCTTTCGGTATATTTGTTTGGATAGTTTATAGTAAATGACTTTATGCGTTCATAGCTTTTTAAATCAAGGCTGTCACATGAGATAATTACCCCTTTTATAGAATCTCTATATGTTGTCCCATAGTAAAACAAATGCTTTGTTTCTTTATTGAATATATCACCGAATGGCTTGTATGAGATTTGTACGGTCCATAAAGGTTTGTCTTCCATCCCAATGTGTGAAATAATAATCTTGTCTATATCTTTAACTGAGTTTTGAATAGATGTGTAAATGGCACTTTTGTCGTCCTGACTTGCCGATTGCGCCGCCACAGTGAAGCCCATGGCCCAAACCATCAGCAGCGATATAGCCCATATATAATTTTTTCTTGCCATAATTTAATTTCTTAATCTATATAAGGTTGTTTTTGAGATATGCTTGATATGGCATTTCCCTTTTGACTCATCATTAATCACCACTTTGATTGACAAATCGTCATCATTTTGATTGAAATAATAGTTCTCTATTCTCAATATGGAATCAAGACAAGTGTCAATTTCCTCTACTGATATATGTCCATAAGGTCCTTGGCTGTCTATATCGTCCCAATAACATGCTATCATTATCAAAGATGTCTTATCATCACTTGTTTTAACAACTGTGTCAACATAAACATTGCCCACAAACTCGTTGTACTTGCTAAAAGGTTTCTCATAAGCTTAAATGACAATTAATCAGAATTTATAAATCAGCAGTGTATCATTTTCTTGAACGTAAAAGTCCCCGTTTTTGTTGTTAAACTTTTTGCCGTTTAAGTCTGTATATTTGCTGTCATGGAGCAAATCGCCTTTAATAACGATTTTTCTATCAAAAACAGCATTAATCGAAAGGGCTAAAAGGGAATCATTTTTCAAATCTTTAAAATTATATGAAAGATTACCTTCTGCTTTATATATGTCAATGCTCTCAATAGCTCCATTTTTATATGTTTCATTTTTAAAAGGTCTATATTCACCGCCATCATAATTGACGATTGTGTCTTCATAAACAAAACCTTCAGGATTCTTGACTTAGTTTTGCCATAATTCAATCTGTTTTCTTTTGTAGACTTACATTGTTGCTTATTTAGATTTCATAAAGTCACACCATACGTTATAAATATCACTTAAACATGTTTCAGAAAAGGATCCATCTGCCATTTTTAGAACTTGAATATAAACCAGCCAAATAGGATTCATCGACACTTAGCCCAAATTGATAACCACATGACCATAGTCATTATTGTGTTTGTTCTTTAGATATTGCTGCCATTTCACTGTCCCAATCTATTGATTTGAGATTGTCAAGAAACTGATTGTCATATTTTCCGTCTTTCTTGAAATCATCTATCAATTTATCAACATCACAGGTGGAATCAATGTTGCATTTCACCACAATGTAGTTTATTATGGCATTTTCATCAATGTTGTGGCTTAAATAATCCTCGAGCATTGTTGCTGCTATTTTATACTTGTTCATCCTTTCTGTTTCACTATTAGCAAAAAAACCTTCACTCATGGCTCTAACTATTTTGCCATCGGTAGTGTATGTCTTGCCGTTCATAGTTGTTCTTGTTGTCAAAACAGAATCAGGGACTGTCGAAAGAAAATTCAAGGCTTCGGATTTCTTGCCTAATTCACTATAGATAGTCATTTTAAGTTGAACCAGCAATTGATTTTCGTAAATACTTTCTCCCAAACTGTCAAGTGTCATTAGGTCGGCAATTAATATTGTGGAGTCTTTGTTTGACTGATAATAAGAAACAATATCATTGTTGACCCTATGATAAATATCTTGAATCTCTTTTGATTTATCTTGTGAAGAAGTCGTGCTGTTGCTGCAAGCCAATAGCAAAAATGGACTTAATGCAGCAATGAATATTATTAAGTGTATCTTCTTTCTCATTTTTTCTTCTTTAAGTTGTTGAACGATGGGGTTGTGGTGATGAATCAAAAATATTCGCTCACAGCAAATTCAAATTGCTGCATGAATATTTGTTTGAAAGCAAAAAGGTTGTTCTGCTCGTAGAAAATGAGCATAGCCTTTTTGTAATCAACAGAATCGACGGTTCTAAAACTCAATGGGCAGTATCCATTTGCTATTAGTATGGCGTTGCTTGTGATGCGAGCAGTCCTCTTGTTGCCATCGCTAAATGCTTGTATATAAGATAATAGGACTAGAGTCAGCAAGGCCTTCTCAAAGACATTATCCATACCATTTATCAATTCGCATGTATTGTGAATGGCTTCACGAATTTGGAATTCATTGTCAAGCGGATGATAGTTGGTGCCTGTAATACCCACACGGCGATGACGTATGCCTTTGTCAACCGATAGATCCTTTGTAAGCAGAGCGTGTATGTCCTCAATGTGACTAAGTGATAGCAATTGCAAATAATCAGGATTATCAAGTATAAAACGCAATGCGTCTTTATGATTAAGCAGCATAATGGCCTCTTCCTTAGTCTTGCCTTCGGCAGTCTTACTCTCGCGCAGCAGGCGCTCGGTCTCGAGCAAAGAATAAGTGTTGCCCTCAATTTGTGAGGATTTCCAGCTCAGGTCAATTCCTAATCGCTCCATTTCCTTCTTGTACTCATTGACGGTCATCTCGTCGACGTGCTTGCGGAACATCTGTTGGAGTTCATTCAGGTGTTTGCGCTCATCCTCGGTAAACAACTCCACTGCAGGGAGTTGATTGCGTATAAGTTGGAAATTGAAGGATGTTTGCACCTGGCGCTCGTCAACGTCTTTGGCAAAATAGGTGTCAAGGTTAAGCGGCATGAGAAGATGTGCTTGTGGCGAAAGACTATAGCGAGTAGCACGAGCTTTACCAGTTACAATAATGTCTCCATTTCCAACTAATGAGGCAATAGCTCTTTTAAGAGTTGCATCACTTCCTTCGAAAGCAATACCTCGTGCTATTTCGTCACGAGTTGATGGCTGATAGTAATGCAAATATTGAAGAATTTCTCTTGTGTCCATAATATATTAAGATTGGAATCGGCGCAAAAATAGAGAAAAAAGCTGTATTATCGGCTCAAAATGAGCCTTTTTTTCCCAATTTAAAGTTTTTTTTGAGCCGATTACTATTTAAATGGTGAACCTATGCCGCCTGTTACTGTATATTTTCAACGCTAATAACTCTGTGATTATCTTTTTCATTTTTTCTTCTTTAAGTTGTGGAACGATGGAGTAGCTGTGAATGCAAAGTTGTTTTTGCAAAGATACAATATTTTTCTTAAAAAGTTACATCTCCATGCCACGGGGCATGAAGATGTAACAAGATGCTTAAAATGAAGTGGAGATTACAATTCCAGGGGAACGGTTAGCTTGAAAGTGATGTTGCGGCCCATGTTGAAGACGCCTCGCCTGCCGGTGATGGGATTCACATCGGCTATTTTCAGTCGGCTCAAATGGTTTTGATAGGCCTTGTCGGTGAGGTTGTTGGCGATGATGGCCAGTGTTGCCACACGGTTGCCACGATACATGATGTCGGTGCCCACCGAGGCGTTGAGCAGTGCATAGGCGGGAGTTGCGGTTTCGGTTCCGTAAGCCTCGTAGAAATGATTCTGCTTGAAATTGTAATCCAGACCTACCGACAAATAGGTGTTGTTGAACAAGCGGCCGTGGTGTATGAATTCATATTTCACATCGGTGCGCCAACGTGGAGCAGGAGTGAAAGGCAGGTTGTGCGACTCGGGAGGTTGGTGAAGCAGGACGGCGCGTACGAGGTCGAAAGAGGTGCCCAAATGCAGGTTGTGCATGGGATGCACGTCGATTGACAACTCGCCTCCCCACAAGCGGCTGTCGCCACTGTCGAAACGGAAAGTGTCGTAACCCTCTTCGACCACTTCGTTCACGCGGTGCAGGAAGATGTAGTTGTCGATGTGGCTGACGAACATATTGAGCTGCAATGACACATACTGATTGGTGAAGTCGGCTCCGAGATCGAACTGGAGGCTGTATTCAGGCTTGAGGCGCTCGTCGCCAAGCTCATAACGTATTGAGCCCTCATGAACACCGTTGGAGGTGAGCTCGCTAATGTTGGGAGCACGGAAACCGCGCGACACGTTGGCGCGCAAATCCCAGTGTGGCCCGGCATGCAGCACAGCTCCCACGCTACCCGTCACCCCGCCAAAGTTTCGGGTCATGTCGTTGAAACGCATGTCGCCATCTTCTTCGAGGGCGTTGCTGTGCAAGTGGCGGTGGTCGTAGCGTAAACCTCCATTGAGAGTCCAACGGCCAAAGTCCTTGCTGGTAGTAACAAAGATGCCATAATCAAAGAGGTTATAGTCGGGGATGAGAAACTCCTCGCCAGCATTGATTGAGCGCTGGTACATGCCGCCGATGCCGCCAGTAACGCGCCAGCCGTTCATCTGGCGAGTCACATAGTGCACATTGTAACTGAGAGTGTGGAGCTTGAAGTAGAGTTCATACTCATTGGGGTTTTCGGCATCTTCAAATTCCTGTCGGCGATTGAGCTGGTATCCAAGCAGAACATTGAGCTTTCCGTCGCCAAGGTAGAACGAGTTGTCCCAAGCCGCCTTGTAGTGGTAGACTTGCTGATAGGGCATGCCGTGGCTATACTGCTTAAGGCGACCATATTCACACACGAGATCGCCTGTCTCCTCGTCGCGCTCACCCTCGACGATACTGGGCGTGATGTTGTAGTAGCTCAGCGTTAGGCGAGAATATCCCCAGGAACGGTTGATGCCACCCATGAGTTGTGCTGCCCGCTCGTGGAACTGGCTGTTGGGCACATAGCCATCGTAGCGGTTCTTGTAGGCGTGTGCCATTTTCTCGCTGTAGCGAGCGTTCCACACATTGCCTTTCTTGTTGCCCGAGAAGTAGACCGAATAGTCGAAAAGACCATTATTGGTTTGATACTCAGTTGAGAAGCCTGCACGCATCTTGCCCTTGGGCACTATGGGTGACGAGTTGAACCGAAGCACGCCAGCGAGTGCGTCGCTGCCATAAACCAGGCTGCCAGGGCCTTTGAGTACTTCGACCGAACTCACGCTAGCGGCATCAATCTCGATGCCATGCTCGTCGCCCCACTGCTGGCCTTCCTGACGAATTCCGTCGCTCACCACCACGATTCGGTTATATCCCATGCCACGGATGATGGGTTTGGAAATGCCGCTGCCAGTGGTGACTTGTGCGACTCCGGGAATGGTGGTTACCGCGTCGATAATGTTGGTTGCTGAAACCGATTCTAATTGGCGTGAAGTGAACAAAGACACTGGTGCCGAGGATTCTTTTAGTTTGGTGGAACCAGTAGCTCCGGTTACCACCACTTCTTTAAGGTTGAGATGACGATAAAACACGTCGGTTGTATCGACTGTTTCCTGGCTCCATGCTTGGATGCCGAATACAGTCACTAGCATAAAAACGATGAGTTTTTTCATTCTGTAACGATTAAAATAATATGTAACATGGCACTACATCCCCGCACCTCGATAGAGTGCAGAATGCAGTGTTTTTTTATTAAAAAAACGGTTGAATGTTACAGAATGGCGGGTGGCGCCCGCAGCGAAGTCACTCCATAGTAAGCGTCAACAATGGCCTCGGGCACAGGCTTGACGATAACAGCCACCATGACTGCACACGCTTTAAACTCTTGTGGTTGAAACTCGGCAATAAAGCGCTGGCTCATGAAACGGCAAACCACGCAATCGTCGACAGGTGATGAGTATTGCGTGATGTGGCTCGCATGATGCACGTGTTCGACACAGTCGTCGCAGTCGATGGGTGTCGCTTGTAAAGAGTGGATGTGAAAACAAGAGAGCAGTATTGCCGGCAGGAATACCGACAGCAGAATCCAGGCTGATATTTGCTCTCTGAGTTTCATTTTGGTTGCAAAGATAATGCTTTTAGGTTAAGACAAAACAAAAGCGGCTGTGAATTTTTTATTGTATTAAGATTATTTGGTTAAAATATTGAGTGCTGTTGAATGTTTTTAGTGTACATTTGTGGCATAAAAAATTAAAGCATGAAGAACTTTTTAGCAATGATGGGCAGTTTGCTGCTTGCAGTGATAGCAGCGTTGCCCGCTAGAGGAAACACCGTGATGAACGATGCAGGAGTGAAAATAATGGTAATCAGCGACCCGCACTTGCTTGCACCATCGCTCGTGGGTAATAGCATGGCAGCTAAGCAGCTGGCGGCAGGCGACATGAAGCTGGTGCTTGAGAGCGACCTGATAGTGGGGCGCATGGTTGACGAGATTATCAAGGAAAAGCCACAACTGTTGCTCATCACCGGCGACCTCACCTTCAATGGCTCTCGTGCGAGCCATGAGCGGCTTGTGAGCCACCTGGAACGGCTTGAGCAGGCGGGAGTGAGAGCCCTTGTCATTCCAGGCAACCATGATATTAAATGCCCTTATAGCAAGAGTTACGCAGGCGAGGCTGCCGAGCCGGTGGCCACTGTGAGCAGCGAGGAGTTTGCCCAGCTTTACTCACGATGTGGTTATGGGGCAGGTTCGAAGTGTGAACCTAACTCGTTGAGTTACACTTGTGAGCCAGCCGAGGGGCTGATGCTGCTGTGCATCGATAGCAACCGCTATGATGAGAACCGCTTGGGACGTAATGGCGAGAAAGTGGTGTATCACAATGAGGGTGCTGTGAAGCCCGAGACTCTGGAGTGGATAAAGGAGCAACTCGATGAGGCCAAGGCTGGTGGCAAGCGCGTGATTGCACTGATGCATCACCATCTTGTGGAGCACATCGACGGTGAGGCTAAGCTGTTGCCAAACTATATTGTCGCCAATCATGAGCAAGTGGCAAAAGTGCTGAGAGATGGCGGTGTGAAGGTGGTATTCACGGGTCATCTGCACATTACCGACGCTGCCACGATTGACGGAATAACCGATGTGGCTACTGGCTCGGCTTCGACCTATCCGCTGCCCATGCGCATTATTACTGTTTCGCCTGAGCTTGAAATGCTAAGCATTGAAACTCGGTTCTTTGATGGCTTGGATGAGGAGTTGCTGCAGCGCGGACGCCAGCAGGTTGAGAACAGCGCCGTGACGGTGGCAGGGATGCTGTCGCGACGGCTGTGGCCGAAAATCAGTGGCCGCATGGATCAGCTAAAGCAGATGCTCGAAATGCAGGGAATGCAAGCAACAAAACTGCCACAGAATGCTCAGGAACTGAGCGACTTGCTGGTTCGTCACTTGCGTGAACCATTGACCAAGGGGCTGCTCGAAATGTCGCGTGGTAATGAGAACGAGGGTAACGCGATAGTTGTGATTGATGGAATCAAGCAGGGCGTGAAAGGTATGATGGTGGAATTGCTGGGTGACGAGGGAGAGATGATGGCCGAGTTCTTGATTGACGAGATGTTTCCTCGTGTGGAACCCATGCTAAAGAGTGCTCTTGAAGACGTTAACCATGTGGGCGTCAGCGACGAGAGCCGCACCGATGACCACGTTTTAAGTATTAAGTTTTAATTTGTTTAATTGGGAAGAATAAAAAAGCGACCTGCGAAGGGCTGTCCCATCGCAGGTCGCAAAAGAACGTTTTTTTGAAAAAAGTTATTTCATCTTAACCGAAGCAAGAATGCTATTGAGAGCCTTCTCGGCATCGGCCTCTTTGTCGGCAGGAGCTTTCACTGAACCCATGACGCCCTTGGTGCCTTCAATAACTAAAAGATAAGAGAAATCAATCTCGCCCTCGTTGGTCACGCGGCGCACAACAAGTTTGTTGCCATCGATTTGGGGATCTCCAATCTCTTTGTAATCTTGCTGATTCAAGAGCTTAACGTTGGCGCCAGTCTCTTTGAGCTGGTCAACCGATGGTCCTGTCTCGTCGAAGTTGATGCTCAGACTGATAGCGTCGTCGGCCGACTTTGCGTTGAGAACGTCGCCGGTGGCGAAAGTCTCTTTCCAGTCCTTGGGGTAGGTGACAGTGTAGTGCTCGCCCTCGAAGGTGATACCATCGGTAGCTTGTTCAACATTCTGTGCTTCGCCACTGTTGCTGGCACTAGCGCTAGTGCTAGTGTTGCCGTTGTTGCCACCGTTGCATGCTACGAGACCCATTGTCATGGCTGCCAAAGCAATAAGAAATAATTTTTTCATAAATTGAATTGTGTGTTTAGGGCATCTTGCTCTCACGGTTCAGCGCGATAACGGGAACAAGCTGCCAGGGTTAATCATTTTTTGTGTAGAAATATAATAGTGGAGGCGCTGACTTCACCATGAATTGTCTTTTGCATTTTTAACGAAAAACTACTGTTTTTTATTGTGTTTTTTTGACTTTAGTTATTAGTTGTTAGTTTTTTACCTTAATTCCGCAACACTATAATTTAACTTTATTTATAAGTTCCTGAGCAACAAAAAGTTGCCCAGGATTTTGCCATGTCAGAATTTTCACTTATCT
>CADAZN010000050.1 GCA_902792435.1 uncultured Bacteroidales bacterium
TGGTCTTACTAATGAAGTCGGGTCTTCGACCCGCCCAGCATCTTCGATGCTCACGCAGCTATGGTTTCGTTTTGGCGTGTCCCATTGCGGAAAACAGGATAATTTATCGTTTTTGTAGGCTTTTATTCTAATAATTTCAAGAATAATTCTTAACTTTGTAACCATAGCACAGGAACTTGCAACAAGGTTCTTGAGCAATTCCAGCTATATAGACCCAACTATCATTTCAACATTTTGAAACCTAAATATTTAAATTTTCATATCATTAACTAATAACATCACTTTCACTATGAACATTCTCATTTTACAAGGCTCACCACGAGCAAACGGTAGCACAGCTTGGATGGCTGAAGAGTGCAAGAAGGCTGCTGAAGCAGCAGGTCACAATGTTGTATTGGCAAACGTGGCACGCAAAAAGATTGCTGGTTGCTTAGCCTGCGAGTATTGCCACAACAAGGGCAACGGTGCGTGCATCCAACAAGATGACATGCAGGAGCTCTATCCACTGATGAACGAAGCAGATGTATTGATTTTAGCTGCACCCATCTACTATTTCACATTGTGCGCTCAAATTCAAGCACCCATCCAGCGCATGTATTGCGTGAACAACCCCGCCAGAGTCAAGAAGATGGCTCTGCTCATGTCAAGCTACTCACCAGGCGTGTATGACGGTGCAACTGCCGAGTACCGTGACATTTGCAATTATTGGGGAGCTGAAGACTGCGGTATCGTTACTGCCAAAAACGATGAGCAGAAGACCGATGAAACAAAACAGAAGATTATTGACCTTGTTGCCAATATTTGATTAATGATTAGTGATCAATGATTAGTGATTAGTGGGTTAATCTCTAACCTTCAAGTTTACTTGACATTTCATGACAATACAAGAATTTCGAGAATTCATGGCCACTGGCGAACCCATAGATGGTGGTTCGCCAGTGCATGCCGTGTTTCACAAGCTCTCACAGGAAGCACTGAAAATAACTGCTGAGATAAATGGTCGATATCACACCCCTGAGGAACTGCACTCACTGCTCGAGAAACTTTTTGGGCGTGAAGTGCCCAAGAGCGTGGGTATGTTTCCGCCATTCCACACCGACTGCGGCAAGAACACCATCTTGGGCGAACGGGTGTTCATCAACATGGGCTGCAAGTTTCAAGATCAGGGCGGCATAACGATTGATGAAGGGGCCTTGATAGGCCACAATGTGGTGCTAGCCACCCTAAACCATTACCTCAACCCCGAAAAGCGTGGAGGCATGACTCATGCACCCATCCACATTGGCAAAAATGTGTGGATTGGCGCCAATGCCACTGTGCTCGCCGGCGTGACGATTGGCGATGGTGCGGTGGTTGCCGCTGGAGCAGTAGTGACTAAGGACGTTGAACCCAATACTATTGTGGGTGGAATACCAGCTAAAGTTATCAAGAGAATTGAGACATGAACATCGAGGAGTTTCGTGACTACTGCCTCTCGCTGCCAGACGTGACCGAGGCCACACCTTTCGAGAAATTCTCGCGGGGCAAGTACACGATTCTTGTGTTCTATGTTAATGGACACATGTTCTGCTACTTTAATATTGATGATTTCAGATTTATAACCATAAAGTGCGACCCAGAGCAAATGGCTGAGCTAAAAGAGCGTTATCAAGCCATTGGCGAACCTTTTAACGGTGACAAACGCTATTGGATAAGCTTGGATGTGAACAATGACGTTGATGATGACACCTTAAGGATGCTAGTGCGCCAGTCTTATGAACTAGTCAAGAATAAGCATTCTAAGAAAAAATAGTTTTTCTTGCTATGGAAGTGACTAATTTGTTGAGTTTTAAGAGTAGGAACGAACTGCGGCAGTGGCTTGTGGAGAATCATTCCACAGCGCGAGAATGCTGGGTTGTATCATTTCGCAAGAAGCAACCTGAATGGGTGGCACTACCCTATCTCGACATTGTGGAAGAAGCGTTGTGCTTTGGATGGATTGACTCCACATGCAAGAAGCTTCCCGACGGTCGCTTGGTGCAAAGACTTTCACCACGTCGCAAGCGCAGCCACTGGACCGAGCTCAACAAGCAACGCTGTCGCGACCTTGAGCGTCGTGGCCTCATGACTCCTGCTGGCCTTGCCGCCATGCCTGAAGATAATCATTAACCCTAAATAAACATTCTTATGAAAGATATAAAAGATTTTATTGAAAACTACCATGAAGCTTTTGGCGAGACTGCTCAACTGCCACTGATTTTTGGGTATAGCGACATTGCCATTGCCGAAACCAAGAAAATAGGCGGCTGCTTCTTTAAAGGACTGCAAGAAGCGCGCGAAGGAAATGGTGTGAGCTTGAGCGTCGACGTGATAGGATGTGGAGGAGGAAAGCTCTATACAGGCTTTGCCGACATGCCCGAATATGTGGCCAATTTTGTGTCGCTCAAGGAGAAATACAAACTCACCCCCGATATGGTGGTCGATTACGTCAACAGTCTAGAATTGAAAAAGACGACAAAACGTTATCTCAACTTCCAGCGCATTGACAAGGTAGAATCACTTGACTGGGCCGAGGGTGTGCTATTCTATGCTACTCCCGACATGCTCTCAGGGTTGTGTGGCTGGGCATTCTTTGATAACAATCACAGCGATGCTGTGGTGACTAGGTTTGGCTCAGGCTGCAGCACAGTAGTGTCAATGACAGTCGCCGAGAATGCTCGTCGAGGGCATCAATGCTTTCTAGGGTTACTAGACCCATCGGTACGCCCATGGGTTGGAGAGAACGAGTTGAGTTTCACTGTGCCCATGAGCCGCTTCACTGTGATGATGAAAACCATGCGACAATGCTTCCTCTTCGACGCTCCTGCATGGCAACGTTTGAAAGCTAGAATGAAATAATAATCTACAGCCAAACAAAACCTATGCAGATTATACTTGCTTCGGCCAAAATCATGCACGACCAGTTGAAGTCGATGCCCAATGTAAGCATGACCACGCCTCGGTTTCAAAACGAGGCGGCGGCTTTCGCTCGCGACATGGCTTCCTATCCCATCGAGACGATTGCCGAGATGCTAGGGTGTAGTCAAGCCATTGCAACTCAGAACAAACTGCGCTTCATGCACCACCTTGAGGACGCTGCCACTATGCCTGCCATTCTTGCTTATCACGGGCAAGCCTATAAGCACCTTAAGGCTGAGACGCTTACTGCAGAGCATCTCAATTTCTCACAGCAGCACTTGTGGATAATGTCGTTCCTCTATGGCATACTAAGGCCGCTCGACGGAATTCTACCCTATCGCATGGAGGGCAACGTGGAGTTGCCAAGCGGCGAGAGCAAGAATATGTTTGGATTCTGGAAATCACACCTAACAGACGTACTAATCAACTCAATAAAAGCCGATGACGGCGTGCTCATCCACCTCGCTACCGAGGAATTTCAGCATCTGCTCGACTGGCAACGCGTGAACCGTGAGGTGCGCATTGTGCAACCCCTTTTCTACGTAAAGAAAGGCAATGCCCTGAAGATGCAAGCCGTGTGGGCAAAGACATGCCGAGGAGCTATGACAAGATTCATCATTGAAAATCGCATTAATGACCCATCACTTTTGCAAGCCTTCAGCTACGAGGGATTCCATTTCGACCCCTGCCTAGGCGACGAGAACCACCCACACTTTGTGAAGCAGTGAACCAGTTAACAAAAAACAGCCTTTTCTGCCTCTGTTTTTGGGGCTATTCATAGGGCAAAATGAAAAGGCACATTTTAAAATCGCCTAACATAAAGAGCAACAGTAAGTTATAAAAAGTAAAGACACGGGCACTTTTCTTGTAGAATGATTTTGTTGATTGTAACTTTGCAACCGAGAAAGTTAGTTCGACGACAATTACCGGCAATCATTCTTTGTGCTTGTTTTATTAATGACAATTGTCGTTCCTAATAAATTGGCTCAAATTGAGTCACATAAACTGGATTTTGAGCTCAAAATACCAACAAAACCATTTGTTTTAACACGATTTAACAAATGGGGGGGGTAATTAAAAAAAATGTTTATAACTTTGCAACATTGATTTAAGATTAAGTTTAACACATAAAAATAAACGGCTATGAAAAAGATTATTTTTACCTTGCTGGGACTGCTGATGATAACCAGCGCCAGCGCATTGGAATACCAGTATGACCCATTGGTAAGAGAAGGAAAGGTGTGGGTTGAGTGCCAACTGAAACCAACAAATAAAGTAGACTACTTGACATATTATCAGTTTAAAGGAACAACCACCATCAATGGAGTGGAATACATGAATTTGTATGCCACAAAAAACACCAAAAATATTACTGACGAGGATATCCCCATAGCTTTCATGTATGAAGCAAATAAGAAGGTTTATGCCATTCTCAATGGTTTAGCCTATGGAGAAGATTACCAATGGGGTGTAGATGGAAATTTTGTACATATCTATGGTTGCCAATTGGTTAACATCACAATTGGCAAGTATATTATGTATGACTTTAACAATTATTTTAACCCTTATACCACTCATTTTGATTACTATAGTATGAACAATTCTCTTACAACAAACCAGATGCAGATAGGAGATCACTTAGCTAACTACTTTAGCTTTATAAGTTTCTATTATGCTCCTCCCGGCTCGATGTATTGCAGTATAGCCGAAGGTATTGGTCCGTTGTATAAGGCATTTATCAATATTTGGAACGATGATAGATTATATTTGGGACTTGCATGGGTAGAAGATGGCGATGAAATCATTTACAGGGGGCGACTCTACAATGAGGCAGTTGATTTTCTGAATTATACACCTCTTGTTCGCGAAGGCGTGAAATGGGTTGAATATTATAAAAACACTATAGAAGACACACAGCATGTCACATATTATCAGTTCTCGGGCGAAGAGCATATAGGAGACCATGATTACAGCAAACTTTATGCGACGGTCAACATCGATACAATTTCGGAAGACGACACTCCCGTTGCCTATGTGCGTGAAGAAAATAAGCAAGTGTTCATCATTCCTTCTGAAGTCGAGGTAAATGGTTGCAAACTTACCGATGCGTCGATTAATGAATACCAAATTTATGACTTTAACGACATTACAGCACCTTATGTTGTTGATGATTACTTGATTAATCCTGTAGATTCCGAGTTAGTTTCTATTGATGGCAATTTGATTAATATTTACACACTCGGCGGTTCTAAAAAGATTGCTGAAGGAATTGGCTGCCTGGATAATGTGTTCTTTAATCCATGGCACATTGAATTGCC
>CADAZN010000051.1 GCA_902792435.1 uncultured Bacteroidales bacterium
AAGTTTAAAGCCATCGTACAACGTTCAGATAAGGATAATTATGGACCTAAGAACGTTACCACTCCAGCCACAGGCATCACTCTTTATCCAGTAGACCTCGATCCTGTAAGCAGTGAGATTCCTACCGCCATCAACACCATCAGAGCTAACGGTGAGGTGGTTGGTGTAGAATATGTCAACAGCTTGGGTATTGTGAGCAAGACTCCATTCCAGGGTGTGAACATCGTTGTTACACGCTACAGCAATGGCGCTACTACAACTTCGAAGAAAGTGTTTAAGTAGTTCATAGTTAATAGTTCACAGTTCATAGTTTTATGGACGGTGAATGATACAACTTCGTATAATTAAGGGTCGCTCCCAATGCGGGGCGACCCTTGTTTTATCTTGGTAGCTTGAAGTCGGACAATGTCGGACTAAATCTTGTTCTTATTTCCTAGCAAGTGAAGAAAGAGAAATGCACTTTGCCGTAGACGCGTTGCTGGGTGAATTGTGGCAGGTGGCTGAAGTCGTTGGCGCTGGAGTGCTCCACAACGACGAGGGTGCCGGGCTGCACCATCTGGCTGTTGAGGATGAGCTCGGGAATCTGTGGCAGCTGAGGCAGGTCGTAGGGTGGGTCGGCGAAGATGAGGTCAAACTTGCGCGAGCAAGAGCCAATAAACTTGAAAACGTCGCCTTTCACCTGGATGAGATTCTCCTCCTTTAGCTGCTCCTTGACTTTGCGGATGAAGTTGTACTGTGTCGAGGCTTTCTCCACGCTTGTCACGCTTGCGCAGCCACGCGACAGGAGCTCGAAGCTGATGGCTCCTGTTCCCGAGAAGAGGTCGAGGGCGGTCAAGCCTTCGAAGTCCACGATGTTGTTGAGCACGTTGAACAGGTTCTCGCGCGCCATATCGGTAGTGGGGCGTGCTGTGATGTTCCTGGGCACGTCGAAGCGTCGTCTGCCATATTTCCCGCTGATTATTCTCATGTTTTAGTGATTAGGGATGAGTGATTAGGGATGAGTGATGAGTGATGAGTGATTAGTGATTAGTGATTAGGGAGTTATGAGCTATAAGCTATAGGCTATAGGCTAAGAACTGATTACTGAAAACTGACTACTGGTTGCTGAAAACCAGGGTGATCAGGTTGAACGGTAGGGTAGTGGCGTTGCGGCCTAGTTTGAGCACACTTGCTGGCATCACCTCGGGCATCACATAGGCTATCCACTGTCGCAGCTGCTCGGCAAGCTCGGTGCGTAGCGCGTTGTCGCCAGTGAGCATCACCTTGTCGCGCCGGCTTTCCATGCCGCACGTCTTCCAGGAGTTCAGGGCATAGTAGGCTACATCTTCCAGGCTGCGATAGGCAAAGGTGTTGGCCATTTGCAGTTTGCCTTGTTTTACCACCACGATGTGCGCTTCCTTGTCGTTGAGGTTGATGTGCAGGCATCCCGTCTCTTCGGCATAGGCCTTCACGCAGTAGGAACACAGCGGAGCGAGGTGGTGCAACAGGGTAGTGGCTGGGAATGTGCGGCGCATGAAGCCCACAATGCCGCCGTCGGTGTCGCAAGCGATAGCGGCGTCGGTGCCGTCGATGTGGCAGGTGAGGATGTCGCCCTCTATAGTGGTGAACGAGGCGTCAAGCACTTTTCGTGCCAAGCCTGCTTCAACGAGTTCTTGAGGCATGAGCTGGAAGTGCTGCGAGTGGATGGCTATAGTGGTTTTGCTGTAGTCGTCGAGCAGGAATGCGTTGTCATACACTGCATTCTCCACGGCTTTGCAGTGGTCGCTCACGGTGCTGTCGAGCGCTATCTCGCCACTCTGTGCGTCCTCGCGTCCTCCGTACACCAGATAGCTGATTCGTTCACGACTAACGTCGAGCGCCAGCATGGATTGTTGCGATGTGTTCAGTATTGTATCCATAGTTGTTTATGGGTGCAAAAATAGCAAATTCCCGCCAATCCTGCAAATCAAGGAAGAGTTCATAGTTAATAGTTCACAGTTCACAGTTCACAGTTGAGAGGAGACTGAGAACTGACAACTGAGAACTGAAAACTCAGAGTTAATCTCGCTTGAACATTGCCACGATGGGCGAGAAGGTGAGCATGAGGGTCACGATGCCGGCTGTGGCGTAGTAAAGAATGTCGCGCACGGTGATGACGGTGTTGTCGTTGAAGAACAGCACCCACAGCCAGCAGCCAATGCACACCAGCGCGGCGGCGATATAGAAGAACCAAGCCATGTGCAATGCGGTCTTGTCCTTCTTGGCGGGCAGCTTGTGCATCACGCGGTGCGTAAACCACTGGTTTGGCGTTGCGTCATATGCCTCTTTCTTCAGCAGTTCGCCCAGTTCAATGTCTTTTTTATCTCGTTTGCTCATAATTATTCCTGTTTTAAAGTTTTAGCCATTTTTTCCTTTGCTCGGTGAAGGTGTGATCTCAGTGTGCTTTGATTCAAGCCGGTGATGGTGGCAATCTGCTTTACTGGCATGTCATCGATGTAGAACAGCGTTACCACGGTGCGCTCAATCTCGCTGAGCTGTGCCATCGCAGTTTTCACGTCCATCGAAATCTCGCTCGAGTCGATGGGGCTCGCTGCTCTCTCGGGGGCTTGCTCAAGGCCCGACGTGGCGTGCTCGCTGCGCTTGTGGCTGTAGAACTCGTTGTAGCCAATGCGGAAGAGCCAGGTGCCAAACCTTGACATGCCGCGGAAGCTGCGCAACTCGATGTAGGCCTTGATAAAGGTTTCCTGTGCCAAGTCGTCGCTCAGGTACTCGTCGCCCAGAGTGAGGTTCATGAAGAACCGTCTCAGTCTGGGCTGGTAAGCCTCGACGAGCATCCCGAATGCGCGCCTGTCGTCGCCAAGCACGCATCGGGAAATAAGCTTTATTTCTTCAACTTTAGATAGCACAGCTTTAGTAGTTATCAGTTATCAGTTGTCAGTTCTCAGTAGTCAGTTCTCAGTAGTCAGTTCTCAGCTCTTAGCTCATAGCTTATAGCTTATAGCTTATAGCTCTCCAATCTCCAATCCATTACTCGTCCATAGCATTGAACTCGGGGGGAGTTTCGGGCATGGGGGGCACATCTTCTTGCTGCTGTGGGTTCCATTGCTGCCATTGTTGTGGCTGCTGAGGTTGTTGTGGCTGCTGTGGACCTTGTTGTGTCCATTGCTGTTGTTGCCAGTAGTTCTTCATGTTCTGCTGCTCCTGGTAGGCGATGAAGAGCTTGCCCAGTCCAATGAAGATCACAATTACCATGAGTGCTGCAAGGGGTGTTACTCCCAGTATCCAGAAGAAGAACAGTAGTCCTAGTCCAATGGCCGTTGTCCTGAGTCCGCTCTTGAACGGTGTCCAGTCGGTGATGTTGTTCAACGGGTTGCTGCTATGATTGTAGTTGGGCATGGCAGCTGGCTGAGGGCCGTCGGCAGGCTGTGCGCCATTGGCGTGTTGCTGCATGGGAGGCACCTGAGTTACGTAGACGGTGGTGGGTTGCTGAGGCATGGGTTGCGAACGCTTGCCAAAGAACTCGTCGGGCAGTGGATAGCCGGCCTGGATAGCGCGGTCTACGGTTTTGTATTTGCGGCGACGGTGCAGGTAGTAGAACAGGAGCGATAATGCCACAATCCACACTATTGATATAAAGAATGCGGTGCTGATGTCGCGTGCTAGGTCCATGCCGTCTTGGGCCAGATTATAGGTGCCGCGGTCCACTTCGGGGTAGGTTATGTCTTCACCATTCACATCGGCCGACAATACATCTTCGCTCAGCAGGGTGTCATCGAGGTGGTCTCTCACGATGCGGCTCAGGTCGCCATATTTCACTTTCACGGGGTTGCCGTCCTTGTCCTTGATGAAGACACCGTCGGTGTCAAATTTCATCTTCTTGCTCGTGCTGGCATCCTCTTCAGCGGTCTCCACGACATTCTCATCAGTGACTTGTTCGGTGGCTTGCTCGCTCACTTTTACGTCGTCGCTCTTCTCGTCGACCTTCTCTTTGGCAGTCTTCTCGGTGTCATGTCTGTTAGGCATGGCCGGTCTTGCCTCGATGGCTACTGTGGCTAAGAGTGCCACCAGTAATGTAATAATAATCTTTTTCATATCTATTGATGTTTAGTGTTTGCTTAACGTTGATTTCATGAATTTCACGTCAAATTTAATCGTTTTTCATGCATTAGATGCAACAACCCACACAAAATGTTGCACCCCTCCACAATTTTTTTCAAAAAAATCTCAGTTTTTACGACAATAAGTTCAGTTGGGGCCGCGCTACGCGCTAAAGATTACTGCCCTGCGGGCTAAAATTTTAAAGAGCGATGTAATCGCATACATGGTTTTGCCTTGAGGCTGGAAGGGCGCTTCGCTTAAAATTAAATGAAAATTTTATTGAAAATTGCATTGATGCTGGTTTTTTGGACTGTCTGGAAATTAAATACTCCTCGCTTGCGAGGCTTTGCGACACCTATTGGTGCAACTTTGTGAGAGAACATGGAATCGGTGGGAACATGGAATCGGTGGAATCACTGGAATCAGTGGAATCAGTTGGTTCGGGTGGTTCAGCTGGTTCAGCTGGTTCAGTTGGTGCAAGATAGTTCATAGTTAAGAGTTGGGAGTTCATGGTGCTATATATATTTAATGTACGTGTGTGCGCAAAGATAGGGGAGTGTTTGTTCAAAAACCATATTAAAAAAATTACGCATTAATATTTAGATGAGAGATTATAGAAGGCTGGTGCGTGGGGGGGAACACACAAATTACCACTAATTGACCGTAAATTATCATTAAATTGGGAGATTGTTGGTTGGGTTTATATGTGGCAATTACGAATCCATTGTCTATAATACTCAAGAACCGAATGGCTGAGTAAACGTTACTTAATGAATAAATGATAATTGTTTTTAATTGTATGATAAAAAAGAAAACTCACCGAGAGGCAGTGGCTTTGTTGTTTTAGTTGTTTGATAATAAAAAGGGGAGTCGGCCGAAATGGCCAACTCCCCTGAGTTGTTGTTAAGGCGTCGCCTCATTACAAATTAATTAAATGATAATTTGTGGTCAATTCCTGGTAATTTGTGTGAAAAAACCGTGCGCAGCCCTAATTGTGCGTTGTGGGATTACCAGATGATGGTGCGGTCGTTCTCGTCGAGCCACATCTTGGCGCCTGGCTTGATGTCGAATGCCTTGAAGAAGGTGTCGATGTTGCGCAGGGTGGCGTTAACGCGGTACTCGCCAAGT
>CADAZN010000052.1 GCA_902792435.1 uncultured Bacteroidales bacterium
GGGGTTGCACACAAATAATACCACTACAATTGGCGAGCATGCCTTCGAAGGAAGCAATACTCTGTCTTGGGTTACAGTTGATAATCCAAACGTAATGATAAGGGATTATGCTTTTGCCAACTTGTGCAGCCAGCAATGCATAATTTATAGCGCCGGAGATCTTGATAATTGGAGTCCAAGGTCATATATGTATTCTGTTCAAACAATGGTTAGAAGCAAAGATCACTTGTGGTATTGTGGATGGTGTGGCGGAAATGAGACCAGCGATAATCATCTGTACTGGACACTGAAGGAAAATCATCTGAAAATAAACTGTGCTTCACCCATTTGGTACGACCACCCCGAAAAGCAGATTATAAGGGTGCACAATTGGTATTCGGACATTGTTCAAATGCCTATTAACAAGCTTACTATGAACCATGTCGACACCATAGGCGCAGGGGTATTTAGAAATGTTGATGCTCTTCAATTAGTGGACATCCAATCAGGCACAAGATATATATCTAATAACGCTTTCCGCGACTGCGATAATCTCCAAACAGTGTACCTTCCTCCATCAGTGGAAAGAATAAATAGCTATGCTTTCTATGATTGTCCATTATTGACCGACATTTATTTCAATGGCAACCAACAACAGTGGAATAGTGTAACGAAATCGTCGTTATGGAAACCCAGTGCGACTAAGGTACACTGGCATTGCACTGTAACCTTCAACGCCAATGGTCATGGCACTGCCCCTGCTCCACAAAATATTGAATGGAGCAACCAGGACAAGGCCACCGAGCCCACCGCACCAACGGCCGATGGCTACAACTTCCTGGGCTGGTATACCAATGCTGCATGCACCAACCAGTGGAACTTCGACAACATCGTGAGTGGCGACATGACGCTCTATGCCAAGTGGGAACAGGTTGTTGTCAACGTTCCAGGCGATGTGGACGGCGACGGAGTAGTGACAACCGTTGACATCACAGCCATCTACAACTACATCCTCAACGGCGACACCACCTATCTCGCCACCAGCGATGTGGACGGCGACGGTTTCGTCACAACTGTTGATATCACTGCAATCTACAACATCTTGCTCAACGAATAGAACATAAGTATATATAATTCTTTAATAAGCACTCTCATAATTGGGAGTGCTTTCTTTGTTGAAGAAATCTCGTCAATCATTGAAAGTTTAAAATAAATTATTGTCTAAAATGAGTATTATTCCTAATTTTGGTGGCTTTTGCAATTAACCAAAAGATATTATTAAACCCAAATATATTATTAACCAAACTTTCATTAAATGAAATTTTTCAATCGACTAAAAAAGTGGTCGTCAGTTGCACTATTGCTGTGCATGGCGACCCAAGTGCAGGCTGCCGATGTTAACTTGGCCACCGCACAGAACGTTGCAAAGTCATTCATGACTCAACAAGTAGCCAAAGGTCGTCTGAAAGCTGCCGATGTTAGCAATCTGCAGTTAGTCAAGGCCGAGGCTTCGGTATTTAATCCCAAAGCAGTGGATTACTACGTTTTCAACACCGACAAATCCTATGTCGTTGTGTCTGGTGACGATCAGGCCCCCGAAATCCTGATGTATGGTGTGTCGGACAACCTCGACATGGACAAGATTCCACCCGCAATGCAATGGCTGCTCAACAAGTACAAATATCAGATTGACGGCCTCAAAGCTGGTACACTTAAGCCCAATGGCTACACCCCAAAGGCTACCACAGCGGTTGCTCCGCTGACAAACGCCAACTGGGATCAAAGCGAACCCTATTGGAACCACACCCCCACCAGTGGTAGCACGCACACCTACACCGGCTGTCCAGCAACTTCGCTGAGTATGTGCTTCTATATCTACAAATGGCCTACTACCTATCCAGCGATACCCAAAGTGCAAGTAAGTGGCGGTGTTACTGCCGCTGCGCTAAGCGAAAAGGCTGCCGACTGGGACAACATGCTCGATGAGTACACCGGTCCCACCAACTATAGCTACAACACCACCCAGGCCGAAGCCGTATCGTGGCTGATGCGCTATGTGGGCCAGGCTTGCAACATGCAGTACACTACCAGCGGTAGTGGTGCCTACGACCCCGATATTCTTGAGGCTTGCCACACTTTCGGTTACACCGATGCCCAACTGCTAACCCTCACCACAGGATATGCAGGCAACAATCAAAATTACACTGATGCCCAGTGGAACGAATGGATGCTCGAAGAGTTGCATGCCGGCCGTCCTATCGAATATCTTGCTTCGGACCCAAGTGCTGGAGGTCATGCCTTCAACGTGTTTGGCTGTGACGCCGATGGCAAGTACTACGTGAACTGGGGTTGGAGTGGCGAAGACAATGGCTACTGCACCCTTCACAACTTCACCACTGGCAACAATTCTACTGGTCAAGGAGGAGGCTCTTACACCTTCAACTATGGCGAGGCCATGATTATCGGTATCGCTCCTCCTGCAGGCGCTATGGGTCCACAAATCACTGTTAATCCCACTAGCCTCGAGTTCGAGGGCTATGTAGGTGATACCTATACCAAGACCTTCACCGTGACTGGTGCTAACCTCGAGGGCGACGTCACCATCTCGAAGCAAGGCTCTAACAACATCACAGTATCTACTACCACCATTACCGCTGCCAATGCAGCCAATGGCGTGGAGGTAACAGTAACCTATAAGCCAACCAACGTGGGCAATGCTAGCGCAGTTCTCACTCTCTCTAGTGATGGCGCCGACGATGTTACATTGAACGTTACCGGTACTGCCCAAGCTAAGGTTCCAACTATCAACGTTGACCCCGCATCGCTCAGCTTCAACGCCAACCTGACATCAACAGCTACAAAGACCTTCACTGTTACTGGCCTGTTCCTGACAAACGACGTGACAGTGACTTTGAACGACAACAACGGCGTATTCAGCGTTACTCCAACCACCATTACTGCTGCCAACGCAGCTAATGGCGTTCCTGTTACAGTTTCGTTCAGCTCTGAGAACGAGGGCACCTTCACTGGCTCACTCACCATCGCCAGCACTGGTGCCGAGAGCAAGACCGTAACTCTCACCGCTACTGCAAGAGACGGTGGCACTGCAAGCGACGCTTACCTCAACATCGCTAAGTATGCCACCATCGACGAGGCCGGCGCTACCGTTAGCAGCATGCTCTCAATCTACAAATACACCGAGTATCCCAACGACAACTGCGCTTGGCTCACCGTTTCTACCTATGGAGCTAAACAAGTTGATGCTAACCAAAATTGGCTTGAAACAGGCTCGCTGAGCCAGTACAACAACACCTGGAGTGCAACCGACATCTTCCTTGGTCAAAATGCATACTTCGGCACCAGCACAGCCTATTCTATTTATGGAAGTGGCAGCCAGACCTTCTACGTTACCAATTGCACACAAGCAAAGGCTCTTGTTAAGGATGGTAGCAGCAGCAAGGCAACATTGGCAATCTATGAGTGCACAGTCAATGCCGATGGCTCACTCACAGCAGCAACAACTGCAACCGACTCACAGCAAGGCGGTGCAAGTGGCACAGCAGTGATAACTTCGGCTACACTTGATGCTTCTAAGGTTTATAAGGTTCAATTGACTGGTGGCGGTTCTTATCCCGACCTTCTGGAAGTTGGCTTCAAGACTCCTATTGAGGGAATCGAGACTCCAGTGGCTACTGCAGCTACCGAGGTTGGCACCAACGAGTTCACCGCCAACTGGAACGCTTGCGAGGGCGCTACAAGCTACACTCTGCGCGTGACACCTAAACCTGAGACTACTGGCCCCGAATTGCTCATCAGTGAGAACTTCTCGGCATTCACCAATGCCGAAGGCAGCATCAACCTGGGCAGCTCACTCGACGACTACATGCAGAATACCGGCTGGACAGGCTCTTATGTTTATGAAAGAGCTGGCGGCTTGCAAATTGGCTCTAACAGCTACGCCGGTACCCTGACAAGTCCACAACTCGACCTCACTGGCAGCAACGGCAAGGTTACTGTGAAGTTTAATGCTTACTCCCCCAGCAGCAGCTATTCTCCATCTACTCTCTATGTGAGCATGAATGGCGAGAGCGCTAATCAGCAGAATGTTTCGGTTGCTTATGGCACCACAGGAGCAGAATATACCGTAGTTCTCGACTGCAATGCAGTAACTGGTCAAACTGTTTCATTCCGCACCAGTGCACGTCGTTACCGTGTGGTTCTCACCAATGTTGAGATTTACGCTGGCGACCTCACAAGCACAGCTAAGGCCGACGGCGAGATGCTCTTCCCAGGCATCACCGACACTCATTACACCGTTACTGGTCTTGAGCCTGCAACAACCTACATTTATGACGTGAAGGCTGTTTATGGTGACAAGGAGAGCAACTGGAGCAACCAGATTGAGGTTACCACTCTCGAAGCACAAGAAGAGGGCACCACTCTCGCCGACATCCTCACCAATGGTGTAAACGGCACCGAGTATCTCGTTAGCAACGACCTCGCTATTGTTGACGTTGCCGAGTACAGAGACTATGCATTCCTCACCGACGGAGAGGGCAACTGGATTCGCATTGAGTGTGCTAACCCTGAGCTCTTCTCTACATTCCTTAACAGCCAGGCCATCAAG
>CADAZN010000053.1 GCA_902792435.1 uncultured Bacteroidales bacterium
CGACACCTCTTGGGGCGCTGCTAGCAACACCTTGCAGAATGGCAAGAAATATGAGATTCGCTGCGCCATGAACATCAAGGAGGCTTGGCACACTCCAGCCGGCATCATGCCTAAGGATTATGACTACGACTTCCAGAACTACATTGGCTACGCTCTACGCTTGCCCGATGCTCCAACAGCTATTGGAACTATCGACATGGAGGCCTACAACACCATCGTGAACGTTTACAACGTTCAGGGACAGCTCATCCGCGAGAATGTCAAGGCTGGTGAGGCAACTCTCAACCTGCCACGCGGCATCTACATCGTGGGCAACAAGAAAGTTGTGGTTAAGTAATCAAATCTAGATTATCTAGCATTTCTAGAGCTTCAATAAAAAAGGGCCGTTCCCCAGTTGCGGGGGACGGCACTTTTTTTACCCCTAATGAAATTGATAGTTAAAACGATAAAATAGCAATGTTGTGGGTTATATATATTCATTTATTTTGTATAAATCACAAATAATTCATAAATTTGGCGGCTTGTTTCTCGCAAAACATATAAAAGCAGAATATCATGATTATCATATAAACAATTATTTAATAACTAATTTCCCTTATCAATGAAAAAATTCTTTTTATTGACTTTAGCTATTGTTGTAGCTTGGACTGCGGCAATAGCAGTCCCCGCAAAGCCCGGATTGAATACCGTCTCGATGAGCGACGGCACCACTTTGCAAGTGCAAGTGCTTGGTGACGAATGGAGCCACAGCCTTGCTACTGCCGACGGGCTAACTATTGCTTTTGGCGACGACGGATTATTCTACTATGTTGTCTCGGGCAATATTACCAATGTACGAGCTCATGATGTAGCAAATCGCAGCGCATCGGAGCTTTCGTTTGTGAATGCCAACAAGGATCAAATGACCATGGCAGCACTGCACCAATCTAAGGCACAAGCTGGTAAATTGCGTTCAGCTCAGCCCAGGTCAACTTCTATGAAAGCTACTCAGGTCCCAAACAACGGTTCACCTCGAGTACCAATCATTTTGGTGCAGTACACCGACAAGAGCATGAGCCACACCAAGAATCAGTTTGAGGCTCAGTACAACACCAATGCCAAGAGTGTGTTCAACTACTTTAAAGACCAAAGTAACGGCTTGTACACTCCACAATTCGACATTTATGGCATCTACACCCTTCCCAACTCTCGTGCCACCTATGGCGCCAACAACAGCAGCGGCGACGATGTTGGTGTAGCACAGATGGTGGGTGATGCTATTACCAAGGCAGGAAACGACATCAATTGGAGCCAGTATGACAACAATGGAGACGGATATGCCGATGTGTGCATCGTGGTTTATGCCGGTGTGGGTGAGGCACAAGCTTCTTACACTGTGCCCAATGCCATCTGGCCATGTCAGTGGAGCCTTTCGTCAGGAGCCTATTACGGTGATGGTCCTGGTGCCATAACTCGCAATGGCGTGACAATCGACAAGTTTGCTGTATTCAACGAGATTTCAGGCAGCAGCGACAATGGTACAACCATGGATGGTGTTGGCACTTTCTGCCATGAGTTCTCGCACTGCTTGGGATTGCCCGACTTCTACGAGACCACCTACAGCCATGGCTACTTTGGCATGAGCTATTGGAGCTTGATGGACACTGGCTGCTACAATGGCGGCTCAATTGATGGCGACACTCCAATTGGCTACAGTGCCTACGAGAAGAACTTCATGGGATGGCTCAACTACATCGAGGCAACCGAGAACACATTCTACACTCTGCCTATCTTCAACAGCAAGAATGCCGATAACGACAAAGCTGTAAGAATCACAGCTTTGAACAACAACGAATACTGGATTCTTGAGAACCGCAAGAAGCAGAATTGGGACTATTACATTCAAGATGAGGGTATATTAATCACCCACTTCACCTATGTGGCCGACCGCTGGGCTGCCAACACAGTCAACAACCAAAGTGTTCAGTTGGCTACTATCATACCTGCCGACAATTCACTGAGCACTAACAACCTGAACAAAGACCTTTATGGCGAGACCAACCATGCGTTTGGACCAAACACTTCTCCTGCCATGAAGGCCAATATGAGTGCTAGCGGTTCATTGTCAAACTCTACTGGTGGAGCAGGTACAGTTAACAAACCCGTGACCGAGATTAACCTCAACAGCGATGGTACTGCATCGTTCTGGTACATCAAGGGCGAAGTTCAGAATCCCACAATCAACGTTAGCACCAACAGCCTCGCTTTTGAGGGATATGTGGGTGACACTTACACCAAGACCTTCACCGTTACTGGCATTAACCTGACTGGAAACATCACAATTACCAATCAGGGTTCTAACTTCTACACTGTATCGCCAACCACCATTACTGCTGCAAACGCAGCTACAGGCGTCCAGGTTACTGTTACCTACAAGCCCACATCGGCTGGCAACACCAATGCAACCCTTACTCTTGCCAGCACAGGAGCTCAGAACGTGACAATCAACCTCACTGGTACAGCTCAAGCCAAGATTCCAACCATCAATGTTGACCCAACATCGTTGAGCATGGCTGCAACTATTGGAAACACCGTTACCAAGACCGTGAACGTTACAGGCCAGTTCTTGACTAACAACGTGACAGTGACTTTGAGCGATAACAACGGTGTGTTCAGCGTTACTCCAACCACCATCACCGCTGCCAATGCAGCCAATGGCTTTCCTGTTACAGTTTCGTTCAGCTCTGAGAACGAGGGCAACTTTACCGGTTCGCTCACCTTCGCCAGCGCTGGTGCCGAGAGCAAGACCGTTCAACTCACAGCTCAGGCAAGAGAAGGCGGCACAGCAAGCGATGCTTACCTCAACATCGCCAAGTATGCTACCATCGACGAAGCAGGCGCTACCGTGAGCGGCATGAGTTCCATCTACAAGTACACCGAATACCCCGAGAATGCTTGCGCTTGGCTCACCATGTCCAACTATGGAGCATTGCAAGTCGATGCTAGCCAGAATTGGTATGCCACCACATCGCTCTCGCAATATAACAACACTTGGAGCGCAACTGATATCTTCCCAGGCAATGCTGCCTACTTTACCAATGCCAACTCTGGTTTCTCTATCTATGGCAGTGGCAACCAGTCCTTCTACGTCACCAATTGTACACAGGCCAAGGCCTACGTGAAGGGTGGAGGTAGTGGCAGTGCCACATTGGCAATCTATGAGTGCACACTCAATTCCGATGGCACGGTTAGTGCTTCTAATTCAGCATTTGACACACAGCAAAGCACATCAAACACCACAGGCGTTATAACTTCGGCCGACCTTGATGCTTCTAAGATTTATTTAGTACGTCTAACAGGTGGCGGCAGCTATCCCGACCTCGTGGAGATTGGCTTCAAGACTCCTATCCAGGGCCTTGAGACTCCAGTAGCCACCGATGCTACCGAAGTAAGCTACAACGAGTTCACCGCCAATTGGAATGCTTGCGAGGGCGCCGACAGCTACACCCTGCGCGTGATGCCAAAACCTAGCTACAGTCTGCTCCTCACCGAGGGATTCTCGAAGTTCACTGCCGATGGAAATGCCAATATTGGCAATTCTCTCAACAACTATATGGACAACGCCGGTTGGACAGGTGCTACAGTGTACACCGCTGTTGGCGGCATCCGTTTGGGTTCAAGTACTGCAAAGGGCACTCTCACCAGCCCAGATCTCGACTTGACAAACAGCAACGGCAAGGTAAGTATCGTTTACAAGGCTAAGGCCTACGGCAACGATACAAACTGCAACATGTCCATCACTTGTGGCAGTTCAAGCGCTACTGTGACTATTCCTAACAATACTGAGGCCGAGTACACTCAAGTGCTCGACTGCACCGAGGCTGCAAACCAGAAAGTGGCATTTGCTACCACAGCCAACCGCAAGCGCGTGATCATCACCAGCATCGAGATTTACTCGGGCGACATCACTGCTGGCGCTAAGGCCGCAGGCGAAATGCTCTTCCCAGGCATCACCGACACTCATTACACCGTTACTGGTCTTGAGCCTGCAACAACCTACATCTATGACGTGAAGGCTGTTTATGGCACTCAAGAGAGCAACTGGAGCAACCAGATTGAGGTTACAACCCTTGAGGAGCCAGAGACAGGAATTACTCTCGCCGAGATTCTTACAACTGGTGTTAACGACACCGAGTATCTCGTAAGCAACGACCTCGCTATTGTTGACGTTGCCGAGTACCGTGACTATGCATTCCTCACCGACGGAGAGGGCAACTGGATTCGCATTGAGTGTGCTAACCCTGAGCTCTTCTCTACATTCCTTAACAGCCAGGCCATCAAG
>CADAZN010000054.1 GCA_902792435.1 uncultured Bacteroidales bacterium
GCTTACAAGCCGCTCACGATTGATGTAGCCAATATTAAAGGCAACAAAATCGTCCTTGATGACGCGACTTATGACTTGCCCGAGGTTGTTGTCAAACCCAAGGAGCTGCTGTATTGCCAGACCTATTTCCGCACAGTCTATATCGATGATGATGGTCCCAACTATTTTCGTGGTGGAGTAGTTGACAACTCTTATAATATTGCCAAGAAAAAAGTAGATGCCAAGTCTCGCCATCTCTCTAAGGCACAAAACGCTTTCGAACGTATGTTTTACAGCAGCACGTCAGGGAGGTATGACAGATATACAAAATTACCTGAAGAATCATATTACAATAAATTGTGCAAACTTCAGCAGCAAGGCACAATCACCATAACCGATGCTGGAGATGGACGTCAAATTATTGCTGACAGCCTAAGCCAACTAGGCTATATCTACTGGGATAAAAAAGAACGCACTCGCACTGTGTCGTTCGACGCAAGCACCTACATTTATCATCGTGAGAATAAAGAGAAAGAAGAGGAAGCTGCCAAAAAAGGTAAAACATTTGTCCCCGACACCGTTAAGCAACAGCGCCACAAGGTAACATTATATCAGGTGTATCGCACCGACTCAATAGGCAATTCAACTACCGACGACTTTATAATGTCGCAGCTCACAAATATTGGACGACACCGTCATTCTGACAAAGAATACATTATTCAAGTCCAAGCCTTTGCCACCGACTATGCCTACATCGACAAGAAAGATTATAAGCAAATGCGCAATGACAACAAGGTGGAGATGAATATTCTCGAACTGCGACAATTTGAGAAAAACAACAAGATTCCCCCACTTGCATCAAATATTCAAGAGCAAATAGACAAACTCTTTGAGAAAGAGCTGAACAACTAGCATTTAGAAGCTGATTTTGATATCTGCCCATTCATATTGAACAACCGATTATTCAATTCAGCACATCAAAAATAAATCCCCACCGCGAGGTAAAGAGCGACACGTCACGATGACTCGTCACCAGCCGCAGGCATTCAGGTGGCGAGCTCCTATCGAGTTATACTTAGCTATCTCATTTCATAGATGTCAGCATCAACATCGGGCATAGTTTTTTGCTTAACAATTGCAACCTCTCCTGTTAATTGCATATCCTCGTCCTTCAATTTTATAACGAGATTTTCCTCTGGCTTGTTGAATTTCTTTGTCACTATCTTATAACCAATATATCTTATCTGTACTTTACTTCCTTTTGAAACCCTAATTGCAAACTGTCCGTAATAATCAGTGGCAGTACCGAGTTTTGTTATTTTTCCTTTTTCATCAAGGACGTGAATCATTGCTCCAATCAATGGCTCATTATCCTCATCGACGACGCATCCACGCACAATTATTGCGGCAGCGTCATTTGGTGCGCAATCAACAGGCTTCAGTTCCTGTTTACTCTGCTCAACTTTTGGCACAACATGATATGTCTGTGCCATTGCAGGAGCAATGCTTGTTGCTCCAAGGGCAAGACCTGCAACCACTGCAGCCTTGCCAAGAGTTTGGCGACGCAACAGTTGGCGCTCAATATAGCGCAATTCTTTTTCACACTGAGGGCAAGTACCCAAGCAATCGCCTTTGTGATTACACTCTGCAGGAATATAATCGATATCATTAGATTTTGCGATATTGAGTCTGATTTCTTTTAGCGCCTTACAAATCTGTTTTCCTTTCATAATAAATAGTTTTGTGGAGTTCTATTTCGCAAAGTAAAAGGTTTTTTCATTAAAAACCAAATAATTGCTCTCTTTTTCGGTTTCCACTCGCCCATATTCTCACCTCCTGCGGTTTCAAGAGGGTGTGTCAAAATAGAGGAGTCACGCTACGCGTGAGAAATCATTCAAATTGTTCCAAATCTAACAAATAATTAATTTACTTGAAACCAATAAATTAAATAATGTTTGATTTGTGATGATTTGTTAGATTTCTGCGCGAAGCGCACTAAACCAGAATTTTGACACACCTCCTGAGAAATCACCAGCTCATCACTGTGTCGTAAATCATCTCCGACTTGTTGGTCAGATTAGCGTCAAATTTGACTGCCAGAAGCTGGACGATACTCTGGCGGAGGGTGGCATTAGATAAAAGAGCTTTGCCCCGTAAAGCATTCTATTTCAAAACGTGAAAAGAGGATGCATCATTTTCAAGCTGATGCATCCTCTTCTTGTGAGTTGAGGCAAGTCTAATACCCCATCAGTTCTGTTCTCACTTAACTAAGATTTTCTTGCCCTTCTCGATTACGATACCACGATAGTTGCTGTCAACGGGTTGACCCAAAATGTTGTAGCGCTGAGTGCTACCATTGTTGTCAACATTGATGGTGTTGATGGCAGTCTGTGAGCCTGCTGGCATGTAGATAACCTCTCCTAACGATGGGTTGTCGGCTTTGTCGACAATCACCTCGGCGATATGCTCGGCATCTTGTACCTCTACGCTCCAAGTGTTGCCTTGAGCATAAGAGGTGTTAGCTGTGTTGTTATACCAATCATACTGCACGAATGGGTCGCCATTGCCGTTGTTTACAAACACGTTTAAACCTGGGCTGAATAAATCTTCTTTGTCATCATAAATATCAATACTGCCAGCATCTATGAAGACGTTGCCAATAACAGTTACGCCCCACAAGTTGCCCTCGATGTGGTTGCGACGCATGTAGGCCATGGCTATTATGCCTTCGCCAGTTGAGTTGCAGGTAATGTTAAGACCGCTGCCGCCATTGTTTGGGTTTGCGATATACTTGTTGTTGAGTACTGTGTTGTCAGTCATTAACACGTTGCCTGGACCTGTGAGGGTGATGCCATAAGAGCAGTCCTCAACGAAGTTGTTGGTAACATAAAGAATGCCTGTGGGAGGATTTCCGAGCAGGCAAGACAAAGCGATACCACCAGAGCGAGTCTCGGCGGCGGCACCGTGTACCTCATTGCCGTCGATAACGATGTCATAAGGACCTGTAGCGCTCATGTTGATGCCTGGATACAGACGGTTGCTGGCAGTGGGCTTGTTGATAATGTTGTCCTTGATGGTAATACCACAAGCTACATTGGCACCACTTGCTACCGACGAAAGAGTGGGATTTTCAAACACGCAATCCTGAACCAAGTTGCCCTTACTCAGAGATGTGAAGTTGATAACGGCATTGCCGCCCTTGCTGTTGTGGTTGTTGAAGATGCAATTAGTGGCAGTAAGGCAACCTTCTTCGGTACCGTTGCCATAATTAATACCCACATAGTTGAAGGTACTATTGGTGATGGTTGCCGACATGCCTTCTTTGTAAATGCGGAAGCCCTTGGCAGTGCCTTCCGAACCAGGGGCAGCACCAATGGTAGCATTAGTGATTGTGAGGTTACCATTAACTTCCATAGTAGATGAGCCACCAAAGAGCAGGGTCTCGCCTTCGCTGATAATCAGGTCGCCATTGATGGTGAAGTAGTTCTTGGTGAGCACGATGTTGTCGTTGTCATAGCCCAGACCACTAACGCCTTCGGGCAGTGATGCAGGCAGATTGATAACATATGCACCGTCTACCACAGCAACGCCGGTGCCGTCCTCAAGAGCTGGAACCAGCTCGGCGAGCTGACTAAGTGTGTAGGTGTTGGCACTTGCCATCAGAAGTTAATAAAAATAAGAATTTTGATATATTTTGTGTTAATGTTGAATTATTAAAGGGCAAAGATAAAACATCTTTTACAAAATAGCAAATTTATGAAAAGGATTTCAACTAATGGGAAGGATGGAGACTTAAATCTTGGGTGTTGAACTGCATTGCGAGCCATCGGCTCGTTAGTAGTAGGTGTATCAAAAAAGAATAAATCATTGCAATTCCCCCTCTAAGATAGAGGGGGGTAGGGGGGAGTGTGATAATCCTGGATCTGTTGAAAACTCCTGACTAATCCTAAAAAAGGTTGACAATATTAGAGCTGTTAAGTTTACAATAACACTAAAATAGTTGTCATCTTCGCAGAAAAGGTTGACTGGAGTTTTG
>CADAZN010000055.1 GCA_902792435.1 uncultured Bacteroidales bacterium
CTTAATGAATTGATATTTCTCATGTCGCAATGCTTGATAACATAGAAGAGCCCTATCAATATGGCACTGAATAACAATCCGGTCCACAAGATGCGCGACGCCATGTGGTTGTCGATGATAAAGGCGTGTCGGTCGCGAGGTTTCTGGCGCATCAAGCTCTTGTTAGGAGGAAGCGACGATAGCGCCATTGCGGCAAAGGTGTCCATAATAAGGTTCACCCACAGCATTTGGGTTACTGTAAGTGGAGCATCAGTGTCCATGAACGCACCAGCAAGCACAACGAGGCACGCCACTACATTGACAGTGAGCTGGAATAGCAGGAATCGCTGGATGTTGCGGTAGAGCGAACGGCCCCACATCACTGCATTGCCAATGCTCGCAAACGAGTTGTCGATAATAGTGATGTCGCTCGCTTCCTTGGCCACACTGGTGCCGTCGCCCATTGAAAGTCCCACATGAGCTGCCTTGAGAGCCGGGGCGTCGTTGGTGCCGTCGCCGGTCACAGCCACCACTTGGTTGCAGCGTTGCAGAGCTTCGACAATGCGTTTTTTGTCATGTGGACGCGAGCGTGCTATGATTTTCAGGTCCATTACACGGGCCTCGAGTTCCTCGTCGCTCATAGCCTCGATTTCGGGACCTGTGGCTATGTTGCGTTCGCTATCATCATCTTTCCATAGTCCTATCTGTCGGCCCACTTCGCGTGCCGTGGCTGAGTTGTCGCCAGTGATAATCTTCACGTCAATACCTGCTCTCAGGCAATCTTTGATAGCAGCGGGCACGTCGTCACGCACAGGGTCGGAGATAGCTACATATCCTAGGAACGACATCCCTTTAGTATTCACTTTGTTGCCTTCGATTGGCTGTTCACCGGGCGATAGAATCTTATAGGCGAATCCCAATGTGCGCATCGCTTTGCTCTGGAATGATAGCAGCTCATCGCGCAGTGTTCCTTTGTCGATTTCATAGCTTGAATTGTCGCACATGGCGAAGACAATCTCGGGTGCCCCCTTCACATATAATATGTCCTTATCGAGCACCTCACTGTGAACGACTGTCGCCATATATTTGCGCTGGGTGTCGAAGGGCACATCGGCAAGCACCTCGCAGGTGTTGCGCACGTCTTCATAGTCCACACCCTGGCTCTTGAGCCAAAGCAAGAGTGCACCCTCGGTAGGATTGCCCAGTACCTCGGTGCGAGCTGTCGATTCATCGGTCGAGAGGTGAGCGGTTGAGTTCATAGCTATGCTCTCGCTCACTATTGCCGACTGTTCTTCGTCATAAAGCCAACCGCCACTCATGCCATAGAAGCACGCATGGTTTACATGCATCTGATTTTGCGTGAGTGTTCCGGTTTTGTCGGTGCATATCACTGTCGCAGCGCCCATAGTCTCGCAGGCGTGCATGCGACGCACAAGGTTGTTGGTCTTGAGCATGCGACGCATGCTATAGGCCAGGCTCAGTGTCACCGCCATTGGCAAGCCTTCGGGTACAGCCACCACCACAAGCGTGACGGCCATCATGATGGTTTGCAACAGATAAGTTACAAAATCAATATTTAATGCTGCATCAGGATTATAAATGAAATAAGCCACTATCCTGCCCACTATTACCAGCAAGCCAATAAGATAGCTCATCTTGGAGATAAAAAGGCCTAGCTTATCGAGCTGTTCGTTGAGAGGGGTTTTGACGCTGGAGTCGATTTGCGCGCTTTCCATCACCTTGCCGTTCTCGGTGCTGTCGCCCACAGCAGTCACCTGAGCTACACCATGTCCCTCCATCACCTTGGTGCCCTTTAGCACCTGGTTGCTGGGATAGGTGGCTTGAGGGTCGAGTTGTGACTCGTCGGCGGTTTTGCTGCATTGTGGCTCGCCTGTGAGTGTCGACTCGTCGAGCAGCAAGGAGTGCGCTTCAAGTAATGTGGCATCGGCAGGCACCTCTTCGCCCGTGTTGAGCATCACAATGTCGTCAACCACCACGTCACGACGAGGCACGTGTTGTACTTTGCCATCTCTTATAACCTGAACGGGCTCGTCGTCATTGACTTTGTTTAGTATCTGAAATTCCTTCTCGGCTTTATATTCAAACACAAAAGCCAAGCCTGTGGCTAGCGCAATGGCGATAAAAATGCCTATTGGCTCATAAAAAACCACAGGCCCCTTGTGCAGGCCATAGTACTCATAGAACGATATACCTATCGACATCACTCCTGCTACAAGAAGGATGATGATGAGTGGATCAAGGAATTTCTCTAATAGTTTCTTCCACCAGGGATCTTTCTCGACGGGTGTGAGCACATTGCTACCATGCTGCTTCCTGCTCGATTCAACCTGTTGGTGGTTTAGGCCTGTATAATGAAGATTGTTAGCCATAAAAGATATGTCTCTGTCTGTTTTGTTTTGCAAAGTTAGTGAACACTTGCAACAAATACAAAAACTATGCCAAAAATTATCAAACAGGGCGTGGAACGAATCATTGCATTTTTGAATAATCTAACTTCTTTTTTTAGATGAAAAGGAGTTATAATCCAACTATAATATGTAATTTTGCCAAAACATAATATTCTTTTGATTATGAACATTCAAGAATTATATGCTTTCTACAAGCAGCATTCGGTAGTTACTACCGACAGCCGTGATTGCCCCGAGGGCAGCATCTTTATCGCTCTAAAAGGCGAGTCGTTCGATGGTAACAAGTTTGCTATTCAGGCTCTAGAGAAGGGCTCTGCACTTGCCGTTGTCGATGATGAGCAAGTCTACAACCAATTTCTCGAGCAACCCATTGAGGGAAAAAACATGATGCTTGTCCCTGACTCGCTGCAGGCTTTCAAAGACTTGGCGCGTGAGCATCGTCGCCAGTTCTCTATTCCTGTGGTGGGTATCACTGGCACCAACGGCAAGACCACTACCAAGGAACTGGTACGCACTGTGTTGGCTCAAAAATATAACGTGATGGCAACCGAGGGAAACTTCAACAACGACGTGGGTGTGCCCAAAACGCTGTTGCGACTATCGCCCGAGCATGAAATTGCTGTTGTTGAGATGGGTGCCAGTCATCCAGGCGATATCAAGACTCTAGCCGAGACTGCCGAACCCACTAGTGGACTCATTACTAACGTTGGCAAGGCACACCTGCAGGGCTTTGGCTCGCTTGAAGGGGTGGTAAAAACCAAGGGTGAGCTTTATGACAACCTTGCCACTCGTGATGATAGCGTTATCTTTATCAACGCAGCCAACGAATTGTTGATGAATATATTACCTGCCAATGTGCACCCAGTTCAGTATTGCCAGGGTGCCGAGAATCAGGGGCAACGAGTGATAGGCGAAGTGGTAGCGTGCGACCCATTCCTAAGGCTGCGATGGAGAGCTGGTGGTGAAGAGTGGCATCAAGTGGCAACACACCTCATTGGTAGCTACAACATCGACAATGTGTTGGCGGCAGTGACAGTTGGTTTGTTCTATGGGGTTGATGCCTATAACGCCAACCCAACTTCGATGGCGGCAGCTATCGACAACTTCGCGCTTATGCAAGTTGGGCCAAAGATGGCGATTCTGGGTGATATGCGCGAACTAGGAGAGAGCAGCCATGACGAGCACGTGGCAGCGGTCAATAAACTCAAGAGTTGTCAATTTGATCAAGTGTGGCTTGTGGGTTCAGAGTTTGAGGCTGTAGACTGCGACTATCGCAAGTTTGCCGACGTTGAAGCCGTG
>CADAZN010000056.1 GCA_902792435.1 uncultured Bacteroidales bacterium
TAGTGGTTCTCGTCATATCGGCGCGAACCTCAAATGCATCGTCAGCTTCGGTTCTTCCTAATACCGTCAAATGTGATGTGTTGGGTTCGCGCCTTTTTTCATTCAATAAAATCTAATCTTCCATATATCATAAAAAAGCAACCAGTCATAATTGATGCTGATGTGGCCGCTCTTTACGGCGTAGAGGCTAAACGCATTAATGAACCTGTTCGCAACAACCCTAACAAGTTCCCTAAAGAGTAAATGTTTGAACTTACTCCAAAGGAAGTTGCATATTTGCGGTCGAAAATTTCGACCACAAAATTTTCAAGCAAATCTACCTCTTTTTTTACAAGCTGACGGTTGACTGAGGCCAACAAGTTAGATGTATTGGGTTCGCGCCTTTTTTCATTCAATAAAATCTAATCTTCCATATATCATAAAAAAGCATTATCTTTGTGGCATTAAACCATAAACATAACTATGACCGATAAACAGCAGAGGAATGCAGCGCGTGAGTTTGCTGAAAAGTGGGCTGGGCGAGGCTATGAGAAAGGCGAAAGCCAACCATTCTGGATGCAGCTCTTAAGTGAGGTGTACGGAGTGGAACATGTCGCTGACTTTATAAAGTTCGAAGACCAGGTGCATCTTGACCACACGGCATTCATTGATGGACGCATCCGTAGCACTGAGGTGCTGATTGAGCAAAAGAGCATCGAGAAAGACCTCAGGAAGCCCATTAAACAGAGCGACGGAACAATGCTCACTCCTTATCAGCAGGCCCAACGTTACATAATTGGTCTGCCTCGCAGCGAGCATCCCAGATGGGTGGTGGTGAGCAACTTCCGTGAGTTCCTTGTCTATGACATGGAGCAGCCCAATGGCGAGCCTGAGCAGATACTGCTTGAAAACCTAGAGAAAGAATATTATCGCCTTCAGTTCCTTGTTGACATGAAAAGCGAGCACATCTCTCGTGAGGAGGAGGTGTCGATGAAGGCTGGCGAAATAATTGGTGCCATATATGATGCCATGCTCGAGCAGTATGGCGACCGTGACCCTGAGACACTGCAGCAGCTCAATATCCTTTGTGTGAGATTGGTGTTCTGCCTCTATGCCGAGGATGCAGGAATATTTACAAGAGACCAGTTCCACGACTACCTTGTAAAGCATGACACCGAGATGATGCGCATTGCGCTGCTCCAGCTCTTTGAGGCACTGAACACTCCCATTGAGGAGCGCAGCAAGTTCTTGCGTGACGACCTCAAAGCGTTCCCCTATGCCAAGGGCGTGTTTGCCGAGTATATCGATATTCCTCAGTTCACTCCCGAGCTGCGCGAACTGCTGTTGCAGAAAGCATCGCTCGATTTTGACTGGAGCGAGATAAGTCCGACGATTTTCGGCGCGATGTTTGAGAGTACTCTCAACCCCGAGACTCGCCGCAGCGGTGGTATGCACTATACCAGCATCGAGAACATCCACAAGGTAATCGACCCCTTGTTCCTCGATGACCTGAAACTGGAGCTTGAGGACATACTTGAGGAGAAAGTTGAGAAAAAGCGTCAAAAACTGCTTAGCGACTATCAAGATAAACTTGCAAGCCTGACTTTTTTAGACCCTGCCTGCGGTTCGGGCAATTTCTTGACCGAGACATATCTGTCATTGCGCCGACTTGAGAACCGTGTGGTGCGTGCCATGACTCATGGTCAGGCGTTTATCGGTTTCGAGGAGTTTTCGCCCATCAAGGTGAATATCAACCAGTTCTATGGCATCGAGATTAACGACTTTGCCGTAACCGTTGCTACAACTGCACTGTGGATCAGCGAGTCGCAGATGCTTGCCGAGACCGAGCAGATTATCAAGCACGATATCGACTTCCTTCCACTGAAAGCTAATGCCAACATCCATGAGGGCAACGCTCTGCGCATAGACTGGGAAACGGTTGTGCCAAAAGACAAGCTGAACTATATTATAGGCAACCCGCCGTTTATTGGGTATTCAAACCAAAGCAAAGCTCAGAAAGAA
The DNA here is from genome assembly GCA_902792435.1 of uncultured Bacteroidales bacterium. GTDB lineage: Bacteria > Bacteroidota > Bacteroidia > Bacteroidales > Muribaculaceae > Sodaliphilus. The sequence goes on from CADAZN010000056.1 coordinate 2,002, forward strand.
GATATTTTGAGCGTTTTTGTTGACAAAAATGGAAAGCCATTCAAGACCGCTGGCAAGATTGATTATGTAGCTGGATGGTACTATAAAGCATCCAAATTGATGCTTGGCACTAAAATTAGAGCCGCACTGGTTTCCACCAACAGCATTACTCAAGGAGAACAAGTTGCATTTATTTGGAAACCCTTAAAGGAACTTTTCGATATCCACATTGATTTTGCCTACCGCACCTTCCGTTGGGATAGCGAAGCAAGCGATAAGGCTCACGTGCATTGCGTCATAGTTGGCTTTAGCAATGTGTTGAACACAAAAAAGTTCATTTTTGATAACGATAAGAAGAAAGAAGCACAAATCATCAATCCTTATTTGATTGAAGCACCAGAGGTGTTTATTGAAAGCAGAAATAAGCCTTTATGTGAAGTCACTAATATGATTACTGGCAACAGGCCCGCCGATGGTGGCAACCTTATTATTGAGGCTCAAGATTATAGTGATTTTATTGCAAAAGAACCAGCCTCTAAACCATATATCAAAAAACTACTTGGTGCAGCAGAGTTTATTAATAACCTAAAATCCGCAACTATCATCCAATACACGATTAAGGGTAGATTTATGAGTCGTTAGTAGCAGCTTTCAGTAAAAAGCAACAGCACAACATCAATA